>NZ_JBEOPT010000001.1:0-628447 GCF_040310325.1 Pseudomonas sp. HY7a-MNA-CIBAN-0227 | reverse complement strand
TTCCCCATGTGAGAGTAGGTCATCGTCAAGATTAAATTCCGAAACCCCATTTGCGAAAGCAGATGGGGTTTTGTTTTGGGCGATGGAAAAGTATGAGCGAGCGCCTGCCAGTCGCCTTCAATGCTAAAGTCCTGCCTTTCTATGCAATGGCCCTATGCATGGCTATCATGCGTGCCTCATTGTGAGGCGAGACTTGCATGCTGACGTTGTTGAAACTTCTAAAAGATGGCCGATTCCACTCCGGGGAAGCGCTTGGTGCAGCCTTGGGCGTCAGTCGCAGTGCTGTATGGAAGCAGCTTCAGCATCTTGAGGCGGAGTTGAATCTGCCTATCCATAAAGTCCGTGGCAGGGGATATCAGTTGGCTGCGCCCCTGGCGTTGCTAAGCCATGACGAAATAGCTGCAAATGCGCCTTCTTCTACCTGGCCAGTCTATATATCCGACTCCATTGACTCTACCAATGCCGAAGCATTGCGTCTTATTGGTGGGGGGCAGGTTGCGCCGTTTCTGGTGCTGTCGGAGCAGCAGACTGCTGGCAGGGGTAGGCGAGGGCGTAAGTGGGTAAGTCCTTTCGCTCAAAATATCTACTACAGCCTCGTATTACGAATTGATGGGGGGTTGCGACAACTGGAGGGGCTTAGCCTGGTTGTCGGCCTGGCGGTCATGCAGGCCCTGCGGGAGGCCGGCGTGCGCAATGCAGGCTTGAAGTGGCCCAATGACGTCTTGGTGGGGCAGAAGAAGATTGCTGGCATCCTCCTGGAGTTGGTCGGAGACCCGGCAGATGTCTGCCACGTAGTCCTTGGTGTGGGGATTAATGTGAATATGCAGAAAGCGCCTGAAGTCGATCAGCAATGGACTTCTGTGCAGTTGGAAACCGGTAGCGCCGTTGATCGTAACTATCTGGTAGCCCGCCTCGGCTTACAGTTACAAACCTACCTTGATCGTCATCAAGCGTCCGGCTTTTCCGCTATTCAAGGCGAATGGGAGCAGAACCATCTATGGCAGGGGCGTTCCGTCTCGCTCATTGCCGGTGTGAATCAAGTCGAAGGGCTGGTGCTGGGTATCGATGGGCAGGGTGCGTTACGCTTGGGGGTGGATGGTGTTGAAAAAATATACAGCGGTGGTGAGTTAAGCCTGAGGTTGCGTGATGATTCTTGAGCTCGACTGTGGGAATAGCTTTATCAAATGGCGAGTGCTTGAGTCAGGCAGGGCGTATGTTTTTGCCGAGGGGATCGTCGGCTCGGATATCGTGTTAATAGATAGTCTGTCAGCGCTTGCGGGCTTGGCGATAAAACATTGTCGACTGGTGAGTGTTCGTGCTTCCGAGGAGACAAACAAGTTGGTTGCGGCCCTGGTAGATGCCTTTGGCATCACTGTGGTTTGTGCTACATCTGCGCGGCAGATGGCTGGGGTGCGTAATGGGTACGAAGACTTCGAGCGGCTAGGGCTTGATCGCTGGTTGGCTATGCTTGGCGGTTTTCAGTTGTCGCCGGGCTCGTGCCTTGTACTCGATTTTGGTACGGCGGCTACCTCCGACTTTATTGCTGCGGACGGTGAGCATCTCGGCGGGTTTATTTGTCCTGGTATGCCATTAATGCGTAACCAGCTGCGAACGCATACTCGCAAAATACGCTACGACGATATTGCCGCCGAGCGTGCCCTTGAGCACCTGTCGCCAGGTCGTACGACCGTAGAGGCGGTGGAGCGCGGCTGTATGCTTATGTTGAGAGGGTTTGTTCTGACTCAGCTGGAGTTGGCCCAGCGTTACTGGGGTGACGAATTCACCGTATTCCTGACGGGAGGGGATGCTGAGCTGATTGCTGATGCCGTGCCTCGAGCGAAACTCGTCCCTGATCTTGTTTTTGTTGGTTTGGCGATGGCGTGCCCCTTGTCCTGAGGTTTTTATGCGTTGGCTGTTTTTGCTTTTGCTGGTCCTTAATATCTTCTATTACATTTGGCATCAGCAGGAAGCGCCCCTGCGTGCCAAGGATGTTACGCCCCTGGTTCTGTACCGAGGTTCTCAGCAGGATATCCAGTTATTGAGCGAGTCTGCTGATGCCGTGGTTCGACGGGACAGGGCAAAGGCCCCAGAGGTGCAGAGCAGTTGTCTCTATATTGGTGGTTTTGCTGATCAGAAGCAGGCGCGGTCTGTGGAACAGCGGCTTACCAGTCTGGACATCAAGGTAAAACTGCAGTCGCTGAGCGCTCCTGATGTTTCGGGATACTGGCTGAGAGTGGCACCTGAAAGCCGGCGTCTGGCCGATGATTTGCCCTTTGAAAACCTTGCTAACGAATTCAATGAGTTAAAACATAAAATAATGCCGTGCGAAGGCATTGCAACTGTTGAATAGTTTGCATAGAATGGCGCCCGCTTCGCAGTGATGACCTCTTGAGGGAAACGGTGTGATGCGAGAGTCAACGCAGCTAACCTCATATTTTTAATGAGAAAATGCTTGACAGAAGGCTGGCATGATATAGAATGCCGGCTCGCTTAGGAGGGGTTCCCGAGCGGCCAAAGGGATCAGACTGTAAATCTGACGTCTACGACTTCGAAGGTTCGAATCCTTCCCCCTCCACCATTTTAGCGTGAGCTGCAAGCTCTGCGGGTATAGTTTAGTGGTAGAACCTCAGCCTTCCAAGCTGATGATGCGGGTTCGATTCCCGCTACCCGCTCCAAGTTTGCAGGTTGTGCATAGTGTTTTGCTCTTGTAGCTCAGTTGGTAGAGCACACCCTTGGTAAGGGTGAGGTCAGCGGTTCGAATCCGCTCAAGAGCTCCATATAACAAGGCAGATATGAGAATATCTGCCTTTGTTTTAACGGCTGCCTCTGATTGATTCTCCCCTCTTTTGTGATTTTGTTTGGGTGGGGTCCAAGTCTGCAGGGGTTTGTTGTTGTAAAGTCTTTTTCAGATCGGCATAATTGTCGGCCTGATTTTGTTTTAGGTCAGTAGCTCAATTGGCAGAGCGACGGTCTCCAAAACCGTAGGTTGGGGGTTCGATTCCCTCCTGACCTGCCAGATTCACTTGGTGTGTCTGGCTTTCTTTTCACAGGATCTTCATAGATGACTCCTAAGGCTGAAGCTCAAGGCTCTCGCTTCGATCTGCTCAAGTGGCTTGTAGTAGTCGCTGTTGTGGTCGTAGGCGTTGTCGGCAACCAGTACTACTCTGCGTCGCCGATCCTGTACCGCGTCCTCGCATTGCTCGCCCTTGCTGCTGTTGCTGCCTTTGTTGGCCTACAGACTGCTAAAGGCAAGTCTTTTGCGGTCCTGGTAAAGGAAGCTCGTACCGAGATCCGTAAAGTCGTTTGGCCGACTCGCCAAGAAACCACACAGACCACGTTGATTGTGGTAGCTGTTGTTCTGGTTATGGCGTTGCTGTTGTGGGGGCTTGATTCCCTGCTCGGCTGGCTTGTTTCCTTGATTGTTGGCTAAGGGTGTCCCGTGGCTAAGCGTTGGTACGTTGTGCATGCTTACTCGGGTTACGAGAAGCATGTCATGCGCTCTTTGCTAGAGCGCATAAAGTTTGCAGGCATGGAAGACGGCTTCGGCGAAATTCTGGTTCCCACTGAAGAAGTGGTTGAAATGCGTAATGGCCAGAAACGTAAAAGCGAGCGCAAGTTCTTCCCTGGCTACGTTCTGGTTCAAATGGACATGAATGAGGGTACTTGGCACTTGGTCAAGGACACTCCTCGCGTCATGGGCTTTATCGGTGGTACCGCTGATAAGCCTGCTGCGATTACCGACAAAGAGGCAGAGTCGATTCTGCGTCGTGTTGCTGATGGTAGCGACAAGCCCAAGCCGAAGACATTGTTCGAGCCGGGTGAGATTGTTCGTGTTACTGATGGTCCGTTTGCAGATTTTAACGGCACTGTCGAAGAAGTTAACTACGAAAAGAGCCGAATCCAAGTGGCAGTGCTCATTTTCGGTCGCTCTACTCCGGTAGAGCTAGAGTTCAGCCAGGTCGAAAAAGTCTAGCTGAGCAAGCATCCCAACCCCGCAGCCTTAGGCTGTGGGGTTTTGTCGTCACTGGGATAAACGCGCAAGTAACCGGGGAGCCTTTCGAGGCGTTTGAACCCGTAATTGGAGTGCCTCATGGCCAAGAAGATTACCGCTTACATCAAGCTGCAAGTGAAGGCCGCTCAGGCCAATCCAAGCCCACCCGTCGGTCCAGCTCTGGGTCAGCACGGCGTGAATATCATGGAATTCTGCAAGGCCTTCAACGCCCGTACTCAGGGTATTGAGCCAGGTCTGCCGACTCCAGTGATCATTACTGTATACAGCGACCGTAGCTTCACTTTCGAAACTAAGTCGACCCCGGCTTCGGTTTTGTTGAAGAAAGCTGCTGGTCTGACTAGCGGTTCCGCTCGTCCAAACACCGTTAAGGTTGGCACCGTGACCCGTGCTCAGCTGGAAGAAATCGCGAAAACCAAAAACGCGGATCTGACTGCAGCTGATATGGATGCAGCCGTGCGTACCATCGCCGGTTCTGCTCGTAGCATGGGCCTTAACGTGGAGGGTGTGTAATGGCTAAGCTGACCAAGCGCCAAAAGGCTATCGCCGGCAAAATCGAAGCAGGCAAGGCCTACAACTTTGTAGATGCTGCTGCACTGCTGACCGAGCTGTCGACTGTCAAGTTCAGCGAGTCTGTTGACATTGCTGTGAACTTGGGTGTAGACCCGCGTAAATCCGACCAGGTCGTTCGTAGCGCAACTGTGCTGCCACACGGCACTGGCAAGACTGTACGTGTTGCTGTCTTCACCCAAGGCCCTGCAGCTGAAGCTGCTCTGGCTGCCGGCGCTGACCGTGTAGGTATGGATGACCTGGCTGCCGAAATGAAAGCCGGCAACCTGAACTTTGATGTAGTTATCGCATCCCCGGATGCAATGCGCGTTGTGGGTCAGTTGGGTCAGATCCTGGGCCCACGTGGCCTGATGCCTAACCCTAAAGTCGGCACCGTAACTCCAGACGTAGCTACCGCGGTTAAAAACGCCAAGGCTGGTCAGGTTCGTTATCGCACCGACAAAAACGGCATCATTCACACCTCCGTTGGCAAAGTCGGCTTCGACGCCGTCAAGCTGAAGGAAAACGTTGAAGCCCTGATCGCTGATCTGAAGCGTATCAAGCCAGCTTCCTCGAAAGGTATCTACGTCAAGCGCGTTACCCTGAGCACCACCATGGGCCCAGGTCTGGTCATCGACCAAGGCTCGCTGGACGTATAAGACATAAACTGGCGCAAGCAATTGCGGCAGTTGAAAAATTGGGGTCCCTGCCTGGCGGGGGCTATCCAAGACCGTAGGCGGCGCAAGTCTTAAACCTCAAGCCTACGCAGATGGTGCTCCCGGTTCCTTACCGAATCAGACACCAAAACGACATCCGGCTTCGGTTGGATGAAACGGTAACAAGCAGGAGTTTTTCCCGTGGCAATTAAACTTGAAGACAAGAAGGCCATCGTCGCTGAAGTCAACAAGGCTGCCAAAGTTGCCCTGTCCGCTGTCGTGGTTGATGCCCGCGGTGTGACAGTAGGCGCTATGACCGGACTCCGTAAAGAGGCTCGTGAAGCTGGCGTTTACGTACGTGTTGTACGTAACACCCTGCTCAAGCGCGCTGTTGCCGACACTCAATACAGTGTTCTCAACGACGTGTTCACCGGCCCGACCTTGATTGCATTCTCCAACGAACATCCAGGTGCTGCTGCCCGTTTGTTCAAAGAGTTCGCAAAAGGTCAGGACAAGTTCGAGATCAAGGCAGCTGCGTTCGAGGGTAACTACCTCGCAGCTAATCAGATCGACGTACTGGCAAGCCTGCCGACCCGTGACGAAGCCATTTCCCAGCTGATGAGCGTGATTCAAGGCGCAACCAGCAAATTGGCTCGTACTCTGGCGGCTCTTCGCGACCAGAAAGAAGCTGTTGCAGCTTAAGGCTGAGCAACTCCTTTTTACGTTTATTGTTTATTTCGATGGCCGCGTAGGCCGTCACCCCAATACAGGAATTTATAGTCATGTCTCTGACTAACGACCAAATCATCGAAGCAATCGGCGAAAAATCCGTTCTGGAAATCGTTGAACTGATCAAGGCAATGGAAGAGAAGTTCGGCGTTTCTGCTGCCGCTGCTTCTGCTGGTCCTGCTGCTGCCGCTGCTGTCGTTGAAGAACAAACTGAATTCAACGTTGTTCTGCTTGAAGCTGGCGACAAGAAAGTTAACGTGATCAAGGCTGTACGTGAGCTGACCGGTCTGGGCCTGAAAGAAGCCAAGGCTGTAGTTGATAGCGGTGCTGGTTCCGTGGTTCTGGAAGCTGTGTCGGCTGACGCTGCTGCTAAAGCCAAGGCTACCTTGGAAGAAGCAGGCGCTAAAGTCGAGCTGAAGTAAGCATCGACCTTGCGTCTCCAGCCCAAGCGTTAAGCTGAAGGCTGATGGCTGGTGGCTCTTGCCACCGGCCTTTTTCCGTTATTGGCAATCGACTCGGTCGTCGCCTATAGCGCGCTGTAACCACCCGATGGGGTGGCGCAAACCATGGGGTTTGCACGATTTTCTGGCTGCTCCCGTCGGGAGGGGCCAAACAAGCAGGTGACCAAGCTGGGGAACGCTGATGGCTTACTCATATACTGAGAAAAAACGTATCCGCAAGGACTTTAGCAAGTTGCCGGACGTCATGGATGTCCCGTACCTTCTGGCTATCCAGCTGGATTCGTATCGTGAATTCTTGCAGGCGGGAGCGACCAAAGATCAGTTCCGCGACGTGGGCCTGCATGCGGCCTTCAAATCTGTTTTCCCGATCATCAGCTACTCCGGCAATGCTGCGCTGGAGTACGTCGGTTATCGCCTGGGCGAACCGGCATTTGATGTCAAAGAATGCGTGTTGCGCGGTGTTACGTACGCCGTACCTTTGCGGGTAAAAGTCCGTTTGATCATTTTCGACAAAGAATCGTCGAACAAAGCGATCAAGGACATCAAAGAGCAAGAAGTCTACATGGGTGAAATCCCCCTGATGACTGAGAACGGTACCTTCGTTATCAATGGTACCGAGCGCGTTATCGTTTCCCAGCTGCACCGTTCCCCGGGCGTGTTCTTCGACCACGATCGCGGCAAGACGCACAGCTCCGGCAAACTTTTGTACTCCGCGCGGATCATTCCGTACCGTGGTTCGTGGTTGGACTTCGAGTTCGACCCGAAAGACTGCGTGTTCGTGCGTATCGACCGTCGTCGCAAGCTGCCGGCATCGGTCCTGCTGCGCGCGCTCGGCTATACCACTGAGCAGGTGCTGGACGCGTTCTACACCACCAACGTATTCCATGTGAGTGGCGAAACCCTCAGCCTGGAGCTGGTGCCTCAGCGCCTGCGTGGTGAGATTGCTGTTCTGGACATCCAGGACGAGAAAGGCAAGGTCATCGTTGAAGCCGGCCGCCGTATTACTGCGCGCCACATCAACCAGATCGAAAAAGCCGGTATCAAGACGCTGGAGGTGCCTCTGGACTACGTCCTGGGTCGCACCACCGCCAAGGTCATCGTGCACCCGGCCACAGGCGAAATCCTGGCTGAATGCAACACTGAGCTGAATACCGAGATCCTGGGCAAAATCGCCAAGTCTCAGATTGTTCGCCTCGAGACCCTGTACACCAACGACATCGACTGCGGTCCGTTCGTCTCCGACACCCTGAAGATCGACTCCACCAGCAACCAATTGGAAGCGCTGGTCGAGATCTATCGCATGATGCGTCCTGGCGAGCCACCAACCAAAGACGCTGCCGAGACCCTGTTCAACAACCTGTTCTTCAGCCCTGAGCGCTATGACCTGTCTGCGGTCGGCCGGATGAAGTTCAACCGTCGTATCGGTCGTACCGAGATCGAAGGTTCGGGCGTGTTGTGCAAGGAAGACATCGTTGCCGTTCTGAAGACTCTGGTCGACATCCGTAACGGTAAAGGCATCGTCGATGACATCGACCACCTGGGTAACCGTCGTGTTCGCTGCGTAGGCGAAATGGCCGAGAACCAGTTCCGCGTTGGCCTGGTACGTGTTGAGCGTGCGGTCAAAGAGCGTCTGTCGATGGCTGAAAGCGAAGGCCTGATGCCGCAAGACCTGATCAACGCCAAGCCAGTGGCTGCAGCGGTGAAAGAGTTCTTCGGTTCCAGCCAGCTCTCGCAGTTCATGGACCAGAACAACCCGCTCTCCGAGATCACCCACAAGCGCCGTGTTTCCGCACTGGGCCCTGGCGGTCTGACTCGTGAGCGTGCAGGCTTTGAAGTTCGTGACGTACACCCGACTCACTATGGTCGTGTATGCCCGATTGAAACGCCGGAAGGTCCGAACATCGGCCTGATCAACTCCCTGGCCGCTTATGCGCGCACCAACCAGTACGGTTTCCTCGAGAGCCCGTACCGTGTGGTGAAAGACGCTCTGGTCACCGACGAGATCGTGTTCCTGTCCGCCATCGAAGAAGCTGATCACGTGATCGCTCAGGCCTCGGCCACGATGAACGACAAGAAAATGCTGATCGACGAACTGGTAGCTGTTCGTCACTTGAACGAGTTCACCGTCAAGGCGCCGGAAGACGTCACCTTGATGGACGTATCGCCGAAGCAGGTAGTTTCGGTTGCAGCGTCGCTGATCCCGTTCCTGGAACACGATGACGCCAACCGTGCGTTGATGGGTTCCAACATGCAGCGTCAAGCTGTACCGACCCTGCGTGCTGACAAGCCGCTGGTAGGTACCGGCATGGAGCGTAACGTAGCCCGTGACTCCGGCGTTTGTGTCGTGGCTCGTCGTGGCGGTGTTATCGACTCTGTTGATGCCAGCCGTATCGTGGTTCGTGTTGCTGATGACGAAGTTGAAACTGGCGAAGCCGGTGTCGACATCTACAACCTGACCAAGTACACCCGCTCCAACCAGAACACCTGCATCAACCAGCGTCCGCTGGTGAGCAAGGGTGATCGGGTTCAGCGCAGCGACATTATGGCCGATGGTCCGTCCACCGACATGGGTGAGCTGGCGCTGGGTCAGAACATGCGTATCGCGTTCATGGCCTGGAACGGTTACAACTTCGAAGACTCCATCTGCCTGTCCGAGCGTGTTGTTCAGGAAGACCGCTTCACCACGATCCACATTCAGGAACTGACCTGTGTGGCACGTGACACCAAGCTTGGGCCAGAGGAAATCACTGCAGACATCCCGAACGTGGGTGAAGCTGCACTGAACAAGCTGGACGAAGCCGGTATCGTTTACGTAGGTGCTGAGGTTGGCGCAGGCGACATCCTGGTTGGTAAGGTCACTCCGAAAGGCGAGACTCAACTGACTCCGGAAGAGAAGCTGTTGCGTGCCATCTTCGGTGAAAAAGCCAGCGACGTTAAAGACACCTCCCTGCGCGTACCTACCGGTACCAAGGGTACTGTCATCGACGTACAGGTCTTCACCCGTGACGGTGTTGAGCGTGATGCTCGTGCACTGTCCATCGAGAAGACCCAACTCGACGAGATCCGCAAGGATCTGAATGAAGAGTTCCGTATCGTTGAAGGCGCGACCTTCGAACGTCTGCGTTCCGCCCTGGTAGGCCGTAAGGCTGAAGGCGGCGCCGGCCTGAAGAAAGGTCAGGAGATCAGCGACGAAGTACTCGACGGTCTTGAGCACGGCCAGTGGTTCAAACTGCGCATGGCTGAAGATGCTCTGAACGAGCAGCTCGAGAAGGCTCAGGCCTACATCGTTGATCGTCGCCGTCTGCTGGACGACAAGTTCGAAGACAAGAAGCGCAAACTGCAGCAGGGCGATGACCTGGCTCCAGGCGTGCTGAAAATCGTCAAGGTTTACCTGGCAATCCGTCGCCGTATCCAGCCTGGCGACAAGATGGCCGGTCGTCACGGTAACAAAGGTGTGGTCTCCGTGATCATGCCGGTTGAAGACATGCCGCACGATGCCAATGGCACCCCGGTCGACGTCGTCCTCAACCCGTTGGGCGTACCTTCGCGTATGAACGTTGGTCAGATCCTTGAAACCCACCTGGGCCTCGCGGCCAAAGGTTTGGGCGAGAAGATCAATCGTATGATCGAAGAGCAGCGCAAGGTTGCTGACCTGCGCAAGTTCCTGCACGAGATCTACAACGAGATCGGCGGTCGCAACGAAGCGCTGGACACCTTCACCGACCAGGAAATCCTGGATCTGGCGAAGAACCTGCGCGGCGGTGTTCCAATGGCTACGCCGGTGTTCGACGGTGCCAAGGAAAGCGAAATCAAGGCCATGCTGAAACTAGCAGACCTGCCAGAAAGCGGCCAGATGCAGCTGTTCGACGGCCGTACCGGCAACAAGTTTGAGCGCCCGGTTACTGTTGGCTACATGTACATGCTGAAGCTGAACCACTTGGTAGACGATAAGATGCACGCTCGTTCTACCGGTTCGTACAGCCTGGTTACCCAGCAGCCGTTGGGTGGTAAGGCTCAGTTCGGTGGTCAGCGCTTCGGGGAGATGGAGGTCTGGGCACTGGAAGCATACGGTGCTGCATACACTCTGCAAGAAATGCTCACAGTGAAGTCGGATGATGTGAACGGCCGGACCAAGATGTACAAAAACATCGTGGACGGCGATCACCGTATGGAGCCGGGCATGCCCGAGTCCTTCAACGTGTTGATCAAAGAAATTCGTTCCCTCGGCATCGATATCGATCTGGAAACCGAATAACACGTGACGCGAATCGAGAGCGGGGCTGTTTAGCCCGCTCTCTGCTCCGCCAGGAGGAAAGGCCTTGAAAGACCTACTGAATTTGCTGAAAAACCAGGGTCAAGTCGAAGAGTTCGACGCCATCCGTATTGGGTTGGCATCGCCTGAGATGATCCGTTCGTGGTCGTTCGGTGAAGTTAAAAAACCGGAAACCATCAACTACCGTACGTTCAAACCTGAGCGTGACGGCCTGTTCTGCGCCAAGATCTTTGGCCCGGTAAAGGATTACGAGTGCCTGTGCGGTAAGTACAAGCGCTTGAAGCACCGTGGTGTGATCTGCGAGAAGTGCGGCGTTGAAGTCGCACTGGCCAAGGTTCGTCGTGAGCGCATGGCGCACATCGAACTGGCTTCGCCGGTTGCTCACATCTGGTTCCTGAAATCGCTGCCGTCCCGTATCGGCTTGCTGATGGACATGACCCTGCGTGATATCGAACGCGTTCTCTACTTCGAGAGCTACGTTGTTATCGATCCAGGCATGACCACCCTTGAAAAGGGTCAGTTGCTCAACGACGAACAGTACTTCGAAGCGCTGGAAGAGTTCGGCGACGATTTCGATGCCCGCATGGGTGCTGAAGCTGTCCGTGAACTGCTGCACGCTATCGACCTAGAGCACGAGATTGGCCGCCTGCGTGAAGAAATTCCGCAAACCAACTCCGAAACCAAGATCAAGAAGCTGTCCAAGCGTCTGAAGTTGATGGAAGCCTTCCTGGGTTCCGGCAACTTGCCAGAGTGGATGGTGCTGACCGTTCTTCCGGTTTTGCCGCCAGACTTGCGTCCACTGGTACCTTTGGATGGCGGTCGCTTCGCGACTTCCGACCTTAACGACCTGTACCGTCGCGTGATCAACCGTAACAACCGCTTGAAGCGCCTGCTTGATCTGTCCGCTCCGGACATCATCGTGCGCAACGAAAAGCGTATGTTGCAGGAAGCTGTCGATGCCTTGCTCGACAACGGTCGTCGTGGCCGCGCTATCACAGGTTCCAACAAGCGTCCTCTGAAATCCCTGGCTGACATGATCAAGGGTAAGCAGGGTCGTTTCCGTCAGAACTTGCTCGGTAAGCGTGTTGACTACTCCGGTCGTTCGGTAATTACCGTAGGCCCGACCCTGCGTCTGCACCAGTGCGGTCTGCCGAAGAAGATGGCTCTCGAGCTGTTCAAACCGTTCATTTTTGGCAAGCTGGAAATGCGCGGTCTCGCGACCACCATCAAAGCGGCCAAGAAAATGGTCGAGCGCGAGCTGCCAGAAGTTTGGGACGTTCTCGCTGAAGTGATTCGCGAACACCCGGTTCTCCTCAACCGTGCACCGACCCTTCACCGTCTGGGTATCCAGGCGTTTGAACCGGTACTGATCGAAGGTAAGGCTATCCAGCTGCACCCGTTGGTCTGTGCTGCGTACAACGCCGACTTCGACGGCGACCAAATGGCCGTGCACGTGCCGCTGACGCTGGAAGCCCAGCTGGAAGCGCGTGCGTTGATGATGTCGACCAACAACATTCTGTCGCCAGCCAACGGTGAGCCAATCATCGTTCCGTCGCAGGACGTTGTATTGGGTCTGTACTACATGACTCGTGAAGCGATCAACGCCAAGGGCGAAGGTCGTGTGTTCGCGGATCTGCAGGAAGTTGACCGTGTGTTCCGTGCCGGCGAAGCCGCTCTGCACGCCAAGGTCAAGGTCCGCATCCACGAAACCGTCAACGATCGTGATGGTGGCAGCGTCAAGAACACCCGTATCGTCGACACTACCGTCGGCCGTGCGCTGTTGTTCCAGGTTGTTCCACCTGGCCTGTCGTACGACGTGGTCAACCAGCCAATGAAGAAAAAGGCGATCTCCAAGCTGATCAACCAGTGCTACCGCGTGGTTGGTTTGAAAGAGACCGTTATCTTCGCTGACCAGTTGATGTACACCGGTTTTGCTTATTCGACCATTTCCGGCGTTTCCATCGGTGTTAACGACTTCGTTATCCCGGACGAGAAAGCCGCCATCATCAGTGCTGCTACCGATGAAGTGAAAGAGATCGAAAGCCAGTACGCCTCTGGCCTGGTAACCCAGGGCGAGAAGTACAACAAAGTGATCGACCTTTGGTCCAAGGCCAACGACGAAGTGTCGAAGGCGATGATGTCGAACCTCTCGAAAGAGCGTGTTATCGACCGTCATGGCGTAGAAGTCGATCAAGAGTCGTTCAACTCGATGTACATGATGGCCGACTCGGGCGCACGGGGTTCTGCTGCGCAGATCCGTCAGCTCGCCGGTATGCGTGGCCTGATGGCCAAGCCGGACGGTTCCATCATCGAAACGCCAATTACTGCGAACTTCCGTGAAGGTTTGAGTGTACTTCAGTACTTCATCTCTACTCACGGTGCACGTAAAGGTCTGGCTGATACCGCGTTGAAAACCGCTAACTCCGGTTACCTGACTCGTCGTCTGGTAGACGTTGCGCAAGACTTGGTTGTGACTGAAGTCGACTGCGGTACCGAACGCGGTCTGCTGATGACTCCGCACATCGAAGGCGGCGACGTTGTAGAACCGTTGGGTGAGCGCGTACTGGGTCGAGTAATCGCCCGTGACGTATTCAAGCCAGGTACCGAGGAAGTTATCGTTCCTGCCGGCACTCTGGTTGACGAGAAATGGGTTGAATTCATCGAACTCAACAGCATCGACGAAGTGATTGTACGTTCGCCGATCAGTTGCGAAACCCGTTATGGTATTTGCGCCAAGTGCTACGGCCGTGACTTGGCTCGTGGTCATCAGGTGAACATCGGTGAAGCGGTCGGCGTTATCGCTGCCCAGTCCATCGGTGAGCCGGGTACCCAGCTGACCATGCGTACGTTCCACATCGGTGGTGCGGCAAGCCGGACCTCCGCTGCGGACAGCGTTCAGGTGAAGAATGGCGGTACCGTTCGTCTGCACAACTTGAAGCACGTTGAGCGAGTGGATGGCTGCCTGGTTGCTGTGTCCCGCTCCGGTGAGCTGGCAATCGCTGATGACTACGGTCGTGAGCGTGAGCGTTACAAACTGCCGTACGGTGCTGTGATTTCGGTCAAAGAAGGTGACAAGGTCGACGCTGGCGCAATCGTGGCCAAGTGGGATCCGCACACTCACCCAATCGTTACCGAAATGAAAGGGACCGTGACCTACGTGGGCATGGAAGAAGGCATCACGATCAAGCGTCAGACTGACGAATTGACCGGTATGACCAACATTGAAGTACTCGACGCCAAAGACCGTCCAGCTGCCGGTAAAGATATCCGTCCTGCTGTGAAGATGGTTGATGACAACGGCAAGGATCTCTTGCTGCCAGGTACCGACGTAATTGCCCAGTACTTCCTGCCTGCCAACGCCCTTGTCGGTGTGGCGGATGGTGCGAAAATCGCGATCGGTGATGTTATCGCTCGTATTCCGCAAGAAACTTCGAAAACTCGTGACATCACCGGTGGTCTGCCGCGTGTTGCCGACTTGTTCGAAGCTCGTCGTCCGAAGGAAGCATCGATTCTGGCTGAAGTCAGCGGCACCATCGCGTTCGGTAAAGAGACCAAAGGCAAGCGCCGTCTGGTCATTACCCCGAACGACGGTACCGATCTGTACGAAGAGCTGATTCCGAAGTGGCGTCACCTGAACGTCTTCGAAGGCGAACAGGTAAACCGCGGCGAAGTTATCTCTGACGGCCCGAGCGATCCACACGACATCCTGCGTTTGCTGGGTGTGAGTGCGCTCGCCAAGTACATCGTTAACGAGATCCAGGACGTTTACCGCCTGCAAGGCGTGAAGATCAACGATAAGCACATCGAGACCATCCTGCGTCAGATGCTGCGTAAAGTTGAGATCGCTGAATCCGGCGATTCGACTTTCATCAAGGGCGACCAGATGGAGTTGACTCACGTACTGGTAGAAAACGAGCGTCTGGCTGGCGACGAGAAATTCGTTTCCAAGTTCACTCGGGTACTGCTGGGTATTACCAAGGCGTCGTTGTCCACTGAGTCGTTCATCTCGGCGGCCTCCTTCCAGGAGACCACTCGCGTACTGACCGAAGCAGCGGTAACCGGCAAGCGCGATTACCTGCGCGGCCTGAAAGAAAACGTGGTTGTGGGTCGTCTGATCCCAGCCGGTACCGGCTTGGCTTACCACAGCGAGCGCAAGCGCCGCCGTGAGCTTGACAAACCGCTGCGCGTAAGCGCCAGTGAAGTGGAAGCTGCACTGACCGAAGCGCTGAACTCAAGCGGTAACTGAGTTCTGCGATAAATAAGTCCGGGCCCTGGCAGCCCCGTTCGTCGGATCGAGATAGTTTTATCCCGGTTCGATGGAAGGGGAGGTCGGGGCCTTGCCTTGACTGGGGGCAAGATCCTCTTTAGACTCTTGTACCCCTAAATTTGGCTGGAATTCGTTCCTGCCATTTTGCTTTTCTTGCAAGACAATAGCGTCGCAAGACAACAGTGGAGCTAGTAGATGGCAACTATCAACCAGCTGGTACGTCAGCCGCGTAAGCGTATCGTCGAGAAATCCGACGTGCCTGCGCTGCAGAACTGCCCGCAACGTCGTGGCGTATGCACTCGCGTGTATACCACTACGCCGAAAAAACCTAACTCGGCACTGCGTAAAGTATGCCGTGTGCGTCTGACCAACGGTTTCGAGGTTTCCTCGTACATCGGCGGTGAAGGCCACAACCTGCAAGAACACAGCGTGGTACTGATCCGTGGCGGTCGTGTAAAAGACTTGCCAGGTGTTCGTTACCACACCGTGCGCGGCTCCTTGGATACCTCCGGCGTTAAAGGTCGTAACCAGGGTCGTTCGAAGTACGGTACCAAGAAGCCTAAGTAGTAGTGGCTTTTTGTAAAACTGAATCATCTTATTTTCTGAGTCGATAAGAGTAAGGTCGGAGGCGTCCCGCAAGGGCACCGATTCCGAGCGAACCTGAAGACCGTTTGAGGGCTTATCCATGCCAAGAAGACGCGTAGCAGCCAAGCGCGAAGTGCTTGACGATCCAAAATACGGAAGCCAAATTCTGGCCAAGTTCATGAACCACGTGATGGAAAGCGGCAAAAAAGCCGTTGCCGAACGTATCGTTTATGGCGCGCTGGAAAAGGTTAAAGAACGCAAGAACAGCGACCCCCTGGAAATCTTCGAGAAAGCTCTCGACGCCATCGCTCCGCTGGTCGAAGTGAAGTCGCGCCGTGTAGGCGGTGCTACTTACCAGGTTCCGGTCGAAGTTCGCCCGTCCCGTCGTAACGCCCTGGCAATGCGCTGGTTGGTAGACTTCGCCCGTAAGCGCGGCGAGAAGTCTATGGCTCTGCGTTTGGCTGGCGAGCTGTTGGATGCTGCCGAAGGTAAAGGTGCTGCTGTTAAGAAGCGTGAAGACGTGCACCGTATGGCTGAAGCCAACAAGGCTTTCTCGCACTACCGCTTCTAATTTCAGCTTCACTAATTTTGCGAGGGCTTTATGGCTCGTACTACTCCGATTAGTCGCTACCGTAACATCGGTATCGTCGCTCACGTGGATGCTGGTAAAACCACCACCACCGAGCGCGTCCTTTTTTACACTGGCAAAAGTCACAAGATGGGCGAGGTGCATGACGGCGCCGCGACCACCGACTGGATGGTGCAAGAGCAGGAGCGTGGTATTACCATTACTTCTGCTGCTATTACCACCTTCTGGAAGGGCTCTGAGAAGCAATACGCGGACAATCACCGCTTTAACGTCATCGACACCCCGGGCCACGTTGACTTCACTATTGAAGTTGAGCGTTCCCTGCGTGTACTCGATGGCGCGGTAGTTGTGTTCTGTGGTACCTCAGGTGTTGAGCCGCAGTCGGAAACCGTATGGCGTCAAGCCAACAAATACGGTGTTCCGCGTCTTGTTTACGTGAACAAGATGGACCGTGCTGGCGCGAACTTCCTGCGCGTGATCGAACAGATCAAAAAGCGTCTGGGTCACACTCCGGTGCCGATCCAGCTGGCTATCGGTTCCGAAGACAACTTCCAGGGTCAGGTCGACCTGATGCGTATGGAAGCTGTGTATTGGAACGATGCGGACAAGGGTACTGTTCCTCGTCGCGAGGCTATTCCTGCGGACTTGCAGGCGCTGGCTGAAGAGTGGCGTGACAACATGGTGCAGGCTGCGGCCGAATCCAGTGACGAACTGATGAACAAGTACCTTGAAGGTGAAGAACTCACCATCGAGGAAATCAAGGCCGGTCTGCGTCAGCGTACTATCGCTGGCGAAATCGTCTTGGCTGTTTGCGGTTCTTCATTCAAGAACAAGGGTGTTCCCTTGGTTCTCGATGCTGTTATCGACTACCTGCCGGCCCCAGTCGACATTCCTGCCATCAAGGGTACTGACCCGGATGACGAGACTATCGAACTGGAGCGTCATGCAGACGACAGCGAGCCGTTCTCGGCGCTGGCGTTCAAGATCGCTACTGACCCATTCGTGGGTACTTTGACCTTCGTTCGAGTTTACTCGGGCGTGTTGAGCTCCGGCGACGGCGTGATCAACTCGGTTAAAGGCAAGAAAGAGCGCGTGGGTCGTATGGTGCAAATGCACGCAAACGCCCGTGAAGAGATCAAGGAAGTGCGCGCTGGTGACATCGCGGCCTTGATCGGCATGAAGGACGTCACCACTGGTGAGACTTTGTGCACCGCTGACAAGCCAATCATCCTGGTTCGCATGGACTTCCCGGAGCCGGTTATTTCGGTTGCCGTTGAGCCAAAGACCAAGGATGACCAGGAAAAAATGGGTGTCGCTCTGGGCAAGCTTGCTCAGGAAGATCCATCTTTCCGCGTCAAAACTGATGAAGAGACTGGTCAAACGATCATCTCTGGCATGGGCGAGTTGCACCTGGACATCCTGGTTGACCGGATGCGCCGTGAGTTCAACGTCGAAGCCAACATCGGTAAGCCTCAGGTTTCCTATCGTGAGCGCATCACGAAGAGCTGTGAGATCGAAGGCAAGTTCGTTCGTCAATCCGGTGGTCGTGGCCAGTTTGGTCATTGCTGGATTCGTTTTGCTCCGGCTGATGAAGGTCAGGAAGGTCTGCAATTCGTGAACGAAGTCGTGGGTGGTGTGGTTCCTAAGGAATACATCCCGGCGATCCAGAAGGGTATCGAAGAGCAGATGAAAAACGGCGTTGTTGCCGGTTATCCGCTGATCGGCCTGAAGGCAACCGTTTTTGATGGTTCTTACCACGACGTCGACTCCAACGAGATGGCGTTTAAGGTGGCTGCCTCTATGGCAACCAAGCAGCTGGCCCAGAAGGGCGGTGGTGAGTTGCTTGAGCCAATCATGGCGGTAGAAGTTGTTACGCCTGAAGACTATATGGGTGATGTCATGGGCGACCTTAACCGTCGTCGCGGCATGATCTTGGGTATGGAAGATACGGTTTCCGGCAAAGTGATTCGTGCTGAGGTTCCGTTGGGCGAGATGTTTGGTTACGCAACCGACGTTCGCTCCATGTCCCAGGGTCGCGCAAGCTACTCTATGGAATTCAAAAAATACAATACAGCTCCGTCGCATATCGTCGAAACTGTTACCAAAAAACAAGGCTGATTCAGTCCTTTAGGCAAGGAGTTAATTGTCGTGGCTAAAGAAAAATTTGTACGTGACCTCCCGCACGTCAACGTTGGCACTATCGGTCACGTTGACCATGGTAAAACCACGCTGACTGCAGCTCTGACTCGCGTCTGCTCCGAAATTTTCGGTTCGGCCGTTGTTGCTTTCGACAAAATCGACAGCGCTCCGGAAGAAAAGGCTCGTGGTATCACCATCAACACTGCGCACGTTGAATACAACTCGCTGGTGCGTCACTACGCTCACGTTGACTGCCCAGGTCACGCTGACTATGTGAAGAACATGATCACCGGTGCTGCCCAGATGGACGGCGCGATCCTGGTTTGCTCGGCCGCTGATGGTCCGATGCCACAGACCCGCGAACACATCCTGCTGTCCCGTCAGGTAGGCGTTCCGTACATCGTTGTCTTCCTGAACAAGGCTGACATGGTTGACGACGCTGAGCTGTTGGAACTGGTTGAGATGGAAGTGCGCGATCTGCTGAGCACTTACGACTTCCCGGGCGACGACACTCCGATCATCATCGGTTCCGCTCTGATGGCTCTGAACGGCCAAGATGACAACGAAATGGGCACCACTGCCGTTCGTAAGCTGGTTGAGACTCTGGACAGCTACATTCCAGATCCAGTTCGTGTTATCGACAAGCCGTTCCTGATGCCAATCGAAGACGTATTCTCGATCTCGGGTCGCGGTACTGTTGTGACTGGTCGTATCGAGCGCGGTATCGTTAAGGTTCAGGATTCGCTGGAAATCGTAGGTCTGCGTGACACTGTTGTCACCACCTGCACTGGCGTTGAAATGTTCCGTAAGCTGCTCGACGAAGGTCGTGCTGGCGAGAACTGCGGTGTTCTGTTGCGCGGTACCAAGCGTGACGACGTTGAGCGTGGCCAGGTTCTGGTCAAGCCAGGTTCGGTCAAGCCGCACACTACCTTCGAAGCTGAAGTGTATGTGTTGAGCAAAGAAGAAGGCGGTCGTCACACTCCGTTCTTCAAAGGCTACCGTCCACAGTTCTACTTCCGGACCACTGACGTGACCGGTAACTGCGAACTGCCGGAAGGCGTTGAAATGGTAATGCCAGGCGACAACATCAAAATGGTTGTCACCCTGATCAAAACCATCGCAATGGAAGATGGTCTGCGTTTCGCTATCCGTGAAGGCGGTCGTACCGTCGGCGCTGGCGTCGTAGCCAAAATCATCGCTTAATAAGCGATGACTTGAAAAAGCCCCCGCTTAGCGGGGGCTTTTTTATTGGGTTGACACTGTGGTGGCCCGTCTATAGAATTGCGCCTCCTTTTAACGGGCGTATTGCGTCCGGTGGGAATAGCAATCTGGAGTCTGAAATCCAATGCAAAATCAGCAAATCCGTATCAGGTTGAAGGCTTTTGACCATCGCCTGATCGACCAATCCACCCAGGAAATCGTGGAAACCGCGAAACGTACTGGTGCTCAAGTGCGTGGTCCAATTCCACTGCCTACCCGTAAAGAGCGGTTCACCGTTCTGGTCTCCCCGCACGTCAACAAAGACGCGCGTGACCAGTACGAGATCCGTACTCATAAGCGCGTACTGGACATCGTCCAGCCAACGGATAAAACCGTTGATGCACTTATGAAGCTTGATCTGGCGGCCGGTGTGGAAGTGCAGATCAGCCTCGGCTAAGACTTGGGTCTTAGTCGTGTAACGCTCTGAAATGGGCGGCCATAGCGGGTGAAAGCCCCGTACACTCATGAGGTTTACAACATGACTATTGGTGTAGTCGGTCGTAAATGCGGTATGACCCGTATTTTCACCGAAGAAGGTGTCTCCATTCCGGTTACGGTCATTGAGATCGAGCCGAATCGCGTCACCCAGTTTAAAACTGAAGAAACCGATGGCTATCGTGCAGTGCAAGTCACTGTCGGCGTGCGTCGTGCTTCGCGTGTGACTGCTGCTCAAGCAGGTCACTTCGCTAAAGCAAACGTTGCAGCTGGTCGTACTGTCATGGAGTTCCGTCTTGAAGATGGCGACTACCAGGCTGGCGATCTGATCAACGCTGAAATCTTCGCCGCTGGTCAACTGGTTGATGTAACCGGTCAGTCCAAGGGTAAAGGCTTCCAGGGTACGATCAAGCGTTGGAATTTCCGTGGCCAAGACAACACTCACGGTAACTCCGTTTCCCACCGCGTCCCGGGCTCTATTGGCCAGTGCCAGACTCCTGGTCGTGTATTCAAGGGCAAAAAAATGTCCGGTCATATGGGCGCTGAGCGCGTGACCGTGCAGTCCCTCGAAGTAGTGCGCGTCGACGCTGAACGCAATCTGTTGTTGGTCAAGGGTGCTGTTCCTGGCGCTACTGGCGGCAACCTGGTTGTACGTCCAGCGGCCAAGGCTCGCGGTTAAGGGGAAGCTGACATGCAATTAAATGTAAATGACGCTCAAGCGATCGAAGTTTCCGAACTGACATTTGGCGGCGAATTCAACGAGACGCTTGTTCACCAAGCAGTCGTGGCCTACATGGCTGGCGGCCGTCAAGGTAGCAAGCAGCAAAAGACCCGTTCCGACGTTCGTGGTGGCGGTAAGCGCCCTTGGCGTCAGAAAGGTACTGGCCGTGCTCGTGCCGGTACTATCCGTAGCCCAATCTGGCGTGGCGGCGGTACCACTTTCGCAGCTCGTCCGCAGGATCACACTCAGAAGCTCAACAAGAAGATGTATCGCGCAGCACTGCGCTCCATCCTTGCTGAACTCGTGCGTACTGATCGTCTGGTCGTGGTTCAGGACTTCGTAGTTGAAGCGCCGAAAACCAAAGATCTGCTGAACAAGCTGAATGGCATGGGTCTGACTGATGTCCTGATCGTGTCCGAAGCTGTTGATCAGAACCTGTACCTGGCTGCTCGCAACCTGCCACACGTCGATGTCCGTGACGTGCAAGGTTCCGATCCAGTTAGTCTGATCGCATACGACAAGGTGTTGATCACCGTGTCGGCCGTGAAGAAATTCGAGGAGCTGCTGGGATGAACCAGGAACGCGTATTTAAAGTTCTGCTCGGCCCGCACGTTTCCGAAAAGGCTACGGTTCTGGCTGACAAGAAAGGTCAGTTCGTTTTCAAGGTTGCTACTGACGCAACCAAGCTGGAAATCAAGAAGGCCGTCGAAAGCCTGTTCAGCGTGAAAGTAGAGCGTGTTACTACCCTGAATGTTCTGGGTAAGAGCAAGCGCACTGCTCGCGGTCTGGGCAAGCGTAATGACTGGAAGAAGGCAGTTATCTCCCTTCAACCAGGCCAAGATCTCGATTTCAGCAGCAGTGCTGAGTAAGGAAGGGGTGCATCATGGCAATCGTTAAATGCAAACCGACTTCCCCTGGCCGCCGTTTTGTGGTCAAGGTGGTCAACCAGGAGCTGCATAAAGGCGCTCCTCACGCACCGCTGCTCGAGAAGAAATCGAAGACTGGTGGTCGTAACAACAATGGTCGCATTACCACTCGTCACATCGGTGGTGGCCATAAGCAGCATTATCGTTTGGTCGATTTCCGTCGCAATGACAAAGATGGCATCTCCGCCACTGTCGAGCGTATCGAATACGATCCAAACCGTACTGCTCACATCGCTCTGCTGCTGTACGCAGATGGCGAGCGTCGCTACATTATCGCCCCTAAAGGCGTGAGTGCTGGTGACCAGCTGATCGCAGGTGCTCTGGCGCCGATCAAGCCGGGCAACGCTCTGCAACTGCGTAACATTCCAGTTGGTAGCACCGTACACGGCATCGAATTGAAGCCAGGTAAAGGCGCGCAAATCGCTCGTTCCGCTGGTGCTTCGGCTCAGCTGATCGCTCGTGAAGGTGTCTACGTGACCCTGCGTCTGCGTTCTGGTGAGATGCGTAAAGTATTGGCTGAATGCCGTGCGACCCTGGGCGAAGTCTCGAACTCCGAGCATAGCCTGCGTTCGCTGGGTAAAGCTGGTGCCAAACGCTGGCGTGGCGTTCGCCCAACCGTTCGTGGTGTTGCCATGAACCCGGTTGACCACCCACATGGTGGTGGTGAAGGTCGTACCTCTGGTGGTCGTCATCCGGTATCGCCGTGGGGCTTCCCGACTAAGGGCGCGAAGACTCGTGGTAATAAGCGTACCGACAAAATGATCGTCCGTCGTCGCAAGTAAATAGAGGGATACGACAGTGCCACGTTCTCTGAAAAAAGGTCCTTTTATTGATCTTCACCTACTGAAGAAGATCGAAGTGGCGGCGGAAAAGAACGATCGCAAACCAGTGAAAACCTGGTCGCGCCGTTCGATGATCCTGCCACAAATGGTCGGTTTGACCATTGCTGTGCATAACGGTCGTCTGCATGTCCCAGTTCTTGTGAACGAAGACATGGTCGGCCACAAACTAGGCGAGTTTGCCGCTACCCGCACTTATCGTGGGCATGTGGCAGACAAGAAAGCCAAGCGTTAAGGGGTAAGGAATGATGGAAGTAGCCGCTAAGTTGTCGGGCGCTCGAATCTCCGCCCAGAAAGCCCGCTTGGTCGCCGACCAGATCCGCGGGAAGAAGGTGGGCGAAGCGCTCAACCTGTTGGCTTTCAGCAGTAAGAAAGCCGCCGAGATCATCAAGAAAGTGCTGGAGTCGGCCGTAGCCAACGCCGAGCATAACGAAGGCGCAGACGTTGATGACCTTAAGGTCAGCACCGTTTTCGTCAACGAAGGGCGTTCGCTGAAGCGCATCATGCCTCGTGCCAAAGGCCGGGCTGATCGCATCGTCAAGCGGTCTTGCCATATCACTGTCAAGGTTGCTGACAAGTAACGGAGTCGAAGAGATGGGTCAGAAAGTACATCCCATTGGCATTCGCCTGGGAATCGTCAAGGAGCACACCTCCGTCTGGTACGCAGACGGTCGGACTTATGCGGACTATTTGTTCGCTGATCTGAAGGTGCGCGAGTATCTCCAAGACAAACTAAAAAGCGCGTCCGTAAGCCGTATCGATATCCATCGTCCGGCCCAAACTGCACGTATCACCATCCACACTGCTCGTCCAGGTATCGTTATCGGGAAGAAAGGTGAAGATGTTGAGAAACTGCGTCAGGACCTGACCAAGCAAATGGGTGTGCCTGTGCACATCAATATCGAAGAGATCCGCAAGCCGGAGCTCGACGGTATGCTGGTTGCGCAGAGCGTAGCTCAGCAGCTGGAGCGTCGTGTAATGTTCCGTCGCGCTATGAAGCGCGCTGTACAGAACGCCATGCGCATTGGTGCCAAAGGCATCAAAATCCAAGTGAGCGGTCGTCTCGGCGGTGCTGAAATCGCACGTACTGAATGGTATCGCGAAGGTCGTGTGCCACTGCACACCCTGCGTGCCGACATCGACTATGCCAACTACGAAGCTCACACCACTTATGGTGTGATCGGTGTAAAGGTTTGGATCTTCAAAGGCGAAGTAATTGGTGGTCGCCAAGAAGAGCTGAAACCACAAGCACCAGCGCCTCGTAAAAAAGCTGCTAAGTAAGGGGTACGCCAAATGTTGCAACCAAAGCGTACGAAGTTCCGCAAGCAGATGACAGGCCACAACCGTGGTCTGGCTCAGCGCGGTAGCAAAGTCAGCTTCGGCGAGTTCGCGCTGAAGTCTGTAGCTCGTGGTCGTCTCACCGCTCGTCAGATCGAGTCAGCGCGTCGTGCACTGACCCGTCACGTTAAACGTGGCGGCAAGATCTGGATCCGTGTATTCCCGGACAAGCCTGTAACCAAGAAGCCACTCGAAGTTCGGATGGGTAAAGGTAAGGGTAACGTGGAATATTGGGTTGCCCAGATTCAGCCAGGCAAAGTCCTGTATGAAATCGAGGGTGTTACTGAAGAGCTGGCGCGTGAGGCTTTCGCCCTGGCTGCTGCAAAGCTGCCGCTCGCCACCTCCTTTGTTAAACGGACGGTGATGTGATGAAAGCGAATGAACTTCGTGAAAAATCCGCACAGCAGCTGAACGAGCAACTGCTCGGCCTGCTGCGCGACCAGTTCAATCTGCGTATGCAGAAAGCAACTGGCCAGTTGGGGCAGTCTCATCTGCTCTCGCAAGTTAAGCGTGACATTGCTCGCGTGAAGACTGTGCTCAACCAGCAGGCAGGTAAGTGATCATGGCTGAAGCCGAAAAAACTGTCCGTACGCTGACTGGCCGTGTTGTCAGCGACAAGATGGACAAAACCATCACCGTTCTGATCGAGCGCCGCGTTAAGCACCCGATCTACGGTAAATACGTTAAGCGTTCGACTAAGCTGCACGCGCACGACGAAACCAATCAGTGCCACATCGGCGACAAGGTCACTATTCGTGAAACTCGTCCCCTGGCCAAGACTAAGTCTTGGGCACTGGTTGATGTTCTCGAACGCGCTGTGGAAGTCTAAGGACTAGGGGTCGGAGAAATTATATGATTCAGACTCAATCCATGCTCGATGTGGCCGATAACAGCGGCGCTCGCCGCGTTATGTGCATCAAGGTGCTGGGTGGCTCCCATCGTCGTTACGCTGGTATCGGTGACATCATCAAAGTTACCGTGAAGGAAGCAATTCCTCGCGGTAAGGTGAAAAAGGGCCAAGTGATGACTGCTGTTGTAGTCCGCACTCGTCACGGCGTACGCCGTGCAGATGGCTCCATTATCCGCTTTGATGGCAACGCTGCTGTTCTTTTGAACAACAAGCAAGAGCCGATCGGCACCCGTATCTTTGGGCCAGTGACCCGTGAACTTCGTACTGAGAAGTTCATGAAGATCGTCTCGCTCGCCCCAGAAGTGCTGTAAGGAGATCCGACATGCAAAAGATTCGTCGTGACGACGAGATCATCGTGATCGCCGGCAAAGACAAAGGTAAGCGCGGTAAGGTGCTTAAGGTTCTCGCTGATGATCGTCTGGTCATCGGTGGTTTGAACCTGGTTAAGCGTCATACCAAGCCTAACCCCGCGTCGGGCGTACAAGGCGGTATCGTCGAGAAAGAAGCGCCACTGCACGCTTCTAACGTCGCCATTTTCAACGGCGAAACCAACAAGGCTGACCGCGTTGGTTTCAAAGTAGAAGACGGCAAGAAAATTCGTGTCTTCAAGTCGACCCAAAAAGCGGTTGATGCTTGAACACTGCTAGGTAGAAGACCATGGCACGACTAAAAGAGATTTACCGGAAGGAAATCGCACCGAAACTTAAGGAAGAACTTAAGCTTTCGAATGTGATGGAAGTTCCGCGCGTTACCAAAATCACCCTGAACATGGGTCTGGGCGAAGCGATCGGCGACAAAAAAGTCATCGAGCACGCTGTTGCTGACCTGGAAAAGATCACCGGTCAAAAAGTCGTTGTGACTTACGCTCGGAAATCCATCGCTGGCTTTAAAGTCCGTGAAGGTTGGCCGATCGGCGTCAAAGTGACTCTGCGCCGTGAGCGTATGTACGAATTCCTGGATCGTCTGCTGTCGATCTCCCTGCCTCGGGTACGCGACTTCCGCGGCCTGAATGCCAAGTCCTTCGATGGTCGTGGTAACTACAGCATGGGCGTTAAAGAGCAGATCATCTTCCCGGAAATCGACTACGACAAGATCGATGCTCTCCGCGGTCTGGACATTACCCTGACCACCACTGCTCGGACGGATGATGAAGGTCGCGCACTGCTGCGCGCTTTCAAATTCCCGTTCCGCAACTGATTGGAGTAGGACCATGGCCAAGATGAGCATGAAAAACCGCGAGCTGAAACGTCAGCTCACGGTTGCCAAGTACGCCAAGAAGCGTGCAGCACTGAAAGCTATCATCGTTGATCTGAACGCAAGTCCAGAAGCGCGTTGGGAAGCTACAGTAGCCCTGCAGAAGCAGCCACGTGACGCAAGCGCTTCGCGCATGCGTAACCGCTGCCGCCTGACCGGTCGTCCACACGGCGTTTACCGCAAGTTCGGCCTCGGCCGTAACAAACTGCGTGAAGCGGCAATGCGTGGTGACGTACCAGGTCTGGTTAAAGCCAGCTGGTAAGTACTTTCGAAGTCTCGATGGTCAGAATCGCAAGATACTGACCGTCGGTGGCCTTGAATCTGAATCAAGCCCCTTTTGGGGCTTGATTCATTTCCGGGGTGTGTCTAAAATACGCGGCTCGCCTGAGCCCGTGTGTTTTATGCTCGGAGATTCTCGGCGACACGTAGTAGCCGCAAGGCTAATTTTTTTGTATTAGGAGCGTCTAGCCCATGAGTATGCAGGACCCGTTAGCGGACATGCTAACTCGAATCCGTAATGCCCAGATGGCTGAAAAGTCCGTCGTAAGCATGCCATCTTCCACGTTGAAGGTTGCTGTTGCCAAAGTCCTGAAAGACGAAGGCTACATTGCGGGTTATCAGATCAGCAGCGAAATCAAACCACTGCTGTCTATCGAGCTGAAGTACTTCGAAGGCCGTCCGGTCATCGAGGAAGTGAAGCGCGTTAGCCGTCCAGGCCTGCGTCAGTACAAGTCCGTCGAAGATCTGCCGAAAGTTCGTGGCGGTCTCGGTGTGTCTATCGTCTCCACCAATAAAGGTGTGATGACGGATCGTGCTGCGCGCGCTGCCGGTGTCGGCGGCGAAGTTCTTTGCACAGTGTTCTAAGGGGGGATAAGCATGTCACGCGTCGCTAAGAACCCCGTTAAGCTGCCAGCCGGTGTCGAAGTCAAATTCGCAGGTGGTCAGCTTTCGGTGAAGGGTGCCAAGGGCACTCTAGAACTGAACATCCATTCGTCCGTTGAGGTCGTTGAAGAAGCCGGTGAGCTGCGTTTTGCTGCTCGCAATGGCGATCAACAAACTCGCGCAATGGCCGGTACCACTCGTGCGTTGGTAAACAACATGGTCCAAGGCGTAAGCCAAGGCTTCGAGCGTAAGCTCCAGCTGGTCGGTGTTGGTTACAAAGCGCAAGCAAAAGGCACGGTTTTGAACCTGGCCCTTGGCTTCTCGCACCCAGTGGATTACGAACTGCCGGAAGGCATCACCGCTGAGACCCCTAGCCAAACCGATATCCTGATCAAGGGTATCGATAAGCAGCTGGTAGGTCAGGTGGCCGCTGAGATCCGCGACTTCCGTCCACCTGAGCCGTACAAAGGCAAAGGTGTGCGCTACGCGGACGAAGTCGTCCGTCGTAAAGAAGCCAAGAAGAAGTAGGGCATAGCAAATGACCGACAAAAAAGTTACTCGACTGCGTCGCGCTCGCAAAGCACGCCTGAAAATGCACGAACTCGAAGTCGTGCGTCTCTGCGTGTTCCGCTCGTCGCAGCACATTTACGCCCAGGTCATCTCGGCCGACGGCAACCAGGTCCTGGCAAGCGCCTCGACTTTGGATAAAGAACTGCGTGATGGCGCCACTGGCAACATCGACGCGGCCACTAAGGTTGGCCAGCTGGTCGCTACGCGTGCAAAAGCCGCTGGCGTCTCGCAGGTGGCTTTCGACCGCTCTGGCTTCAAGTATCACGGTCGCGTCAAGGCGCTGGCTGATGCTGCTCGTGAAGCTGGGCTGGAGTTCTAAGTTATGTCAAATAACGACCAAAAGCGCGACGAAGGCTACATTGAGAAGCTGGTTCAAGTTAACCGCGTAGCCAAAACCGTTAAAGGCGGCCGTATCTTCACTTTCACCGCGTTGACCGTGGTTGGTGATGGTAAAGGGCGCGTTGGCTTCGGCCGTGGCAAGTCACGTGAAGTGCCTGCTGCGATCCAGAAGGCAATGGAAGCTGCTCGTCGCAACATGATCCAAGTTGATCTGAACGGCACCACGCTGCAGTACGCAATGAAGTCCGCTCATGGTGCTTCGAAGGTGTACATGCAGCCTGCTTCTGAAGGTACTGGTATCATCGCTGGCGGCGCTATGCGTGCTGTCCTCGAAGTTGCCGGCGTTCAGAACGTTCTGGCCAAGTGCTACGGCTCGACTAACCCGGTAAACGTGGTTCACGCTACGTTCAAGGGTTTGAAAGCAATGCAGTCTCCTGAATCTATTGCCGCCAAGCGTGGCAAAAGCGTCAAGGAGATCTTCTGATCATGGCTACCGTTAAAGTAACGCTGATCAAAAGCATGACCGGTCGCATCCCTAACCACAAATTGTGTGTTAAGGGTTTGGGTCTGCGTCGCATCGGTCACACTGTAGAAGTACTTGATACTCCCGAGAATCGCGGGATGATCAACAAGGCTTACTACATGCTGCGTGTCGAGGGTTAATCGATGAAACTCAATGATCTGAGTCCAGCGCCGGGTTCCCGTCGTGAAAAGCATCGTCCGGGCCGTGGTATCGGTAGTGGTTTGGGCAAGACCGGTGGCCGTGGCCACAAAGGTCAGTCCTCCCGCTCCGGTGGCACTATTGCTCCAGGCTTTGAAGGCGGTCAACAGCCGCTGCATCGTCGCCTGCCGAAATTCGGTTTCGTTTCCCTGAAAGCCATGGATCGCGCAGAAGTGCGTCTGTCCGAGCTGGCCAAAGTGGAAGGCGACATCGTTACCGTGCAGACCCTGAAAGATGCCAACGTGATCAACGTCAACGTACAGCGTGTGAAAATCATGCTGTCCGGTGAAGTGACTCGCGCTGTCACTATCGGCAAGGGAATCGGCGCCACCAAAGGTGCGCGTTCGGCTATCGAAGCAGCTGGCGGCAAGTTCGAGGAATAAATGGCTAAGCAAGGTGCTCTCTCAGCGCTCGGCAAAGGCGGTATGTCTGAACTTTGGGCTCGTCTGCGTTTTCTGTTCCTGGCGATTATCGTCTACCGAATAGGCGCACACATCCCGGTTCCAGGTATCAATCCGGACCGACTCGCAGACCTGTTTCGACAGAATGAGGGGACCATTCTTAGCTTGTTCAACATGTTTTCCGGCGGCGCGCTGGAACGGATGAGCATCTTTGCACTGGGGATCATGCCGTACATCTCGGCATCGATCATCATGCAGCTGATGACCGCCGTCAGCCCGCAGCTGGAGCAGTTGAAGAAGGAAGGTGAAGCTGGCCGTCGCAAGATTAGCCAGTACACCCGCTACGGCACTGTCATTCTCGCCTTGGTCCAAGCTATCGGCATGTCCGTTGGCCTGGCCGGGCAGGGTGTTGCGTTCACTGGTGACTTTGGCTTCCATTTCGTTGCGGTATCCACATTTGTGGCTGGTGCGATGTTCATGATGTGGCTGGGTGAGCAGATTACTGAGCGCGGTGTTGGTAACGGTATCTCGATGTTGATTTTCGCAGGTATCGTCGCCGGTCTTCCGAGAGCAATTGGGCAGTCTTTCGAGTCTGCGCGTCAGGGTGATATCAATATCTTCGCCCTGGTTGCCATCGGTTTGCTGGCAGTAGCGATTATCGGTTTTGTGGTGTTCATTGAGCGTGGTCAGCGTCGTATTGCTGTTCACTACGCCAAGCGTCAGCAGGGCCGCAAGGTTTTTGCTGCGCAGACCAGCCACTTGCCGCTGAAAGTGAATATGGCCGGGGTAATTCCTGCTATCTTCGCGAGCAGCATTTTGCTGTTTCCGGCTTCGTTGGGTGCCTGGTTTGGTCAGTCTGAAGGTATGGGCTGGTTGCAGGACATCTCGCAGTCGATCGCTCCTGGTCAGCCGTTGAATATTCTGCTGTTTAGTGCAGGGATTATTTTCTTCTGCTTCTTCTATACGGCGTTGATGTTCAATCCGAAAGACGTAGCGGAAAACCTGAAGAAGTCCGGTGCCTTTATTCCGGGCATCCGTCCAGGTGAGCAGTCTGCGCGCTACATTGATGGCGTTCTGACTCGCTTGACCATGTTCGGTGCTCTATATATGACGGCCGTGTGTCTGCTGCCCCAGTTCCTGGTGGTTGCGGCAAACGTTCCGTTCTACCTTGGGGGGACCTCGTTGCTGATCGTGGTCGTGGTTGTGATGGACTTCATGTCTCAAGTACAATCGCACCTCGTTTCGCACCAGTACGAATCCCTGATGAAGAAAGCCAACCTGAAGGGTTACGGCAGCGGCATGTTGCGCTGAGTACCCATAAGGTTCGAGGAGTTGGTGATGAAAGTTCGTGCATCGGTGAAAAAGCTGTGCCGTAACTGCAAAATTATTCGCCGCGAAGGTGTTGTTCGAGTAATTTGCAGCGCGGAACCGCGTCACAAACAGCGCCAAGGCTGAGTGTGATCCGCTTGAAGCCCGGCAGCTAGTGCGCTGCCGGGTTGATTATTTGTTATTACAGCGATATTATCTCGCGCCCTATTTCTTGGCTTCCGGGGCGTAGGTAGCTGTCAATTGGAGTCCCACTGAATGGCCCGTATTGCAGGCGTTAACATTCCAGATAACAAGCACACTGTTATCTCGCTGACCTACATCTATGGTGTTGGTCGCACTACTGCGCAGAAAATTTGCGCAGTGACTGGGGTAAACCCAGCCGCAAAGATCAAAGATCTGAGCGACGAGCAGATTGAACAGCTGCGTGGCGAAGTGGCGAAGTTCACCACTGAAGGTGACCTGCGTCGCGAAATCAACATGAAAATCAAGCGTTTGATGGACCTCGGTTGCTATCGCGGTCTGCGTCATCGTCGTGGTCTTCCAGTACGCGGTCAGCGTACCAAGACTAACGCGCGTACCCGTAAAGGTCCGCGTAAGCCGATCCGCAAGTAATCGCCCCAGCGAATCGACAGGAAATTAATCATGGCAAAACCTGCTGCTCGTCCTCGTAAAAAAGTTAAAAAGACAGTGGTTGATGGCATCGCCCACATCCATGCTTCTTTTAACAACACCATCGTGACCATTACCGACCGTCAGGGTAACGCGCTTTCTTGGGCTACCTCCGGTGGTTCGGGTTTCCGCGGTTCTCGCAAGTCCACCCCGTTCGCTGCTCAAGTAGCTGCTGAACGTGCTGGTCAAGCTGCGCTGGAATATGGCCTGAAAAACCTCGACGTTAACGTCAAAGGTCCAGGTCCAGGTCGTGAGTCTGCTGTCCGTGCATTGAACGGCTGTGGCTATAAGATCGCCAGCATCACCGACGTGACGCCAATCCCGCACAACGGGTGCCGTCCGCCGAAGAAGCGCCGCGTGTAATCCAGGAGATTGTAAAGAATGGCTCGTTACATTGGTCCAAAATGCAAACTCGCTCGTCGCGAAGGCACCGATCTCTTTCTGAAGAGCGGCGTGCGCGCGATCGAATCGAAGTGCAACATTGAAGCAGCACCTGGTATCCACGGCCAACGCCGCGGTCGCCAGTCCGATTACGGCACCCAACTGCGTGAAAAGCAGAAGGTCCGTCGTATCTACGGCGTTCTCGAGCGTCAATTCAGCGGCTACTACAAAGAAGCTGCTGGCAAGAAAGGTGCAACCGGTGAAAACCTGCTGCAACTGCTCGAATGCCGTCTGGACAACGTTGTATACCGTATGGGCTTTGGTTCGACTCGTGCCGAATCCCGTCAGCTGGTATCGCACAAATCCGTCAGCGTAAACGGCCAAACCGTTAACGTCCCGTCCTACCAGATTCGTGCTGGTGACGTGGTCGCGATTCGCGAGAAAGCAAAAAACCAACTTCGCATTGTCCAAGCTCTCGATCTGTGTGCCCAACGTGGCCGCGTAGAATGGGTAGAAGTAGACACTGAGAAGAAGTCGGGCGTTTTCAAGAACGTTCCTGCTCGCAGTGATCTGTCCGCCGACATCAACGAAAGCCTGATTGTCGAGCTCTACTCCAAGTAAGGGCTAGAAAATAGGTGCATCCATGCAGATTTCGGTAAATGAGTTCCTGACACCCCGTCACATTGATGTGCAGGTTGTCAGTCCAACCCGCGCCAAGATCACTCTCGAGCCTCTCGAGCGTGGTTTTGGCCACACCCTGGGCAACGCGCTGCGCCGCATCCTGTTGTCCTCAATGCCCGGCTGTGCAGTAGTCGAGGCCGAGATTGACGGTGTGCTCCACGAGTACAGCGCCATCGAAGGTGTACAGGAAGACGTAATTGAAATCCTGTTGAACCTTAAAGGTCTGGCTATCAAGCTGCATGGCCGTGACGAAGTTACGCTGACCTTGTCGAAGAAGGGTTCGGGGGTGGTTACCGCTGCCGATATTCAGCTGGATCATGATGTCGAGATCGTTAATCCCGATCACGTAATCGCTAACCTGGCGTCTAACGGCGCCCTGAACATGAAGCTCACCGTAGCTCGTGGTCGTGGTTATGAACCGGCCGACTCGCGTCAGAGCGATGAAGACGAAAGCCGCAGCATTGGTCGCTTGCAGCTTGACTCTTCGTTCAGCCCGGTTCGCCGTATCGCATACGTGGTGGAAAACGCCCGTGTCGAGCAGCGTACTAACCTGGACAAGCTGGTTATTGATCTGGAAACCAACGGTACTCTAGATCCTGAAGAGGCTATCCGCCGCGCTGCAACCATTCTGCAACAGCAGTTGGCTGCGTTCGTCGACCTCAAAGGTGATAGTGAGCCAGTGGTAATCGAGCAAGAAGACGAGATCGATCCGATCCTGCTTCGCCCGGTTGACGATCTGGAACTGACTGTACGTTCGGCTAACTGCCTTAAGGCGGAAAACATTTACTACATCGGCGACCTGATTCAGCGTACCGAAGTAGAACTGTTGAAGACTCCGAACCTGGGCAAGAAATCCTTGACTGAAATCAAGGACGTTCTGGCCTCCCGCGGTCTGTCCCTCGGCATGCGCCTCGACAACTGGCCGCCTGCAAGTCTTAAGAAGGACGACAAGGCGACTGCCTGATCGTCGTAATCACCGAACGTGAGTTTGGTAAGGAATGAACCATGCGTCATCGTAAAAGTGGTCGTCACCTGAGCCGTACCAGCTCGCACCGCAAGGCCATGTTTCAAAACATGGCGGTGTCGCTGTTTGAGCACGAGCTGATCAAAACTACACTGCCGAAAGCTAAAGAACTGCGTCGCGTTGCTGAGCCGCTGATCACTTTGGCCAAGACAGACAGCCTGGCTAACCGCCGTTTGGTTTTCGACCGTACTCGTTCGAAAGTTATCGTTGGTAAGCTCTTCAACGACCTGGGCAAGCGTTATGCTACCCGTGAGGGTGGCTACCTGCGCATCCTCAAGTGCGGTTTCCGCTCTGGTGACAACGCGCCTATGGCGTACGTTGAGCTGATCGATCGTCCAGTTGGCGGTGAAGCTGTATCCGCTGAGTAAGACGTCAGTCTGTAACGAAGAACCGGGCCTAGGGCCCGGTTTTTTGTGCCTGGAAAAAAGGCGTCTATATTTTTGAGTCACTGCCACCTCCACAATCAAGGCAATAGCTATGTGCACTGACGGATCGTTAGTTATTTTCTATCAAAGACCATAATTTAATGAATTTGATGGTGTCACCCTGATGGTCAATACTCCCTCCCAGCCGATTAGCCGGCAGTTCCAAGACTGACCTGAGGAAGATTGAGCATGAGCCAGACTAAAGTCCTTACCACCGCCAGCGGCGCGCCCGTTGCGGACAATCAGAATTCCCGTTCCGCAGGCCCCCGTGGCCCGCTGCTGCTCGACGACTTTCACCTGATCGAGAAGCTTGCGCACTTCAACCGTGAAAACATCCCGGAGCGTCGCGTACACGCCAAAGGCTCGGGTGCCTACGGTACCTTCACCGTCACTCAAGACATTACGCAGTACTCCAGCGCCAAGCTGTTCGAGACTGTGGGTAAACAAACGCCGACCTTTCTGCGCTTCTCCACCGTTGGCGGCGAACGCGGTTCGGCTGACACCGAGCGCGACCCGCGTGGTTTCGCCTTGAAGTTCTACACCGAAGAAGGCAACTGGGACATCGTCGGCAACAACACTCCGGTGTTCTTCATCCGTGATCCATTGAAATTCCCTGACTTTATCCACACTCAAAAACGTCTGCCGCAAAGCAATTTGAAGAGTGGGCAGATGATGTGGGACTTCTGGTCCCACTCCCCTGAGGCGCTGCACCAGGTCACCATCCTGTTTTCGGACCGAGGCATCCCGGACGGCTACCGTCACATGCACGGCTTCGGCAGCCACACCTATAGCCTCATCAGCGCCACGGGTGAACGGCACTGGGTGAAGTGGCACTACAAGACCAAACAGGGCATCAAGAACCTCGCGCCTGCTGACGCAGCACGGCTGGCCGGTACCGATCCTGATTACGCCCAACGCGACCTGTTCGGAGCTATTGAGCGCGGTGATTTCCCGAAATGGCGCGTCTGCATCCAGATCATGACCGAAGCTCAGGCGAATACTCACTATGAGAACCCCTTCGACGTGACCAAGACTTGGTCGCAAAAAGAGTTCCCTCTGATCGAAGTGGGTGAGCTGGAGCTGAATCGTAACCCGCAGAACTACTTTGCTGAAGTGGAGCAGGCCGCGTTTGGTCCAAGCAATATGGTCCCAGGTGTAGGCCTGTCGCCAGACCGTATGCTGCAAGGCCGTGTGTTCGCTTACGCTGATGCTCACCGCTACCGTATCGGCACCAATCACCAGCACCTGCCGGTGAATGCACCACGCAGTCCGGTCAACAGCTACCAACGAGACGGTTCAATGGCGTTCGGTAGCAACGGCGGCGCGGCTCCCAACTACGAGCCAAACAGCTACGCCGACGCGCCGAAGCAAGCTGCGCAGTTCGCCGAGCCTGCCCTGGCCCTGAGCGGTGCGGCTGACCGTTACGATCACCGTGAAGACACTGACTACTATAGCCACGCTGGTGCGCTGTTCCGCCTGATGAACGATGAGCAGAAAACCCTGCTGATCAACAACATCGCCGGGGCTATGGCTGGAGTTTCCAGCGATGTAGTCCAGCGCCAATTGCAGCATTTCTTCAGGGCAGACTCTGCTTATGCAGAAGGTGTCGCATCTGCACTGGGTGTATCGCTTAACTAACTCTAAGTGATAAGCAGAACCGCCCTCATTTGGGCGGTTTTTGCGTTATTTCAGCTGATTTTCTCTGAATATCATCGCTTTTCTGCCGTTGGTCCCGTGACCTGCAGGTCATCATGGTTCAAACTACAGTCTTTCAAGCAGGGAGATGTAGGGCGATGCAAGGTCACCCCGACGTAATCGATTACCTCAACACGTTGCTGACGGGCGAACTGGCAGCTCGTGACCAATATTTCATTCACTCGCGGATGTACGAAGACTGGGGCTTTACTGAGCTCTACGAACGTATCAACCACGAAATGGAAGAAGAGGCACAGCACGCCGACGCGCTAATGCGCCGCATCCTGATGCTCGAAGGCACGCCACGTATGCGTCCCGACGATCTGGATACCGGCACCACGGTGCCTGACATGCTCGCCAGCGACTTGCGCCTTGAGTACAAGGTCCGTGCTGCACTGTGCAAGGGCATTGAGCTCTGCGAGCAGCACAGCGACTATGTCACCCGGGAAATCCTGCGGGTGCAGTTGAATGACACTGAAGAAGATCACACTTACTGGCTTGAGAAACAGTTGGGTCTGATCAAGTTGATCGGTCTGGAAAACTACCTGCAATCGCAGTTCTGATTCCGCCGGCATCAAAAAAGCCCCTGTCACCTCAACGGTGACAGGGGCTTTTTCATAAGCCTGGATCAGGCCTTGTCGCGAGCCAACAATGCCTTGAGATAGAAGCCAGTGTGAGACTGCGTCATCTCCGACACTTGTTCCGGTGTACCGACGGCAATGATCTGCCCACCTTTGGAGCCGCCCTCAGGGCCGAGATCCACCAGCCAGTCGGCAGTCTTGATCACGTCCAGGTTATGCTCAATCACGACCACTGTATTGCCGTGGTCGCGCAAGCGATGCAGCACGTCCAGCAACTGCTGGATATCAGCGAAGTGCAGACCGGTGGTCGGCTCATCAAGGATATACAGGGTCTTGCCGGTATCGCGTTTGGACAGCTCACGAGACAGTTTCACCCGCTGTGCCTCGCCACCGGACAAGGTAGTCGCCGATTGCCCCAGCTTGATGTACGACAGGCCGACATCCATCAGCGTCTGCAGCTTGCGCGCCAGTGCCGGGACCGCATCAAAGAACACTCGCGCTTCTTCAATCGTCATTTCCAGCGTTTCGTGGATGTTCTTGCCCTTGTACTTGATCTCCAGGGTTTCACGGTTGTAGCGCTTGCTCTTGCATACATCGCACGGCACGTAGATGTCCGGCAAAAAATGCATCTCTACCTTGATCAGGCCATCGCCCTGGCAAGCCTCACAGCGTCCACCCTTGACGTTGAAGGAGAAACGCCCTGGGCCGTAACCACGGGAGCGGGACTCCGGTACGCCAGCGAACAGCTCGCGAATCGGCGTGAACAGCCCTGTGTAGGTCGCCGGGTTGGAGCGCGGTGTACGCCCAATCGGGCTCTGGTCAATATCGACCACCTTGTCCAGATGCTCCAGGCCCTTGATGCTGTCGTGAGCCGCGGCCTCCAGGGTGGTCGCGCCGTTCAGTGCGGTAGCGCTCAAGGGGTACAGCGTGTTGTTGATCAGTGTCGACTTGCCAGAGCCGGACACGCCGGTCACGCACGTCAGCAGGCCCAGCGGAATCTCCAGGTCGACATTGCGCAGATTGTTGCCACGTGCCCCCTTGAGGTGCAGCGCCATCTTCTTGTTGCGTGGGGTGCGTTCGGCTGGCACGGCAATCTTCACCCGACCTGACAGGTACTTGCCGGTCAACGAGTCAGGATGCGCCATGACTTGCGCTGGCGTGCCCTCGGCAACAATATGCCCACCATGCACGCCCGCGCCGGGACCGATGTCGACGACATAGTCGGCCAGGCGAATGGCATCCTCGTCATGCTCGACCACGATCACGGTATTACCGATGTCCCGCAGGTGCTTTAGCGTACCGAGCAAACGGTCGTTGTCGCGCTGATGCAAGCCGATGGACGGCTCATCGAGGATGTACAGCACTCCTACCAGGCCGGCGCCAATCTGACTCGCCAAGCGAATCCGCTGCGCTTCACCACCGGAAAGGGTGTCGGCGCTGCGGTCCAGTGACAGATAATCCAGGCCAACGTTGACCAGGAATTGCAGGCGCTCACGAATTTCCTTGAGGATCTTGTCGGCAATTTCCCCGCGGCGACCGGTCAGTTTTAGCGTGCCAAAGTATTCGCAGGCATCGCCAATCGGCAAGTTGGTCACTGCCGGCAACGTCTTCTCGCCAACCCACACATGCCGCGCCTCGCGGCGCAGCCGGGTGCCCCGGCAATCCGGGCACGATTGGGTGCTGAGGAACTTGGCCAGTTCCTCGCGCACACTGGCCGACTCGGTCTCGCGGTAGCGCCGTTCCAGGTTCGGCACGATCCCTTCGAACGGATGGGAGCGTTTGACGATGTCGCCCCGGTCGTTCAGGTACTTGAAGTCGACGTTCTGCGAACCGCTGCCATGCAGGATGACTTTCTGCTGCTCGGCCGGCAGTTCGTTGAACGGCACTTCCAGGCTGAACTTATAGTGCGAGGCCAATGAGCCGAGCATCTGGAAGTAATAGACGTTACGCCTGTCCCAGCCGCGTATCGCACCCTCCGCCAACGTCAGGTCACCGTTGACCAGACGCTTGATGTCGAAGAATTGCTTAATCCCCAGGCCATCACAGGTCGGGCAAGCGCCGGCCGGGTTGTTGAAGGAAAACAGCTTGGGTTCCAGCTCGCTGATGGCATGGCCGCAGATCGGGCAGGCAAAGCGCGCGGAGAAGATGATCTCTTCGCCGGGCTCGTCGTCCATCGGCGCCACTAGGGCGATACCGTCCGCCAGTTTCAGCGCGGTCTCGAACGACTCAGCCAGGCGCTGTTGCAGATCGGCACGCACCTTGAAGCGGTCGACGACCACATCAATGGAGTGCTTCTTCTGTTTATCCAGCTTGGGCAGCTCGTCCAACTCACAGAGCTTGCCGTTGACCCGCGCCCGGACGAAACCCTGGGCGCGCAACTCTTCGAACACTGAAAGGTGTTCACCCTTGCGCTCGCGAATCACCGGTGCCAGCAGCATCAGCTTGGCGCCTTCCGGCCGGGCCAGTACCAGGTCGACCATTTGGCTGACGGTCTGGGCTTCCAGCGGGATGTCGTGATCCGGGCAGCGCGGAATACCGACGCGGGCATATAGCAGGCGCAGGTAATCGTAGATTTCGGTAATGGTGCCCACGGTGGAGCGCGGGTTATGGGAAGTCGACTTCTGTTCGATGGAGATCGCCGGCGACAGGCCTTCGATGGTGTCGACGTCTGGTTTTTCCATCATCGACAAAAACTGCCGGGCATAGGCCGACAGCGATTCCACATAGCGACGCTGGCCTTCGGCATACAGCGTGTCGAACGCCAGGGACGACTTGCCGGACCCGGACAGGCCGGTAATAACGATCAGTTTGTCCCGGGGCAGGGTCAGGTCGATGTTCTTCAAGTTGTGGGTTCGAGCCCCACGAATCACGATCTTGTCCAAAGTGGCCTCGCACGGCGGGCGTAAACGCAGGAGTATACGGTTAAATACTGGATGAATACACACTATCAAATCACCCGGCGCAGCCTTACATGAAAGCTGCGCGGCAAAGCGCCGCATATACCCTCTCAAACGATGGGACTGATAGAATCGCCGCCGGTTCACACGAGGTTTTTCCATGCACGATCCCCACAGCGAACGCATGAGTGGCAGCGAGACCCGCGCGGCAAGCGGTCTGGCCCTGGTGTTCGCCTTCCGTATGCTTGGCATGTTTATGGTGTTGCCGGTCCTGGCGACCTATGGAATGGACCTCGCAGGCGCGACCCCGGCCCTCATCGGCCTGGCAATTGGGGCCTATGGCCTGACCCAGGCGATTTTTCAGATTCCGTTTGGGTTCATTTCCGACCGCATCGGCCGCCGGCCGGTGATTTACCTCGGACTGATCGTTTTCGCCCTCGGTAGCGTGCTGGCGGCCAATGCCGATTCGATCTGGGGCGTGATCGCCGGACGCGTCCTGCAAGGTGCCGGGGCGATTTCTGCTGCCGTCATGGCGCTACTCTCTGACCTGACCCGCGAACAGCACCGTACCAAAGCCATGGCCATGATCGGCATGACCATCGGGCTGTCATTCGCCGTGGCCATGGTGGTCGGCCCGTTGCTGACCCGTGCCTTCGGCTTGTCGGGGTTGTTCCTGGCCACGGGCGGCATGGCCCTGGTGGGCATCCTGATCGTTGCCTTCATGGTTCCGCGTTCAGCCGGCCCGTTGCAGCACCGCGAGTCAGGCGTCGCCCGCGAGGCGTTGTTGCCCACACTCAAGCACCCGGACCTGCTGCGCCTGGATTTAGGTATCTTCGTATTACACGCAATGCTGATGTGCAGCTTCGTAGCCTTGCCCCTGGCCCTGGTAGAAAAAGCCGGGCTGCCCAAGGAGCAGCACTGGTGGGTTTACCTCACCGCGCTGCTGATTTCATTCTTCGCCATGATCCCGTTCATCATCTATGGCGAGAAGAAACGCAAAATGAAACGAGTTCTACTGGGCTCCGTCGCGACATTGATGCTCACTGAGCTATTCTTCTGGCAGTTCGGCGACAGCCTGCGGGCGTTGGTGATTGGCACGGTGGTGTTCTTTACCGCGTTCAACCTGCTGGAGGCTTCATTGCCTTCGCTGATCAGTAAAGTTTCACCGGCCGGCGGCAAGGGCACGGCAATGGGGGTGTATTCCACCAGTCAGTTCCTCGGTTCGGCCCTCGGCGGGATCATGGGCGGCTGGATGTACCAGCATGGCGGTTTGTCGGTTGTGTTCCTTGGATGCGCCGGGCTGGCTGCACTTTGGCTGGTCTTTGCTGTTACCATGCGCGAACCTCCATACGTCACAAGCCTGCGCCTGCCGTTATCGCCCGAAGCGATTCGTGACGCCGGTCTGGTAGAGCGCCTGAAGGCCGTCGTCGGAGTAACGGATGCAGTCGTGGTGGCTGAAGAAGCCGCCATTTACATCAAATTGGACACCGAATTATTGGATCGCGCGACGCTTGAGCAACTGGTCAATCCAGTGCCGACAGCGCGCCCAGCTTAGGAGAACGTTATGGCCCGTGGGGTTAACAAAGTCATATTGGTCGGTACATGCGGCCAGGATCCCGAAGTTCGCTACTTGCCTAACGGTAACGCCGTGACCAACCTGAGTCTGGCGACCAGCGAACAGTGGACCGACAAGCAAACTGGCCAGAAGGTCGAGAAAACCGAATGGCACCGTGTGTCGATGTTCGGCAAGGTCGCAGAGATCGCCGGTGAATACCTGCGCAAAGGTTCGCAGGTCTACATCGAAGGCAAACTGCAGACCCGCGAGTGGGAAAAAGACGGTATTAAGCGTTACACCACTGAAATCGTGGTCGACATGCAAGGCACCATGCAACTGCTGGGCGGCCGTCCACAGGGCGACCAACAGGGCCAGGGTGGCATGTCCAACTCGGCGCCACGTCCACAGCAGTCCCGTCCGCAGCCAAGCCAGCAGCCTCAGCAGCCTCAGCGTGAGTCGCGTCCAGCGCCACAGCAGGCCGCCCCGCAACCAGCAGCTGACTTCGACAGCTTTGATGACGATATTCCGTTCTAGCGGTCTCTTGAGACCAGGATTATCGAGCAACACCCAAAACCCCCGCAGCCATCGGCTTCGGGGGTTTTTTATTGGGCGCCAGCATTTGTCCTCATGGCTCACAAGATTTAGGCTATCTGCGCCCCCATCAAAGATGAAGGAAAGCCCATGACCTGGTCAGCCAAGCAGTATTCGATGTTCGAACAACAGCGCACACGTCCCGTCCGTGACCTGGTCGCAGCCATTGCGGATGCTGACGTGCGCACGGCTGTCGATCTGGGATGCGGCCCGGGCAACTCCACTGAAGTGCTGGCCGAGCGTTTTCCCGCCGCAGTGGTCACCGGCATGGACAGCTCTGATGACATGCTGGTCAACGCCCGTGAGCGGTTGCCCGCGCTGAACTTCGAGCTGGCGGACATTGGCGCATGGAGCCCGAACCAGCAATACGATGTGATCCTCGCCAATGCCTCGCTGCAATGGCTGGCGGACCACGCCGCGCTTTACCCACATCTGGTGAACCAACTGACACCCGTAGGCACCCTGGCGGTGCAGACCCCGGACAACCTCGATGAGCCGGCCCATCGCCTTGCCCGTGAAGTAGCCGCGGATGGTCCATGGGCAGGCAAGATCGGCACGGTCAAGCACAACGAGCGCCATACGGCGAGCTTCTATTACGAGCTGCTTAGCAAGCATTGCAGCACCGTCGATGTGTGGCGCACCACCTATCACCACCCGTTGGCCGGCGGTCATGGCGCCGTGGTGGAGTGGTTCAAAGCGTCGGCGCTGCGTCCGTTCCTGGCGCCGTTGGACGAGACTGAGAAAAGCGCTTTCCTCGATGCTTACCTGGCGCGGATCACTCAAGCGTATCCGGCCTTGGCCGATGGCACCGTATTGCTGCCCTTTCCGCGGCTGTTCATCATCGCCACTCGGTAAGTATTCAAGCGATCAAGTGGCGGTCACGCTGGCGCTTGAGCTTGCAAGAATTCATCTGTCGACACCACGCTGGCATACGCAAACCCCAATGATGACATGAAGGCAGCATGCACCTGAGCCGCTGGCACGGTCATACCGTTGAACTCCAGATCGCGGGTGGCGCAGGCGTCGTGGATCACTGTCACGCTGTAGCCAAAATCCGCTGCTGCACGCACCACGCCATCGATGCACATATGGCTCATGCTGCCGACCACCACCAACTCGGTGATGCTGCGCTGCTCCAGCAGTGTCCTCAGGTTGGTTTCGCGAAAGGAATTGACGAAGTGCTTGAGCACGACAGGTTCGCCGGCCTGATTCAGCACCTTGGGATGCAGATGCGCGCCTTCGGAACCCGGTGTGAAGAAGGGCGCATCTTCGTTGGTGAACTCGTGACGAATATGGATTACCGGCTTACCGGCCTGGCGAAACGCCTCAAGCACCTGCGCCGCCTTGTCTGCCGCCGCTTCAACGCCGCTCAGTGGCCACTTGCCTTGGGGGAAGTAGTCGTTCTGGATATCGACTAGGATGAGCGCTTGCTGGGTCATGGTTGTTTCCTCGTGAATAACTGTGGCGTCCAGTATCGTGGCTGGCGAGCCGTCCGGGGATTGGCCGCACCGACAATAGCAGGGGGAAAACTGACAATGGCTTTGGAACGCACGGTCGTCGAGGTGGGCGTCCTGATCTATAGCGGTGCGCAAATGGCTGCCGTACATGGCTTGACTGACCTGTTTGGCGTGGCCAACCGTATCGCCGCCGAGCATCAGTCCGAGCAGTTGCCATTACTGCGCGTCAGCCATTGGCGGGCCGATGCCAGCGAGGTGCCAAACCGGGTGTTCGACAGCTTGCCGGGCCCAGGCCAGCACTTGATGGCGGTGTTGATCCCTCCCTCGATTGGCGAGTTTTCCGAAGAGCAGGGGCCGCCGCAACTGCTTGATTGGCTCCGCCAGCAACATGCTGGCGGGACGATCCTGGGTGGTGTGTGCATCGGCTCGATTCTGTTGGCTAAAAGCGGTTTACTGGACGGTCGTAGCGCGACCACCCATTGGTCTTCGGCCAAGTCCTTTGCCGCCCGTTACCCGGCGATTCGCCTGGAAGCCGACAAACCCATCGTCGACGACGGCGACATGATTACCACCGCCGGGTTGATGGCCTGGTCCGAATTGGGCTTGCGCCTGGTGGACCGCCTGCTCGGCCCGAGTATTGCCGCCAGCACTGCGCGTTTCCTGGTGATCGAGCACAGCGACAGCGCCAGCCAGTGCGGCAGCAACTTTGCGCCGATCCTCAGCCATGGTGATGGGGCGATTCTCAAGGTGCAGCATTGGTTGCAGGCCAGTGGTGCGGTGGATGTTTCTTTAGCGGCGATGGCGCAAGAGGCTGGCCTGGAGGAGCGTACGTTCCTGCGGCGATTTCGCAGCGCCACTGGTTTGAAACCCACCGAATACTGCCAGCACCTGCGGGTCGGCAAGGCGCGGCAGATGCTGGAATTCACCAACGGTACCCTCGACCACATCGCCTGGACCGTGGGCTATCAAGACCCCAGCACCTTTCGTGCCCTCTTCAAGAAAATCACCGGATTGGCGCCCAGCGATTACCGCAACCGCTTTGGTGTGAACCCCACCAGCGTCAGGGTTTGATTAAGCGTTGTTGTCGATCACGCCACGGCAGATGGAGAGGTTGCCGGTCTTGGTGCAGACCTTGCTGCTGAATCGGATAAACCGGGCAGGTTCGAAGCGCTTTTTCGACCATCCTCAGTAACAGTACTCGTGCAAAATGCGCGGCGCAAAATCTGCGATCGTGCAAAATAAACGCCGCCAAACCCATTCGTCTGCCGCGAATGGGCGGCTTGCCCGGTTGGCGCGATCCCTGCACCTTCGAGTCCATTGCAGGACTCACCGAAGGGGAGAGCCATGACCCGAAACAGCCCGGCAAAACTGGTGGTCGCCCACTCAACGCGTCCCTCGGCGCCCCAGCACGAGGTCGAGACCAATAAGGCCCTGGCCCGCTGGCTGGCGCAGATACTGGGATGGGAGTTCGGCGGCAGCTATGACCCCGCGCGTCACAGCGAGCGCAACCTGTACCTCGTACCGACGCAAACTCTGGTGGGGCCTGCCCAGGCGCTGAAATTGGGCATCAAAGGCCCCGAAGACTTGTGGGGTGGTTATGTCGACCACGACTTCATTTGCACCAAGGCCATCAGCCACGGCCTGCGCAGCAAGGACGCATTTACCCCTGAAGGCTGGTCGCAGTTGTTCTCGGAGCGCGTTCGCACCGCGGTATTGGAGGGCCTGAGCGTATTTGCCCTGGCTGACGCGCGACCAGCCGCCGCCCACTTGCTGTGCAGCGGCCCGGTTCGTCTCAAACCGGTGCACGCCTGCGCCGGTCGCGGCCAGGAAGTGATCGAGAACATCGACCAATTCGACGCGATTCTGGCCCGGCCCAATGCAGCGAAGCTGTTTACCGAAGGCGTAGTACTGGAGCAGGACTTGCGCGATGTGATCACCCACAGTGTCGGCCAGAGTTTTATCGGCGATCACGTCTTCAGTTACTGCGGCGATCAATACTTGACCGAGGACGGGCAGGGCGAAGCGGTCTACGGCGGCTCCAACCTGCTGGTGGTCCAGGGCTATTACGAAGACTTGCTCGCACTCGACCTGCCCGATGACATGCGCCTAGCCATCGAGCAGGCGCAAACCTTCGATAATGCCGCAGACGAGGCCTATCCCGGTTTTTATGCCTCGCGGCGTAATTACGACATCGCCCAGGGGCTGGACAGCGAAGGTAAACAACGCAGCGGTGTGCTGGAACAATCCTGGCGTATGGGCGGGGCCAGCAGCGCGGAAGTTGCGGCGCTGCAAAGCTTTATCAAACACCCCTACCTGCGGGTGATTCGTGTGTCATCCGTGGAAACCTACACGGATCAAGTGCTACCCGCCGATGCCATCGAGGTCTATCGCGGGCCGGCGGAAAACAGCGACTTTCTTCTCAAGTACGTAACGGTCAAATCATATGACGGCTAGAAGCGAAACCATTGGGATCGATATCGACGACGAACAGATGAGCGGGACATTCCTCAGTCCCAAATCGAAAGTACCGGGGGTGTTGTTTGTCCACGGTTGGGGCGGCAGCCAGGAGCGAGACCTGGAGCGGGCCAAAGGCATCGCCGGCCTCGGTTGCGTGTGCCTGACCTTTGATCTGCGCGGGCACGCCGGTAACGGCATTCCATTATCGCGGGTCACCCGTGAAGACAACCTGCGCGACCTACTGGCAGCCTACGACCGGTTGTTGGCGCACCCGGCCATCGACACCTCGGCAGTGGCGGTGGTGGGCACCAGCTATGGCGGCTACCTGGCCGCGATTCTCACCTCGCTGCGCCCGGTGCGCTGGCTGGCGCTGCGGGTGCCGGCGCTGTACCGCGACGAGGAATGGCTGATGCCCAAGCGCGACCTGGACAAGGCCGACTTGTTGGATTACCGCAGCGCCCTGGTGCACGCCCAGACCAACCGCGCCCTGCATGCCTGCGCGGCGTTTACCGGTGATGTGCTGATTGTCGAGTCGGAAACCGATGACCATGTGCCCCACGCCACCATCATGAGCTACCGGGCGGCCTGCCAGCAGACTCACTCGCTGACCCACCGGATTATCGACGGTGCCGACCATTCGTTGAGCGATCCGGTATCGCAGCAGGCCTACACCTCAATCCTGGTGGACTGGATTACCGAGATGGTGGTGGGTGAGCGGCTCAGCATCATTCAGTCCCGATGACTTCATGGGGGCGTCTTCTTCACCCGCAATGCCTTGGCCTTTGCCTCCACACCGAGGTACATCACCAGGGCCACCAGCAGCGGCAAAATAAAATAGATCGCCCGGTAGGCTATCAACCCAGCCAGCAAGCTGCCTCGCGACGCTTCATGCTGCAACAACGCGATAAACACCGCTTCGAGCACCCCAAGCCCGGCTGGGATGTGCGTCACTACCCCGGCAATGCTGCTGATCAATAACACGCCGAGTACCACCGGATACTCCAGTTGCTTGGGCAACAAGGTAAAAATAACCGCCGCCATCAGCGACCAGTTCAACGTGCCGAGTGCCAGTTGCAACAGCGCCATGCGCAGCGACGGCAGGTTGATTTCAATCCCCCGCACCGACCACGCCCGCCGCTGGGAAAACCGGCACGCCGCCAGGTAACCCGCACTCATCAGCAACAGCAGCACGCCCACCCCTTGCAGCGCACCGCTGCTGAGTTTCCACCCCGGCGGCAACGTCACCAGCCCGCTGCTGAACACCACGCCGGCCAGTGCCATGTAGCCGAACCAATTGGTCGCCAAGCTCAAGCCGAGGATTTTCGCGATATTGCCGTTGCTCACCCCAAGCCGCGAATACAGCCGATAACGCATGGCGATACCGCCGACCCAGGCGCTGAGGTTGAGGTTGAACGCGTAGCTGATGATTCCCACCGGCAGGATCTGTTTCCAGCGCAACGGCTGGCGGATGTAGGTGCGGCCGATCAGGTCGAAGCAGGCATACACCAGGAAACTGCACAGGGTCAGCCCGGCCGCAATCAATAAGGTGCGCAGCTTGAAATCGCCTAATGTGTCGAACACTTCGCTCCAGTCGATGCGCCGGGCGAGCAGGGTAAACAGCACGATCAGCAGCAGGAAAAACACCACCGTCAGTGGCTTCTTCCAACGCTTGAAACCGTGTCGGCCGGTATCAGCCGCGTGGGCTTGAGTCATGGTCCTGGCTCCCGGTGTGTTCATGGACGAAAGGTTTCAAGCGTGGCTTGTGAGCCGGCAGCGAGCCGATCCACACCGGGAAATGGCGCAGCACGTGAAACACCACAAAACCCACCGTCACCCGCCATAGCCAGCCGCGCGGCGTACGGTTTTCCGGCATGGTCGTGCAGTGATTTTTGCTCAGCACTTGCAGGCGCTCGAACAGCTGTTGATTGAACACTCGATCACGAATCAGCACATTGGCTTCCAGATTCAGCGACAGGCTCAGCGGATCAAGATTGCTTGAACCCACGGTGCTCCATTGCTCGTCCACCAGCGCCACCTTGCCGTGCAGCGGGCGGTCGCAATACTCGTGGATCACCACGCCATCCTTGAGCAAGTAGTCATAGAGCATGCGTGCTGCCAGCTTGGCCATCAGCACATCCGGCTGGCCCTGCATGATCAGTTGCACCTGCACCCCGCGCCGGGCGGCGTTGCGGATTTCCCGCAGCAGGCGGTAGCCGGGAAAGAAGTAGGCGTTGGCGATCACCACCCGCCGCTGGGCCTTGCGCAGAGCGTGCAGGTAGGCCTCTTCAATGTCCGAACGGTGTTGCAGATTGTCGCGGTAGATCAGCCGCACCATGCCGTCTGCGACTCCCGATTCCCACGACGAAGGCTGTTGTTCGCGCCGGCGCCAGCCTCGTCGGGTGCGCACTTGGCGACCGCTTTGCGCCAAGGCGAAGTGATGCAGGTCGGCCACCGCCGGGCCGATCACTTGCACCGAGTAATCCTGCTTGGCCTCGGGGCCGAAATCCCCCAGGTGATCGGCCGAAAAATTGATCCCGCCGATAAACGCCACGGTAGCGTCCACCACCACGATCTTGCGGTGCAGGCGACGAAACCAATTAGTGCGAAAACCCAGAGTCTTGGACGCTGGGTCGAATATTTGCACGGTTACGCCAGCCTCGGCCAGCTCGCTGAGAAACGCCGCACTCAGCTCGCCGCAACCAAAACCATCAAGGCTGACCACCACCTTGACCCCGCGCTGCGCCGCCTCGATCAGGATGCCTTGTAGCTCATGGCCGACCTTGTCTTCGAAGAGGATAAAGGTCTCCAGCAGAATCTCCCGCTGGGCCTGGCGCAACGCGTCGAAGACCTTGGGGAAATAGGCCTCGCCGTTTTCCAGCAGCTCAACCTGGTTGCCACGCTGCCAGCCATAGTCCAGATCCCTGGCCGCCGAATCGTCCGGCGGTTGGTCGGTAGCGATGTGTTGCACCGCGACTTTTTCCACCGGGGCGCTGCTCATAGCTCGATCTCCACCGACAGCGGGGCGTGATCTGACAGATGGGACCAGGGCCGGGTGCTCAGCACCTGAGGTTGGTGAGCCTTCATATTGCGCACATAGATGCGGTCTAGCCGTAGCAACGGCAGGCGCGCCGGGAAAGTGCGGGCCAGTTTGCCGTGGGCTTCGACGAACACTTCCCGCAGCCCGCTTTGGCTGAGATCGGCTTGCTGGCGCCAGTCATTGAAATCTCCAGCGACGATCAGCGGTGCGTCGGCGGGAATCTCGGCGATACGGTGCGCCAATAGCCTCAACTGCTGTTGGCGATGAACCTCGCGCAAGCCGAGGTGGACGCAGATTGCGTGTACGTCCTGGGCGTTGCCGGGCAGTCGCAACACGCAATGCAACAACCCGCGGCTTTCGTGGCCGCTCTGGGAAATGTCGAGGTTGTCGTAGCGGATGATCTGAAATTTTGACAGCAAGGCATTGCCGTGATCGCCATAGGGGTACACCGCGTTGCGACCGTAGGCGAATTGCGGCCAGATGCTGTCGGCGAGGAATTCGTACTGAGGCATGGTTGGCCAGTTGCTGTAGCGCTTGGGATGGCGCTCGTGGGTGCCGTGGACTTCCTGGAGGAACACCACGTCGGCGGCAACGCTGCGCACCGCCTCGCGCAACTCAGGCAGGATGAAGCGCCGATTGAGGGCGGTGAAACCCTTGTGGGTGTTGACCGTCAGCACTGTGAAGCGAGTGATGGCGGCGGCGGGCGTGACGGGTACCCCTTCTGGAATCGCGGCCATGGTTGCTCCCGTGCGTGCGTGATGTTTTTGATGACCTCCGTTCTAGGGTGACTGTGATTTTCCAGAGAAAGTTTCGACGGGCCTACAGACGGCACACATCCAATGTGTGCTGTCGATGATGATTCAGTGCCCGCCCACCACCCGTGTCGAGGTTTGGCTTATGCGGAAAAATAGAGGTATTGGCATTTGATATTTGCCTGGCGAGCAAAGATCGTTCCCACGACGAACTCGGAGTGGGAACGATCAGGCCCAAAACCCGTCAGTTCCTTACAGACCTTTGTGAAGGAGTCCGGTGTTTTGTTGAATTTTAAGACTGCACTTCTGCTTGGCGCGTTGCTGTTTTGCGGCAGTGGCGCACTGCAAGCCGCCGATCCAGCGCCTGAGTCCGAGGCACCGGCCAAGCCGGAGTTGCTGGTCGAAGGCGGCCTGCTCGGCGCCATCAGCTCCAGTATTGACGAGGTGCAGGAGACGCTCGACCTCAACCAAAACCTCGTAGACGCATGGCGCCTGCGCACTGACCGCGCGGCAGATGAGGTGGGGCGTCTGCTCAACCAGCCTTCCGAGCGATCACCGTGGAGCGTGGCCGGGGATTTCCTGATGTTGTCCGGCGTGTGGGTCGGCGCCTTTGTGCTGTTGACCCTGCTGGGCCGGTTGATTGTCAGTCGCCTTAGCCATCACCGCCTTATCCAACCTCGGCAGCGGCTCCAGGCTCTGCTCGGTTACCTGATTCCCTACACGATCCCGGCGTTGATCTGCCTGCCGCTGACTCTTTACGCCAGCCATTTCCTGCCGACCTCCGTAGGCCGCGCGCTGGCGCTGTGTTTTGCCTACGCCACCAGCAGCGGTATTTTCTCCACGTCGGTGCTGTTGGGCGTAATCGTGATGTTCAACGTCGGCCACAAGCGCCCGGCGGTACAGATTATTCGCGACTACTGCCCCAAGCCGCTGTTTCTGATTGGCTTCCTCGCCGCCCTCAGCGATGCCCTGACCAGCCCGCAGATCGCCCGCCAACTGGGCGGCAACATCACCAGCAGCCTCGCGGTATTTGCCGGGCTGTTTGCCTCGGTAATTTTCGGCCTGCTGGTGATTCGCCTGCGCCGCCCGGTGGCGCATTTGATCCGTAACCGCCCCCTGACGCAGCGCCTGAAGCATCCAGCCTTGCAGCAATCGTTGCGAATTTTTTCCGGGCTGTGGTTCTGGCCAATCCTACTGATGGTGCTGGTCTCGGCGATTAATCTGATCGGTGCCGGCGAAGACAGCCAGAAAGCCCTGCGTTGCGCCTTGTTCACCACGATTCTGCTGATTGGCACGGTGTTTCTCAGTACCGTGCTGCAACACCTGTTCAAATCTCGCAGCACCGTGGCCATCCAGCGCAGCAGCGCCTACAAGGAGCGTTTCCTTAGCTTGTTGCATGCGGTATTGCGCATTGCCATGGCCATCGCTTTTATCGAAGTCCTCGGACGGATCTGGGGCGTGTCGCTGTTCGAGTTCGCTCAGCGCAACGCCGTAGGCCGGGCTATCAGCGATTCGTTGAGCAGCATCGGCTTGATCCTGCTGATGACTTGGCTGTTTTGGGTGGTGCTCGACACGGCGATCCAGGAAGCATTGAAACCGCCGGTCAACAAGCGCTCCAGCCGCCAGCCCAGCACGCGGGTGAAAACCATCCTGCCGCTGCTGCGCAATGCGGTGAAGATCATCCTGGTGGTGATCTGTGCGATTACCACCATGGCCAACCTGGGCATAAACGTCGCGCCGCTGCTGGCCGGTGCCGGGGTGGTTGGTCTGGCCATCGGTTTTGGTTCCCAGCAACTGGTGCAGGACGTGATCACCGGGCTGTTCATCATCATCGAAGACACCCTGTCCATCGGCGATTGGGTGGTGCTTGACTCCGGTCACGCCGGCACCGTCGAAGGCCTGACCATCCGCACCCTGCGCCTGCGGGACGGCAAGGGTTTTGTGCACTCGGTGCCGTTCGGCCAGATCAAGGCGGTCACCAACCAGTCGCGGCAATTTGCCTATGCGTTCTTCTCGGTGCAGTTCACCTACGACACCGATGTCGACCAGGCCGTGGAGCTGATCCGCGAGGCCGGGCAGTCGATTCGCGACGACGTATTCCTCAAATACAACCTGCAAGGGCCGCTGGAGGTGTTTGGCGTCGAGAAAATGGACCTCAACGGCGTGGTGCTGACGGCGCAGTTCCGCACTGTGTCGGGTGGGCAATACGCGGTCAGCCGGGCGTTTAACCAGCGGCTGAAAAAGCTTGTGGATAACTGCGCGTGGGTGCACTTCGCACAAACTTACCCACAGCAGGTGATGGTGCCTCAGCGAGTTGCCCAGGTGGATGAACCGGAAGATGACGGGACGCCGCCGGTGCTGACGGAGCAGCCGCGAACCCAATGACTATGCAGGTTATGCCAGGCCCATTGCAGGGCAGCGCACTTTATAAGTGACGGTTGCGCTACAAACCCGCAAAATGCAACGATTCTGGCAAATGCCAGCGACATGGCTACCAAGCCTGTCGATAATAGCCATCGTTCCAAACAGACCGGGCCTGCTTAATCTATGCGAATGCGCCTTATGTTACTGGGCGGCGGGAATGCCCTCGGGCAGGCGCTGATTCGCCTCGGTGCGGAGGAAGACGTCGGTTTCCTCGCCCCGCGTCCGCCCCAAGACGGCTGGGATGCCGCGAGCCTCACCCAATTGCTCGACGACACCCGTCCCGATGCCTTGATCAACCTTGCCTACTATTTCGACTGGTTTCAGGCGGACACGGTTAGCGAGGCTCGCTTGGCCGGGCAGGAATTTGCCATCGAGCGGCTGGCCGAATTGTGTCAGCACCACAACATCACCCTGTTGCAGCCTTCCAGCTATCGGGTGTTCGACGGCTCCCGTGCCACCGCCTACAGCGAAAAAGACGAACCCGTGCCGTTGGGTCTGCGGGGCCAGGCCTTGTGGCGAATTGAACAGAGCGTGCGCGCCACCTGCCCGCAACATGTGCTGCTGCGTTTTGGCTGGCTGTTGGATGACAGCATGGATGGCACCCTCGGGCGCTTTCTGGGCCGAGCCGAAAAACCTGAAGAGTTGCTGATGGCCGACGACCGGCGCGGCAATCCGACGCCGGTGGACGATGCGGCGCGGGTGATTATTTCCGTGCTCAAGCAACTCGATTGCTCCGCGCCGTTGTGGGGCACTTACCACTACGCCGGGCACGAGGCGACCACGCCGCTGGCACTGGGGCAGGCGATCCTTACCGAAGCGCGTAATTTCCATACGCTGGCCGTCGAAGCCCCCACCGCCCAGGCCCACGCGGCACGGCCGGATGCCGCTGATGAGCCGCAGCATGCGGTATTGGCCTGCAAGAAAATCCTTCATACCTTCGGTATCAAACCCCGCGCCTGGCGTGCCGGGTTGCCGGCGTTGCTGGATCGGTTTTACCGACATAGCTGAGCATAAAAAAAGGCGCCTGAAACAGGCGCCTTTTTTATGTGTGGCCGCTTGGGCTTAGAACTTGTAGCCAATGCCGACCATGTAAACCATTGGGTCGACATCCACGTTGACCTTGGCGCGAGTGCCGGCAGCCAGAGCGTTGTTGTCGACGGTGGCTTTGGTGCTGATGTCGATGTAGCGCACCTGGCCGTTGATCATCCACTTGTCGTTGATCATGTAGTCGGCGCCGATCTGCGCGGCCCAGCCCCAGGAGTTTTCGGCCTTGAAGTTGCTGAAGCCGGCATCGCTGGCGCGCCCGCCGACGTGTTCGTCGTAGATCCAGGTGTAGTTGATACCGGCACCGACATACGGTTGGAACGCCGACTTGCTGTCCAGCGGGTAGTACACAACGCTCAGGGTCGGTGGCAGGTGTTTCAGGCTGCCGAGCTTGCCGTTGGCGGCGCCCAGGGCGGTGTTCTTGATCTTCACGTCATGTTCGAACGGCGTGGCCGCCAGCAGCTCGATACCGATGTGGTTGGTTATCATGTAAGCGAAGTTCAAACCCAGTTGGGTGTCACTGCTCATGGTCGCCTTGCCGCCCAGGTTGGCACCGGCCAACGGGCCCTGATCAACCTTTACACTGCCGCTGTCGGCCTTTGGGTTGACAGTGATGGCACCGGCGCGAATGAGGATGTCACCCGCTTCGTGTGCGTGGGCGAGTGGTGCGGCGAGTGCAAGCGCGAAGAGGGAAGCGCTGAGCAGGGACTTGTGCATGAGAGGCTCCAAAGGACATTTTTTAGTTGGCTGTGTCCAATGGTAAAGATCGCACCGCTCGAGCCTTTGACTCAGCTCAATGAAACGGCTCTCACAGAGCGCCTACAAAACAGCTATTGCGGCAACTCATACACATAAATCTTCTCGGCATCCATCTGATAGCCCGCATCCGCCAGCTCACTGGTGGACGGCTTGACCTGCATCTGGCCCTCGATCCAGTACGGCTGGTACAACTCTTCCAGTTTCACGCCTATCTCGCTTTTAACGTGGACGATCTGGTTTGACGGCGGTGGCGGCACATGGATGCAGGCACCGAAGTACGGCACCAGCAGAAACTCAATGGTCCGACCTTCCTCGTTGACTTCCAGCGGCACGATATAGCCCGGTAGGCGGATGTGCTGGCCGTCGAGCTTCTGCACCACCGGCGCATCGGGCAAGTCCTGCCTGGCCGCCGGTGCTGCCTGCGCCGATAGCGCATCGGCCATGTTCGACAGGTTGTGCAGCGGTTTCATGTTGGGAATTTCCGGCGGCGCGTCCGGTGGAATCATTTCCTGCCACGACAGATCCTTGGGCTCGGCGGCCCAGGAGGGCAGGGCCACCAGCAATAACATAAGGGCAGCGGCAAGTTGCAAGCCACAAGCTGCAAGTGAACGCCGATTGGTTTGTAATTTGAGGCTTGAAGCTCGCAGCTTGCAGCTCATAAGCGTACCGCCAGGCCATCGGCCAGTGATTGTCGATAGGCGCGCCACGCCGGCACGCTGCCCATCAGCAGCGCCGCGACGAGAATACCGCCCAACAGGGTCCACTCATATTGGCTTGGCCAGGACAGCGGCAGATCCAAACCGTAGTTGGCCTGCAGATACCCGCGTGAGGCGGCGATGCACACATACAGCAGCGCCGTGCCTGCGACCACTCCGGACAATGCCAGGGCGAATGCTTCGAAAATCAGCAGCGTCGCAATGTGCCAGGGCCGCGCGCCCACCGAACGCAGGATCGCCATTTCCCGGCGGCGCTCGTTGAGGCTGGTGAGGATCGCCGTGAGCATGCCGATCAAGCCGGTCAGCACCACGAACAGCGAAATCACGAACAGCGCCTTTTCGGCGGTGCCCATCATGCTCCAGAGTTCTTGCAAGGCCACACCCGGCAGAATCGCCAGCATCGGTTCACCACGGAATTCGTTGATCTGCCGTTGCAGGGCAAATGTGGAGATCTTGTTGTTCAGGCCCAGCATGAACGCGGTGATGGCCTGGGGCGAGAGGTCCATGTTGCGCGCCTGATCGGCGCTGATCCGGCCTTTTCCTTGGGCGGGCACGCCGTTGTGCCAATCGACATGGATCGCCTCCATGCCGCCGAGGCTGATGTGCAGCGTGCGGTCCACCGGGGTGCCGGTGCGCTTGAGAATTCCGACGACGGTAAACGGCTTGTCATCGTGCTTGACCAGGCTGACCACCGCCACGCCGTGGGCCAGCACTAGCTTGTCGCCGAGTTTGTAATGCAGCGCAGCGGCCACCTCGGCGCCGAGCACCACTTCGAAAGGGTCGGTGGCGAAGGCGCGACCGCTGGCCAGTTCCAGGTTCTGTTTGCGGCCGTATTGATAGTGTTCGAAATAGGTTTCGTTGGTGCCCATCACCCGGTAGCCGCGATGAGAGTCACCGAGGGAGATCGGGATCGCCCATTTCACCTGGGGGCTGGCGGCGAAGTGCTCGAAGCTGTCCCAGCGGATGTTGTTGGTGGCATTACCGATGCGAAACACCGAATACAGCAGCAGGTTGACCGAGCCGGAACGGGCGCCGACGATCAGGTCGGTACCGCTGATGGTGCTGGCAAAGCTGGCGCGGGCTTCGATGCGCACCCGTTCCACCGCTAACAACAGGCACACGGAAAGGGCGATGGCAAAGGCGGTGAGGATCGCGGTAAAGCGGCGGTTAGCCAGGCTGGCCATGGCTAGACGAAACAAATACATCTCAAACCTCTGCGGGCGTGGCGGCGCGATTGAGTTCGGCCAGCGACAGGTTGCGGTCGAATAGCGGCGCCAGGCTCTGGTCATGGCTGACGAACAACAGGCTGGCGCCTGCTTCGCGGCATTCGGCGAACAACAGCCGGATGAAAGCTTCCCGGGCGTCGTAGTCCAGTGCTGATGTGGGTTCGTCGGCGATCACCAGTTCCGGCTGGCCGATCAGCGCGCGGGCGGCGGCCACCCGTTGTTGCTGGCCGATGGACAGGGAGTCGGCGCGGCGCTCCAGCAAGTCCTTGTCCTTTAAACCCAAGTGGGCGAGCAGGGTAGTGGCGGCCTGGTCGACACTGCCGTGGCGCTGCACTGCCCGTTGGGCACGCAGTTTGGAGAAGTGGCAAGGCAGTTCAACGTTCTCGCGCACCGAAAGAAACGGCAGCAGGTTGAACTGCTGGAAAATGTAGCCGGTGTGATTGACGCGAAAGCGGTCACGGGCACCGGCCGACAGCTCGGTCAGTTCCTGGCCCAGCAGGCGAATGCTGCCGCGACTGGGCTTTTGCACGCCGCCCAACAGGCCCAGCAGCGTGGTCTTGCCGCTGCCGCTGGGGCCCTTGAGGAACAGGGTTTCGCCGGGTTCCAGGCGAAACGCCGGGATGTCCAGCAACGGTGGGTGACCGGGCCAGTTAAAGCCCAGGTCAGTCAGTTCGATAAGTGCTTGGGTCATGTGAACTCAGAATCTCAAGGTGGCTGCTGCGGCTGTCGCTTCAACACCTTGCTGGCCGCCCGGGCCAATGAGTTGTACCTGAATTTTCTGGGTGGAGGGGAAGGTCTTGAAGATCTGCGTCAGGTCGAGGTTCTTCAGTGCGGTCGGCGTGGCGCAGGTGAACTGGTAGTGGGCGTGGATTTCGCTGTGGTCATGATGATGCTCGTGGGCGGCAGCGCCTTTGCCGTCGGTGGCGTGGCTGTCATCGTCGTCATCATGATCGGCTTCGGGCTTGTCGCCGAACAGTGGGCTGTTCAGTTCCTGGGTGCTGACCACACAACCGGCGCCCTTTGGCAGGCTGAACAGTACCAGCGGCTGTTCCAACTGTTTGCGGGCGGCGGCGACCTTGGCCTTGTCGGCATCGGTGGTGGCCAGGTGTTCGAAACCCACCAGATTCATCGCCGGGCTTTCCAGCTCCAGCTCCAGGGATTGACCGTCGAGCACCGCGTTGAGGCGGCCGACGCCATGCTCGTGGGCGCCAAGGCTGCCGTGTTCATGGTCATGTTCTTGGGTATGGGCGTGCTCGTCAGCGGCCTGGGCGATGGTCAGTGGCAACAGGGTAAACGGCAAAGCGAGCAACAGGCGGCGCATGGCGAACTCCGGGGCAAGATGAATATTTTGTTATGTGATCTTATAACAATGGCGCCGGGAGTTTGACCGCCCGCTTGGCGTTGCGCAAGACGCATGGGAGCATGCTGGTCGGAAAAGTGCGGGAGTGAGAGCAATGTTGCGAATTCGTGGAACCATCGGCGACCTGCCGGTTGACCTGACACTGGAGATGGATGACGGCGATTGGGCGCAACTGGGCGCGCAATTGCAGACGGTCAAACCGTCGAGTGCCGAACCTGTTGCTCCGGCGGCGGCCGTCAATCAGGACGACACGCTGTGGCAGAGCGCCCAGGACCTGCTGCGCAAGGCCGGGCAGATGAGTGGCCTTGAGTTGGCGGATCAGCTTGAAGGATTGGCCGGCAGCGCCTCGGCGGGCAAGCGCCTGTTGGTGCGCCTGCGCCATTGCGCCAAGGTCAAGGTGAGCAGCGGCGGCGATACGCCGCTGTACAGTTGGGTCGAATAACCGATCAATACAACGCGGTGTACAACTTGCGCCGATAGACCGTGACCAGCGGGTGATCACTGCCCAGCAACTCAAACACCTGCAGTAGGGTTTTGTGGGGCAGGCCTTCGCTGTAGCTGCGATTACGGATAAACAGCTTGAGCAAGCCATCCAGCGCGGCATCGTATTGCTGGCGAGCCAGTTGCTGTACGGCCAGTTGATAGACCGCTTCGTCATCCTGAGGGTTTTGCGCCAGGCGGGCTTTCAGTTCGGCGGCGTCCGGTAGGTCAGCGGCCTGGCGCAGGAAGGTGATTTGCGCTTTGGCGCCGGCCAGTGCGGCCTTGTGATCGTCGCTTTTTACTGCGTCGAGCACGGTCTGCGCTTCGCCCAGTTCACCGCGTTCGGCGAGGCAGCGCGCGTAGAGAATCAGCGCGGCGGCGTTGGTGTTGTCTTCGCCCAGCAAAGTGACCAGCACCGCTTCGGCATCGCTGATGCGACCTTCGGCAAACAGCGCCTCGGCCTGCACCAGCGGATCAGCCGCGGCGGGGGGCGGCATTTGCACATGCGGCTCAAGCATCGCTCGCACCGCTGACTCCGGCTGCGCTCCGGAGAAACCATCCACCGGCTGGCCGTCCTTGAACAACACCACCGTTGGCAGGCTGCGAATGCCAAAGCGTGAGACCACGTCTGGCTCGGCATCGCAATCAACCTTGGCCAGCAGCAACTCGCCCTGATAACTCTCGGTAACCTGCGCCAGCATCGGCATCAACGCCTTGCACGGCGCGCACCACTCGGCCCAGAAGTCCACCAGCACGGGTTTGTGGAACGAGTTCTCGATCACCGCCTGGTCGAAAGTGGCAGTGGTGGCGTCGAAGATGTACGGGGTGGGCTCACTCATGGGGTATCTCGAACAAAGCGTGGGATGGGGGCAACTATAAGGGCTGGCGGGATTGGCTGGAAGCGCGCCGCGAATGGTACAGGCTCACCTTGCGAAACTCCCAAGGCTCGGCCAGGTCGGGCAAGGTCAGGGCATCCAGGATTTCCAGGCGCTGATAATCCGGGTGCTGGAAGTCGCGAACCCGTGAGTCCGCCACCAATGCCTCCCGGCCGCGGGTGAGGAATTGATCCAGCAGCGGCAAGTTCGCCCGGTCATACAACACATCCGCCACCAGGATCAGATCAAAACGATCCGCCTCGGCGAAAAAGTCTGCTGAATAACCCAGCGTAACGCCATTGAGTTCGGCATTTGCCCGGCACGCCGCCAGGGCCAGTGGGTCGAGATCGCAGGCCAGCACTTCCAGCGCCCCAGCTTTGGCGGCAGCAATTGCGGCCACCCCTGAACCAGCGCCAAAATCCAGCACCCGCTTGCCTGCGACCCATCCAGGATTGGCTGCGAGATACCGTGCCAGCGCCAAACCGCTGGCCCAGCAAAAACTCCAGTACGGCGGTTCATGGAGGATGCGCTGGGTTTCTTCCGGGCTGAAGGCGCGCTCCATGTTGTCAGCGTCCAGCAGCCACAGTGACAGCTCGGTGCCTGGCAGCGGGGAGGGCACCAGTTGCGCATCGCCAATCAGCTCACTCAAGGCCCGCTGCAGGTCCAGCGGTGGTCTCATGGCGCCTTGACGAGTTGCAGGGGGCCAGTGGTCTGGGTGATCGCTTGTTCGATGCGCACCGCAGGCAAGTGCAGGATCAATTGGCCGGACTGGCTGGCGCGACCGCGCAATTCAACGCGCGCCCCGGCTGGGAATGCCTGGGGGTTGAAGCGCAAGCGGAACGCCAACGGCTTGTTGTTACCGATCAATATGCTGCTGGCCAACAATTGCTGTGGGCGGCTGCGGTCATCGATCACCAGCAGCGCCAACTCGACTTCAGCACCAGCCGGCACGCCATTGAGGGTGCCGCTCACTTCACGCTGATAGGCCGGCAGCGGGCCGAGCTCTTCCACACCGGGGATCTTTTTCTGTTGTTGTGGCGTCGGTTGCGGGGCGGCCGGTTTTGGCGCTTCGCTGCTGCAGGCCACCAGGAAACTGAACAAAGTGAGCAAAACGAGTGGTCGTAGAGGCATGTACGGCTCCAAAAAAGGCGAAAATCCGTGATTTAAAGATAAGAAACATAATAGTCAGCCTATATACCGTAAAGGCTATGGCTTGTCTTGCCACGGGGATGCGCTACCATGGCCCTCCCATTTTTTGTTGCCTGCCACCATGCACTGTCCCTTCTGCGGTGCCAACGACACCAAGGTCATTGACTCGCGTCTGGTCGCCGAGGGCGAACAGGTGCGTCGCCGGCGTGAATGCCTGGCCTCTGGCTGCGGTGAACGTTTCACCACTTTCGAAACCGCCGAACTGGTATTGCCACGTCTGATCAAGACCGACGGCAGCCGCCAGCCCTTCGACGAAGAAAAACTGCGCGCTGGTATGCAGCGCGCCCTGGAAAAACGCCCGGTGAGTGTCGAACGGCTGGAAGCTGCGCTGGCGCATATCAAGCACAAGCTGCGGGCGACCGGCGAGCGCGAGGTCAAGTCCCTGGTGGTTGGAGAACTGGTGATGGGCGAGCTGCAAAAGCTCGACGAAGTTGCCTACATCCGTTTCGCTTCGGTGTATCGACGCTTCCAGGACCTCAATGAGTTCCGCGAAGAGATCGACCGCCTGGCCCGTGAGCCGATCAAAGAATGAACCCACCGTCAGTAGAGCAAACCATCCTCGACGCCCATTACATGGCTCGCGCCGTGGAACTGGCACGCAAAGGCCTGTACACCACCCATCCCAACCCCCGGGTCGGGTGCGTGATTGTCCGTGATGGGCAGGTGGTCGGCGAAGGCTGGCACGTGCGCACAGGCGAACCCCATGCCGAAGTCCACGCCCTGCGCGCAGCCGGCACTCAGGCGCGGGGCGCCACCGTCTATGTGACGCTGGAGCCTTGTAGTCATCACGGCCATACGCCGCCCTGCGCCGATGCGTTGATCAACGCCGGCGTAGGCCGGGTGGTCGCCGCCATGCAGGACCCCAACCCCGAAGTCGCCGGCCGTGGCCTGCAGCGCCTGGCCCAGGCCGGGATCGCGGTTCACTGCGGTGTGCTTGAAGCGGATGCGCGGGCCCTCAATCAGGGGTTCCTCAAGCGCATGGAGCACGGTTTGCCATTCGTGCGAGTCAAGCTGGCGATGAGCCTGGATGGGCGCACGGCGATGGCCAGCGGCGAAAGCCAATGGATCACCGGGCCGGCGGCGCGCGCCAATGTGCAGCGGTTACGTGCCCAGGCCAGTGTGGTGCTGACCGGCGCCGACACGGTGCTGGCCGACGGCGCGCGCCTGACCGTGCGCGCTGCCGAGCTGGGCCTGGATAAAGAAACCACCGCCCTGGCCATGTCTCGGCCGCCGCTGCGGGTGTTGATCGACGGTCGCCTGCGGGTGCCGCTGGATGCGCCGTTCTTTAAGGCTGGCCCGGCGCTGGTCATCACTTGCGTGACGCCGGAAAACCAGTACCCCACCGGCCCCGAGTGCCTGGTAGTGCCGGGTGTCGAAGGTCAGGTCGACCTGCGTTCGGCGCTGGTGGCGCTGGCGGCCCGTGGCGTCAACGAGGTGCTGGTGGAAGCCGGCCCGAGCCTGGCCGGTGCCTTCGCCCAGCAGGGCTTGGTGGACGAGTACGTGATTTTCGTCGCCGGCAAGTTCCTCGGTTCAGCCGCCCGGCCGTTGCTGGACTGGCCTCTGGCGAAGCTGGCCGACGCACCCCAACTCAAGATCATTGAAATGCGTGCTGTAGGCGACGACTGGCGAGTCACTGCCATTCCCGTCCCCCCAGCAAGCGTATAATTCCCGGCCTGCGCCAAGCCCCCAGGAGGACTCCATGTTTACCGGCATTATCGAATCCATCGGCAGCATCCGTGCACTGACCCCAAAAGGCGGTGACGTGCGGGTGCTGGTTGAAACCGGCAAGCTCGACCTGAGCGACGTCAAGCTGGGCGACAGCATCGCCGTCAATGGCGTGTGCCTGACCGCCGTCGAGTTGCCTGGCAATGGCTTTGCCGCCGACGTCAGCCGGGAAACCCTGGACTGCACCGCGATGAACGACCTCAAGGCCGGCAGCCCGGTCAACCTGGAAAAAGCCCTGACCCCGACCACTCGCCTGGGTGGGCATCTGGTCAGCGGTCACGTCGACGGCGTCGGCGAAGTGGTAGCGCGCAGCGAAAATGCCCGCGCCGTGGAGTTCCGCATCCGCGCGCCCAAAGAGCTGGCCAAGTACATCGCCCATAAAGGCTCGATTACCGTCGACGGCACCAGCCTCACCGTGAACGCCGTCAATGGCGCTGAATTTGAACTGACCATCATTCCCCACACCCTGAGCGAAACCATCATGGCGTCGTACCAGCCAGGTCGCCGGGTGAACCTGGAAGTCGACTTGCTTGCCCGTTACCTGGAACGCCTGTTGTTGGGCGACAAGGCCGCAGAGCCTGCTGCAGGGAACATCACCGAAAGTTTTCTAGCCGCCAATGGCTATCTCAAATCCTGACCAAGGGGGTGCCACGTGGCGCTCAATAGCATCGAAGAACTGGTTGAAGACATCCGCCAAGGCAAGATGGTCATCCTCATGGATGACGAAGACCGTGAGAACGAAGGAGACCTGATCATGGCCGCCGAACTGTGCCGGCCTGAACACATCAACTTCATGGCCAAGCACGCCCGTGGTCTGATCTGCATGCCCATGAGCCGCGAACGCTGCGAACTGCTCAAGCTGCCGCTGATGGCGCCGCGCAATGGTTCGGGTTTTGGCACCAAGTTCACTGTGTCGATTGAAGCGACCACCGGCGTGACCACCGGCATCTCCGCCGCTGACCGCGCCCGCACCGTGCAAGCGGCTGCTGCAAAAGACGCCAAGGCCGAAGACATCGTCAGCCCCGGCCATATCTTCCCGCTGATGGCCCAGCCCGGCGGTACCCTGGCCCGTGCCGGCCATACCGAGGCTGCTTGCGACCTGGCGCGCATGGCCGGTTTCGAACCGAGCGGGGTGATCTGCGAAGTAATGAACGACGACGGCACCATGGCCCGTCGCCCAGAACTGGAAGTTTTTGCCGCCGAACACGGCATCAAGATCGGTACTATCGCCGACCTGATTCACTATCGGATGATCCACGAACGTACCGTTCAGCGGATTACCGAGCAGCCTCTGGACAGCGAGTTGGGCCAGTTCAATCTGGTGACCTATCGTGACTCGGTGGAAGGCGACGTGCACATGGCCCTGACCCTGGGCAACATCTGCGCTGAAAATCCGACCCTGGTTCGCGTGCACAACATGGACCCGCTGCGGGACCTGTTGATGGTCAAGCAGCCGGGCCGCTGGAGCCTGCGGGCCGCGATGGCTGCGGTGTCCGAGGCCGGTAGCGGTGTGGTGTTGCTGCTTGGCAACCCGGTGGATGGTGACGTGTTGCTGACGAATATTCGCGAAACCGCCGAGCAAACCCCGGTCAAAACGCCGACCACCTACAGCATCGTCGGTGCCGGTTCGCAGATTTTGCGTGATCTGGGCGTGCGCAAAATGCGCCTGATGAGTGCGCCAATGAAATTTAATGCGATATCCGGTTTCGACCTGGAAGTTGTAGAATACGTGCCCTCCGAATAAAGGCTGGCGTTTTTCGCCCCTTGTTCGCGGTTCAAATATCACTGAGGGGCGCGTAATGAACGCGTCCCGGCTCTTTAAGAGATTTGTCGAATGACCCTGAAGACCATCGAAGGTACCTTCATCGCCCCCCAAGGCCGCTATGCTCTGGTGGTTGGCCGCTTCAACAGCTTCGTCGTTGAAAGCCTGGTAAGCGGTGCCGTGGATGCCCTGGTTCGCCACGGTGTGAGCGAAAGCAACATCACTATTATCCGCGCCCCTGGCGCCTTCGAGATTCCACTGGTTGCGCAGAAAGTTGCCCAACAAGGCGAATACGCGGCGATCATCGCCTTGGGCGCGGTCATTCGTGGCGGTACTCCACACTTCGAATATGTGGCTGGCGAATGCACCAAGGGCTTGTCCCAAGTGTCCATGGAGTTCGGCGTTCCCGTCGCGTTTGGCGTGCTGACCGTTGATTCCATCGAGCAAGCCATCGAACGTTCCGGTACCAAGGCCGGTAACAAAGGTGCCGAAGCTGCCCTGTCTGCCCTGGAAATGGTTAGCCTGCTGGCACAGTTGGAGGCCAAGTGATTAGCGACGAAAGCGATCGTTTCAACCCCCGTGACCCGCGCCCTGCGGACGCCGGCAAACCTTCCAAGAGCGTCAAGCGTCGGGAGGCCCGTCAGCTCGCGACCCAGGCGCTGTACCAGCGGCATATGGCCAAGCAATCACTGAACGAAATCGAAGCGCAGTTTCGCGTCGACAACGATTTCAGTGATGTCGATGCCAGCTACTTCCACGACATCCTGCACGGTGTCCCGGCCAACCTGACCGAAATCGACGCTGCGCTCACGCCGTGCCTGGACCTGACCATCGACGAGCTGGACCCGGTTGAACTGTGCGTACTGCGCCTGTCCACCTGGGAACTGCTCAAGCGCGTCGACGTACCGTACCGCGTGGTGATCAACGAAGGGATCGAACTGGCGAAAGTCTACGGTTCCACCGACGGCCACAAGTTCGTCAACGGCGTGCTCGACAAGCTGGCTCCGCGCCTGCGTGAAGCCGAAGTGAAGGCGTTCAAGCGCTAATCAGCGCTTGCTTGCGCCATGGGCGAGTTCGAACTGATCCGTAAGTTCTTTGCCGCCGCGCCCTGTGCGCAAGGCGGTGAGGGCATTGCCCTGGGGATCGGCGACGACTGCGCCTTGCTGGCGGTTCCCCCAGGGGAACAGCTGGCGATTTCCACCGATACCCTGGTGGCCGGCGTGCATTTTGCCGACCCCTGCGATCCGTTCCTGCTCGGCCAGCGCTCGCTGGCCGTGGCGGTAAGCGATCTGGCGGCCATGGGCGCCAACCCCCTTGCGTTTACCCTTGCCCTGACTACCCCGACGGTGGATGCCGATTGGTTGCAACGCTATGCCCAGGGTTTGAACGTCATGGCTCAACGCTGTGGCGTGGGCCTGGTGGGCGGTGATACCACCCGTGGCCCGTTGAGCCTGACCCTGACCGTCTTTGGTCGGGTGCCGGCAGGCCTGGCCTTGACCCGCAGCGGTGCACAACCCGGTGATTTGTTGTGTGTGGGAGGAGCGCTGGGCAATGCTGCCGGTGCCTTGCCGCTGGTGTTGGGCCAACGCACTGCGCCTGCGGCCATCGCTGAACCGCTGCTGGCCCATTACTGGTCGCCTCAGCCCCAGTTGGTGCTGGGCCTGGCCTTGCGGGGCAAGGCTACGTCCGCCATGGATATTTCCGACGGCCTTTTAGCCGATTGTGGGCATATCGCCAAGGCTTCAGCTGTCAGTTTGTTGATCGAGCGGCAAACGCTGCCGTTGTCGGAGGCCCTGCTGGCGTTTCTCGGCGACGATGAGGCCCGATCCGCCGCTTTGAGCGGTGGCGACGACTATGTATTGGCGTTCACTTTGCCGTCTGTCGAGCTGGCGCCATTGCTGGCCGCCGGCTGGCCGATCCATGTGATTGGTCGGGTGGCGCAGGGGCAGGGCGTGGTTCTGCTGGACGCCACGGGGCAGGACATCACTCCGGTGATCCGGGGCTATCAACACTTTCGGGATGCTCCGTGACAGATCACCCCTGACAGCTCCCGGCTGAGTTTGTGCCGCCATCGGTGGGGTGCAATCCCTGGCGTTTCCTCGCGTTCGGCTTTGGTTTTGGCGCGTTGCCCAAGGCGTCGAGATCCTGGGGCTCGCTGGTTGCGCTACCCTTTACCCCGTTGTGGCAGATTTTGCCAGGCTGAGGCTATCGGCGGGCGTATTTGCCTGGCTGGCGATGCAGGGGGTGGTGTGGTGTTTGACGTGAGCTGATTTTATTAGAGGTCGTCACTATGGATGGTCGCCGCAGGCTCTTGGTACTGCTGTGTGCATTAGTGTTTTCGGTACGGGCGGATGATATTCCGACGGTTCCCGATCAGATTAACCTCGCCAGTGAAGCCTGGAAAAGCTACACCAACGAAGACGGCAGTGGCCTGGCCTGGGACGTGTTGCGACAGGTTTTCGAGCCGGTTGGGGTCAAGGTCAAAACCCGCAGCGTGCCTTACACCCGCTCGGTTGGCCTGGCCCAGCGCGGCGAGGTCGATGCCTATGTCGGCGCCTACCGTGATGAAACCGAGAGCGTGCGGTACGCGCGCTGGCACTACGACTCCGATCATATCTATGCACTGGGGCTGGCAAGCACAGCGGCGCCGACCCTGGCCACGCTGGGCAACTACCGCCTGGCCTGGGTGCGTGGCTACAAGTACGACACCTACTTGCCCAATATCCACACCTTCAATCAGATTGAGCGCCGCGACGGCATCCTGCCTATGCTGCTGCACAAGCGCGCCGACCTCTACATCGACGCCCTGACCGAGGCACGCTACACCCTGGATCAAGCGCCGGACCCTTTGCTATTCAAGCTCACCCATCTTGTCGAACTGCCGCTGTTCCTGGGCTTTACCGACAACGAGCGGGGTCGGGCACTGATGGCGCTGTTTGATCAGCGCATGGACGTTTTGGTGAAAAACGGTGAGCTGAAGCCAATTTTCGAGCGCTGGCACCAGCCGTATCCTTTTTGACCGGCTCCTACAGTAGAGGTGGCCCATAGAACCAAGGCAAAGGCCAATCGAACCGATTGATCTTTATCAGCGATAATTCAGCTTAAGCGTCTGTAGGAACGTGCTGTTACAATGCCGCCTCGTGTAATTTGAAATCAGGAGCACACGGTGCCCGTCGTTTTCGTCGCTGCTTCCAAGCTGCCTACCACTTTTGCCCAATTCACCATGCATGGCTTTCTTGAGCAAGCCAGTGGGCGCGAACATGTCGTGCTTAGCCTGGGTGATGTGGCTGACGGCGCGCCGGTTCTCGGCCGCTTGCACTCCGAATGCCTGACCGGCGACGCCCTGTTCAGCCAGCGTTGCGACTGCGGTTCGCAACTGGAAGCCGCGATGCAGGCCATCGCTCGCGAAGGCCGCGGCGTGTTGTTGTACTTGCGCCAGGAAGGTCGTGGCATTGGCCTGCTGAACAAGATCCGTGCCTACGAACTGCAAGACGGCGGCGCCGATACCGTGGAAGCCAATGAGCGCCTGGGTTTCGCTGCCGACCAGCGTGACTACGCCATGTGCCTGCCGATGCTGGAGCACTTGGGCATCAAGTCCCTGCGTCTGATGACCAACAATCCGCGCAAGGTCAAGGCCTTGGTCGACATGGGCATCACCGTCGCCGAGCGCGTGCCGCTGCACACCGGCCACAACCCGCACAACAAGCTTTATCTGGCCACCAAGGCCAGCAAGCTCGACCACATGATGGGCAACGAGCATCAGAGCGAGGCTGACCGGGCGTGACCCGTGGTCAGGTCAAGCGGCGACTGTCGTTCAACTGGTGGCAATACCTGGCCCTGGCGCTGCTGCCGTTGTTCGTGATCAATCTGGTGTTTGGCAAGGCCGAGCCGCTGTTGCCGGTGTTGGCCATGCCGTTTTTTATCGCTGGCACCGCCTCGATGTTTGCCAGCCTGCGTTACTTCCATGGCTACAAACACGCCCTGATCGCCACCGGCAAAGCCCTCGATACCCCTGAAGAATCCGCTGCCTGGATCACCCTTGCGGCCCGGCGGCGCCTGGCGCTGCTGGCGGCTTCCTTGCCAGCCTGGATCGGCGCACTGGCGGTGTTTGTCGGCCTGGAAGCGGTGCCGCTGTTTCTGCTGGCGTTGTCGACGATGGTGCTGTTCTACCTCTACCGTATTCCGCGTCAACTGGGCTGATGCGCGCCTGGTTGGCGGTTTTGCTGCTGCTCGCCAGTGTCCAGGCGATGGCGATGGCGGTAGAGCGGGTGGTCAGCCTCGCACCCTCCTTATCTGAAATCGTCGTTGAGCTGGGCGCTGTCGATTTGCTGGTGGGCGTGCTCGACGGCGGTGAGCGGCCAGTGCCATTGGCGAACGTGGCGTCGGTGGGGCGTTACGGCCAGTTGGACATGGAGCAATTGCTCAGCCTCAAACCGGATTTGATATTGCTGTGGCCCGGCAGCATCGGCCCGGCCCAGCGCGAACAGCTCAAACGCCTGAATATCCCGACCTACGTGGCCGAACCCCATAGCCTTGAACAACTGACCAGTCAGGTCGAAGCCATTGCCCTGCAATTGGATCGGCCCGAGCGTGGCCGCCAGTTGGCCATGCAGCTGCGTCAGCGCTTGACCGAGTTGCGCCAGCGCTATCACCGGGCCGAGCCGTTGCGGGTGTTTTATCAGGTGTGGAATCAACCGTTGTACACCGTGGGCGGCGGGCAGATCATCAGTGATGCGCTGACTGTGTGCGGGGCGCGTAATGTGTTCGATGACCTGAAACTGCCGGCGCCCCAAGTCAGTGTCGAGTCGGTGCTGCAGCGCAATCCCGAGGTGATTCTGGCGGGTGACCAAACCCAGCTGGATACCTGGAAGGCCTGGCCCCAGGTGGCGGCGGTGGCCCAGGGGCGCTTGCTGGTGGTGCCGGACAAAGGCCTGGAGCGGCCCAGTGGGCAGATGTTGGAGGCGGTGGCGCGGTTATGTCAGGTGGTTGCAGCCAGCACCCACTAGATCTCTGGCGTCCACGTCACTCCAACCATCCAGGTCCGACCTTCTTCCCGATAGTCATGGTTGTTCTCGAAGTGCGGCTCTTCATAGCTGTAGCGCGCCCGGGCGTAAGTCTTGTCCAGCAGATTGTCGAGCTTCACTGACAGCAACACTTCCCGGTTCAGTGCCCAGCTGCTGCGCAGTCCGAGCAGCGCATAACCGCCGAGACGGTTTTTGTTCTTTTCATCGTCATAACTGCCACTGACCGCTTGCCAACTGGCGCCGACGCCCAAGCGGTCGAATTGCCGATCCAGGTCCAGGCTCAAGGTCCGGCGGGCGCGACGGGCCAGGGTGTGGCCGCTGTCGCGATCCCGTGGATCAATAATCGCCAGCCCCAGATTGGCCTGCCAGCCGAACAGCTCTTGCTTCAGGGCGGCTTCGAAGCCGTTGATGCGTGCCGAGGCGACGTTGTATGGCACGTAGTAACTTTCTTGGCGGGCGACAATCGCGTCCTTGAGGTCGGTGCGGTACAGCGAGGTTTCCAGTCGTGTGCTGTCAGTCAGCTGGCTGCGCCATTGCACCTCGTAGCTTTTCGAGTGTTCGGGCTTGAGGTCCGGGTTGCTGCTGCCGGGGTAATACAGGTCGTTGAAGGTCGGCGCTCGGAAGCCTTCGCTATAGGACAGCAGTATCACGTTATCGGGGTTGAGCGGCAGGGTGAAGGTGCCGCTCCAAGTGTTCTGACTGCCGTATTGCTGGTTGTCGTCGTGGCGCAGACCCAGTTCGGTGGAGAAAGCATCCGACTGGAAGCGATGCTGAATAAAGGCTGCGCGATTCCAGCGACTGGTTTCATCCAGGCCGCGACGCTGGGAGAAGTAATCAAAGTCGCTGCGAACCCTGTCTTCGGACCAATCGCCGCCGAGGATCAGGCTGTTCTGGTCGTTGAGAGTCAGGTCGTTCTGCCAGTTGATCGAGTCGCGGTAGGTGTTGAACACAGTGAAGTCATCACTGAGCTTGTCGCGTTTGGTGTCGCGGTTCTCGCTGTGGCCCAGTTCTACGCGGCTTTGCCAGCGGTCGTTGAGCCTGGCGTCGATGTAGCTACTGACGCTGCTCACTGTGTAATCGGTGTAGGGCTGCTGGCCGACGCTTTTCAACAGGCTATCGTCCCAACGTCCGTCCGGGTTGTCGTACTCTGACTTGCCCCGACCATCCAACAGGTTGAAGCCCACCTCAACGTCGTCGGTCAGCGCGTGGCTGAGATTCAGGCTCAAGGATTTGTTGCGGTAGGCATCGTGATCGTTATCGGCGGCAAGTGACTCACGCGTCGAGTTGATCCCTTGAGTCTCATCCAGGCTGGCACCGAGATTAAAGCGGGTGCGCTCATCACCTCCGGACAGCCCAAGGCTGCGCTCCCAGGTCTTGTTGCTGCCAAACCCCATATGCAAGCGTGGATGCACACCGGGTTGCGCATTACGCCGAGTGAATATCTGAATCACCCCGCCAATGGCATCGCTGCCATAAATCACTGAACGCGAACCGCGCAGCACTTCCACCCGCTCTATCTGGTCGATGCTCAGGTATTGCAGACCGCTGTCGCCGGAGGTGGCGTTGGCGATGCGCTGGCCGTCCACCAACACCAGACTTTGCGCAGCCTTGGTACCGCGAATAAAAATTCCCGGCAGGCTGCCACGGCCACCCGTTTGCGCCACTTGCACCCCAGGCACGCGGCTGAGCAGGTCGGTCACGCTGGAGGGCTGCAGGCGGTCGATGTCGTCGCGGGTGAATACGGTGTTGGCCGCGCTGCTGTCGTTGCGGGCCTGGACCTGGCGGTTGGCGCTGATGACCACGTCAGGAAGTTTCAGGGCCTGGTCGCGCTCAAAGCTGTCGGCGAGCAGGTCGGTGGCGGGCAATAACAGCAGGGGCAGAGCGAAACGAAGGCGGTTCATGGGCTGTCCATAGCTCCCAAGGATTACGCAGAGCTAATGTGGGAGCTGGCTTGCCTGCGATAGCGGTGGTTCAGTTGATGATGGGGCAGCTGACTCACTGCTATCGCAGGCAAGCCAGCTTCCACATTTGATCCGGTTTTAACCGGGGAGTTGGGTCAGAGCCCCAGGAGCGTCATGCGCTGACGAACCGAGGCTTCAATCCCCGCCTCATCCAGCCCACACTCGGCCAGCATCTGCGCCGGCTTGGCGTGTTCGACGTACGCATCCGGCAAGCCCAGGTGTAGCACCGACTTGAGGATGTTCTCCCGCGCCAGGAACTCACTGACTGCTGCACCGGCACCGCCCATGATGGCGTTTTCTTCAATGGTCACCAGCAACTCATGGCTGCCGGCCATTTCGCGCACCAGGGCTTCGTCCAGAGGCTTGACGAAACGCATGTCCACCACGGTGGCGTCGATTTTCTCGGCAACCTTCAGGGCTTCGGCCAGTTGCACACCAAATACCAGCAGAGCAACGTTGCTGCCCTGGCGGCGGACGATGCCCTTGCCGATCTCGATAGGCTCAAGGTCTTTCTCGATCACTGCATTGGGGCCATTGCCGCGCGGATAACGCACGGCAGCCGGGCCGTTGTACAGGTGGCCGGTGCTGAGCATTTTGCGCAGTTCGTTCTCGTCGCTCGGGGTCATCACCAGCATGCCGGGGATGCAGCGCAGGTAAGACAAGTCAAAGCTGCCGGCGTGAGTCGGGCCGTCTTCGCCTACCAGGCCAGCACGGTCGATAGCGAACAGCACGTCGAGGTGCTGCACGGCCACATCATGCACAAGCTGGTCGTAACCGCGCTGTAGGAAGGTGGAGTAGATCGCCACCACCGGCTTGGCGCCTTCGCAGGCCATGCCGGCGGCGAAAGTCACCGCGTGTTGCTCAGCGATGGCGACGTCGAAATAGCGCAGCGGGAAGCGTTCGCTGAACGCCACCAGGTCGGAGCCTTCCTTCATTGCGGGAGTAATGCCCACCAGACGCGGGTCGGCGCAGGCCATGTCGCACAGCCACTCACCGAACACACCAGAGTACTTCGGCCCACTGACTTTCTTCGGCGCAGCGGCCGGCGCGTCCACCGGTTCGAGCTTGGTGATGGCGTGATAACCAATCGGGTCGACTTCTGCCGGGGCGAAGCCTTTGCCTTTTTTGGTGACGATATGCAGGAACTGCGGGCCTTTGAGGTCACGCATGTTGCGCAGGGTGGCGATCAGCGTCGGCAGGTCATGGCCGTCGATCGGGCCAATGTAGTTCCATCCCAGCTCTTCGAACAGGGTGCCCGGTACCAGCATGCCCTTGGCGTACTCTTCGGTGCGGCGGGCGATTTCCCACGCACCAGGCAGGCGCGACAGTACTTTCTTGCTGCCTTCACGCATGCTGGCGTAGGTGCGGCTGGAAAGGATTTTCGCCAGGTAGTTGGACAAGCCACCGACATTGCGCGAGATCGACATGTCGTTGTCGTTGAGGATCACCAACATGTTGGCGTTCACTTCCGGCGCATGGTTCAGCGCTTCGAAGGCCATGCCCGCCGTCAGCGCGCCATCACCGATCACGGCAATCGTTTTGCGCTCGCTATTTTGCAGACGGGAGGCAATCGCCATACCCAGCGCAGCGCTGATCGAGGTGCTGGAGTGGCCGACGCCAAAGGTGTCGTACTCGCTCTCGCTGCGGCGCGGGAAGGCGGCAATGCCGTCCTTCTGGCGCAGGGTGCCCATGCGCTCGCGGCGTCCGGTGAGGATTTTGTGCGGATAGGCCTGATGACCCACGTCCCACACCAGACGGTCGTCCGGGGTGTCAAAGACGTAATGCAGCGCGATGGTCAGCTCGATGACGCCCAGGCCGGCACCGAAGTGCCCACCGGTCTGGCCGACCGTGTAGAGCAACTCCTGGCGCAACTCATCGGCCAGGGTTTCCAGCTCGGCTTCACCCAAACGGCGCAGGCCGACCGGCGTGTCAGCACGGTCGAGCAGGGGCGTGGACGGGCGCTTGCGGGGAATCTCTTGGAACGTCGTGGGCATCAGGCGAATCGTTATAGGTATAGAAGAGGCGGCAGTTTACCTCAAGCATCGCAAACTGCCCACGCAGAGCGCCGAACTTGGCCGATATGCGGGGGAAACTGCCGGACTTATCAGTGGCGCCGCTCAACGATATACCGCGCCAGATCACGCAGGGGCTCGGCCGCCGCGTCGAAAGGTCGCAGGGCGTCCAGGGCCTGGTCCCGTAGCTCAAGGGCGTAGGCCTTGGCGGCTTCCAGGCCGAGCAACGACGGATACGTCGGCTTGCCCCGGGCAATATCAGCGCCTTGGCGCTTGCCGAGGGTCGCGGTATCGCTTTCAACGTCGAGAATGTCGTCCTGCACCTGAAACGCCAAGCCGGTGGCCTGCGCATAAGTTTTCAGCGCTGCCAAGTGCGCGGCTTCGGCGCGGCCACTGGCCAGAGCGCCGAGTTGTACGGCCGCTTCAATCAGCGCGCCGGTCTTGTGGCGGTGCATGTATTCGAGGGCTTGCTGATCAAGCTTCAGGCCGACTGAGCCCAGGTCAATCGCCTGGCCGCCGACCATGCCAGCCGGGCCTGCGGCCAATGCCAGGGCGGTGACCATGCGCAAGCGGATCTCGGTGTTCACACTGCTCAGCGTCGGGTCCAGCAAGGCGCTGAACGCCAGGCTTTGCAGGCCATCACCCGCCAGAATCGCACAGGCTTCATCAAAGGCTTTATGGGTGGTGGGCTGGCCGCGACGCAGGTCGTCGTCGTCCATCGCCGGCAAATCGTCGTGGACCAGTGAGTAGGCGTGAATCAACTCCACCGCACAGGCCGCGCCGTTGGCTTGTTCCGCTTGCGCACCCAGAGCCTCACAGGCCGCATAGGCGAGCAACGGGCGCACGCGTTTGCCGCCATTCATCACGCTGTAGCGCATGGCTTCATACAAGCGGTTCAGTTCGGGGCTTGGCGCAACAAACAGGGTGTCCAGCGCAGCATTGACCCGGGCCTGGCTGCTGGCCTGATAGGCGACGATCATTCAGGCTGTTCCGCGTCGAAAGGCTCTTCGGCCAACTCCCCATCACGTTCCAGCAACACCTGGACCTTCTGCTCGGCCTGCGCCAGGGCGCTCTGGCAATCGCGGGTCAGGCCGATGCCTTGCTCAAACGCCGTCAACGAGTCTTCCAGCGACAGCTCGCCGTTCTCCAGACGCTCGACCAGGGTTTGCAGGTCAGCGAGGGATTGTTCGAAATCGAGTGCAACTTTTTTGCGGGCCATGGCGGCTATTCCGGTTGACGGTAAACGGGCGCGACACTAGCAGACATGGGGGGTTGGGGCAAATGAGGGGGGGATTTGTGATGAGGATCAAGGGAGGTGTGCAGGCTTTGTTGGCGCCGCCGCGTTCGCCCCCTCATTGGATTAGTGTTGTCAGGGAGGATGATCCGGACGAACGGGGGGGGCAATTGCGTGAGCCGAATAAAGGGCTTATTCGGCTCAACGTCAGACAGGTCATTCCTCAGTCATAGAGCCAAGGCTTCAACTCTTGCAGGTTCTTCACCACGATCTGCTGGGCCTCTGGTTTGGGGTCGAGGTTCTTTGGATCGATCTGATAACGCTGCAGGACATATTTCACCAGAGCCTGGCGACTGGGGATCACTAACTGGCCGTCGACCATGCCGAAATCCGTCTCGATGATCGCCCGTTGTGCCGCTGTCAGGCGCTGATCCGGGGCAATCACCAGCGCCACTTCGGTTTCCCAGACACTGTCATCGCCTATCACGTTCTCGGATTTGCCCAGCAACTCCGGTTCGCCCCGCAGACGGCTGAGGACAAAGTCACGGTACTTGCGGTTCTTCTCGCAATACGCCCGCACATGCCAACGCATGCCGGTGTACACCAGAGTGTGCGGCGCAATCAGCCGAATTTCCGGCTCGGGGTTGGCCAGGGACACATACTCGGTTTCCAGGCGCAGCCCTTCGCGACAGGCCTTGAGCAGCGGGCGCAAAATCTGTGGTCGAATGGTGCGGTCCGGCACCTCCAGCACCTTGGTATGGGCGTAGGCCAGCGCCAGCCCCTCGATGTGCGGCGCCCGTTCATTGTTCTGATACAGCAGGTGTAAATAGGCGCTGGCGCTGTCGTCGATAAACCTGGGTTTGAACTGCTTGCTCGGGACGTAGCCCTTGAGCTGCTTGTCATATGTCAAGTTTCGGGGCGCATGTTCGGTGATGTAGGTGTTGATGTCCTTCGACGCCTGCTGGCGGCTGATGCCGAAGCTCTGGATCAAGTGGCCCGTGGTCAGGCGCCCCTCCCACCAGGCCACGGTCTCGATCAAACGATAGCGAAGTGCCAGGTCCCAGCGGACGTGCTCAATGGATTGCTTGCGTTTCATGACCCCTCCCATGTGTGCCATTACTTTACCTGTATCTGTCCACAGTATAGACCTGTAATAAAAGACTACATATCGTATGGCTGTCTTCGAGATCACTCGAACTCACCAGAAGGAAGCAGGACATGGGTATGTCGGAGGTTATTTCGACAGGTGCGCTGGTATTGATTGGTGTGATTTTGCTGGTGCTGTTGATGCAGTACCTGCGGTTGCGGGAAATTTGGAAGTTTGTCATCGGCTGCCGCACGGCGACTCGCTGGGCGAAGATTCGTGAGATGGAGAACCGCGAGTTGCGTTCAGCCTTACGCGCCGAGAAAGCACGTATCGCACACCTTCAGCGCACGTTGGTGCAGCTGCAGGAGGCAGGCCCTACGGCCTGACGATGACAATTACCCGAGGCGATGCTTGTTTCGGGTTTCCCCGAATGGAACATAAGGAGGTGGCGTCATGCCGATTAGACCGAAGCCGTATACGTTCGTGTGTGGGGGATGTGGGTGGCATAAAACTGTGGCGCCGCGCAGTGATGCGCTGGGGCGGCAAGATTGGTTTGAGTGTTGCCCCGCATGCGGGAAAGACGGGTTGGAACGCCGGCTTGCCGGCCAGTGGGAGGGCTGGATTGCGCAGCTATTGGCTGGGCGAAGGTGGCACTGACAGGCCCGTGCGCAGAAAGCGAAGTGCGAATGCCAATTGGCTAGGTGCATAAAGGAGCAACTATCCTTTTTCTGCACCCGACACAGACGCCCGATCGCAACATTGTTGAGTGTCCGCTTCCAGACTGGTTTCAAACGCCACCAGCCCGGCATGCACGCTTTGCAAGGCTTCAATTCGGCTCACCAACTCGCGTTTCTTGTCGGCAATGGCCTTGCTCGCTCGCTGCCAGGGCAGCTCATCGCCCTGGTGCCCGTGGAGGATTTTCTGCAACTCCTTGAGCTTGAACCCCAGCTGCTGCGCACACTTGATAAACATCAGCAGCTCAACGCTCTGTGCTGAATAAACCCGGTAGCGACCTTCCCGTTGCGGCGGCGGTAACAGACCGATGTCCTCATAGTGACGAATCGCTTTGATCGTTGTGCCCGACAGTAGCGCGGCTTTGCCGATGTACATGAAACGTCCTTTTTCCGAAGAGGGCACCGGCCTGCTTTAACCACCTGTCCCTTTGCTGCACCGTTGAACCCAGCACCGGCCCGAACATCAACGACTTGATCGGCTTGATGCCGCAAAACTCAAGGGTCGTCCTGCGCATCTGATGCAAACCGGGCATGCGGTAGAACCACCTGTAATACCACGGCGGCGTATCCAGGGTCACCAGTAAGTGTGCGGTTCGCCCCTTCAGCAGCTTGTCCGGGAACGCCTTGCCCTCGCGATATTTAAAGGCAAACCCCGGCAGGAAAACCCGGTCGATAAAACCCTTCATCAACGCCGGGATGCCACCCCACCAGATGGGGAAAACAAACGTCAGATGCTCGGCCCAGAGAATGTCGGATTGAGCCTTCAGCAAATCAGGTTCGAGGGTTTGGATCTGGGTGTAGCCGTTGTGCAGGATGGGGTCGAAGGCCAGCTCGGCCAGGTGCAGGAGGCGTACGTCATGGCCGGCGGATTTGGCGGATGCGATGTAGGTATTGGTGAGGGCAGAGCAGAAACTGGTGCGGGAGGGGTGGCCGAGGATGACCAGGATTCGTTGGTTCATGGAGGTAGATCCTGAAAAATAAGCCTCAGGGTGAGGTGTGACCTTAGGGGGAGAGTCAAGCAGAAGCGCCGGCCCAGAAGCGTCGACCATTGCGTCTCTGGGCGGCAGAGGGTGTCCTGATGCTCATGAATGCGAGCAGATATATCCACTTCTGTTCATTTAAAGGCTTTCCAGGCACCGGGATTCGATGAGGGTAACTCCTCTCATACTCAAAGACTGGTCATGCTGCGACAAGGCCAGGTAGGGTCATGTCGGCTCAGCATCCACCATCAGCTCATCCTTCACGACGATTGGCTCGTTACCCATATCACGATCAGTTGTGAACCAGCCCAAAGCAGTATTTCCGACGTATTTCGTTAGTGCATAGTTGGCTGTGGAGCCAATCACTACGCCAATGCCGAATGGAATTGCCTTTTCCAATGCTTTTCGAGTGAAGGTGATGCCTATGCGTTTGAACATTTCCTTGATTGCCTGCAATGCTGCTCCCTTCAGATACTGGCGTACCATGTTTACGCCAGCCTTAGAGGCGAATGCGGTACCAACTTCCACGCCAAACTTCTCCAGCGACCCTCCTGCTGCAATCATAAATGCCAGTTGCCGCGCATCCTCACTTGTGAGATCCCAGCCAAAGGCATCAGCCAGGCACATGCACATATCGACTTGAAATTTCATACCGATTGTAGCGTCGGTTAGTCCGCCACCGACCATCGCGACGGCAGTGCCCAGGCCCGGTATGACGCCGGCCAAAGCCGTAACTCCACCGCTAGTGGCTGACATTTTTGAGTAACGACTGATGATTTTCTTCGCGACCAGTGCCTGAACTTCATGTTCTGAAGCATTAGGTTTAGATGCCTTCACTTGAATTCTGTATTGCGAGACTAATGCCCGGGCATCCTTTGGACTGATGGCGATCGACTCTACAGCCTTGAGCAGGCGTGACTCGTTTTCTGGCTTCGTTTCGTCGGTCATACAAAAACTTCCTGTTTGATATTGGCAGCCGTGTCGGTGAATCCACGGGCTAATAGAGAGTCGCTCTGACGCAGCCGCGCAGTGCTTGGGAAGGTTTATCGGCATCGAGCTGGATTCATTGAGTGGGCAATGATGCTGTAGTGCCATTATTGCCTGCATAAGCACCGGAAGACCCGGTACTGCATGGTTAGGACGTGTAAAAAATCCATGCAGAGCAGCGTGTGTTGCCGCTGACCGAAAACTGACCCCGGGTCAGTTCTCAATCAGCGCCCACTTAGAGATATCAACCAGCCCGCACCAAGGTGTCGGGGGATGGACTGAAGTATGGGCTGGCTCGATGCTTGACTGAAAAAGTCTTATTTTACAAAAGGATAGGAAATTAAAAAGCCGGCTTGTGGCCGGCTTCTCGGGGACGGGTTCAGCTTATTTTTGGTAAACCTCACCAGCCTTCAAATCGTTCAGCTAGGCTTTCACCTGGCTGATAGGGGCATCAGCGGGAACTCCTCCGCATCGCCAGGCAGGGCGGCGAGCGTTAAGCCAACCCCCTACCAAATGTGCCGCGCATGATACCCATATTCCCCTCAATTTCCCAGCTTCGCGTCCGTTTTAGAGCCTTCGTAGCTCAGTAAATGATCATCCAGCGGCACCGGTGGCCTTCGATTATTGAGGGTGTACCACCAAAGCACTCTCACAAAAAAGCCCCGATTAATCGGGGCTTTCTGGATTGCCTGGGCAATGAGTCGCGGGTATCAGCCTTTGTAAGCGGCTACCGACTTCATGATCTCGGTACGGGCGGCTTCTGCGTTGCCCCAACCTTCGATCTTCACCCATTTGCCTTTTTCGAGGTCTTTGTAGTTCTCGAAGAAGTGCTTGATCTGTTCCAGCAGCAATGGCGGCAGGTCGGTGTACTCCTTCACGTCGACATACAACTGGGACAGTTTGTCGTGTGGCACTGCGATGACTTTGGCATCGCCGCCGCCGTCGTCGGTCATGTGCAGGATGCCGACCGGGCGGGCGCGGATGACCGAGCCTGGGGTGACCGGGTAAGGGGTCACGACCAGCACGTCGAGGGGGTCACCGTCGTCAGCCAGGGTGTTGGGGATGAAGCCGTAGTTGGCCGGGTAGAACATCGGGGTGGCCATGAAACGGTCAACGAACAGGCAATCGCTGTCTTTGTCGATTTCATATTTGATCGGCGCGTGGTTGGCCGGAATCTCGATGGCGACGTAGATGTCGTTCGGCAGGTCTTTGCCAGCCGGAATCTTGCTGTAGCTCATTGGGCGTTGCCCCCGTAGTTGGCCAAGAAACTTGGCCGGATTGGCCTAAAAGTGGCGGCGATTATAGGCATATTCCGAGGCCGATGCCACGCGCCAGACGTCGTACGGTACTTAGCCTTCAGTCTGATAGCGCGGGTCGCTGGCTTGTAGTTGTGTAAGGCGCGTCAGTGGGTCTTGGCGGTAAAAGTGGCTCAGTTGCTCATAGACCCGTGGGTAACTGCTGATCAGCAAATCCGGGGCGCTGAAAAAATACTCGCTGGTGACAGCAAAAAACTCTGCCGGGTTTTCGGCGGCGTAGGGGTCGATGGCGGTTTCGGCATCGGGGTTGTGGTCGAGTTGGCGGTTGAGGTCGTCGAAGGCGCTTTGCATCACATTCGCCCACTCCTGCACGCGCATGTCGCTGTGCAGCGGCGGCAGGCCGTTGGCGTCGCCATTGAGCATGTCGAGTTTGTGGGCCAGTTCGTGGATCACCAGGTTGTAGCCTTCCCAGTTGCCGCTGGCCAGCACACCGGGCCAGGCGAGGATCACCGGGCCTTGCTGCCAGGCTTCGCCGCTGTGTTCGCCGTCCCACTCGTGCTCGACACCGCTGGCGTCGCGATGGCGTTGCGGGCTGACAAAGTCGTCGGGGTACAGGACGATTTCGTGGAAACCCTGATACCACTCCAAATCACCCAGGTGCATCAATGGCAGTTGCGCCTGGGCGGCGAGCAGCAGGCGTTGTTCCTGGTGCAGTTCCACGCCGGGCAGGGCGGTGAGGTGTTTTTGCGCGAGAAACATCACGCAGGCTTCACGCAGCCACTGGTCTTGCTCGGCGCTGATGCCGTCGAGAAAGGTCAGGTAATGGCGCACCCGCTGCCAGGTGTCATCGGCAACGGGATGCTTGGCCAGGATGCGCCGGCGACGCCAGGCGCTGAGGGACCACATCGCCGGTCAGTGTGGTTTGGCTTCGGACGAGGTGCGGCCAAAGCGGCTGCGGAATACACCAATGATCATCGGCACCAGGGACAGAAGGATGATAAACACCACCAGCAGCGACAGGTTTTTCTTGATGAAAGGTACGTTGCCGAAGTAGTAGCCCAAGGTGACGAGGCCGCCAACCCACAGGATGGTGCCTAAAACACTAAAACCGAAGAAGCGTGGGTACGGCATCTTGGCGATGCCAGCGACGAACGGCGCGAAGGTCCGCAGGATCGGCAGGAAGCGCGCCAGGGTCACGGTTTTGCCACCGTGCTTGTCGTAGAAATCGTGGGTTTTCTGCAGGTAGTCGCGGCGGAAGATTTTCGAGTTGGGGTTGCTGAACAAGCGCTCCCCAGCCGTTCGTCCGATCACGTAGTTGGTGCTGTCGCCGAGGATTGCCGCCAGCATCAACAGGCCGCCCAGCAGGACCGGGTCCATGCCGCCGCCCGCGGCTACAGCGCCGGCGATGAACAGCAGCGAGTCACCCGGCAGGAATGGCATGACCACCAGCCCGGTTTCGCAAAAGATCACTAGAAACAGGATGGCGTAGATCCACGGCCCGTAGTTGGTTACCAGCAGGTCGAGATACACGTCGAGATGCAGGATAAGGTCGAGCGGGTTGAAATCCATGGATGGCACCTGTGTGAATGACCCGACTCAGCGGGGCGTGCGAAGGCTTCGGGTAATAAGGCTACAAGGTTGTGGCGACTTTCTTACGACCCTGAAACGTCGGCATTATACGGACTGAGTGGTGAAAAGCGTGTTGGTTTTGTAGCGGGGGATGTCGCAGAGGGTAGCTGTGCAGGTTATGGGGCTGCTGCGCAGCCCAGCGGGAGCAAAGCTCCCTTGCCATAGGTTTGTGCTGCCTTTAGCGGGGCTATTCGTCACTGATCGGCAACACGTAGTTCTTGAACTCCGTATCTTCACGAAACCCGATCGACTCATAGGTCTTTTGAGCCACTTTATTGTCGCTGCTGGTGGACACTCGCAAGCGTACGGCGTGAGTCTCCTTGGCCATTTTCTTCGCCGTTCGCATCAGGTTATCGGCCACCAACTGGCGCCGGGCATCTTCGGCAACGTAGATATCGTTGAGAATCCACACGCGCTTGAGGGACAGCGACGAAAAGCTCGGATACAGCTGGCAAAAGCCCAGCAGTTTGTCGTCGTCATCCGCCAGGGCCAGGTAGATCACCGATTCCTTGCGCCGCAGACGCTTCTCCAGGAAGGCCCGGGATGAATCAGGAAAGGGCAGCGCGCCATAAAATTCGCGGTATTTGACGAATAACGGGGTCAGCAGGTCCAGGTGTTCCAGGGTCGCTTGAGTAATCCGCATGCTAGGCCTCAACTTCCAAATGGGGGACGACGACGCGAGCGGCCGTGGTTTGATGCTGCCTAAAGTCGGAAAAAATCGCAATCGTGCAGAATCAATGCTCCGGCGGGCTGAGCAGGAAGTTACCCTTCATCATCGCAGGATCGTCTGATTCCAGTGTCTGAACCTGGGCTTCATCCTTGAGGTTGACCCCCGACAATTGCCGGCAACAGGCCTCGCGCATCAAGTACAGCAGGCGGTGAGCCGCCATGCCGTAGCTCAAGCCCTCCAGGCGAACATTGGAAATACAGTTTCGGTAGGCATCGGTCAGGCCGACCTTGGGGTTGTAGGTGAAATACAGCCCGAGGCTGTCCGGTGAACTGAGCCCCGGTCGTTCGCCGATCAGGATCACCACCATTTTTGCGCCCAGCAATTGGCCTATTTCGTCGGCCACCGCCACACGGCCCTGTTCCACCAGAATCACCGGCGACAGCGACCAGCCTTCTGCGTGAGTCTGCTCTTCCATTCGTGTCAGAAACGGCAACGTATGTTTATGCACCGCCAGCGCCGACAGGCCGTCGGCCACCACTACTGCCAGGTCGACGCCGCCTGGGTTGGCCTCGGCGTAGTCCCGCAGGATCTGCGCCGATTCATCGCTCAGGCGCCGCCCCTGATCCGGGCGTTGTAGGTAGCTGTGGCGGTCGATAGCAGCGCTGTGCAGCAATAGGCTGTCGCGGCCGCGCTCGGCCATTTGACTGCTCAACCCCGCGTGATCGAACGGCAAGTGCACCGCATCCCTGGCCTGGGCGTGGGCGAACTGAAAGTCCAGTTGTGCGCCCGTGGGAATGCTGGTGCCGGTGCGGCCCAGGGCAATCCTCGCCGGGGTCAGGCGGCGCAGTTCCAGCCAGGGATTATCCACAGGCTCGGTGCTGATCTCAGGGGTATCGATATGCACTGGAGGCTCCTTCATCCCAATTGCGCCAAGGCTTGGCGGAAGGCTGGTGGCAGGCTGTTGCCAAAACGCACTTTGCCATCGGCTTGCGTGAATATGCCCATTTTCGCCAGCCACTGTTCAAACTCGGGCGCTGGTTTTAAACCCAATGTTTGTCGGGCGTACAGCGCGTCGTGGAACGAGGTGGTCTGGTAGTTGAGCATGATGTCGTCGGAGCCGGGGATGCCCATGATGAAGTTGATCCCGGCCACGCCCAGCAGGGTCAGCAGGGTGTCCATGTCATCCTGGTCGGCTTCGGCGTGGTTGGTGTAGCAGATGTCGCAACCCATCGGCACGCCCAGCAGCTTGCCGCAGAAGTGATCTTCCAGGCCGGCGCGGATGATCTGCTTGCCGTTGTACAGGTACTCCGGGCCGATAAAACCGACCACGGTGTTCACCAGGAACGGCTTGAAGTGCCGCGCCACGGCATAGGCGCGGGTTTCGCAGGTTTGCTGGTCAATACCAAAATGCGCATTGGCCGACAGGGCGCTGCCCTGGCCGGTCTCGAAATACATCAGGTTCTGCCCCAGGGTGCCGCGATTCAGGCTCAAGCCCGCGTCGTAACCTTCCTGCAGCACACTTAGATTGATGCCGAAACTAGCGTTGGCCGCTTCGGTGCCAGCAATCGATTGGAACACCAGGTCCAGCGGCACGCCCCGGCTGATCGCCTCGATGGACGTGGTGACGTGGGTTAACACACAGGCTTGGGTGGGAATGTCATAGCGTTGGATGATCGCGTCGAGCATTTCCAGCATGGCGCAGATCGAGGCGATGCTGTCGGTGGCCGGGTTGATGCCAATCATCGCGTCGCCGTTGCCGTAGAGCAGGCCGTCGAGAATGCTCGCGGCGATGCCCGCCGGTTCATCGGTAGGGTGGTTGGGTTGCAGGCGCGTAGACAGGCGCCCACGCAGGCCCATGGTGCCGCGAAATTGGGTAATGACGCGGATCTTCTGCGCCACCAACACCAGATCCTGCACGCGCATGATCTTCGACACGGCGGCGGCCATTTCCGGTGTCAGCCCCGGCGCCAAGGCTCGTAGGCTGTGTTCGTCGGCCGCGTCGCTGAGCAGCCAGTCCCGCAGGCCGCCGACGGTCAGGTGGCTGACCACGGCAAACGCCTGTTTGTCGTGGGTGTCGATGATCAGTCGGGTGACTTCGTCGCTTTCATAAGGGATCAGCACTTCTTCAAGGAAGTGCTTCAGAGGAATATTGGCCAGGGCCATTTGCGCCGCGACTCGTTCGCCGTCGTTCTGCGCCGCAACACCGGCGAGGAAATCCCCGGAGCGCGCCGGGCTGGCCTTGGCCATCACGTCTTTGAGGCTGTCGAAGCGGTAGGTCAGTGCGCCGACCGAATGGGAAAAGCTTGCCATACAGACTCTCCATGACGACGCGGGTGTTGGCCCGCGCCGTAGTTTACGGCGTTAGTGCAAGGCAGCTTCTGCGGCTTGAATGGCCGCAAACTCTTCTTCCGGCGTGCCTGCTACCAAGTGATGCCGACTGTAGAAAGCAAAGTAAGCAATTAATACTCCATAGATGATCGCGGCGCCAATCACCACCCGCGGATCTACCAGAAAACCCGCCACGACAGCGATGCAGGCGAGTACCAGGGCAAGGCCTGAGGTGAAGATGCCGCCCGGTGTGCGGTACGGGCGGTCCATTTTGGGGCGGCGGATACGCAGAGTGATGTGCGCGGCCATCATCAGTACGTAGGAAATGGTCGCGCCAAACACAGCCACCAGAATCAGCAGGTCACCCTGGCCGGTGAGGGACAGGCCGAAACCGATAATGCCGGGGATCACCAGCGCGAGCACTGGCGCCTTGCTTTTATTGGTCTGGGACAGTTTGCGCGGCAGGTAGCCGGCGCGGGATAGGGCGAAGATCTGCCGCGAGTAGGCGTAGATGATCGAGAAGAAGCTGGCGATCAGCCCGGCCAGACCCACCAGATTGACGAAACTGCCCATCCAGGTCGAGCCGCCGTAGGCCAGGGCCAGGGATTCGACCAGCGGGTTGCCGGATTTGACCAGCGCCAGGGTGCCAGCACCGCCCGGTGCAATCACCAGAATCAGCAGGGCGAAACTGGTGAGCACCACAATGGAGCCAATCAGCCCACGGGGCAGGTCGCGTTTCGGGTTCTTGGTTTCTTCGGCGGCCAGTGGCACGCCTTCGACGGCGAGGAAGAACCAGATCGCGTAAGGAATCGCTGCCCACACGCCGACATAACCAAACGGCAGGAAGCTGCTGGCGCCTTTGGCTTCAGTCACCGGAATGTCCAGCAGGTTGGCGACATTGAAGTGCGGCACCATCGCCACCAGGAACACGCCCAACGCAATGGCGGCGACGGCAGTGATGACGAACATCAACTTCAGCGCCTCACCGACACCAAAAATGTGGATGCCGATAAAGATGATGTAGAACGCCAGATAAATCATCCAGCCGCCAATGCCGAACAACGACTCACAATAGGCGCCGATAAACACTGCGATGGCGGCCGGAGCGATGGCGTACTCGATCAGGATCGCCGTGCCGGTGAGGAATCCGCCCCAGGGGCCAAATGCGCTGCGGGCAAAGCCGTAGCCGCCGCCGGCGGTAGGAATCATGGAGGACAGTTCGGCCAGGGAAAAACACATGCACAAGTACATGGTGGCCATCAGTAATGTGGCGAGGAACATCCCGCCCCAGCCGCCCTGGGCCAGGCCGAAGTTCCAGCCGGCATAGTCGCCGGAGATCACGTAGGCAACGCCGAGGCCGACCAAAAGCACCCAGCCGGCGGCGCCTTTTTTCAGTTCGCGTTGCTGGAAGTATTCGGAGCCGACCTTTTCGAAGTCGACGGAGGAGCCGGATGTGCCGGTAGGTTCGCTAGGCATGATGAAGCACCTTCTATTCTTATTGTTTTGTCCCGGCTTTCTTGAGCCGGATGGGGTAGCAGCTACTTGCGAAGATCAAATGTGGGCTTGCCTGCGATAACGGCAGTTCAGCAAACATCATTTGTTAAATGACTCGCCGCCATCGCGGGCAAGCCCGGCTCCCACATTTGATTGCATTTCAAATATGGGAGTGGGTTGCCCGCACAGGAGTGCTTAGAAGAAGCCCAACGGATTAATGTCGTAGCTCACCAACAGGTTTTTGGTCTGCTGATAGTGATCCAACATCATCTTGTGAGTTTCACGGCCCACACCGGACTTCTTGTAACCGCCAAACGCGGCATGCGCCGGGTAGAGGTGATAGCAGTTGGTCCAGACACGACCAGCCTTGATCGCCCGACCCATGCGGTAAGCGCGGTTGATATCGCGGGTCCACAAACCGGCGCCCAGGCCAAACTCGGTGTCGTTGGCAATCGCCAGCGCTTCGGCTTCATCCTTGAAGGTGGTGATGCTCACCACCGGGCCAAAGATCTCTTCCTGGAACACCCGCATCTTGTTGTTGCCCTTGAGCAGGGTCGGCTGGATGTAATAGCCGGTGGCCAAATCGCCGGTCAACTTCTCAACCTTGCCGCCGGTCAGTAGCTCGGCGCCTTCGGCCTTGGCGATTTCCAGGTAGGAAAGAATCTTGTCGAATTGTTGCTCGGAAGCCTGGGCGCCGACCATGGTATCGGTGTCCAGCGGGTCGCCGCGCTTGATCTGCTCGACCTTTTTCATCACCACTTTCATGAAGTCGTCGTAGATCGACTCTTCCACCAATGCACGGGATGGGCAGGTGCAGACTTCACCCTGGTTGAAGAACGCCAGCACCAGGCCTTCGGCGGCCTTCTCGATGAACTGCGGTTCGGCTTTCATGATGTCGGCGAAGAAGATGTTCGGCGATTTGCCGCCCAGCTCAACGGTGGAGGGAATGATGTTCTCGGCGGCCGCATGCATGATGTGCGAGCCCACTGGCGTTGAGCCGGTAAAGGCGATCTTGGCGATGCGCTTGCTGGTGGCCAGGGCTTCGCCGGCTTCTTTGCCGAAGCCATGCACCACGTTCAGCACGCCCGGCGGCAGCAGGTCGCCGATCAATTCCATCAGCACGTTGATGCCCAGCGGGGTTTGCTCGGCGGGCTTGAGCACCACGCAGTTACCGGCGGCCAGGGCCGGGGCGAGTTTCCAGGCAGCCATCAGCAGTGGGAAGTTCCACGGGATGATCTGCCCGACCACGCCCAGCGGTTCGTAGAAGTGATAGGCGGCGGTGTGTTCGTTGATTTCGGCGCTGCTGCCTTCCTGGGCACGGATGCAACCGGCGAAGTAACGGAAGTGATCAGCGGCCAGGGGGATATCGGCGTTGAGGGTTTCGCGAACCGCTTTGCCGTTGTCCCAGGTTTCGGTGATGGCCAGCAGTTCCAGGTTCTGTTCAATGCGGTCGGCGATTTTCAGCAGCACCAGCGAGCGGTCCTGGGCCGAGGTCTTGCCCCAGGCGTCAGCGGCGGCGTGGGCGGCGTCCAGGGCCTTGTCGATGTCTTCGGCAGTAGAGCGCGGGAATTCGGCGATGGGCTTGCCGTTTACTGGCGAAGTGTTGGTGAAGTAGTTGCCTTTGACCGGCGCAACAAACTCGCCACCGATAAAGTTGCCGTACTTGGCCTTGAACGAAACGATAGCGCCTTCAGTACCGGGGTGTGCGTAACGCATGGTGGGTATCTCCTGGCTTTTATGTTTATTTGGAGGGCAGCACATTGCATGTATAGGCAGCTGCGCTTGTATAAGCGTAGAGCAAAGGTCGGGCCAGTGCCTTGCGGGCCAGGTAAATCAAGGGGTTGCGATTTTTAACAGGCATTCGTTGTGACAGGAGTGATACAGCCTTCGTGACAGTTTGTGCCATAAGCGATACGCCCTGTGACCCACGGGTCGAACCGCGATTGCAATGAGCAAGAGCCTGGAGGATGCTGGGCGTCCCGGTCCGCGGTGTGTCTCACGCAGCAGGAGAACAATAAGAATATGCACAACGATCATTTCAGTCGCCATGCCCAGCAAGTGCTGACCGTAACCCGTGGCCAAGACCCACAGCACGGTCCGGGCAGCGACCCATCTATTGCCCGCTCCTGGCTGCGTTGCCTGGAGGATTATCACCTCGACCCCGCGCTGACCATCGCCCCCACGGTGCTGGAACACGGTCGCCTGCTGGAAAGTCGCGAGCGCCTGCAACAGGTGTTGCACATCGCCGGCAATGAAATGACCAGCCTGCACCAGCAGCTTTCCGGCGCGGGCCACGCGGTGCTGCTGACCGATGCACGAGGAGTGATCCTCAACTGCGTCACTGCCCCCAGCGAGCGCAAGATTTTCGAGCGCGCCGGGCTATGGCTTGGCGCCGATTGGAGCGAGGCCTGCGAAGGCACCAACGGCATCGGTACCTGCCTGGTGGAGCGCCAGGCTCTGACCATTCATCGCGATGAACACTTCCGTGGCCGCCATACCGGCCTGACCTGCTCCGCCAGCCCGGTGTTCGATCCCCATGGCGAGCTGCTGGCGGTGCTCGATGTGTCCTCGGCACGGGAAGCGGTCTCGCGCCAGAGCCAGTTCCACACCATGGCGCTGGTCAACCTCTCGGCGAAGATGATCGAGAGCTGCTATTTCCTGCGTCATTTTGAGAACCACTGGCTGCTGCGTTTCCATCTGCAGGCCGAGTCTGTGGGCCTGTTCAGTGAAGGGTTGCTGGCGTTTGATGGCGAAGGGCGGATTTGTGCCCTCAACCAGAGCGCGCTGAACCTGCTGGGCGAAGCCCGTGGGCGTTTGCTGGGGCTGCCGGTGGAGATGTTTTTCGATTGCTCCCTGGATGAGCTACTCGGTCGCGCCAGCGTCAATGCCAGCGCCAGTTGGCCCCTGCGCACCCGCGATGGGCGCAATGTATTCGCGGTATTACGCGGCCAGCCCCGTAGTGTGCCGAGCCCGGTGGTACAAGCGCTGCCGCAGGTGGATCGGCCGCGCCTGCCGAGTATTTGCCTGGGGGACGCGGCGCTGCAAAGCGATTTTCGCAAGGCTCTGCGAGTGTTCGAGCGTGACGTGCCGCTGCTGATCAACGGCGAAACCGGCTCCGGCAAGGAGGCCTTCGCCAAGGCCGTGCACCACGCCAGTCAACGGGCAGAAAAGTCCTTCGTCGCCCTCAACTGTGCGGCGATCCCGGAAAGTCTGATCGAAAGTGAACTGTTCGGCTATCGCGGCGGCAGTTTTACCGGCTCGCGCAAGGAAGGCATGCGCGGCAAGCTGCAACAGGCCGACGGCGGAACCTTGTTCCTCGACGAAATCGGCGACATGCCCCTGGCCTTGCAGACCCGTCTATTAAGGGTGCTGGAGGATCGACTGGTGGTGCCTATCGGTGGCGAACCACAAGCGGTGAACGTGCGAATCATCAGCGCCACCCACCGCAATCTGCTGGAGCGGGTGCAGGACGGCAGCTTTCGCGAGGACCTGTACTACCGGCTCAACGGCCTGGAAATCGCCTTGCCGCCGTTGCGTGAGCGTAGCGACAAGTCGCAATTGCTGGACTTCCTGCTGGCGCAAGAGGCGGGCGATCAGCCGGTGCTGCTTGATAGTGCGGCGCGCCAGGCGCTGCTGGCGTTTGCTTGGCCAGGCAATGTGCGGCAGCTGCGCACCGTGTTGCGCACGTTGGCGGCGCTGTGTGACGAAGGGCGGGTCGGTTTTGAGGACTTGCCGGCGATAATTCGCCAGGCTCGAACGCAGCCGGTCGCAGTGGATGAGCCTACGGACTCACCCCTAGACGATGCCGAGCGCCTGGCGTTGCTCAACGCCCTGGAGCAACAGCGCTGGCACATGACCCATACCGCCGGGCAGTTGGGCGTCAGCCGCAATACGCTCTACAGAAAGCTGCGTAAACATGGCATCGCCCGTTGAGATCCTGCAGCTAAAGAGTGCGATTTCTCCCACCCTGCGCTAACCTGCCTCGATGTTTTACGAGGTCGACTATGCACATTCATATTCTCGGTATTTGCGGCACGTTCATGGGCTCGATGGCGGTTTTGGCCAAAGAGTTGGGCCATCATGTCACCGGCTCCGATGCCAACGTTTATCCGCCCATGAGCACGCAACTGCAGGCCCAGGGTATTGAGTTGACCCAAGGCTACGACCCGGCGCAATTCGACCCGGTCCCGGACCTGGTGGTAATTGGCAACGCCATGTCCCGTGGCAACCCGGCGGTCGAATACGTGCTGAACAAAGGCCTGCCCTATGTCTCCGGTCCGCAATGGCTGTCGGACCATGTGCTGCAAGGCCGCTGGGTGCTGGCCGTCGCCGGCACCCATGGCAAAACCACCACCAGCAGCATGCTGGCCTGGGTCCTGGAACACGCCGGCATGAGCCCGGGCTTCCTGATCGGCGGTGTGCCACAGAACTTCTCGGTGTCGGCGCGTCTGGGTGACACGCCGTTCTTCGTCATCGAAGCCGACGAGTACGACAGCGCCTTCTTCGACAAACGTTCCAAGTTCGTTCACTACCGCCCGCGCACGGCGATCCTGAACAACCTGGAGTTCGATCATGCTGATATCTTCCCTGATCTGCCAGCCATCGAGCGGCAGTTTCACCATTTGGTGCGCACCATCCCCAGCGAAGGCCTGGTGATCCACCCGACCACCGAGCCTGCCTTGCAGCGAGTGATCGAGATGGGCTGCTGGACCCCGGTGCAAACCACCGGTGCCGGCGGGCAGTGGCAGGTCAAGTTGCTGAGCCAGGACGGTTCCAGGTTCGAGGTGTTGTTCGAAGGTGTCGCCCAGGGCGTGGTCGACTGGGATATGACCGGCCAGCACAACGTTGCCAATGCCCTGGTTACCCTGGCCGCCGCCCGTCATGTCGGCGTAGTCCCGTCCATGGGCATCGCCGCGTTGAGCGCGTTCAAGAGCGTCAAGCGGCGCATGGAAAAGGTCGCTGAAGTGAATGGGATTACCATCTACGACGACTTTGCCCACCACCCGACGGCGATTGCCACCACCCTCGACGGTTTACGCAAGCGCGTGGGTGATGCGCCGATAATCGCCATCATTGAGCCACGCTCCAACTCCATGAAACTCGGTGCCCATCGCGATGGCTTGCCGCAAAGCGTGGTCGATGCCGACCAGGTGGTGTGGTATGCGCCGGCCAACCTCGGCTGGGATCTGGCGGCTGTCGCCAACCTGTGCACGGTACCGTCGATTGTCAGCGATTCGCTGGAAGGCATCATCGAACGCGTGAAAAGCCAGGCCAAGCCCGGCACCCATGTGGTGATCATGAGCAATGGCGGCTTCGGCGGCCTGCACGGCAAACTGGCCGAGGCATTGCAATGAGCGGGCCGGAGCGTGTCACCCTGGCGATGACCGGCGCGTCTGGCGCGCCGTATGGCCTACGCCTGCTCGATTGCCTGGTACGTGAAGACCGCGAGGTGCACTTTCTGATCTCCAAGGCTGCGCAGTTGGTGATGGCGACCGAGACCGATGTCACGCTACCACCCAAGGTGCAGATGATGCAGGCCTTCCTCACCGAATACACCGGTGCGGCGGCGGGGCAGATCAAGGTTTATGGCAAGGAAGACTGGATGTCGCCGGTGGCCTCTGGTTCCGGCGCGCCGGCGGCGATGGTGGTGGTGCCGTGTTCCACCGGAACCTTGTCGGCGATTGCCACGGGTGCTTGCAACAACCTGATTGAGCGGGCGGCAGACGTGACCTTGAAGGAACGTCGCCAGTTGATTCTGGTGCCGCGCGAGGCGCCGTATTCGAGTATCCATCTGGAGCACATGCTCAAGCTGTCGAACATGGGTGTGACCATCCTGCCGGCGTCCCCAGGCTTTTACCATCAGCCGCAAACCATCGATGACCTGGTGGACTTTGTAGTGGCGCGGATTCTCAACCTGCTGAACATTCCTCAGGACATGTTGCCGCGTTGGGGCGAGCATCATTTGAGCAGTGATGAATAAAGCGCTGCTGGTATTGCTGGCGCTACAACTGACGGGCTGCGCCACTGCACGCACCCTGGATGCGGCGAAACCGGGTGCGCCGGTGGTATATGCAGGCATGCGCCTGGACCTGTATGCGATGCAGGGTGGCTGTTGTGCCATGGACCGCTTCGGCGCCGAAGCCCCAAGCTACCCTGGCATCGACCTGCCGGCCAGCGCCTTGCTCGATACGCTGCTATTGCCGCTGTCGGTGTTGACGGTGCTGGGAATAGGGTTTAACGCGACGGGCGGGCTCTAGCTTGCTCGCCCCGCAGTTGTCGAGCTCCGGCGAGGCAACGTCGGCCACACCACCGCTCTCAGATCAGCCCCCAGCACCGAGTCGCACCTGACGCAGCCTCGCCGGGGCTCGACAGCTGCTACGGTGAATCACCCCAGCAGCATTATTTGCCGAGCTTACGCAGCTCATCCGACTCCACAATCCGCAACCCATTTTGTTCTTCCAGCGCCAGCCGCCACATCGCCCGGGCCAGTTCGCAGACTTCTATGCCGTGATACTTGCCAGGAACCAGTCGCGATAGTGGCCCCGCCAGTTGTTCCACCAGGCGGGTCTCCAGCCGCTCCCCCAGCAGCAGTGAAGGTCGGACGATGGTCAATTGCGGCCAGTCCTGGGCCTTCAAGGCCTGTTCCATTTCGCCTTTGACTCGGTTGTAGAACACCGAGGATTTCGGATCGGCGCCAATCGCGCTGATCACGATCAGGTGCCGTGCGCCCATTTCCCGCGCGCGCTTGCTGAAGGCCACGACCATGTCCAGGTCGACGGCACGGAAGGCTTGTTCGGAGCCTGCCAGTTTAATGGTGGTGCCCAGGCAGCAGAAAGCGATGTCCACCCGCCCGCTGAGTTGCGGCAGGAACACCGCCGGGTCGCCCACCGGGTTTTCCAGGTGCGGATGCTCGGCCAAAGGCTTTCGGCTGGGCGCGAGTACGCGGGTCACGGTGGGCTCGTTGAGCAGGCGGTCCAGCAGATGTTCCCCGGTCAAACCCGAGGCTCCGGCAAGCAAGACATGCTGAGGCGTCAAGTACATGATGTTTCCCCCTTGATACGGTTTCAGCTTAGTTGCTCTTGGCTTCCTTGCTATTCATAGAGACGCTTTCGAGCGCTTTTCGTGCCTGCTGCTTGCGTAATAATTGCCAATGGGCGATCACCCCTTTGGGTGCCCAGATCTGGGGTTCGGAGGCTTCGAAGTTGTCCTCCATCTCGCGCTCGGTTACATGCAGCTGCGCCAGCTTGAAGGCTTGCTGTAAATCGTCGGACTGGTTGAAGGCCTGGGCGAACAGCGCGTTGCCAAAGTAGGTGAAGTCGGCCTCTTCGGAGCAGCCAAACGATACGCGGTCGGCTCGGGAAGCCGTCATTATCAGGGTGCGTTCGTCTTTTAGCGCTGGGATAAAACCACCGGAGTAGCACGCCGAGATGACAATGATCTTGTCACGGTTTTTCAACGGTGCCAGCACGGCGGCGAGCTCGTCGGCTGGCAGGTCGGCCAGTTCCATGCGAGGTTGGTCCAGCACCAGTTCATGCTCGTGGGTGCCGTGGCTGGTCAAATAGATGAACACCAGATCTTCCGGGCCCGTGCGTTCGGCGAGCGTTTGCACGGCGCGGCGCAAGCTTTCCCGGGTGGCCATGGGGCGATCGGCGATATGGTCGCGGTGGTTGACCAGGCGGATTTGACCTTGGGCGCCGAAGCGGGTGGCCAGCAGGTTGCTGACGTAGTCGGCTTCACGCAGAAACACGCTTTGCTTGCCATCACCCGCCAGCACCAGGGTGTACAGCTCAACCGCTGCAGTTGAGGCGGGAACAGCGGCAAGAGCCTGGTCGAGCAGGCGACCCTGGGCCAGCACGCCGACTTCCAGCGCATCGGGCAGCAGGTGGCCGTCGGCATTGCGCACACGCATGCCGTTGACCCACGTCCCGGCTTGCACGGTGCCATCGGTGAGCACCAGGGTGCCTTTGCCCTGATAGCTGTCGCTGTCGAAACCGCCCACATAGAAGCTGCCGTCGGTGAGGTTCAGGCGACCCTCGCCGGTAAAGCGCCAGTCACTGAACTGACCTACGTAGTGGCTGGCGTCGACGCCAATCAATTCGCCCTTGCCGCTCAGCGCGCCTTCCTTGAACTCACCAATCCACACATCCCCGTCGGCGTTTTCGTAGCGGCCCTTGCCGTTGAGCTGGTTCTGTTTGAAGTGGCCGACGTACATGTCGCCGTCAGCGCTATTGAAGGTGCCGTTGCCTTCCAATTGCCCGTTGACGAAGTGGCCGCTGAACTGGTTGCCGCTGTCGTCGCTGCGCTGGCCTTCACCGTTGGGTTTACCGTGGGTGAACTGGCCCTGGTATTGGCTGCCGTCGGCCAGCTCCAGGCGACCGAGGCCGGAGTACTGGTCGTCCTTGAATTCGCCGCGATAGGTCATCTGGCCCTCTTTGAGGGTGCCTTCGCCGTTGCGCCGGCCTTGCTTGAAACCGCCAACGTAATTGGTGCCCGCAGTAGTCAGGCTGCCTTGGCCGTCGAACAGGCCTTGCTGGAACTGACCTTTATAGACTTCGCCGTTGCTGCCGTGCCATTCGCCTTGGCCGTGCCACTGGCCCTTGTCGAACTGGCCGGCGTACCAACTGCCGTTAGGGTAGTCCACGCGTCCCTGGCCTTGCAGCAGGCCATTGGCCACATCGCCACGGTAACGCCCGCCGTCCGGCAGCCTTGCATCGGGCGGCAACAGTGATTCGCCATCACCGCACGCGGTGAGCAAAAGGGCCAGGACAAGGGCAAGGGGAGCGAGTGGGCGCATAGCGGGATCCGGATAATTGAGCGCCGAGTATGCCGCAGCTGTGAGATCTATACATGAGTTTGTGGCGAGCGGGCTTGCCCGCGTTGGGCTGCGCAGTCGCCCCAATAAAGACACTGCGCACCTTCATACGAAATCAGGTTGCAGGTTTTAGGGCCGCTTCGCGGCCCAACGCGGGCAAGCCCGCTCGCTAAAGGTAAGCTTTTGATTACATGACTGTTTCAGACGAAACAGAGTGATAACGACTCGGCGATGTAGCCTGGTTTTTCCTGGCCTTCAATTTCCAGGGTGCAGGTGGCCTTGAGCAGCCATTGGCCGGGTTTTTTCTCAGTGGCGTCGGTGAGGGTGACGGCCAGGCGCACCTTGGAGTTGACCTTTACTGGCTGGATGAAGCGCACGGTGTCCAGGCCGTAGTTGACGACCATTTTCACGCCTTCGGGCATGATCAGAATATCTTCAATCAATTTTGGCAGCAGCGACAACGACAGGAATCCGTGGGCGATGGTGCTGCCAAACGGGGTCTGGGCGGCCTTCACCGGGTCGACGTGGATGAACTGATGATCGCCAGTGGCTTCAGCGAACAGGTTGATGCGTTCCTGGTCGATGGTCAGCCATGCGGAACGTCCCAGTTCCTTGCCGACATAATCTTTGAGCTGCGCTACGGGTACTGAGGGCATTGTGACTCTCCTTGGGTTCATCGGTTTTTATTGTTCATGTGCGGGGCGAAGCCCTGACAACCACCTTAGATCATCATGGGCAATAGGCTTGGTCAACCCTCCATGTTTTTGGCGAATGCCGGTCCATAGGTCCAGCGTGCTTATAATGGCCGGCGCGCTTTTTGGGGGAGAGAACGGATGCTGTTACGCGGTCTGACATGGCTGGTGCTGTTTCAATTGCTTGGCACGGCAATTAATCACTTGTTCCTGCCGGTGTTGCCGGGGCCGATTGTCGGTCTGCTGCTGATGCTGGCGTATCTGGTGTGGCGCGGCGAGGTAGCCGAGCCCCTGAGCCTGGCGGCCAGCAGTTTGCTGCGTTACTTGCCGTTGCTGTTGGTGCCGCCAGCTGTGGGCGTGATGGTTTACGCCAAGGACATCGCCACCGACTTCTGGGCCATCGTAGGTGCGCTGGTGCTGTCACTGGTGATCGCCATGGGCTTTGTTGGCGTGCTGATGCAAAGACTGGTCAAGCGCCAGGCGCGGCGGGAGGAGGGGCAATGACCTTCGACTGGCAAGGCGCGTGGGCAGCGGTGATCCATCATCCGTTGTTTGGCATTGGCATCACCCTGGGCGCCTATCAATTGGTGTTGGCAGGCTTCGAGAAAACCCGCTGGATCTTCCTGCAGCCGGTGCTGGTGTCGATGCTGCTGGTGATCGGCGTGCTGCTGGGCTGCGGCCTGACCTACGCCGAGTATCGTAAAAGTACCGAGATCATGAGCATCCTGCTGGGCCCGGCGACGGTGGCCCTGGCGGTACCGCTTTACTTGAACCTGCGACGGATTCGCCAGCTGTTCTGGCCGATTTTTACTACGCTGGTGGTGGGTGGTGTGCTGGCGACCGGCCTGTGTGTGCTACTGGGCTGGTGGTTCGGTGCCGAACACATGATGTTGATGACCATGGCGCCCAAGTCCGTGACCTCGCCGATTGCCATGCTGGTGGCCGAGCAGATCGGTGGTGTGGCGGCGCTGGCGGCAGTGTTTGTGCTGATCACCGGGGTGATCGGGGCGATGATCGGGCCGGCATATTTGTCGCGACTGGGGGTTCACAGCCCGGAGGCGCGTGGCATGGCGTTGGGCATGACTGCCCACGCCGTCGGCACCTCGGTGGCCTTGCAGGAAAGTGAAGAGTGCGGCGCCTTTGCGGCGCTGGCGATGAGTTTGATGGGTGTTGCGACGGCAGTGTTCCTGCCGTTGGCGGTATCACTGGTGATTTAAGTCGGGTTTAAGGAAACCTCTATGAGTCTGGCGCTTTTCCCGCTCAATACTGTGCTGTTTCCCGGTTGCACCCTCGATCTGCAACTGTTCGAGGCGCGCTACCTGGACATGATCAGCCGCTGCATGAAAAAGGGCGAAAGCTTTGGCGTGGTGTGCATCCTTGATGGCAAGGAAGTCGGGATGGCTCCCGATGGCTACGCGCTGGTTGGTTGCGAAGCACTGATCCGCGACTTCAAGCAGCAGGATAATGGCCTGCTGGGGATTCGGGTTGAAGGTGGCCGGCGGTTCCGCGTGCTGGAGGCGGATGTGCAGCGCGATCAGTTACTGCTCGCTGAAGTCGAATGGTTGGAAGAGCAACCCGAGCGGCCCCTGGACGAAGAGGATTGCGACCTGCTGGCGCTACTCCAGGCACTTGCTGAGCACCCAATGGTCGCGTCTCTGGATATGGGCGCCGACGCTGAAGGTCAGCAGGTGCTGGGTCATCGACTGGCGTATTTGCTGCCCTTTACCGAGGCCGACAAGGTTGACCTGTTGCAACTGGACGACCCGCAACGGCGCCTGGATGCGATCCAGTTGTTGCTTGATGAGCTGCAGGGTGATCTGTTCACCTGAACCGCCTTGTGTGCAGGGAATCGTCCGTCTCTGCTTTCAGAATATTCGTCGGTCCACTTAGTAGGCGTACCTGAGCAGAGCGTGGGCGCTGCCGCTAAATGCAAAAAAACCCAACACTGCCACACAGGCCGGCAAGATCAGCCACCAGACCTTCGGTGACATCGGCGGCAGAAGCGTCTGGCGCTGACTCAGGGTCAGGCTGAAGGCGCAGACCGTTATCGCCAACAGGGTGCCGGCCAGAATGTCGGACGGCCAGTGGGCGCCCAGGTACACCCGCGACAGGGCGATGGTCGCGGCGGGGATGCAGCCCAGCAACAGCCATGTCAGGCGCATGCGCGTGGGTTGGCCACGGCCTGCGAGCACTGCCAGGGCCAGGAAAAACGCAAACGAGCCGGAGGCGTGGCCGCTGGGCATGCTGAAGCTGGTTAGAGGGTCGGTCAGTATTTCCGGGCGTCCACGGGCAAAAAACAGCTTGGTGCCGGTATTGATCAGCGCCGCACCGAGCAGGGTGGCGCCGACGAAAATCGCGTGGCGCCATTGCCGCGCGAGCAGCAGCAGCCCGGTCAGCACCGCGCTGGCGACGAACATCTTCTTGAACTCACCCAACTGAGTAATCATCACCATGGCCTGGTCCATCGCCGGGCCGCGGTGTTCCTGGATCAGGGCCATCAAGCCTTGGTCCAAGTGGTTCAGGTACGGATAGCCGATAAACAGGGCGATCAACAACGTCAGGCTGGCGCAACCCATCCACAACGTGGCCCGTCGATGACCGCGCAGGCTGCTGTTGAGGCTTACTCCCAGCAAGACCGCCAGGCACGCAGCGACGACTCCGGCCTCGGGCCAGAAACCTTCGGGCAGCGGCAGGCGAAACGCTGCACCCGTGGCCCAGCCCGGTAGCAGGTACGCCACCGACCAGCCGGCGGCCGCCAGCACGCTGACGGCGGCGAAGCGCGGGAAAGGCATGTCGCACATGCCGGCAACCATCGGCAGCATCGGCCGCAGCGGGCCGATGAAGCGTCCTACCAGCAGGCTAGCAATGCCGTACTTGTGGAAGTAGGCCTCGGCACCACTCATCCATTCCGGATGATGGCGCAGGCCGGGCAGGCGGCGGATATTCTGGTGGAAATGGCGGCCGAGGTAGTAGGAGACTGAATCGCCCAACAGCCCGCCGAGCAAACCCAGCAATAGTGTTTCCCCCAGTGATAGCGCACCACTACCTGCCAATGCGGCAATGGCGAATAGCAAAACAGTTCCCGGCACGATCAAGCCGGCGATTGCCAGGCATTCCACGCAGGCCACGATAAACACCGCCGCCGCCAGCCATTGGGGGTTGAGGGTCAGCCAGCCGGTAATGCCATCGAGCCATGGGCCCATAAAATCAACTCCATTGCTATTCACAGTCCACTGTAGGAGCAAGCTTGCTCCTACAGTGGGTGGACTTATATCTTTCAAACCAAAAAGTAGTCGCGGCCTTCGACTTGGCCCCGGCGCAGCGGGTTCCGTGTGCAGTAGGGCGAATAGCCGCCGTCGACAAAGCGATACATCAAGTGTTCATCCCGTCCGTTGGGAATCCCCAGACGGGTGGTCTGGATAATCTGCGCCGGAACCAGTCCCACGTCTTCGACGTAGAGCTGCTCCTGGTCAAAGCGTTTGGCGTCCCACATCGGCACTTTTAGGCCCAGGGCCTTACATAGCAGGGTCTGCCCGGCGCACAGCTTCTGGGATGGGCGCGGCCTGCCGCTGGCATCCGGGTTGTTCAACAGCATTTGTGCCAGGCTCGCCGGCCCCGATAATTCATCGACCCACGGATAGCCAGATTTGATCAACACTGCGTTGCCCGGCCCCTGGGCGCTAAAGTTCAGGGAGTCGCCGCCACGGGCGTAGTACATATAGATATGGCCGCCATCCAGAAACAAAGCCTTACGCTTTTCTGTGTAGCCGAGGGATGCGTGGCTGCCCTTTTCGGCCTCGTAATAGGCTTCGGTCTCGATGATTCGCGCCGACAGCCACAAATCGCCGACCCGATGGCGAATGACTTTGCCCAGCAAATCTTTCGCGAGCTGTTGCGCATCGCGATCGAAGAAGCCGTCGGGTAGGGCGTTGGCGGGGATCAAGGGTGAAAAGTTGGACATGGCATAAAGGGTTAAGGCGACTAAATGTGACAGGATGATAACAACTTCAGCCTTAATCACGGCTGAACGTCGGTTTTTTACAGTTCATTTCAACCATACGCCCCTCACCGCTGTCCGTGGACGGGCGCGACAGCTATAATCTGCCGCTTTCCTCTTTGCCAAGACCCCACCAGACTATGACTGAGTCCGTTCTTGACTACATGACCCGCCTGGGTCGCGCTGCCCGTCAGGCCTCGCGGTTGATCGCCCGTGCGAGCACCGCGCAGAAGAACCGTGCGCTGCTGGCCGCTGCTGATGCCCTGGATGCTTCGCGCTCCGAGCTCAGTGCCGCCAACGAGCTGGACCTGGCCAACGGTCGGGCCATTGGTCTGGAACCGGCATTGCTGGATCGCCTGGCGCTTACGCCGGTGCGCATCGACGAAATGATCGAAGGTTTGCGTCAGGTGGCCAAGCTGCCTGACCCCATCGGTGAAATCCGCGACATGCGCTACATGCCGTCGGGAATCCAGGTTGGCAAGATGCGCGTGCCCCTGGGCGTGATTGGCATCATCTATGAGTCCCGTCCGAACGTGACCATCGACGCCGCCAGCCTGTGCCTCAAGTCTGGCAACGCCACCATCCTGCGGGGAGGTTCCGAGGCGATCAATTCCAATCGTGCCATTGCCGCCTGTATCCAGCAGGGCCTGGCGGTGGCCGAGTTGCCGGCCGAAGTGGTGCAAGTGGTGGAAACCACTGACCGCGCCGCCGTCGGTGCCTTGATCACCATGCCCGAGTTCGTCGACGTGATCGTCCCGCGCGGTGGCAAGAGCCTGATCGAGCGGGTCAGCCGCGATGCCAAGGTGCCGGTCATCAAGCACCTGGACGGCGTCTGCCACGTCTATATAGATGTCGCTGCCGATCTCGACAAGGCCATTCGCATTGCCGACAACGCCAAGACGCACCGTTACGCTCCGTGCAACACTATGGAAACCCTGCTGGTACACGTGGCGATTGCCGAGCGCGTGTTGCCGCCGCTGGCCGCCATCTACCGTGACAAGGGCGTGGAGTTGCGCGGTTGCGAACGCACCCGCGCCTTGCTTGGCGCCGACATCATCGAAGCCACCGAGCAGGACTGGTACACCGAGTACACGGCGCCGATCCTGTCGATCCGCATCGTCGACGACCTGGACCAGGCCATCGAACACATCAACACCTACGGTTCCAAGCACACCGACGCCATCGTCACCGAGCATTTCAGCGATGCCCGGCGTTTCCTCAACGAAGTGGATTCCGCTTCGGTGATGGTTAACGCCTCGACGCGCTTTGCCGACGGTTTCGAATATGGCCTGGGGGCGGAGATCGGCATTTCCACCGACAAGCTCCACGCCCGCGGCCCAGTTGGCCTCGAAGGCCTGACCAGCGAGAAGTACGTGGTCTTCGGCGACGGTCATGTGCGCGCTTGATGGGTAAACGCATCGGGCTGCTCGGCGGCACCTTCGACCCCGTGCACATCGGCCATTTGCGCAGTGCCCTGGAAGTCGCAGACGCCCTCGGGCTGGATGAGCTGCGCCTGACACCGAATGCCAGGCCGCCCCATCGGGACACGCCTCAGGTTTCACCGCTTGACCGGTTGGCGATGGTCCAGTGTGCCGTTGCCGGTATTTCACCGCTGGTGGTGGACAACCGCGAACTCAAACGCGACAAACCGTCCTACACTATCGACACCCTGGAACTGACGCGGGCCGAACTGGCCGCTGATGACCAGTTGTTTCTACTTTTGGGCTGGGACGCATTTTGCGGCCTACCCACTTGGCACCGCTGGGAAGAGTTGCTCCAGCATTGCCACATCCTGGTGCTGCAACGCCCGGATGCCGACAGCGAACCGCCGGATGCCTTGCGCAACCTGCTGGCAGCGCGGTCGGTAAGTGACCCGCAGGCCCTGACCGGGCCGAGCGGGAATATTGCATTCGTCTGGCAGACACCGCTTGCGGTGTCTGCCACCCAGATCCGTCAACTGCTGGCCAGCGGGAAGTCGGTACGTTTCCTGGTGCCTGACGCGGTCTTGGCCTACATCGATGCGCACGGACTTTACCGTGCGTCGAACTGAAAAGGCGCGCTTGAAGGCACGAATAGTCGTGTATTGAAGCGCCCGAACATACGAGCAAAACGAGTTTTATATGACGAACAAAGACGTAAGCAAAGTTAAGCGCAAAGGCACATTCAAGAGCGCCCCGCTGCCGGAAGTGGTGTTTCGTAACGAGCCCCTCAAGGGTGACGAACTGGTCAAGGTCGCTGTAGCGGCCCTGGAAGACGTCAAGGCCCAGGACGTGCTGGTGATTGATGTCCGTGACAAGCAGAGCATCACTGACTACATGATCATCGCTACCGGTACCTCCAACCGCCAGATCGGCGCGATGCTCGATAAGGTCCGCGAGATGGTCAAGCTGCAGGGCGTCAAGCCACTGGGCGAAGAAGGCAAGGGCGACAGCGATTGGGTACTGCTGGACATGGACGACGTGATCGTCCACATGATGACCTCCAACGCTCGCCAGTTCTACGACCTGGAGCGCCTGTGGAAAGGTGCCGAGCAGAGCCGTGCCGCCGATGGCAAGCACCACAGCCCTGAAGTCGGTCACGAGCATTTCACCAAGCTCAACAAAGACCAGGAATAAGGACCGGCTGTGCGCCTGCGTCTGATCGCTGTCGGTTCACGCATGCCCAAGTGGGTGGAAGAAGGCTGGCATGAATATGCCAAGCGTCTGCCATCCGAGCTGGCGTTGGAACTGGTGGAAATACCGCTCAATACCCGGGGCAAGAATGCCGACGTGGCGCGTTTTATCCGTCAGGAAGGCGAAGCCATGCTGGCCAAGGTCGGCCCCAATGAGCGGATTGTCACCCTCGAAGTGCATGGCAAGCCCTGGAGCACCGAGCAGTTGGCGGTGGAACTGGATCGCTGGCGCCTGGATTCTCGCACGGTGAACTTCATGGTCGGCGGCCCTGAGGGGCTGGCGCCGGAAGTCTGCGCGCGTGCCGATCAGCGCTGGTCACTGTCGCCGCTGACGCTGCCACACCCGTTGGTAAGGATTCTGATCGGTGAACAGCTGTATCGCGCCTGGACAGTTCTGTCCGGGCACCCTTATCACAAATAATCTGCGCCCTGCCTGATGACCCAGCCGATCCGCATCAAGGACCACGAGAAAGACGCACGTCTGGTACGCGCTCGGGTCGTGTTCGGCGCCATTATGGTGGTCGTTCTGATGTGCGTGCTGATCGCCCGCCTGTATTTCCTGCAGGTGATCCAGTACGACTATCACTCCACGTTGTCGGAAAATAACCGGGTGCATGTGCAGCCGATTCCGCCGACCCGTGGCCTGATCTTCGACCGCAACGGCGTGGTGGTGGCGGATAACCGGCCCAGTTTCAGCCTGAGCATGACCCGCGAGCGCTCCGGGGACTGGCAGCAGATTCTCGATGTCATCGTCGAAGTGTTGCAACTGACGCCGGAAGACCGGGTGATCTTCGAGAAGCGCATGAAACAGGGACGACGGCCGTTTGAGCCGGTGCCGATCCTGTTTGAGCTGACCGAAGAGCAGATTGCCCGTATCGCGGTGAACCAGTTCCGCCTGCCGGGTGTGGAAGTGGTGGCGCAGTTGGTGCGCCATTACCCGCAAGGTGCGCACTTTGCCCACTCGGTCGGCTATATGGGGCGGATCAACGAGAAAGAGCTCAAGAGCCTCGATCCGGTCAACTACAGCGGCACCCACCATATCGGCAAGACCGGCATCGAGCGTTTCTACGAGCCGGAACTGCACGGCCAGGTGGGTTACGAAGAAGTCGAGACCAACGCCCGTGGTCGAGTGTTGCGAGTGCTCAAGCGCACCGACCCGATTCCCGGCAAGGACATCGTCCTGAGCCTGGACATCAAACTGCAGGAAGCCGCAGAGATGGCCCTGGGCGGACGTCGTGGTGCGGTGGTGGCGCTGGACCCGAGCACTGGCGAAGTACTGGCAATGGTCAGTCAGCCGAGCTTCGATCCGAACCTGTTCGTGACCGGGATCAGCTTCAAGGCCTACGCCGAGCTGCGCGATTCCATCGACCGACCGCTGTTCAATCGGGTGCTGCGCGGCCTGTATCCGCCGGGCTCGACCATCAAGCCGGCAGTGGCGATTGCCGGCCTGGATTCCGGTGTTGTCACCGCGTCCAGCCGGGTATTCGACCCTGGTTATTACATGCTGCCCAACTACGATCACAAATACCGTAACTGGAACCGTACCGGCGACGGCTATGTGGACCTGGACACGGCGATCATGCGCTCCAATGACACCTACTTCTATGATCTGGCCCACAAGCTGGGGATCGATCGTTTGTCGACCTACATGGGCAAGTTCGGCCTCGGTCAAAAAGTGTCCCTGGACATGTTCGAGGAATCCCCAGGCTTGATGCCGTCCAGGGAATGGAAGCGCGCTACCCGTCGTCAGGCCTGGTTCCCCGGTGAAACGCTGATTCTCGGGATCGGCCAGGGCTATATGCAGGCCACCCCGCTGCAATTGGCCCAGGCCACAGCGTTGGTGGCCAGCAAGGGCAAGTGGATCCGCCCGCACCTGGCCAGGACCATAGAGGGTGAAAAGCCTGTCGATGAAAACCCGATTCCGGACATCATCCTGCGCGACCCGTCCGACTGGGCCAAGGTCAACCACGGCATGCAGCAAGTGATGCACGGCGCCCGTGGCACTGCGCGCAAGGCTGCGGCCGGCGCGCAGTACCGGATTGCCGGCAAGAGCGGTACCGCCCAGGTGGTAGCGATCAAGCAGGGTGAGAAGTACGACCGCTCCAAGGTTCAGGAGCGCCACCGCGACCACGCCTTGTTTGTTGGTTTTGCTCCGGCCGACAACCCGAAGATCACCGTGGCGGTAATGGTCGAGAACGGCGAGTCCGGCTCCGGCGTGGCTGCGCCGGTGGTGCGCCAGATCATGGACGCCTGGTTGCTGGATCAGGACGGCAAGCTCAAGCCCGAGTACGCCAACCCTTCAAGCGCGGAGGCTACGGCCCGTGAAGAGTAATTTTGACCGCATTCTCTCCAGCGAGGATGTGATGCGTCGCCGCGCCACCTTGCTGCAGCGCATGCATATTGATGGCCCGTTGCTGATCCTGCTGCTGACCCTGGCCGCCGGGAGCCTGTTCGTGCTGTATTCGGCCAGTGGCAAAAATTGGGATTTATTGATCAAGCAGGCGTCGTCGTTCGGGCTTGGGCTGTTGTCGATGGTGGTGATTGCCCAGTTGGAACCGCGTTTCATGGCCCGCTGGGTGCCGCTGGGCTACGTCGCCGGGGTCTTGCTGCTGGTGGTGGTGGACGTGATGGGCCACAACGCCATGGGCGCCACCCGCTGGATCAATATTCCAGGGGTGATCCGCTTCCAACCCTCGGAATTCATGAAAATCCTGATGCCGGCGACCATCGCCTGGTACCTGTCCAAGCGCACTTTGCCGCCGCAGCTCAAACATGTGGGGATCAGCCTGATGCTGATCGGCATCCCCTTTGTTCTCATCGTGCGTCAGCCGGACCTCGGTACTTCGTTGCTGATCCTCGCCGGCGGTGCGTTCGTGCTGTTCATGGGTGGCCTGCGCTGGCGCTGGATTCTCAGCGTGCTGGCGGCGGCGATACCGGTGGCCGTGGCCATGTGGTTCTTTTTCATGCACGAGTATCAGAAACAGCGAATCCTGACCTTCCTTGACCCGGAAAGCGATCCGTTGGGCACTGGCTGGAACATCATCCAGTCCAAGGCCGCCATCGGTTCCGGCGGTGTATTTGGTAAGGGCTGGTTACTGGGCACCCAGTCGCACCTGGACTTTTTGCCGGAAAGCCACACCGACTTTATTATCGCGGTGATGGGCGAAGAGTTCGGCCTGGTGGGCATTTGCGCGCTGTTGCTGATCTATCTGCTGTTGATCGGTCGCGGCCTGGTGATCACCGCGCAAGCGCAGACGCTGTTCGGCAAATTGCTTGCCGGCAGCCTGACAATGACTTTTTTTGTTTACGTTTTCGTCAACATCGGTATGGTCAGTGGCCTGTTGCCGGTGGTTGGGGTGCCGTTGCCGTTTATTAGCTACGGCGGAACTTCGCTGGTGACATTGCTGTCAGCGTTTGGGGTTTTGATGTCGATCCATACCCATCGTAAGTGGATCGCACAGGTTTGAATAAGGTGAAGATGTCAATGCAAGTAATGCGCGGCTGGGCTGCCCGGTACGCGCCCTGTGTAGGCCTGGTGGGCCTTCTGGGCGCCACGCAGCAAGTGCTGGCCGGCGACTACGACGGCTCGCCCCAGGTCGCCGAATTTGTCGGCGAGATGACCCGTGACTATGGTTTCGCCGGTGAACAGCTGATGGGCGTGTTTCGTGAAGCCCAGCGTAAACAGTCGATTCTCGATGCCATCTCCCGTCCCGCCGAGCGCGTGAAGCAGTGGAAGGAATACCGGCCGATGTTCCTCACCGATGCCCGCGTGGCACGGGGCGTGGACTTCTGGCGCGAGCACGAAGCGGTGCTGGCCCGCGCCGAGCAGGAGTACGGCGTGCCGGCGCAGGTCATTGTGTCGATCATTGGGATTGAAACCTTTTATGGCCGCAACACTGGCAGCTACCGGGTGATCGACGCCTTGTCGACCCTGGGTTTCGATTACCCGCCGCGCGCGGACTTCTTCCGCAAGGAACTGCGTGAGTTCCTGCTACTGGCCCGTGAAGAACAGATCGATCCGCTGACCCTCAAGGGTTCCTATGCCGGGGCCATGGGCCTGCCGCAGTTTATGCCGAGCAGCTTTCGCGCCTACGCCGTGGATTTTGACGGTGACAACCATATCAATATCTGGAGCAACCCCGATGATGCCATCGGCAGCGTGGCCAGCTATTTCAAACGTCACGGCTGGGTCGGTGGTGAGCCGGTGGTGATTCGCGCCGATGTCAGGGGAGATCGCGCCGACGAAGGCCTGACCCAAGGCATCGAGCCGGTCAAGACCGTCGCAGAGTTGCGGGCGCTGGGCTGGTCAAGTCATGATGCGCTGCGCGATGATATGCCGGTTACTGCATTTCGCCTCGAAGGCGAAAATGGCCCTGAATACTGGATGGGCCTGAAGAATTTCTACGCAATCACGCGTTATAACCGCAGTGTGATGTACGCCATGGCCGTGCATCAGCTGTCAGACATGCTGGTCCAAGCACGGGGCGTCAAGTAATGCGGGTATTGCCGATCAATAAACCCCTGAAGCTGGTGGCGCTTGCCGCATTGTCGTTGATGGTGGCCAGTTGCTCCACCAGCACCAGTCGCGCGCCTGCCCAGAAATCCGGGGCTGCCGTGCGCTCGGCGCCGGGCCTGGACATCAACCGCGCCCACAAAGACGGCGCGCCTTGGTGGGACGTTGATGTCTCGCGCATCCCGGATGCCACTCCAACCCTGCACACCGGCCCCTACAAGGCCAACCCTTACACGGTGCTGGGCAAGTCGTACTTCCCGTTGCAAGAGTCCAAGACTTACGTGCAGTCGGGTACCGCTTCCTGGTACGGCACCAAGTTCCACGGCCAGAACACCGCCAATGGCGAGGTCTATGACCTTTACGGCATGAGCGCGGCCCACAAGACCTTGCCGCTGCCCAGCTACGTCAAGGTGACCAACCTGGACAACAACCGCACGGTGATCCTGCGGGTCAACGATCGCGGGCCGTTCTATTCGGACCGGATCATCGACTTGTCCTACGCTGCCGCGAAGAAACTTGGCTACGCCGAAACCGGCACCGCACGGGTCAAGGTCGAAGGTATCGATCCACAACAGTACTGGGCCCAGCGTGGTAAGCCGGCACCGTTGATGCTCAACGAACCGCAAACCCCGCAGCCACAAATCACCGCATCGGCCGGCAAGGTCGAACAATGGACGCCACCGCCGCAGCAACACGCCGCGCCCGTGGTGGCCGTGCCGCAAGCGGCGCCTGGTGGCCAGACGGCGGGCGGGCAGTACCTGCAAGTCGGCGCTTTCGCCAACCCAGACGCGGCAGAGCTGTTAAGGTCCAAGCTCAGCGGGATGGTCAGTGCGCCAGTCTTTATCAGCTCTATTGTGCGTAATCAGCAGACCCTGCACCGGGTTCGCCTAGGGCCAATTGGTACGCCGGGTGAGATCACGCAAGTGCAGAACAGCGTGCGGCTGGCCAACCTGGGGCAGCCCAGTGTGGTCAGCGCGGAATAAGTGATATCGGATTGATGGTTCAGGCTCGCTTGCGGGCCAGGACCCTGGTTGTTGGCTCTTGGAATAATAAAAACCCGAAGGCAAGGGTTGAGCAGGCAACTGAACACGCGACAGTCTGGTAACGGGCTGTCTGAATAGTTTTGCCCGCTAGGGCAAGTTTCCATAAGTAATTTCGAGAGACGGATGAACATCACCACCTTAGCCAAACGCCTGTGCCTGCTTGTCCCGCTGATCATCACACCTGCCGCCTGGGCGGTCGAAATGGTGCCGGCTTCACCGCAACTTGCCGCCAAATCCTGGGTGCTCATGGATGCCGCCAGCGGCAACGTGCTGGTCGAGAGCAACGGTGACCAGCGCCTGCCACCGGCCAGCTTGACCAAGCTGATGACTGCTTATATCGCCACCCTGGAAATCCGTCGCGGCCAGATCGGTGAAAGCGATCCGGTGACCGTCAGCGAAAACGCCTGGCGCACCGGCGGTTCGCGGATGTTCATCAAGGTCGGTACCCAGGTGACTGTCAGCGACCTGCTGCACGGCATCATCATCCAGTCGGGTAACGACGCCAGCGTCGCCCTGGCCGAGCACATCGCCGGCAGCGAAGACGCATTCGCCGACATGATGAACAAAACCGTGACTGACTTGGGCATGACCAACAGCCACTTCATGAACCCGACTGGCCTGCCGAACCCTGAGCACTACTCGTCGGCTCACGACATGGCGATCCTGGCCCGCGCGATCATTCGTGTCGACCCGGTGCACTACGCGATCTACTCACAGAAAGAGTTCTTCTGGAACAACATCAAGCAGCCTAACCGCAACCTGCTGCTGTGGCGCGACAAGACTGTCGACGGTCTGAAAACCGGTCATACCGACGAAGCCGGTTACTGCATGGTGTCCTCGGCCGTGCGTGACGGCCAGCGGCTGATCGCCGTGGTGTTCGGTACCAACAGCGAGCAGGCCCGTGCGGCCGAGACGCAAAAGCTGCTGACCTACGGTTTCCGCTTCTTCGAAACCCAGACCTTCTACCAGAAGGGCGCCGAACTCGCCCAGGCCCAGGTATGGAAAGGCACTGAGCATCAAATCAAGGCAGGCCTGGCTGAAGACCTGACCCTGACCATGCCTAAAGGCCAATTGAAGAAGCTGGCTGCCAGCATGACCATGAACCCTCAATTGGTCGCGCCAATCGCCAAGGGCGATGTGATTGGTAAAGTCGAAGTGAAACTGGACGACAAAGTGGTGCACAGCGCCGACCTGATCGCTCTTGACGCTGTCGACGAAGGTGGTATTTTCCGCCGCGTGTGGGATAGCATCCGTCTATTCTTCTACGGCTTGTTCAACTGATAGTGTGCACCTGCATGACCTCGCGCCGATCCGGCGCGCAGGTCATGCCCGTCGCCACGGCTTACGCTTACGAGGCCGTTACGCCATGACCGATACCGAAGTAAAGGCGCCAAAGATCGAATTCCCCTGCGCGGATTACCCTATTAAGGTAATCGGCGACACCGGCGTGGGTTTCAAGGACAAGATCATCGAGATCCTTGAGAAGCACGCCACCGTCGACCACAAGACCCTGGCCGAACGTCAAAGCACCAATGGCAAGTACACCACTATCCAGTTGCACATCATTGCCACCGGGCAAGACCAGCTGTACGACATCAACAGTGATCTGCGGGCCACCGGCTTCGTGCACATGGTGTTGTGATGTCACAGACTCTGGGCTTTCGCGAGCTCGGCCAAATGGCATACGAGCCGGTGTGGCACGCCATGCAACGGTTCACCAACGAGCGCGGCACCGAAGCCCCGGATGAAATCTGGCTGGTGGAGCACCCGCCGGTTTTCACCCAGGGCCAGGCCGGCAAGGCCGAGCATCTGCTGCTGCCGGGAGAAATCCCGGTGGTGCAGGTCGACCGCGGCGGGCAGGTGACTTACCATGGCCCTGGCCAATTGGTGGCGTACCTGTTGCTGGATGTGCGCCGGCTGGGTTTTGGCGTGCGTGAGCTGGTCAGTCGCATGGAGACATGCCTGATCGAGCTGTTGGCCAGTTACGGTGTGACTGCCGTAGCCAAGCCTGATGCGCCGGGGGTGTATGTTGACGGCGCGAAAATCGCCTCCCTGGGCCTGCGGATTCGCCACGGCTGTTCCTTTCATGGCCTGGCCCTGAACGTGGACATGGACCTGGCACCGTTTCGACGGATTAATCCCTGTGGTTACGCTGGGCTGGCCATGACGCAGCTGAGCGAGCACGCAGGACCGATAGAATTTGCCGAGGTAAGTGCCCGGCTGCGCGCGCAGCTCGTCAAACACCTCGACTATGCTGAGCAGACGACCCTAACGGGCGGAATCGACTGATTATGACTACTGATGTTGTGCAAACCATGATCCCGACGCTGAACATTACCGAGCGTCCGGCCCCGCGTGCCAAGGTGGAAGCCGGCGTCAAGCTGCGCGGCGCCGAGAAGGTTGCACGCATCCCGGTGAAGATCATCCCGACCACCGAACTGCCGAAAAAGCCCGACTGGATTCGTGTACGCATCCCGATCTCGCCGGAAGTCGATCGGATCAAAGCCCTGCTGCGCAAACACAAGCTGCACAGCGTCTGCGAAGAAGCCTCCTGCCCGAACCTGGGTGAGTGCTTCTCCGGCGGTACCGCGACCTTCATGATCATGGGTGACATTTGCACCCGTCGTTGCCCGTTCTGCGACGTCGGCCACGGCCGTCCGAAGCCATTGGACGTCAACGAACCGCAAAGCCTGGCCATCGCCATCGCCGACCTGAAACTCAAGTACGTGGTGATCACCTCCGTGGACCGCGATGACCTGCGTGACGGCGGTGCCCAGCACTTTGCCGACTGCATTCGCGAAATCCGCAAGTTGTCGCCGGGCGTGATGCTGGAGACCCTGGTCCCGGATTACCGTGGCCGCATGGACGTCGCCCTGGAAATCACCGCCGCCGAGCCGCCAGATGTGTTCAACCACAACCTAGAAACTGTGCCGCGCTTGTATAAGGCTGCGCGTCCGGGTTCAGACTACCAGTGGTCGCTGACCCTGCTGCAAAAATTCAAGCAGATGATGCCGCACATTCCTACCAAGTCCGGCCTGATGCTCGGCCTGGGCGAGACCGACGAAGAAGTCATCGAGGTCATGAAGCGTATGCGCGAACACGACATCGACATGCTGACCATCGGCCAATACCTGCAACCTTCCCGCAGCCACTTGCCGGTCCAGCGCTTCGTGCACCCTGACGTGTTTGCCTGGTTTGCCGAAGAAGGCTACAAGATGGGCTTCAAGAACGTTGCGTCGGGCCCGCTGGTGCGTTCTTCGTACCATGCCGACGAACAGGCAAAACTGGTCAAGGCCAGCCTGGTTTCCTGAGAATGAGCAAGGCGGTGCCGGCCTTGCGTGCCGAGGGGGTGATCGGACTGATCGCTCCTGCAGGGCCTGCAGCACTGGATGTCGATAAGGCTCGTCGGTGGATGGACTCCAGGGGTTATACCTTGCGTGTTTTCCCCGGTGTGGGGCAGCGTGATGGCTACCTGGCAGGTAGCGATGACGTTCGGATCAACGATCTGCATGAAGCCTTTGCCGACACTTCTATTGATGCCATTTTTTGCCTGCGGGGTGGCTACGGCACCCCGCGCCTACTGGATCGCCTGGATTTTGACCTGCTGAAGGCCAACCCTAAACCGTTTGTAGGCTATAGCGATATCACTGCGCTGCACGTGGCGATCAACCGCTACGCTGGCTTTGTGACTTTTCACGGGCCGATGCTCAATGCCGACCTGCTCGGTGAAAAGCAGCAGCCTACCGAGTCGTCGCTGTTCAGCCTGCTGCGTGGGCAGTTGAAGGCCGGTAGTGCGTTGAGCCACCCGGTGGCCTTCCCGTTGACGACAATCGAGCCAGGCATCGCTCGCGGGCGTCTGCTGGGTGGCAATCTGTCGATGATCGCTGCGACCATGGGCACGGCCTACGAACTTGATGCCAAGGGCATCATCCTGTTTATCGAAGACATCAATGAGCCGCTGTACCGCATTGATCGCTTGCTTACCCATTTGCGGTTGGCAGGCAAGCTGGCTCAGGTTGCCGGGGTGTTGGTGGGGGATGTGGCGGGTGTCGAAAGCGCTGCGCTCGAATGCTTGCTCAAGCAAACCTTTGAACCGTTGCGCATTCCAGTACTGTCGGGTTGGCGCAGCGGGCATTGCGATCCGAACCTGACGTTGCCGATGGGCGCGTGGGTGCGGCTGGATGCGGGGGAGAGGACGTTGGTGTTGGAGCAGGATGTGGTCTTTAAGGCCTGAAGTTCTTATCGCCAGTGAAGACCTCATCGCGGGTAAGCCCGGTTTGCCCGCGATAGCGATAGTCGCCGCACAACGGTCTATTTGTTACGCAAGGTCTCCAGCAGTTTCACCGTCGGATACCCATCCGCAGGCCAGCCCAGCGCCTGCTGTGCGGCCCGAATCGCCTTGCGCGTATTGGCGCCAATGATCCCGTCCGGGTTGCCCGCAGCGTAGTTATTGGCGCTGAGTACTGTCTGTAACTCAATGCGCTGGGAGCGGGTCAACGGCAGCTCGTCTTTTGGCCACTCCCCACGAATCACCCCGCCCCCCGCAAACCGCTCGGACAGCAGGCCGATTGCCAAGGCGTAGGACGACGAGTTGTTGTACTTGAGGATCGCGCGGAAGTTATCCAGCAGCAGGAACGCCGGGCCACGATGACCTGCCGGCAGCAACAGAGCGGCGGAAAGCTGGTCCACGTTGGGCGGGACGCTGGCGCCTGCAGGCACCTGAATTCCCAGTTTCAACCATTCGCCAACCGGTTTGCGCACTACGCCATCAGCCAGTGCGTAGTCAAAGGTTGCGGGCAACTGCTGCACCTCAAAACCCCACGGCTGGCCTTTCTGCCAGCCGGAGCTTTGCAGGTAGTGCGCGGTGGAAGCGAGGGCGTCGGCCGGGCTGTTCCAGATGTCGCGGCGACCGTCGCCGTCGAAATCCACGGCATGGGTGTTGTAGGTGGTCGGGATGAACTGGGTCTGGCCCATGGCCCCGGCCCAGGAACCGAGCATCTGGTCGGCCTGGATATCGCCGTGCTGGATGATTTGCAGCGCCGCCAGCAATTGCGCGTGTGCGAACGCAGGCCGGCGGCCTTCATAGGCCAGGGTCGCCAGGGAGCGGATCACCGAGTTATTGCCTTGGAACTGGCCAAAGTTGCTTTCCATGCCCCATACCGAGACTAATACCTGACGGTCGACGCCATAGCGCTGCTCGATGCTTTGCAGGATATCGGCGTGCTTGATCAGCAAGGCCTGGCCGTTACGCACCCGCAGCGGCGACAGCGCGCCGTTGAGGTATTCCCACACGGGTCGGGAAAATTCCGGCTGGCTGCGATCAGCGCGGATTACCGCCATGTCGGGGCTGACGTTGGCAAACGCAGTATCAAACACCGCAGGGGTAATACCCGCTTTCAAGGCTTCAGCGCGAAAACCCGCCTGCCATTCGGCGAAGGTCTGGGTCGGCTGGATATCGAGATTGTCCACCGCCAGCGGCGCAACCACGGCAGGGGCGGTCACCGGTGCGGTCTGGAGCGGGGGCAGGGGTTGAGCGTCGGCGGCGGTAGGTTTTTCCGCGCAGGCGACTAACAGAATGAGGCTGGAGGCAGCGATCAGTTGGCGAAGGTGCCAACGACGGGAAAGACTAGAGGGCATGCACAGGTCCAGAAAATACGAATCAGGTGCAGACCTTATCATGCCAGAGGGGCACTTGCCTTCAGGCAGCCAGAAAGTAAGAAGCCTCCCAGCTATTAGACTGGAAGGCTTCGCGGCGGTAGCTGCCCTTGCCCTTGCCGGCGGGTTCCTGACGACTGCGGAACAGGGGCTGGGCGATGATGGATTTGGCTTTGTTGGGGCCATGCTTGGATGGCTTTTTGCTCATGATGGGTACTCTCGTTTTGGGTGGGATGATGCGGTGCGAATCATCGGCCGAAGTTTGGATTCTGTCCAGCCCGGCGATTTGTCAGTAAATACGGCGTGCCCTGTAGGAACGAGGAGGATGCCTAGTTCTTGCTCGCGAAGGGCGTCAACGATAACGCGGGATTTCTGGTTTAACGCGGCGCTCTCGGGTTTTTCGCGAGCAAGCTCGCGCCTACAAAGAGCGGTGTTATTCGGCGGGTAACGTCAGGCGTTGTCCTGACATAAGCAGAGACAAGCGACTCAGGCTCATCCACGGCGAGCCTGCTGCCTGCCCCTTGATCTGCGCATCAATGCGCTGCGCTTCCAGCAACAACTGCGCCCAGCGTTGCGCCGAGTGTCGTTGCAGGGCTTTGCTAATCAAGGGTTTGCGCTTGTCCCACACCGGCGGTCGGGCCTGGCTGAAGGCCTTGTCCAGCGGTATACCCTGGCTGTATTGCAGGGCAATATTGGCCAGCAACCGCAACTCACGGGCCAGAGCCCAGAGAATCACCGGAGGCTCGACGCCTTCGCCGCGCAGGCCTTCGAGCATGCGCAGAGTGTGGGCGGCTTCGCCATTGAGGATTGCGTCCACCAGGCCGAACACGTCAAAGCGCGCACTGTCAGCCACCGCACCTTGCACGGTTTCGACGGTAATCTGCCCACCTTCGGCCATCAGCTTGAGCTTTTCAATTTCTTGCGCAGCAGCCAGCAGGTTGCCTTCGACCCGAGCGGCGATCAGCTCTACCGCGTCCTGGCTGGCGGACAGCCCGGATTGCGACAGGCGCTGGCGAATCCATTGCGGCAGCTGATTGCTGTCCACTGGCCAGATCTGGATGAACTGGGTCTGCTGACCCTCCACCAATGCCTTGCCCCACTTGGTTTTCTGCGCACTGCCATCGAGCTTGGGCAAGCTGATCAGCAACAGCGTGTCTTCGGCTGGCCGCCCGCAGTATTCCATCAACGCCGCCGCGCCTTTGTCGCCGGGCTTGCCCGAAGGCAGGCGCAGCTCTAGCAGGCGTTTTTCGGCAAACAGCGACATGCTCGCACCGGCTTGCAGCAGTGTGCCCCAGTCGAAACTGGCGTCGGCGCTGAACACCTGGCGCTCGTCGAAGCCCTGCTGGCGTGCGGCTGCGCGAATGGCGTCCGCAGCCTCCTGACACAGCAGCGGATCATCACCGCTGACAATGTAGACGGGCGCAAGGCTGCCTTGCAGGTGTTTGGCGAGTTGGGCGGGGGCGAGTTTCATAGGCGGGGCAAACGGGGCGCGTGACGCGCCCCGTGTGGCTTACTCGGCAGGGATTTCGATTGGCGACTGCTTCGGTGTGCTGTTTTCGTACTCTTGCGCAGCTTTCAGCGCATCGGCGTCAGCCTTGGCCTTGGCATCAGCGGTCTGCTGCAGGGCATCCAGTTGTGCCGGGCTCAGCAGTTGCAGGCGCAGGACCATGCGCTGGACCAAGTCACGACGCATTTCCTTGCGAACCTGGATGGTTTCCGAATCTGAACCCACCAGGTTGTTGCCGTCGTGGCTTACGACTTTCTGCACTTGCAGTTTGTCACCCATCAACGGCAGGTTGTCGTGGCCCTGGATCTCGAAGTTGAGCACGGTGCTCAGTTCGATGTCCGACGCACGGCCAGCGCTGGCGTAGCTGAGGTTGCGCTGGGTTTCCTGCTCGTTGACCAGGACCAGCTTGTAAGGCGCACCGGTATAGACTTTGACGCCGCTGTTTTCCAGCACCTGGCGCAGTTGCGTCACGGTATCACCGTAGGCGTTGCGGGCGCTGAGGTCCAGTTCCTTGATCGCCAGTTCAGTGGTGCCGGTGCCGCGCAGCTGGAAGCCGCAAGCGCTCAGCAGCACGGCAAGACCCATAACCAGCAGATTGCGTTTGATCATTTTGTTGCTCCCCTTGAAACCATGTGGGCCTTATCGAGGCCCTGGAGGTTTTGTTCGGCGCCAGGTGCATGCCCTGGCGCCCGATCCGATTAGCTAGCGACGATGTTGACCAGTTTGCCGGGCACGACGATCACTTTGCGGATGGTCAGGCCTTCGGTAAAGCGCAGCACGTTTTCATTGCTGCGAGCGGCGGCTTCAACGTCTTCACGGCTGGCGCTGGCAGGCATGTCGATCTGGCCGCGCAGTTTGCCGTTGACCTGAATCACTAACTGCAGTGTGTCCTGCACCAGCGCGCTGTCATCCAGCACCGGCCAGCCGGCGTCGATGACTACGTCGTTGTGGCCCAATTGGCTCCACAACTCATGGCTGATGTGCGGAGTGATCGGTGCCAGCAGCAGGGTGACCGTTTCCAGGCCTTCCTGTACCAGTGCGCGATCTTGTGCAGTGACCTGAGGTGCTTTTTCCAGCACGTTCATCAGCGTCATCACCTGGGCGATGGCGGTGTTGAATTTGTGGTGCTGGCCAACGTCCTGGCTGGCTTGCTTGATGGCCAGGTGGGTACTGCGACGAATGGCTTTCTGTTCATCGTTGAGCTTGTTCAGGTCCAGCTTGCCCGGCAAGCCCTGGCTGACGTGGGCATGGGCCAGACGCCAGACGCGCTTGAGGAAACGATGGGAACCTTCGACGCCGGAGTCGGACCATTCAGCGCTCATGTCAGGCGGTGAGGCGAACATCATGAACAGGCGGCAGGTGTCTGCGCCGAACTGGTCGATCATCGACTGCGGGTCGACGCCATTGTTCTTCGACTTGGCCATCTTCTCGGTGCCGCCGATTTCCACCGGCAGGCCGTCGCAGATCAACTTGGCGCTGATAACCTTGGCCTTGCTGTCACGCACCAACTCGACGTCCGCCGGGTTGAACCACGTGTAGGCGCCATTGGCTTCGCGACGGTAGTAAGTCTCGGCAATCACCATGCCTTGGGTCAGCAGGTTCTTGAACGGCTCGTCGGAGCTGACCAGGCCTTCGTCACGCATCAGCTTGTGAAAGAAGCGCGCATACAGCAGGTGCAGAATCGCGTGTTCGATGCCGCCGATGTATTGATCCACTGGCAACCAGTGGTCGGCCGCGGATTTTTCTACCAGGCCGCCTTCATAATGTGGCGAGGCGTAGCGGGCGTAGTACCACGAGGACTCGACGAAGGTGTCCATGGTGTCGGTTTCACGCTTGGCAGGCGCGCCGCATTTCGGGCAAGCACATTCGTAGAACTCGGGCATGCGCGCCAGCGGTGAACCGGCGCCATCCGGTACCACGTCTTCCGGCAATATTACCGGCAACTGGTCTTCCGGCACCGGCACGTCACCGCAGGTTTCGCAGTGGACGATCGGGATCGGGCAGCCCCAGTAGCGCTGGCGGCTGATGCCCCAGTCGCGCAGGCGGAACTGAGTGCGCGAGGCACCGAGGTTTTTCTTGATCAGTGCGACTTCCATGGCGTCAAAGGCGCCTTCGAAGTCCAGGCCGTTGAATTCATCGGAGTTGATCAGTTCGCCGTGTTCACCGTAGGCGTCCTGCCACGGGGCCGGGTTGGTGTCACCGGAGCTGGTACGCACTACCGACTTGATTGGCAGGCTGTACTTGGTGGCGAATTCGAAATCACGCTCGTCGTGAGCCGGCACTGCCATTACGGCGCCATCGCCGTAGTGCATCAGTACGTAGTTGGCGACCCACACCGGCAGCTTCTCGCCGGTCAGCGGGTGCTCGACGAACAGCGAGGTCGGCAGGCCTTTTTTCTCTTGGGTGGCGACGTCGGCTTCGGCGACGCTGCCGCCTTTGCATTCAGCGATGAACGCCTGCAGCTCAGGGTTGTTTTGTGCGGCGAGGGTGGCCAGCGGGTGTTCGGCGGCCACGGCGACGTAGGTCGCGCCCATCAGGGTGTCCGGACGGGTAGTGAAGACTTTCAGTACGCCCGCTTCGCCAATGGAATCGACGTTGTAAGGGAACTGCACTTCCATGCCACGGGATTTGCCAATCCAGTTACGTTGCATGGTTTTGACTTGCTCGGGCCAACCCGGCAGGTCATCGAGGCTCGACAAGAGTTCATCCGCGTAGGCGGTGATCTTGAAGTAGTACATCGGGATTTCGCGCTTTTCGATCAGCGCGCCGGAACGCCAGCCGCGACCGTCGATTACCTGTTCGTTGGCCAGTACGGTCTGGTCCACTGGGTCCCAGTTGACGGTGCCGTTCTTGCGGTAGATCACGCCTTTTTCGAACAGGCGAGTGAACAGCCATTGTTCCCAACGGTAGTAATCGGGCTTGCAGGTGGTCACTTCGCGGGACCAGTCCACCGCTAGGCCCAGGCTGCGCAGCTGGGTCTTCATGTAGGCGATGTTTTCGTAGGTCCACTTGGCGGGGGCCACGTTATTTTTCATCGCGGCGTTTTCCGCCGGCATGCCGAAGGCGTCCCAACCCATGGGTTGCAGGACATTCTTGCCTTGCATGCGCTGGTAGCGGGAGATCACGTCGCCGATGGTGTAGTTACGCACGTGCCCCATGTGTAGCTTTCCGCTGGGGTAAGGGAACATCGACAGGCAATAGAAAGTCTCCTTGCCTGGCTGTTCACTGACTTCAAAGGACTTTTGCTCGTCCCAGAACGACTGGGCGGCATTTTCTATTTCACGGGGCTGGTAATGTTCGTGCATGGCTACTTTTGAACTGAATAGGGGTGGCCTAATCCTCTTCAATGCACTGCTCGGGTTGATCGACACCAAAAACGGCGCGTCCATGCCCAAACCCTGCTGGAAGTGGAGTTACAGGAAGCGCCGTAGCATACATGACCCCACTCTATCGAGGGAAACCCTGATTGCGCCCCGCTGGCCGTTGGTCGCGGCGCCAGATTGGTTTCGCCAGCGCAGCTACGCTGTTTAGTGGGGAGTGAGTCTTATCTTCAATGAGGTGAGGGGATGGTTGATTCGCAGCGAATGTTAACGAAACCGGAAGTTTATGAAGGACTGATCGACCGTTTGGGTCGTGCACTGGATGTAGCAAGGACAGCAGCTCGGTTGCGTGATGAACGGCCCGAGGAGTTGGAACTGCGGGGTTTGAGCCCTGCGGAGTTTGAAGTGATCAAGGCCTATCTGGACTTGAGCGAGCGTACGGCACCGCAATGGGTGGCTCCCCCGCCAGCCAGCGAGCCCGCGCGATCGGCCAAGGTGGTGTGGCTCAAGGACTTGTCGGCTGGCCGCGGGCCGGAAAAACTCCGGTCCGTGCGGTTCAAGTAACGTGCGTCGTCATGTGTCGTTTGATCAGCGTTACCTCGCAATTGTCGCTGTTTTGTTCTTGTAAAGATTGTCGTTAAACCCCGTTACACCTTAGGCTTCGGGCATCTTTGGAGATGCTCGATGCCTATTCGTTATTTCATTAAGCAGTTGCTGTTGCCGCCCGGCATTCTCTTGCTGTTGTTGGCGCTTGCCTGGTGGTTTCGACGCAGCCGCCCGCGACTGGCCGGGGCGTGTTTTGCCTTGGGGCTGGGCGGGATGTGGCTGATGAGTTTGCCGGTAGTCGTGGAGTGGAGCGCGAGAGCCCTGGAAACCGAGCCGCCGTTGGCCCTGGATAGCTGGGCAGCCCTGGCGCAGCGAGCCGATGCCATTGTGGTGTTGGGTTCGGGGCGTGAACGGGGTGATCCGGCCTGGGGCTCAGATCAGCCGACCGGTATTGGCCTTGAGCGGGAACGCTATGCCGCGAGATTGGCCAAGGCTTCGGGCTTGCCGGTGCTGACCAGCGGTGGCCTGCATTACGGCATGCCGCCCAGCGAGGCGGCGTTGATGGCCGAGTCGATGTTGAATGACTTTGGCGTGACCGTGCACTGGAAGGAAGAGCGCAGCCGCACCACGTGGGAAAATGCCCGGATGAGCGCCGAAGTGTTGTTGCCGTTGGGGATCAAACGGGTAGTGGTCGTGACCCAGGCCTGGCACATGCCCCGTTCGCGCTGGAGCTTTGAAAAGGCGGGCTTCACCGTGGTGCCCGCGCCAGTGGGCTTTCTCGGTGTGGACAATGCCAGGCCGCTGGGCGGCTGGATGCCGGAGTTCAAGTCGGTGTGGCAGAGCGGGCAACTGATGAATGAGGCAGTGGGGCAAGTGGGCTATCGGTTGTTTTACCGGTAGGAGCAAGCTAGCCCCTACACGGTCTTCGACATCCGACCGGCCAATAACGCCCAGCCAAACAACCCCAGACACACAATGATCAACGGCCACGACCGCCATTGCAGGTACGGCGTCAGATTGTGCATCGGCACCACTTCGCCATAGAGAATGCCGCGCTCGAACTGCGGGATCTGCTCGGTGATCTGGCCAAACGGGTTGATCAGGCCAGTGACGCCGTTGTTGGTGGCGCGAATCATCCAGCGACCGGCTTCAAGGGCGCGCATCTGGGCCATTTGCAGGTGCTGCAACGGCCCGATAGAGGTGCCGAACCAGGTGTCATTGCTGATGGTCAGCAACAGATCGCTGCGGGCCGCTAGGCTGGCGGCGAACTCCGGGTAGACCACTTCGTAGCAAATGTACGGCGCAATCTGATAGCCCTTGGCTTGCAGCAGCGCCTGGTCAGCAGGGCCGCGGGCGAAGTCTGACATCGGCAAGTCGAAGAAGGCAATCAGGCCTCGCAGCAGGTCTTGCAGCGGCACGTATTCGCCAAAGGGCACCAGTTTTTGCTTCAAGTAAGTGCCATCACCTTCGCCGACCACGGTGATGCCATTGAAGTAGCGCTTTTCACCGTGCAGTTCCTGGCGAATAGGTACGCCAGTGATTAGCGCAGTGTTCCGATCAGCGGCGAACTTGCCCATCATGCCCAGGTAGCCTTCGACGGATTCCTTGAGCACCGGGACTGCGGTTTCCGGCCAGACCAGTAGATCGACACGCTTGGAGGCGAAACTCATATCGCGGTAAAGCGCCAGCTGTGCATTGAGCTGATCCGGGTCCCACTTCATGCTTTGTTCGATATTGCCCTGAAGCGCCGCCACTGTCAGCGCCGGGCCTGCCGGGCTGGTCCAGGCATAGTGCTTGAGTGCCAGGCCAATCGCCCACGGAGCCACCAGCAGCACCAGGCCCGCGCCGATAAACGCATTACGTTTGGCGACCAGCAAGCGCGGCAGGTTGCAGATCAGCGCCGCAGTCAGCGCCAGGGCAAAGGAAATCAGCCAAATCCCACCCATCGGCGCGAGGCCGGCGAGGGGGCCGTCAAGCTGGCTGTAACCGGAATAGAGCCACGGGAAACCGGTGAGGAACCAGCCGCGAAAGGCTTCCTGGGCCACCCACAGCGCAGCAAAGGCCAGGGCATCGGCCAGCGGCGCTTCATTGCGACGCAGCCAGCGCGCCCAGAGCCAGGCGGGTAAGGCAAAGAACCAGGCAATTGCTGCGGTAAACGCCAGCATCAGCAGCCCGGCCAACAGCACCGAAGCGCCGCCGAAGTGATGAATGCTGTAGTAGATCCAGCTGGTGCCCGCGCCGAACAGGCCAAAACCGAAGCACCAGCCTCGGCCCATGGCCTGACGCGGCGTCAGTGTGCGCAGTCCTGCATAGAAGAACCCCACCGCCAGCAGCGCCAGCAGCCAGATATCGTACGGCGCCAGCGCCAGTGTGGTGATAGCACCGGCCACCACGGCCAGCAAATTACCGGGCCAGCCGGGGCGGGTTAGGCGCTGCATGTCATTCCTTAGCGGGCAATAGGTGTCAGGCGAATCAGATGAATCCTACGGCTGTCGGCATTCAGGATGCGAAAGCGATAGGCGCCGATTTCAGTGGTCTCGTTGCGCTTGGGCAGGTGCCCGAACGCACTCATCACCAGGCCACCGACGGTGTCGAATTCATCGTCGGAGAATTCGCTGTCGAAGAACTCGTTGAAGTTCTCGATGGGCGTCAGGGCCTTGACCAGGAAATCACCGCTGGGCAGAGGCTTGATGTAGCTGTCTTCTTCGACGTCGTGCTCGTCTTCGATGTCGCCGACGATCTGTTCCAGCACGTCTTCAATGGTCACAAGACCTGCGACGCCGCCGTATTCGTCAATGACGATGGCCATGTGATTGTGGTTGGCGCGAAACTCGCGCAACAGCACATTCAGGCGCTTGGATTCGGGAACGAAGGTGGCAGGACGCAGCAGGTCCTTGATGTTGAAGCTGTCGCCGTTCTCCTTGAGGATCAGCGGCAGCAGGTCCTTGGCCAGTAGGACGCCCATGACGTCATCGTGGCTTTCGCCGATCACCGGGTAGCGCGAGTGCGCCGAATCGATGACGGCCGGGAGGAATTCCCGGGGTGTCTGGGTCGCCTTGATGCTGATCATCTGCGAGCGCGGGACCATGATGTCCCGTACTTGCAGGTCAGCGACCTGGATGGCACCTTCGACGATGGCCAGCGCTTCGCTGTCCAGCAACTTGTTCTGATGGGCCTCGCGCAGCAGCTCCAGCAGCTCCTGGCGGTTTTTCGGCTCGTGGGCAAAGGCCTGGGTGAGTTTCCCCAGCCATGACTTTTGCCCGTTGCTCGATCGGTCTTCGCTCATAGCGATTACTCTAAATCCTTTGTTGTTTCAGTTAAGTGTTGTTTCAGTTTTCGTCGTCTGCATACGGATCACGATGACCCAGTTCAGCAAGCAACGTTCGTTCCAGAGCTTCCATTTCCTCGGCCTCCTCATCATCTATATGGTCGTAACCCAAGAGATGCAAGCAGCCGTGGATGACTAGATGGGCCCAGTGTGCCTCAAGTTCCTTGCCTTGTTCCGCCGCTTCACGCTCTACCACTTCGACGCAGATCACCATATCCCCCAGCAGCGGGATATCCAGGAACTCGTCCGGCACATCTGCGGGAAACGACAGCACGTTGGTCGCGTAGTCTTTTTGGCGCCAGGTGTGATTCAGTTCACGGCCTTCGGGCTCATCCACCAGGCGAATGGTTAGTTCCGAGTCGGCGGTGCGCTGGCGCAGGGCCAGTGTGCACCATTGACGAAACAGTTCTTCGCTGGGGGCGGCCGCTTCGGTAGCCAGTTGGAGATCAAGCTCAAGCATCGCGGCGAGTGTCCTTGGACAATGCGTCATCGCGGTGTTCGAAGCGCTCATAGGCTTCGACAATGCGCTGGACCAGTGGGTGGCGCACCACGTCTTTGGGCATGAAGTGGGTGAAGCTGATGCCTGGTACGTCCTTGAGCACTTCGATCACCTGGCTCAGGCCCGACTTGGTGCCCTTGGGCAGGTCAACCTGGGTGATGTCACCGGTGATCACCGCCGTGGAGCCGAAGCCAATACGGGTTAGGAACATTTTCATCTGCTCGACGGTGGTGTTCTGGCTTTCGTCGAGAATGATGAAGCTGTTGGTCAAGGTGCGCCCGCGCATGTAGGCCAGCGGAGCGATCTCGATCACTTGGCGCTCGATCAGCTTGGCCACGTATTCGAAGCCGAGCATTTCGTAGAGGGCGTCGTAGAGCGGGCGCAGGTACGGGTCGATTTTCTGTGCCAGGTCGCCGGGCAGAAAACCCAGTTTCTCGCCGGCTTCCACTGCCGGGCGCACCAGCAGGATGCGTCGCACTTGTTCGCGCTCCAGGGCGTCTACCGCGCAGGCCACAGCCAGATAGGTCTTGCCGGTGCCGGCGGGGCCTACGCCAAAGTTGATGTCGTTACCGAGGATCTCTTTGACGTAGCGCTGCTGATTCAAGCCGCGAGGGCGAATCATGCCTTTTTTGGTGCGCAGCGCCACGCTGGCTTCGGCCACCGGGTTACTGGCCAGGTCTTGCACGGCCGACTCCTGCAGGTACAGGTGCACCGTTTCCGGCGACAGCTCGCTACCTTTGGTTTCCCGGTAGAGGCGACGGATCAGGTTTTCTGCAGACGTGGTGTGTTGGGGTTCACCAATGAGCTCGAACTGATTGCCGCGGTTGCGGATCTCGATGCTCATGCGCTGTTCGATCAGGCGCAGGTGTTCGTCGAACTGTCCGCACAGATTGGCGAAACGGCGAGCCTCAAAGGGCTCAAGGAGAAAACGATGTGGTTCTATGGGTGCGTTCAAGGTCGTTTTTAGCCGCCCTGGGGCAATTAAGATGAAATCAAGGATAACGCCAGCAGGCGGTGTGCGAAAGCACTTATATAGCCTGGCCTCGCTCTCAAGAACAAAGGAGATCCACTGTAGGAGCTGGCTTGCCTGCGATGGGGCCGGCACATCCAATCGCGATGTTGCCTGCTACATCGCTATCGCAGGCAAGCCAGCTCCCACATTTGATCTTCATTGCGTTGAAAATTATTGCACCAGCGAGCCGCGTAGCGAGTGCGGCTGCGCCGCATCGATGTGCACATCGGCAAATTGCCCGATCAGCGTCGGGTTATCGCAGCGGAAGTTGACGATCCGATTGTTCTCGGTCCGGCCTTGCAGTTCGCCCGGGTCTTTCTTCGAGTAGTCCGTGACCAGAATGCGCTGGGTCGAACCCACCATCTGTCGGCTGATTTCGAAACCTTGCTGGTTAAGCCGATGCTGCAGGGCGTTCAAGCGTTCCTTTTTCAGCGCTTCCGGTGTTTCATCTGCCAGGTCGGCAGCCGGTGTGCCCGGGCGCTGGCTGTAGACGAAGGAGTAGGAGAAGTCGAAACCGACGTCTTCAATCAGCTTCATGGTCTGCTGGAAATCTTTCTCGGTCTCGCCGGGGAAGCCGACGATAAAGTCCGAACTGATGCAGATGCCTGGCACCGCCGCGCGCAACTTGCGCAGTTTGGATTTGTATTCCAGGGCGGTGTGGTTGCGCTTCATCGCCGAAAGGATGCGGTCCGAGCCCGATTGCACCGGCAAGTGCAGGTGCTTGACCAGTTCCGGCACTTCGGCGTGGGCCTGGATCAGGCTGTCGGAGAATTCCAGCGGGTGTGAGGTGGTGTAGCGAATACGCTCGATGCCGTCGACGGCGGCTACCACGCGGATCAACTCCGCCAGGTCTGCCATGCGCCCGTCGTGGGTCTGGCCGCGATAGCCGTTGACGTTCTGCCCCAGCAGGGTGACTTCGCGTACGCCGTTTTCGGCCAGGTGGATGATCTCTGCCAGCACGTCGTCGAACGGACGACTGACTTCTTCGCCGCGGGTATACGGCACCACACAGAAGGTGCAGTACTTGCTGCAGCCTTCCATCACCGACACGTAGGCGCTCGGGCCATCGATGCGCGGCTCGGGCAGGTGGTCGAATTTTTCGATTTCCGGGAACGAGACGTCAACCTGAGGCAGCTTGGTGAGGCGGGCGGCGTTGATCATTTCCGGCAGGCGGTGCAGGGTCTGCGGACCGAAGACCACGTCGACATAGGGCGCGCGGTCGCGGATCGCTGCGCCTTCCTGGCTGGCCACGCAACCGCCGACGGCGATCACCATGTCCGGGTTGGCCAGTTTCAATTCGCGCCAGCGGCCCAGTTGCGAGTAGACCCGGTCTTGGGCCCGTTCGCGGATCGAGCAGGTATTGAGCAGGATCACGTCGGCATCTTCAGCGCGGGCGGTGACTTCCAGGGCCTGATGTTCACCCAGTAGATCGACCATGCGCGAGCTGTCGTACTCGTTCATCTGGCAACCGTGGGTTTCGATGTAAAGCTTCTTGGCCATGGGGATCGTCAACTGGTGGTAAAGAACCGCGCATTATAGGGGGCATGCCGATAGGTTCCTAGCACTGTGCATCGGGTGCCATGCTATAGTTCGCGCCCTCTTTTATATCCCCGATGTGTTACCCGCCCACCATGACCAAACGTGAAGCTCCAATCTACAAGGTGATTTTCCTTAACCAGGGCCAGGTGTTCGAAATGTACGCCAAGCAGATCTATCAAAGTGATCTGTGGGGCTTCCTGGAAGTGGAAGAGTTCGTCTTTGGCGAGCGCACACAGCTGGTCGTCGACCCGGGCGAGGAAAAACTCAAGGCCCAGTTCGAAGGCGTGGTGCGCAGTTTTGTGCCGATGCATTCGATTGTGCGCATCGACGAAGTCGAGCGCCTGGGCACGCCGAAAATCAGCGAGGCCCGGGGCATGAGCAATGTCATGCCGTTTCCGATGCCGATGCCTGAAAAATAGGGTTCAGAACCTTTGTGGCAAGCGGGCTTGTGTCAAGCCCGCTTGGGCTCAAGGCAGTGGCGAGAACGGCGAGCGCCCATCTGCACTCTGCAATTCCTGCAGATAGTTACGGAAAATCTGCCCCAGTACCTGCGTCGCCACTTCAAGTTCACCACGCTGCATGTGTTCGGCCACTTCGTCGGCCGTGTCCAGCGCATCCTCAGCACCGTTGACCGCCGCCATTTTCAGCACGATATACGCCTGAACGTTATTGGCCGGCACGCCTTCGCCATGGAAAAACATGGTGCCCAACTGGAATTGCGCCTGGGCATGGCCCTGCAACGAGGCTTTCTCGAAGTAGCTCAAGGCTTTGTTGAGGTCGCGGGAGGGATTTTTGCTGTCGTAGAAGAACTCGCCCAACTCGTATTGCGCCTGCGCATCCCCACTCTCGGCCAATTGCTGGCACGCGCTCATGGCTTCGGCCTGGCTTTCTGGCTGGGTATTGAGGGTGCAACGACCTATCGCTGGGATTAACAACGAGTTGCCGCCTGCTTGTGCGTGCGCGAGCAGGGGCTGAAGGAGCAACAGGCAGCCCAGAACCAGGGTGCGGCCGGTGCGTTTCATGGGAATCGACTTACCTCTGACAGGGCGCGTGGACCCGCTGGGGATCCAATAAGCGCGCATTATGAAATAAGCAGGCCTCTGCTTACAAAGTCTTTACTCGTTTTTCTGCTACGTGGGCAAGTTATCTGCCGGTTTGCAGGTTATTTCTCGAAAAAAGAAGGAAAATTCTACAGGCAAGGTAACAAATCTGACGCCGCCATGGGCGACGTCAGGTGTTTACCCGCTTATTTCAGGGCAGCGAAGGCGCGCTCGGCGGCATCGAGAGTCAGTTTTAGCTCGGCGTCGCCGTGGGCGATGGAGGTGAAACCGGCTTCGAAGGCGCTGGGTGCCAGGTACACACCACCTTCCAGCATCAGGTGGAAGAAGCGCTTGAACAGGTCAGCATCGCTGCCCATCACGTCGTCGAAGGTGACGATGTCGTCGGCCTCGCTGAAGTACAGGCCGAACATGCCGCCTACTTGGGTGGTGACGAACGGAATGCCGGCGGCATCGGCGCGCTGCTGCAGGCCGTCCAGCAGCCGGGTTGTGTAGTCGGTCAACTCGGCGTGGAAGCCTGGGCGGCTGATCAGGCGCAGAGTGGTCAGGCCGGCGGCCATGGCCAGCGGGTTACCCGACAGGGTGCCTGCCTGGTAGACCGGGCCCAGCGGTGCGATGTGCTGCATGATTTCCCGCTTGCCGCCAAAGCAGCCCACCGGCATGCCGCCACCGATGATCTTGCCGAAGGTGCTCAGGTCCGGCTTCACGCCGTAGTGGGCCTGGGCGCCGCCGAGGGCGACGCGAAAGCCGGTCATCACTTCGTCGAAAATCAGCACTACGCCGTGTTTGTCGCACTGGGTACGCAGGCCTTCAAGGAAGCCAGGCGCTGGCGGTACGCAATTCATGTTGCCTGCTACTGGCTCGACGATGATGCACGCCACGTCCTGGCCCACGTCATTGAGCATCTGCTCAACGGCGGTGATGTCGTTGAACGGCAGGGTCAATGTGTGTTTGGCAAACGCTGCCGGCACCCCGGCGGAACTCGGTACGCCCTGGGTCAGCGCGCCGGAGCCGGCCTTGACCAGCAGGCTGTCGGAGTGACCGTGGTAGCAGCCTTCGAACTTGATGATGCTGTCGCGGCCGGTAAAACCACGGGCCAGGCGAATGGCGCTCATGGTGGCTTCGGTGCCGGAGCTGACCATCCGCACCATCTCCATCGACGGGACGATCGAGCAGACCAGATCAGCCATCTCGGTTTCCATGGCGGTCGGTGCGCCATAGGACAAGCCGTGTTCCAACTGTTTACGCACCGCGTCCAGCACGTCCGGATGGCTGTGGCCGAGGATCATCGGGCCCCAGGAACCCACGTAGTCGACATAACGCTTGTCATCTTCGTCGGTGACGTAGGCGCCTTCGGCGTGCTTGAAGAACAGCGGCGTGCCGCCAACGCTTTTGAAGGCACGCACGGGCGAGTTCACGCCACCGGGGATGTGTTTTTGGGCATTGGCAAACAGGGTTTCGGAACGGGACATGATTGGGCTCTCTGAAATCGATTATTTAGACGTGAGCAGTTCGTTGAAGGCGCGGGCGCGGCGCGTCACTTCCTGGGTGCTGTCGGCGCCAAACAGACCGTGGACAACCGCCAGCAGGTCGGCACCGTGGGCCACCAGCGGCTCGGCGTTCTCCAGGGTGATACCGCCAATCACGCAGATTGGCAGGTGCAACCGGGAGCGGGCCTGAGCCAGCAGTTCAACGGTGGCGGCGGAGGCGCCGGGTTTGGTATTGGAATTGAAGAAACGGCCGAAGGCGACGTAGCTGGCGCCTTCCTTGGCAGCCTGCTCGGCCAGTTCGATCTGGCTGTGGCAGGTCGAGCCGATGATTGCCTTGGAACCTAGCAGCGCACGGGCCGGTGTCAGCGGGCCGTCGGTCTGGCCCAAATGCACGCCGACACCCAGGCGCGCAGCCAGCTCGGCGTCATCGTTGATGATCAACTGCGTCTTGTAACGTGAGCACAGGTCACGCAGTTTTTCTGCTTCACGCAGGCGGCGCGCGTCGTCGTTGCTTTTGTCGCGGTACTGCAGCAGGGTCACGCCACCGTCCAACGCCGCTTCGACGTAGGCCAGTAACTTGCCGGCCAGCAGTTGGCTGTCGGTAATGGCGTAAAGGCCACGTAGTTTCATCGGGCAGGCCTCTTGGTGTTACGAGCAGAAATCCAGCGGCAGACGACGAGGCACAAATTGCCCCTGGCCGAGTTGTTCGGCGTCACGTAGGGTGCGCCATGTGTAATTGAGCGCTGATTTCACGGCGCTGACCAGCCCTTCGCCCTGGGCCAGGCGCCCGGCAAGGGCGCTGGCCAGGGTGCAGCCGGAACCGTGATAGCTGCCGGGTAAACGCTGGCAGGTAAAGGTGCGGTGGCTGCCGTCGCGGCTGTACAGGCGATTGTGTACTTCATGCTCGTCGCCATGGCCGCCGGTGATTAGCAGGTACTTGATAAACGGCAGCAGTTTCTCGGCGCATTCGTCGGCGCTGCCTTCGGGCAATTCAGCGAGGATGCGTGCTTCTGGCAGGTTGGGCGTGGCGATCAGCGACAGTGGCAAAAGCCGTTCGCGCATGGCGTAGCCGACTTCGTCCTTGCCCAGGCTGCCGCCGCCGCCCGCCCGCAGGACTGGGTCGCAGACCACTGGCAGGTGCGGATGCTCCTTGAGCAGTTCGACCACGGTGTCGACCATTGCGGTGGAGCCGAGCATGCCCAGCTTGACCGCCGCGACTTCGCAGTCGCTGAGCACTGCGTTGGCCTGGGCCAGCACCCATTCGCGGTCCAGCACACGGAAATCGCTGACATTGACCGTGTTTTGCACGGTCAGCGCGGTGACGGCCGGGGCCGCATGACAACCCTGGGCAAGCAGGGCTTCGATATCTGCCTGCAAGCCGGCGCCACCACTGGGATCATGGCCGGAGAGACAGAGGACAACAGGGCGAGAACTGTAGATATTCATGGTGCGCGAGCTTACCACCAAACGCTTTTTGCGTGGCTGTCGGGCGATGGCTGAATTTTAGGCTTGGAAGTGCCGCTAAGCGGCTGTTAGTTATCACCCGATATTTAGAGGGAATCCCCTGAAAGTACCGGTTTAGAGCCTTTAAAAATCTTATTTCAATGGTGTCTTTTGGCCTTTACCGGCTATGCTAGAGTGGATCCAAACAATAACTGTATCGCCGGTATACGTCTTCTCAAAAGGAATGGGGGGCTTTTGACATACCGGACAGGTCACGCTGGGGCTCTATGCGCTATTTGCTGATGTTACTGTTGAGCTGGCTGCCGATGCTGGCCAGCGCAGTCGAGTTCAATGAGCTCACCCGAAGCCTTCCTCTGGGCCAAGTCATGCAAGTGCTTGAAGACCCCAATGGCACCGTCGCCATTGCGGATGTCAGCTCGCAGGCTATGGCCAGTCGATTCAAACCCCATGACAAAACCACCCTAAATGCCGGCTACTCGCGCTCGGTGTTCTGGCTCAAGGTCAACCTGCATTATTTGCCCAAGGATCCGGACGCACAGCGCACCTGGCTGCTGGAGCTGGCCTATCCGCCCCTTGATCATCTTGAACTGTACGTGCCCGACGGCGCTGGCGGCTATCGATTGGCGGGGCGTACCGGCGATGCCATGCCCTTCAGCGGTCGCGAAATTCGCCAGAACAACTACTTGTTCAACGTCCACTTCGCCCCCGGCGAGCAGAAAAACCTCTACCTGCGCCTGCAAAGCGAAGGCTCGATCCAGGCTCCGCTGACCCTCTGGTCAAGCACCGCGTACCTGGAAGAACAGCCGCTGCGTCTCTATGTATTGGGCCTGATCTACGGCGTGCTCCTGGGGATGCTGGTCTACAACCTGTTCATCTATCTGAGCGTGCGCGACACCAGCTACCTCTACTACATCTTCTATATTGCCTCGTTCGGCATGTACCAGCTCTCGGTGAATGGTGCGGCAGTGGAGTATTTCTGGCCGAACAATCCGTGGTGGGCGAATGCCGCGACGCCATTCATGATCGGTGCGTCTGCGCTGTTTGGCAGCCTGTTTGCTCGCAGTTTCCTGCACACCGCCGTCTACAGCCGCTGGCTTAACCGCCTGTTGCTGGCGATGGTGGCCAGTGGCGCGGTGGTGATGTTGCTGTCGCTGATGACCAGTTACGCCCTAGCCCTGCGCCTGGCCACCGGGCTGGCGTTGATTTTTACCGTGACTATCTTTATCGCCGGGATCAAGGCCTGGTGCTGCGGCCAGCGGGTGGCACGCTACTTCATCATCGCCTGGTCGGCGTTCCTGATCGGCGGGGTGGTCAACACAATGATGGTGCTGGGCTACCTGCCCAATGTGTTCCTGACCATGTACGCCAGTCAGATCGGTTCGGCGATTGAAGTTGCCCTGCTGTCCCTGGCCCTGGCCGACCGCATCAACTCGATGCGTGAGCAGCAGTCACAGACTCTCTTCGATGCTAGCCAGAAGCTGGAGGTGCTCAACCAGCAACTGGCCCACAGCAATCGGTTGAAAGACGAATTCCTCGCCACGCTGACCCACGAGCTGCGCACACCCATGAACGGGGTGATCGGTTCCCTGGAATTGATGCAAACCGTGCCCTTGGAAGATGAGCTGGCGCAGTACCAGCAAACCGCGGCCGGCTCTGCCCGAGACATGATGCGCATGGTCAACGGCATCCTCACCCTCACCGAATTGCAAGCTGGCCGCCTCAGTGCCCAGCGCCAGGTGTTCAGCCTGCGAGGGTTGATCGATACCTTGCGCCAGCAATTCCTGGCCAGCGCCCAGAGCAAGGGCCTGGAGTTTTCCATCGACGTGGCGAACGAACTGCCCGATCGCCTGGACGGTGACGCCGACAAGCTGACGCAATGCCTGGAATGCCTGTTGGACAATGCCTTCAAGTTCACCGGCGAAGGTGCAGTGCGCATGCGGGTGGTTGGGCTGCTCAATGCTGAGGGCAAACTGCGCCTGACCTTTATCGTCACCGACACCGGCATCGGCTTCGCTTATCTGGACGAGGCCACCCTGTATCAGCGCTTCTTCCAGCTCGACGGCTCGATGACCCGTGAATATGGTGGCCTGGGCATCGGCCTGGCGATCTGCCGGCAACTGATCGAACTGCTTGGCGGGCGCCTGACCCATCATTCCGAGCCCCGGCGCGGCAGCCGTTTCCAACTGGAGCTGGAGGTCATTGCGGTGCCGCCCGAACCATCCTCGCCGAACCGTGTGCCCGATCGACATCGGGAGCCTCAGGACTGCGCGGTGTTGCTGGTGGACGACAACAGCGTGGCGCAGTTGGTGATGCGCGGCATGTTGCTCAAGCTGGGTTACCGGGTGAAGGTGGTCGACAGTGGGCCTGCGGCATTGGCAATGTTGCAAGGCGAGACCTTCGACGCGGTACTGCTGGATGTGCCGGTGGATGGTTTCTCTCTGTGCTGTCAGGTTCGTGCGTTGCCCGGATGCAGCGAGCTGCCGGTGATTGCCTTGAGCGCGTCGCTGCAAAGCCTGGCGCGAGAGCATTGCCATGGCGTTGGCATCACCGAGCAGTTGGTCAAGCCGGTGCGCTTTGAGGCGTTGCAGGCGGTGTTGCAGCGTTACTTGTTGTGTCCGTTAGAGGGTGAAAGCGCCGGCAATTAGGCGCTTATGCCACTTTTTTAAGCGCCAAGACGATGCTTAACTGAAATTCCGGCCTTAATCGATATGCACCCTTGTAGGAGCGAGCTTGCTCGCGAAGAACCTCAACGATAACGCGCGCATCCTGGATAAACGCGTTGCTCTCAGGTTTTTCGCGAGCAAGCTAGCTCCTACAAACAGCAACAATCGACGCGGCCTTTTTCCAGGAGCCCCGTCATGAACCTGCACCAGTTCGCTGAAACCCACGACGTCACCAACCAGCCACCGTCCCTGGACGGTACCAACCTGTATCGTATCGACTTGCCCCTGCAAGACTGGTCGCAGCGCTTCGGCGCGGGCTGGGCCCAGGAACGGATCGATACTTACGGCGCGCTGGCGGGTGGGCCGCTGATGGAGGCCGGGTTTCTGGCCAACCAGAACAAGCCTGTCTTTAGCAGTCATGACCGCTATGGCAATCGTATTGACCTGGTGGAATTTCATCCGGCCTACCATGAGCTAATGCGCACGGCTGTGGAACATGGCCTGCCGTCGCTGCCCTGGGCCCATCCGCAGGCCGGTGCCCATGTCGCCCGCGCCGCCATGACTTACCTGCACAGCCAGGCCGAAGCCGGCACCGGCTGCCCGCTGACCATGACCTTCGCCTGCGTCCCGGCCCTGCGCTTGCAGCCGGACTTGGCTGACGCGTGGCTGCCGAAAATCCTCAACACTCAATACGACCCCCGTAATGTCGGCATCGCCCACAAGGCTGGAGCCACGATCGGCATGGCCATGACCGAAAAACAAGGTGGCACCGACGTGCGCGCCAACACCACCCGCGCTTACCCGGTGGGTGCCGGTGGCCCGGGCCAGGCCTATGAGCTGGTGGGTCACAAGTGGTTTTGTTCGGCGCCGATGTGCGACGCCTTTTTGACCCTGGCCCAGACCGACAAGGGGTTGACCTGTTTCCTGCTGCCGCGCCACCGCCCGGATGACACGCGCAACCAGTTCTATATCCAGCGCCTGAAAAACAAACTCGGCAACTGCTCCAATGCCTCCAGCGAAGTGGAGTTTCGCGGGGCGCTGGCGTGGATGATCGGCGAGGAAGGGCGCGGCGTGCCGACCATTATCGAGATGGTCTCCATGACTCGCTTTGATTGCATGGTCGGCTCCAGCGCGTTGATGCGCCAGGCGCTGACCCAGGCCAGCCATCATTGTGCCCATCGGCGGGTGGGTGGCCGCGTCCTTAGTGAGCAACCGCTGATGCAAAACGTGCTGGCCGACCTGGCCCTGGAAAGCGAAGCGGCGCTGGCCCTGAGCATGCGCATGGGCAGGGCCCTGGATCATCTCGATGATGAGCAGGAAGCCAAATTCGCCCGGCTGGTGACGGCGGTGGGCAAGTATTGGATCTGCAAGCGTGCGCCGGCAATGATCAACGAAGCCGCCGAATGCATGGGCGGTGCCGGGTATGTCGAGGACAGCATCCTGCCCCGACTGTACCGTGAGGCGCCGGTCAATTCGACGTGGGAAGGTTCTGGCAATGTGCAGTGCCTGGACGTGCTGCGAGCCCTGTCGAAAGAACCAGGTGTGCTGGAGGCGTTGTTTGTCGAGTTGGAGGATGGCCATGGCGACAAGCGCTTGGCCCGACATATTGAGCAACTCAAGTCAGCGTTTATGGATACCCAGGATATTCAGTACCGTGCTCGGCAACTGACCGAGGATATCGCCGTGGCGTTGCAGGCCAAGTTGCTGCTGGAGGCGGGCAATACCAGTGTTAGTGACGGGTTTATTGCCAGTCGATTGGGGGAATCGTCGGGGCGGGTGTATGGCACCTTGCCACGCGGCGTGGATGTGGAAGGTATTGTCGCGCGATCTACGCCACAAGGTTGACTGCACTCCAATCCAAGGTTCCCGTCTGACAGCGATGCAGGCAAGATGAAGGTCTGCAAGTCAGAACACAGGATGCTTACCGTGACCGAAGCTTTTGTTGTCGTTCAAACCGCCGAAGAGGCCGTGGATCGGCTGGCGGCTCTTCATGAGCGTGCTACCGGTACGCTCAATCAAGCCCTCAAGCAGTACCTCAAAGACCGCGTCGAACCCGACGCCGAACAACGCGCGATGTTTCGTTATCCGGAACTGCGCCTGACTTACCACTGCCACGGCGAAGTCCCACAAACTACCCGGGCCTACGCCAAGGTCCAGTTGCCGGGTACCTACAGCGTTACCGTCACCCATCCGGCGGCGTTCCGTAAGTATCTGCTGGAGCAACTGGTGCCGCTGATGCATGACTTCACCGTGACGGTGGAAGTCGGTGTCAGCCAGCAAAACATTCCGTATCCGTATGTGGTGGAGCAGGGCGACGAACTGGCCGGTTCCGGCGTAACCGCCGCCACCCTGGCGCGGGTATTTCCCAGCACTGACCTGTCGGCGGCCACCGATGGCATCGCTGATGGCCTTTACGACTGGGAAAATACCGATCCGTTGCCCCTGGCACTGTTCGACGCGGCCCGTGTCGACTTCTCCCTGCGTCGCCTGGTGCATTACACCGGGAGCGACTGGCGGCATGTGCAGCCGTGGATTCTGCTGACCAACTATCACCGTTATGTTGACCAGTTTATCGTCCATGGTCTGGAGAAGCTGCGCAGCGATCCACGGTTTATCCGCATGGTACTGCCGGGTAACGTGATCATCGAAAAAAGCATGGACCATGGCGAAGCGTCGGCCATTGCCGCTGGCGTGGTCTGGCACCGTTACCAGATGCCGGCCTACCACTTGATGGCCAGCGACGGCCACGGCGTGACCCTGGTCAACATCGGTGTCGGCCCGTCCAACGCCAAGAACATCACCGATCACTTGGCGGTGTTGCGCCCTCATTGTTGGCTGATGATCGGCCACTGCGGCGGCTTGCGCCAATCCCAGACCATCGGCGACTACGTGCTGGCGCATGCTTATATGCGTCGCGACGGGATTCTCGATCGGGTAGTGCCGCCGAATATTCCGATCCCGGCCCTGGCCGAAGTGCAGATGGCCTTGCAGCAAGCAGCGGCCAACGTGACCGGCGAGAAGGGCGAAGAACTGAAAAAACGCCTGCGCACCGGCACCGTGCTGACCTACGACGACCGTAACTGGGAGTTGCGCTGGGCTCAGGAACGGCCGCTGATCAACCTGTCCCGCGCCGTAGCGGTGGACATGGAGAGCGGCACTATCGCGGCGCAAGGCTATCGTCTGCGGGTGCCTTACGGCACCTTGCTGTGTGTCTCGGACAAACCGTTGCACAGTGAGATCAAGTTGCCGGGTTCGGCCAACGCGTTCTATGAGCGAGCGGTCAGCCAGCACTTGAAAATCGGCATCGAGGCGGTGGATCTGTTGCGCACCGAACTCAACTCGTTGCACTCGCGCAAATTGCGCAGCTTCGACGAGCCGCCGTTCCGCTAAACGGTTGGGATGGTTATTTAACGGTCAGGCCACTAGCATTGTCGGTCCTGACCGTTAGATGTTCCCTTGCCATGTCCCGTCCTGCCCGTCCCATTTCCCGCCGCCCTGGCGTGAAAAGCCCGCAAACCTCGTCAGCCCCGCGCCGTGTTGCCAAGGCGCCACCGGCTGAGCCGAAGTTGATCCTGTTCAATAAACCGTTCGATGTGCTGACGCAGTTCAGCGACGCAGAAGGGCGGGCGACCCTCAAGGACTTCATCGACATCCCCGGCATCTACCCCGCGGGGCGTCTGGACCGTGACAGTGAAGGCCTGTTGTTACTCACCAATGACGGCCAGTTGCAGGCGCGAATTGCTGATCCCAGGCACAAACTGGCGAAAACCTATTGGGTGCAGGTGGAGGGCGAGCCGACAGAGGCACAACTGCAACGTCTGCGCGACGGCGTTGAGCTGAACGATGGCATGACCTTGCCCGCTGAGGTCCGGCAACTGGATGAGCCGCAACTGTGGCCACGCAACCCGCCCGTGCGCTTTCGCAAGAGCGTGCCGACTCATTGGCTGGAGCTGGTGATTCGTGAGGGGCGTAACCGTCAGGTGCGGCGCATGACGGCTGCGGTCGGTTTGCCGACCTTGCGCCTGGTACGGGTGCGTATTGGGGACTGGTCTATCGAAGGCCTTGATCAAGGCCAATGGAAAGAAGTGCCCGCGCGCTTATAAAACGCCGGACTCGATCAGGCCGATCACCACGCTTTTGATGATGAACGCGGCAACACCCAGGCCCAGCACGAAGAAGAGGATGAAAGAACCAAAGCGCCCGGCCTTGGATTTCTTCGCCAGGTCCCAGACGATAAAGCCCATGAAAATGATCAGGATCGTGACCAGGCCGGTCATCATCCATTCTTCAAACAGCACAGGATCGATGGAGTCCATCGAACATCTCCAGCAGGGGCAGGGCGGCGAGTATACGCCAGGGCAACACGCTCAATGTTGACCTGCGTCGGTCTGCCGCAGGCTAAGACGCGGTCAATGTGGGAGCTGGCCTTAGGTGCGCAGGTGGGTCAGCGGCAACTCGGTGCTGTTCAATACCTGATTCAACACAAAGCTCGACCGCACGCTGGTGACGCCTTCAATTCGGGTCAAATGCCCCAGCAGCAGTTTCTGATAATGATCCATATCCGGCACCACCACCTTCAACTGATAGTCGGCATCCATCCCGGTCACCAGGCTGCATTCCAGTACTTGGGGCAAGGTGCGGATGGCCGCTTCGAAGTTCTCGAAACGTTCGGGTGTGTGTCGGTCCATGCCGATCAGTACGTAGGCCGTCAGGCTCAGCCCGAGCATCTTGCGGTCCAGCAAGGCGACCTGGCGGGCAATGTAGCCGTCGTCTTCCAGCTGCTTGACCCGCCGTGAGCAGGGCGAAGGCGACAGTCCGATACGCTCGGCCAACTCCTGGTTGGAGATCCTCGCGTCGCGCTGCAATTCCGCCAAAATACTCAGGTCGTATCGGTCAAGTTTGCTCATGGGGCTGGCCTTTGTCATAACTATTGCGGTTAATTATCTATCCAGGGTTAAAAATTGCGCAAGCGATGTTTATTGACGCAATCTTCGCAATCATCTGTCGGAGTCTCAGGCCTATGATTACCAACAGAATCACTGCCCGGACATAGAGTCCACTGCAGCCCGCCGAATCAGGCCAGCTGCGGCCGCCAACCCCACAGGGTTGTCCCGGCCCCCGGGCTGCACACTGTCCACAAGACGGCGTGAGATGAGCCAACGTCAAAAGCGTTGAGCCAGGACGAAGTTCTCAAGGGGCGACCGACGGGTCGCCCCTTTTTATGTGTGCTGGCGAAAATTGTTCTCGTGACTGATAACCTGTTGCAGAACCGGGCGGGGCTTTTTCAGTCTCATCTACAGGCCCTAATCCGCAGTGAGGAATAGCATGAAGCGCGTCTGGCGTTTGGCAGGTGTTGGTTTGCTGTTGGTCACCGTTGGCGCGCAGGTCATGGCCGACGAGCGAGATAATTCACCGCGCCAGGGGCAAGGCCCGCAGGGCGGTGGCGGGGGGCAACATGAGCGAGGCCAGGAAGGCGGGCGGCCGGGCAACAATCAGCCACGTCCTGAGAACAACACACCTCGCCCGGAAAATAATCAGCCGCGCCCCCAGAACCAGCATTTTGACCGTGGAGGTCAGAATGGTCAGGGGCAAGGCCGTCCTCAAGGCAATGAGCAGCCTCGGCCAGCACCTCAGCCGGGCAACAACTTCCCGATCCAGGGACGTCCTGACTCGGTGCGCCAAACCCAGCAACCCCGGCCCGGCAGCGACCGTGACATTCCCCGGCGCAACGACGGTAACCAGCATTGGGAAGCTGGCGGCCCCGGCTCACGGCCTGGCTACAACGGCCACTCCAATGACAACCGCTGGCCGGGCCGTCCCGATGGGCATGGCAACGGTTGGGGCCCTGGGCCGCAACATCGTCCCGGCTACATGGTGGATCGGTTCCCCGACCGCAACTACCGCGTGCCCTATCGTGGCCAGGATTACTTTTTCTCCGGTGGTTACTGGTACCGTCCGCAAGGCCCGCGCTACATAATAGTGACGCCGCCGTACGGGATACGGGTGCATTACCTGCCGGACTATGCGCGGGAAGTGTGGGTTGGCAGTGCGCTGTTTTTCCTTGCCGCCGGTGCCTATTACACCTACGAGACCAGCAGCCAGCAGTACGTAGTGGTGCAACCGCCAGTGGCGAGCCTGCCACCGCAGCCGGCGCCACAGGGCAACGGTTATGATGTGGTTGCGTATCCCGGCAACGGCCAAACGCCGGAACAGGTGCAGCAGGATGGCTACGATTGTTATCGCTGGGCCGTGCAACAGAGCGGCTTCGACCCTCGTACCGTCACCTATGCTCCGGCGCCTGCGGTGGTGCAAACCTATCGCCAGGCCCAGGGCAACTGCCTGAGCAGTCGCGGCTATCAGGTGACCTACTAGGCCTTGGCATCCGTCACCACTTCCTGTGGATCGGCGTGCACCAGTACTTCGGCCCGTGGGTAGGCTTGATGGATGGCATCGGCGGCCTGGTCGCTGATGCCGTGGGCCACTGTCAGAGTCAACTCTCCCGGCAATTCCAGATGCAGCTGCACAAACCAGTGGCTGCCGGAAATCCGCGTGCGCAAGTCATGGGCACCGAGTACGCCTGGCACGCTGCAGGCCAGCTCCAGCATGTGCTGGCTGACGTTCGCAGGCAGTTCCTCATCCATCAGCACCGCGAAGCTTTCCCGGGCGATCTGGATCGCACTCCACAAAATATAGGCGGCGATGCCCAGGCCAAACCAGGCGTCCACTTGATGAAAGCCAAACCCAGCCAGTACCAGCGCCACGAGGATGCTGCCGTTGAGCAGCAAGTCGGAGCGGTAATGCAGCGAATCGGCGCGCACCGCATTCGAACCGGTATCGCGAATCACCCGGTGTTGCAGAATCAGCAACGCTACCGTCAGCGCCAGGGAAAGAAGAATCACCGCAATGCTTAGCCATGGCGCGCCCACCGGCTCCGGATGCTGCAAGCGTGCGAAGGCCTGAAAGGCGATCAGCACCGCACTGCCCGCAATAAACAGCGCCTGGGCCATGCCGGAAAGAGATTCGGCCTTGCCATGGCCATAACGGTGATCGTCATCGGCTGGGCGCAAGGCGTAATGCACCGCCAGCAAGTTGAGCAGCGAGGTCACGCCATCGAGCAGCGAGTCCGTCAGCCCGGCGAGCATGCTCACCGAACCGCTCAGCCACCAGGCGATGGCTTTGGTGATAATCAGCACACAGGCCACACCGACTGAGGCGCGGGTAGCCAGGCGCAACAGCCGGGCGTGTTCGGGACTGCTGGTCATAAGTTGATCAAATCCTTCAGGCGGCGGGTTGCAGGCCAAGCATGGCCAGTTGTTCAACGCTGCCCTTGAACTGGATCAGGCGCGGGTCGGTCAGTGGCAGGTGGCGGCCCAGTTCAGTCTGGATGATGGTTTGCAGCTTGGCGTTATCAACTTTGCCGTCGGCGCCAATGGCTTCCTGAAGTTTTTCAGGCGCTACTTGGGCGGTCTTGCCTGGCTCCAGGTAGATGGCGCCGGTGGCGAAGTCGATACCGAAGGCGATCAGGCCGGGGATCACGTAGAACAGCAGGCCGACTGCATCGAGCACGGCAATCGCCGGGTCGATCTTGCCGTCGATCTGGCCACGGCGGTCGGGGTAGAAAATCGAACCGCAGGCCGTCAACTGGCTCAGCAGGGTGGCGGCCAGAACACCGCCGATGACACGGGAAGCAATACGCATGGAACTCTCCTGAATAAGCGCTGGACGTAACGATAACGCGTGCCGCCTGAATGTGCGCGGCGCTCTCGCGTTTTTCGCGAGCAAGAACTGGTCGTCCCCCTCGCTCCAAGTGAAGGGGCAGCGTCGATGAGACCGCCACCGACACCCGGCCGTTCGCCGTTATACTCGCCGCTCTGCTTTGGAGCCAGTATGAATTCGTTGCCAATCGATGATGTTTTACCCGCCCTGCGTGAAGCCTTGGCGACGCGTCATGAAGCCGTGCTCGAAGCACCACCCGGCGCCGGTAAAACCACGCGGGTGCCGTTGGCGCTGTTAAATGAGACCTGGCTGGCCGGGCAAACCATTCTGATGCTTGAACCGCGGCGCCTGGCGGCGCGTGCGGCAGCCGAACGGCTGGCCAGCGAGTTGGGTGAAAAAGTCGGTGAAACTGTCGGCTACCGCATCCGCCTGGACAGTAAAGTCGGCCCCAACACCCGCATCGAAGTGGTCACCGAAGGCATCCTCACCCGCCGCTTGCAGGACGACCCGGCGCTGGAAGGCGTAGGCCTGCTGATCTTCGATGAATTCCACGAACGCAGTCTCGACGCTGACCTGGCGCTGGCCTTGAGCCTCAATGGCCGCGACTTGTTTCGCGACGAGCAGCCGCTGAAAATTTTGCTGATGTCCGCCACCCTGGAAGGCGAACGCCTGGCTGCTCTGCTGGACGACGCCCCGATCCTGCGCAGCGAAGGACGCATGTACCCGGTGCAAATGCGCTGGGGTCGCCCCTTCCAGCCCGGTGAATTTATCGAGCCGCGGCTGGTGCAGGCCATCCTCGAAGCCCTGAATGACGAAACCGGCAGTGTGCTGGTGTTCCTGCCGGGGCAGGCGGAGATTCGGCGGGTCAATCAACAGTTGGCCGACGCCTTGGGTGATCGCGGCGACGTGTTGCTATGCCCGCTGCATGGCGAACTGGACCTGGCGGCGCAGCGGTCGGCCATCGACCCGGCGCCACCTGGCAAGCGCAAGGTGGTACTGGCCACCAACATCGCCGAGACCAGCCTGACCATCAATGGTGTGCGGGTAGTAATTGACGCGGGGCTGGCGCGGGTGCCTCGCTTCGATCCGGGCAGCGGCATGACGCGCCTGGACACCCAGCGTATTTCCCGTGCCAGCGCCACCCAGCGCGCCGGTCGGGCAGGGCGGTTGGAACCAGGCGTGTGTTATCGGCTGTGGTCCCAGGATCAGCACGAAGCGTTGGCGGCGTATGCCAGTGCAGAAATCCTTCAGGCGGACTTGTCTGGATTGGCCCTGCAATTGGCGCGCTGGGGCGTGATGCCCGCGCAGTTGGTCTGGCTCGACGTACCACCGACTGCCGCTTATGCACAGGCCCAGGATTTGCTTGAACGTCTCGGGGCATTGAGTGAAAACACGTTGACGGCCCATGGCCAGAAAATGGCCGGGTTGCCGGCTCATCCACGCATCGCTCATCTGCTGTTGCGCGGTCAGGATCTGGGGCTGGCAAACATGGCCTGTGATGTGGCGGCGCTGTTGGGCGAGCGCGATATCTTGCGCGGTGCCGGGGCGGATTTGCACAGTCGCCTGGCGTTGTTGTCTGGCGAAGAACGGGCCCGTGGCACTCAAGGCGGCGTGCAGCGTGCCAAGCAGTTGGCGCGGCAATATCGCGGTTACTTGCGCGGCAAGGCCGAACAAGCGGTCGCCGACCCCGAGCATCCGCGCTGGCTCGGCGCCTTGCTGGCCCTGGCTTACCCGGATCGCGTCGCTCAACAACGTCGCGCCGGCGGTGCCGAATACCGCCTGGCCAATGGCCGCGCCGCGCTGTTTGCCGAAGCCGACAGCCTGATGAAACAGCCGTGGCTGGTGATTGCCGATCTGGGCAGTCGCCAGGGCCAGCGTGAAGAGCGGATTTACCTGGCGGCGGACTTCGATCCGGCGTTGTTCGATTCGGTATTGGCCGAACAGGTGCGCTGCGTCGATCAATTGGATTGGGATGAGCGCGAAGGTGTGCTGCGCGCCGAACGCCAGCGCAAGGTTGGCGAACTGGTGCTCAGCCGTGAGCCGCTGACCGGTCTGGACGAAGCCGCTCGCAGCCAAGCGCTGGTCAACCTGGTGCGGCGCAAGGGCCTGGAGCTACTGCCCTGGACCCCGGAGCTGCGCCAGTGGCAGGCGCGGGTGATGCTGCTGCGCCACCTGGACGACGGTAAGGTCAGTGAGTGGCCCGATGTCAGCGACAGCGCCTTGCTTGCCAGCCTGGAGCATTGGTTGATGCCATACCTGGGCAAGGTCTCGCGCCTGAGCCATTTTGCCAATCTGGATGTATCCAGCTTCCTCCACAATCTTCTGCCCTGGCCGTTGCCGCAACGCCTGGACGAACTGGCGCCCCATCATCTGAAAGTGCCATCGGGCTCATCAGTGCGTTTGGACTACAGCGAGCAACCACCGATCCTGGCAGTGCGGTTGCAGGAGTTGTTCGGGTTGGCCGACACCCCGCGTATTGCGGGCGGGCGGCAAGTGGTTAAGTTGCACCTGTTGTCGCCAGCGCGAAGGCCGGTGCAGGTGACTCAGGACCTGGCGAACTTCTGGCGTAGTACTTATGCCGAGGTGAAGAAGGATTTGAAAGGGCGGTATCCCAAGCATTATTGGCCGGATGACCCGCTGGTGGCGCAGGCGACGGCGCGGATCAAACCGAGAAAGTAATGTTACTGCGCCGCCGGCAACAGAAATCGCCCGATCACCGGCAGATGATTGGAGATGCGTAACGTATCGTCCTGCCGCACATGGGCATTTACCCGTTTAATTCGCGAGCTGTAGAACAGATAGTCGAGCGTGCGATCCGGCCCATCCACGCTTGGGTCATTGGGAACGTGGGTCAGCCACTTGGCGCGATCAATGCCACTGGATTCGCTGTTGCTGGGGATCATTGGGTACTTTTCCCACAACAGATGCAGCTCACTGTCCGGTGAGTATTGCCCACGTTTACCCGCATCCAGACGCAGGAATTGCCCCAGGGGCAGTAAATTGAAGTCGCCGCCAATCAACCACGACGTGCCGCGGCTTTCGAGTTTATCCAGCAGTTTGACCGTTACCTGCACTTGATCCTGCACGACGCGGTGCCCAGGGGCGGTGCTGTCCAGCCGAGTATTGAGCACTGCCAACTGGCCACCGTCGTTCAACGGCAGATAGCTCAACAACAGTGCCGGCTTGGGCTGGAATTGACGGCTGATCAGGTTGGCTGATGCCACGGGTAATTGCAGGCGTTCGGCGTGTTCGATCTGGTAGCGACTGAGGGTCACCAGTTTGCGGCCAACGCTGCCGAAAATATGCAGGTCCGGGACAAAGTCGGCCTTCCAGTCGAAGGCCTGGACGCTGCAGGGATAGAGGTCGACGAGGCGTTCCTGGAGCAGGGTCAACTGGTCTTGATAGTGAGAGGGCTTGGCGCCTTCGTCCAGCTCCTGCAACAGCAGGATGTCCGGTTGTTCGTCACGGATCACCCGTGCCACTTCGTCGAGGCTGAACGCCATGTCTTCGACGGTGGGGCGGTCGTCCGGGCCGCTGCCGTCTGGAGTGTCATACCAGAATACATAGCGCTTGCCGGCCAGGTATTGCACGTTCCAGGTCATTACCTTGATTGCCTGGCCCGGTAGCAGCGTCGGCGCGCGGGGTGCGACGCAGCGAACGGGCAATGTTTCCTTGTCGCCGGGGCGCCAGGTTAGGCTGTAAATCAAGGCTGTCAGCAGGCCCGCCAGGATCAGCAGGCCCAGCAGGGTGATACGCAGTAAACGGGTCATCGGCTCGGCTTATGGCGTTCCAGGACAGGCACGGAGCATAACCGAGAGCTGCACGAGAGCCCAAGGGCTCATGTCATTGCGCGTCGGCGTCGCCACCGATCAACATAAACAAGCGAAACAGCACCACGCTGGTAAACAACTGCAGGAAGCTGTGGGCGCTGTCGATCAGCACCGCCAGCATCGGGTTTTGCGGGTCTGGGTAGACCGCCACGCTGGCGCCCTTGAGCAGCCACAGCGGGGTCATCACACACAGCAGGCAGACCAGAATGAGCAGGAAATGCCCACGGGTCAGGCGAAAGCTTTCCTTCATCGCCGCCAGCGCCGGCATCCCGCGCAGCACCAGCAAATATTCGGCGAAGGCCAGGGTGACCATCAGCCACAACCCCGGCAGGAAGTACATGGACAGGCCCAGCAGAATCAGCAGCGTACTCAAGGCCGTCAACAGCGCAAAGCGCGGCCATAGGGACAGGGCCATGGCCAGCACGTCCAGGGTTCGCGGCGATTCGCCACGGCTGCGGGCGTCGAGGAACAAAATCAGTGCCGCCGTGTACAGCGGGTACACCAGCAACCCGACCACCACGCTGTAGCCGGGGAATGCGTCAGGCCCCAGCGAGTGATCGAGCACCTGTTGCAGCAGGGCCTCCAGAATCACCAGCGGTAGGCACAACTGAACGATGGCGCCCAGGTTACGCTGGAAAAAAAAGAAAGAGTCACGCAGCACGTTTAACGGATTCATCAGGGTCATCACAGGCCGAAAAAGCAGGGGGACACTTTAACCGATCACCGGCAAACGTAAACCTTGAGTAAAGACCATTGAAACCTTCCCAGGCCGCTCCATTACTAGGTAGTGCCATGCCCCATCGGGTAGGGCGAAGATTTCTACCGGCAATCTAACGAGGACGTCATGAACAGCGAAGAGCAAACCCTGATTGATGGACTGTTTTCACGGTTGCAGCAAGCCGAAACGGACTCAGCCCCCCGCGACGCCCAGGCAGAAGCGCGGATCAAGGAGCACATCACTCGCCAACCCGCCGCCGGGTATTTCATGACCCAGGCGATTCTGGTGCAAGAGGCTGCCATCAAGAGCCTCCACGCGCAGAACAAGCAGCAGGCGCAACAGGTCCAGCAATTGCAGGAGGAACTGCAACGGGCCAAGGCCCAGACGGCGCCGACGGCACAGAGCAGCGGCGGCTTCCTGTCGAGCATCTTCGGTGGCGGTTCCCGTGACCCGCAACCGGCACAGAGTGCTCCGGCATCTTCGGGCGGCGGCTGGCGTGAACCGACGCGCCCGGGATTTAATAGCCAACCGGCGCCACAACAGAACTTCGCCACCGCGCAGCAGAACTATCAACAGCCCCAGCAAGCGGCGCCCATGGGCGGTGGCTTTCTCGGCGGCGCACTGAAAACCGCCGCCGGCGTGGCCGGTGGTGTGATGCTGGCCCAAGGCATCAGCAGCCTGTTCAGCCATAACCAGCAACCGCAGGTGGTGGAAGAAATTGTTCGTGAAGAGCCCGCGCCCGCGAGCGACAGCGGCAATGATGAACAGCGCTTCGCTGGCAACGACAGCGATGGCAACGATTCGGATGGTTTCGCCGACAGCGGTTATTCCGACGATTCCTCCTCCTTTGGCGACGACGATTCTTTCGTCTGACGCACACTAATGCGGGGCGCTTCGTCGCCTCGGACTGATTTTTCTCGGAAACTGCCTGCTGACTGGCATACTGACCGCCTTTCCGGGCCTTTGAGTCTGGGGTCCATGTTGGTGTCATGAGGATTTTCGGTGAAAAAAATTGCAGTGTTCGCCGATGTGCAAAACCTCTATTACACCGTGCGCCAAGCGTACGGCTGTCACTTCAACTACGCCGCCCTGTGGGCTGACATCAGCCAGCGCGGCCAGATCGTCGAGGCGTACGCCTATGCCATCGACCGTGGCGACAGCAAGCAGCAGCAATTTCAGCAGATCCTGCGCAACCTCGGTTTCACCGTGAAGCTCAAGCCCTACATCCAACGCAGCGATGGCTCGGCCAAAGGCGATTGGGATGTGGGCATCACCATCGATATTATGGACGCCGCCGCCCATGTCGACGAAGTGGTGCTGGCCTCCGGCGATGGCGATTTCGATATGCTGCTGGACCGCATCATCAACAAGCACGGCGTCGAAGCCGTGGCCTACGGCGTGCCGGGGCTGACGGCCAACTCATTGATACGCGCCGCCAGCCGCTACGTGCCGATTGAAGGCGCGTTGTTGCTCAAATAGCTGAAACTGATTTTTTGACGGAGTTGGAACAGGTTTGGAACGTATAGCGGTCATCGACTTTGAAACCACCGGCATTACCCCAAGCAGCTACTGCCGGGCCACGGAAATTGCCGTGGTCATCCTGGAGCGGGGCCAGATCGTGGACCGCTACCAGAGCCTGATGAACGCCGGCGTGCGCGTGCCAGGCTTTATCGAGCAACTGACCGGCATCAGCAACGCCATGCTACGCACTGCGCCATCGGCCGAGCAGGTGATGAACGAGGTCAATGAGTTCGTCGGTATCACGCCGTTGCTGGCTCACAACGCCTCGTTCGACAAACGATTCTGGGACTACGAACTGGGCTTGATCAAACGCACTCGCCTGCAAAACTTCGCCTGCTCCCTGCTGTTGGCCCGCCGCCTGATGCCAGCGGCGCCGAACCATAAGCTCGGCACCTTGACCTCCTTCGCCCAATTGCCCCACACCGGCAAGGCTCACCGGGCCATGGCCGATGCGGAAATGGCGGCGAACCTCACCACTTACCTGGCCGAGGAACTGCGCGGCAAGCACGGGTTGCGGGAGCTGTCCCATGATCTGCTGTGCAGCCTGCAGAAAGTACCAGCGGCGAAGATGGGTGAGCATTTGAAGAAGCATCGCGGGTTTTAAACACTGCGGTGAGGTTACTGGCCACCTTCGAGGGCAGGAGTTGGTCGCAGTTGTCGAGCCTTGGCGAAGCTACGTAGGCCGCACTGGCGATCTTTACTGCTCAGCCCCCATTCTTCCCATTTCCTTCCAACTGCCCCAACGGTACCCGCCGCTCTATCGCGCTGGACAGGATGATCGACGTCTTGCTGAAGCCGAATTGGGCGATGCGGTTGATCAGGTTTTCCAGCTCTGGCATCGAGCCCACCGCCGCTTGCATGATCACGCACGGGTCGCCGGTGACGCGGTGGCATTCGGTCAGTTCGGGGATTTTGCCCAGGGCGTCGTAGACCTTTTGGCTGCCGTGGTTGGTCAAGCGCAGTTCGATCACACATTGGATCGGCAGGCCCACCTTGGACAGGTCGACCTTGGCCTGGTAGCCGGTGATCACGCCACTGGCTTCCAGCTTGGCCACGCGCTCGGCGACGGCGGGGGCGGAGAGGTTTACGGTGCGGGCCAGTTGCGCGTAGGTGGCGCGGCCATCCTCCAGCAGGGCGCTGAGGAGCATGCGGTCGTATCTGTCCATGATAAGGCTCTGGTAAGGCGTGGCTTTCGAAAGCATGGTTTATAGCGCTGATAACCATGCTTTGAAAAGTGTATGGGCGCTTTAAACAGGTTTTGTAACTTATGTTTAATGCCCGGCTTTTTTAGAATAAACCTCCCTTGCCCTGCCTTAGAGCTGCCCCATGCCTGGCCCACGTCGCTTTCCCTTACCGTTGATTGCCGCTTTTTTTGCGTTGTATGTGATCTGGGGTTCTACCTACCTGGTGATTCGTATCGGTGTTGAGTACTGGCCGCCGCTGTTGCTGGCCGGGATTCGTTTCGTCACGGCGGGCGCCTTGATGTATGGCTTTTTGCGCTGGCGTGGGGTGCCAGCACCGACCTGGGTACAGTGGAAGGCTGCCGGCAAGATCGGCATCTTGCTGCTGACCTTCGGCAACGGCGCGGTCAGTGTCGCCGAGCACTCGGGCGTGACCTCCGGGGTCGCGGCGCTGGCGGTGGCGACGGTGCCTTTGTTTACTCTGCTCTGCGGTTATTTCTGGGGCGCGCGTAATACCCGTCTGGAGTGGGCCGGGGTGGCGCTGGGGATTATTGGCATCGCCATGCTCAACATGGGCTCGAACCTGCAATCGAGTCCGAGCGGCGCCGCCTTGTTGATTTTCGCTGCGGCCGCTTGGGCTTTCGGTTCGGTGTGGAGCAAGCACTTGCCGCTGCCCCAGGGCGGCATGGCCAGCGCGGCCGAAATGCTGATCGCCGGGGTGGTGCTGTTGATCGGTAGCGCGCTCAAGGGCGAACACCTGGAAGCGATACCGCCGGTGGAAGGTTGGCTGGCCCTGGCTTACTTGACCGTGTTCGGCTCGATCATCGCCTTCAACGCCTATATGTACCTGTTGAAAAACGTGCGTCCGGCTGCCGCCACCAGCTATGCCTACGTCAACCCTGCGGTAGCGGTGTTGCTGGGGATTGTGTTTGTCGGCGAGACCATCGGTATGGAAGAGGCTTTGGCAATGTTAGTGATCATCAGCGCCGTGCTGCTGATCAGCCTGCCACAGTGGCGTAGGCCCAAACTGGATTTAGGGTAAACTGCGGCGCATTGCGACCTTGCTCTGACTTTTTCCTACGGTACTTCCATGACTTTCGCCACCCTTGGCCTGATCGAACCCTTGCTGCGCGCCCTTGAGACGCTTGGCTACCAGACCCCGACGCCGGTGCAGGCGCAAGCCATTCCGGCGGTGCTGGCCGGACGCGACCTGATGGCCGCAGCCCAGACCGGCACCGGTAAGACTGCCGGTTTCGCGGTACCGCTGTTGCAGTTGCTGGCGATGGAAGGACCAAAAGTCAGCGCCAACTCGGTGCGCGCTCTGATCCTGGTGCCAACCCGCGAGCTGGCCGAGCAGGTTCATGCAAGCGTTGCACAGTACGCAGAAAACCTGCCGCTGAGCACTTACGCGGTGTACGGCGGCGTCAGCATCAACCCGCAAATGATGAAGCTGCGCAAAGGTGTCGACGTGCTGGTGGCCACGCCGGGCCGCTTGCTGGACTTGTTCCGCCAGAAAGCGCTGAAGTTCAGCCAGTTGCAAACCCTGGTGCTGGATGAAGCCGACCGCATGCTCGACCTGGGCTTCTCCGAAGAACTGTCGAACATCTACCGCGTGCTGCCGAAAAAGCGCCAGACCCTGCTGTTTTCCGCGACCTTCTCCGATGATATCCGCCTGCTGGCTGGGCAGATGCTCAACGACCCGCTGAGCATCGAAGTCAGCCCGCGCAACGTCGCCGCCAACACTGTCAAGCAATGGGTGGTGCCGGTGGACAAGAAGCGCAAGGCTGAGTTGTTCGTGCATTTGATGCGCAAGGGCAAGTGGAAGCAGGTGCTGGTGTTCGCCAAGACCCGCAAAGGCGTGGACGAGTTGGTGGAAAAACTCCAGGGCCTGGGCATCAACGCCGACGGTATCCATGGCGACAAGCCTCAGGCAACCCGCCAGCGTGCGCTGGACCGCTTCAAGGCCAGCGAAGTGCAGATCCTGGTGGCCACCGACGTGGCGGCCCGGGGCCTGGATATTGAAGACTTGCCGATGGTGGTCAACTTTGACCTGCCAATCGTTGCCGAGGATTACATCCACCGCATCGGCCGTACCGGTCGTGCGGGCAACACCGGTGAGGCGATTTCCCTGGTGTGTGCCGATGAAGTGAACATGCTGTCGGCCATCGAGATGTTGACTCGCCAGACCCTGACTCGCCACATGGAGCAAGACTTCGAGCCAGAGCACCGCGTGCCGGATACCGATGCCAGTGGCCAAGTGGTGAAGAAACCGAAAAAGCCGAAGAAACCCAATACGTCCGGTGGCAGCAAACGCAACCTGGGCAAGTGGGTGGAGAGTGGGGAAGTGTCGGTGGCGCCGCCTTCGCTCAAGCCGGTGCGCAAGGTGCCTGCGTTTAATACCGGGCCGCGTAAGAAGAAGTAAGGTCCTGTGACGAGGGGGCTTGCCCCCGTTGGGCTGCGCAGCAGCCCTAAAAAATGCTCCGGGATTTATCTGACACGCGGCGGTGAGCTTAATGGGGCTGCTTCGCAGCCCAACGGGGGCAAGTAATCAGCTAGCCTTCAACCACTCCAAAATACCCCGCCCAGCCGCCCGCCCACTGGCAAAACACCCCGTCAGCAGATAGCCGCCCGTCGGCGCTTCCCAGTCCAGCATTTCCCCTGCGCAAAATACTCCTGGCAGTTGCTTGAGCATCAGCCGTTCATCCAGCACTTCAAATGGCACACCGCCAGCGGTGCTGATGGCTTCGTCTATGGGCCGGGTTTTCACCAGTGTCAGGGGCAGCGCCTTGATGGCGAGCGCCAGCTGCGCTGGATCGGCAAACTGCTCGGCGGCTGCCAGCTCGCGTAATAGCGCGGCTTTCACCCCGTCCAGCCCGAGTTGGCTGTGCAAGTGCTTGCTCATCGACCGTGACCCACGAGGCTTGGCCAGTGCCGCCTGGACCTTGTCCAACGGCTTGCTCGGCAGCAGATCGATATGCACCGAGGCTGAGCCATCGTGATTGATCGCCTCACGAATTGGTGCCGACAGCGCGTAGATCAGGCTGCCTTCGATACCTGTGGCGGTGATCACGCATTCCCCAAGGCGAGGCTTGTCATCCGCCAGCCCGATGGCGACGTTTTTCAACGGCGAACCAGCGAATTTGCTGACCATCAACTCGCTCCAGGCGGACACCTCGAAACCGCAGTTGCTCGGTTGCAAGGGTGTGTAGGGGATGCCTTTATCTTCCAGCAGCTTGAGCCACGCACCGTCAGAGCCCAGCCGCGACCAGCTGCCGCCGCCCAGAGCCAGCAGCACCGCGTTACTGCGCAGGTTTTGGTCGCCCTCGGGGCTGTGGATAAGCAGGCTGCCGTCGGGATTCCAGCCCAGCCAGCGATGGCGGGTGTGGATAACTACCCCGTTGTCGCGCAAACGCTTGAGCCAGGCCCGCAGCAGCGGGGCGGCTTTCATGTCGGTAGGAAATACCCGGCCAGAACTGCCGACAAAGGTTTGAATGCCCAACCCATGAATCCATTCACACAAGGCCTCGGCACCGAACTGACGCAGCAATGGCGCCATATGCGGTGCCCGTTCGGCATAGCGGGACAAAAATGCCGGGTAGGCCTCGGAATGGGTGATGTTCATGCCGCCCACGCCCGCCAGCAGGAACTTGCGGCCCACCGACGGCATACCGTCATACAGATCGACCTTGACCCCGGCCTGGCTCAGCACTTCGGCAGCCATCAGCCCGGCAGGGCCGCCGCCGATGATGATGACGTGTGGAGACTGGGTTTGGGTCTGAGGCATGGGAGTGACTGCGGTTCGGCGAAGTAAGCCGAGCATTCTACCCGAGGACAGCAATACTGCCTGATCAAAAAACGTACAGTTTCCTGCAGGCTATGGGTTTTCTCGCTTACAGACGCTTTCACTCAGGTTATCCACAGGCAGTTCCACAGGCATTGTGGGTAACGAGCACATCTCAATGACAGCCTGATGACGTCCACACCCGCTGGGCACTGTGGTGCAAAATGCCGTGGCGGCGGGCCAGGGCAGGGCGATCCTTGCTGTAGCCACCGCCAATTACGCCGACCACCGGGATGTCGCGGCCAAGGCAATGGCGCATCACGCTTTCATCGCGGGCAGCTACGCCTTGGTCTGTCAGCTTGAGGTAACCGAGGGCGTCGTCCTTGTGCACATCGACGCCGGCGTCGTACAGAACAAGGTCGGGTTGGTAGAGGGGCAGCAGATAGTTGAGGGCATCGTCGACCACTTTGAGGTAGTCGCTATCGCCCATTCCCATGGGCAGCGGGATATCCCAATCGCTATGGGCCTTGCGCGCCGGGAAGTTTTTTTCACAGTGCAGGGACACGGTGATCGCGTCTGGAGTGTCGTGCAGGATACGGGCGGTGCCGTCGCCCTGGTGCACGTCGCAGTCGAAGATCAATACTCGGCTCACTCGGCCACTTTCCAGCAGGTAACGGCTGATCACCGCCAGGTCATTGAAGATGCAAAAGCCTGCCGGGTAATCGTAATGGGCGTGGTGAGTGCCACCCGCCAGATGACAGGCCAGCCCGTGTTCCAGGGCTTGTTCGGTGGCCAGCAGCGAGCCGCCCACCGCGCGCACGGTACGCCGGGCGAGGGCTTCGCTCCAGGGTAGGCCGAGGCGTCGTTGGTCTTCGCGGGACAACTCGCCGCTCATGTAACGTTCGATATACCCAGGTTCATGGGCCAGGGCGAGGATCTCGGGAGGGCACAGTTCGGGGCGCAGCAATTGGCTGTCCAGGGTCAGGCCGCTGTCCACCAAGTGATCGCGCAGCAGGCGGAATTTATCCATGGGAAAGCGGTGGTCCGCCGGGAACTCTGGGCTGTAGTCGTCGTGGTAGATCAGTGGCAAAGGCATGGCATTTTCTGACGGGAACCAGCGACGGATCTTACCAGCGCGTTACACTTACGCACATGGCAAGGGAGGGGAGCGATGGAGCCGATACTGGAGTTGGAAAGTGCACGTCTGGTGTTGCGCCAATGGAGCGACGCCGATTTGCCGGAGTTTGCGCGCATGTGCGCCGACCCGCAGGTGATGCGCTATTTTCCGGCTACCTTGAGCCGCCTGGAAAGCGCCGCGCTGATCGGGCGCATTCGTGGCCATTTTGCCGAGTATGGCTTTGGCCTGTGGGCGTTGCAGCGCAAGGACAGTGGCGAATTTATCGGCCTTACCGGGTTGTTGAATGTCGGCTTTGACGCCAACTTCACCCCAGCAGTGGAGATCGGCTGGCGCCTGGCCCGCGAACATTGGGGCCTGGGCTATGCCAGCGAAGCGGCCTGGACGGCGTTGCGCTGTGGTTTCGACCGGCTGAAGCTCGATGAGATTGTCGCTTTCACCACCCAGGCCAATTTGCCGTCACAGAAAGTCATGCAAGCCATCGGCATGCAGTACGATCGCTCGGCGGATTTTGAGCACCCCAAGGTCGCAGCCGATGATCTGCTGCGTCATCATGTGTTGTACCGCATCACCCGCGCCCAATGGTTGGATACGCTGCATGGATAAGCAGGCCGCCCGATGCTGAATGTTATCGACCGCCGCAGCCAAGACTGCGCGGAATTGCTCTGTGTGAGGAGAGTTTGAATGAGCCAAGTGTTGGAAGATCTGGTCGACTTGCTGACCCTGGAACAGATCGAGGAGAACCTCTTTCGCGGCCGCAGCCAGGACCTGGGCTTTCGCCAGCTGTTCGGCGGCCAAGTGCTGGGCCAATCGCTGTCGGCCGCCAGCCAGACTGTTGAAGAAGCGCGGCATGTGCATTCCCTGCACGGCTATTTCCTGCGTCCTGGAGATGCGTCGTTACCGGTGGTCTACCAGGTCGACCGGGTGCGTGATGGTGGCAGCTTCAGTACGCGCCGGGTGACGGCGATCCAGAAGGGCAACCCGATCTTCACTGCCAGCGCCTCGTTCCAGTACGACGAAGAAGGCTTCGAGCACCAGACGTCGATGCCCGTGGTGGTTGGCCCGGAAAATTTGCCCTCGGAGCTGGAGTTGACCCAGCAGCGCGCGCACCTGATCCCCGAACACATGCGCGAGAAGTTGCTGTGCCCCAAGCCCATCGAAGTGCGGCCGGTGACCGAGAAAGACCCCTATAACCCGCAGCCCTGCGACCCGATCAAGTACGTGTGGTTTCGCGCCGACGGCGCCCTGGCCGATTCGCCGGCGCTGCACAAATACCTGCTGGCCTATGCCTCGGACTTTGGCCTGCTGACCACTTCGTTGCTGCCCCACGGTAAAACGGTGTGGCAGAAAGACATGCAAGTCGCCAGTCTCGACCATGCGCTGTGGTTCCACGCCGACCTGCGTGCTGATGACTGGTTGCTTTACGCCATGGATAGCCCGTGGGCCGGCAATTCTCGAGGCTTCTCCCGTGGCAGCGTGTACAACCGTGCCGGCCAGTTGGTGGCGTCGGTGACACAGGAAGGTCTGATTCGTCATCGCAAGGATTGGGCATGAGCCTGGCTGAGGTTAAGCATTGGGTGTTCGACATGGACGGCACCCTTACGGTCGCGGTGCATGACTTTGCGGCGATCCGTGTGGCGTTGGGTATTCCTGCGACCGAAGACATCCTTACTCACCTGGCGGCGTTGCCGGCTGATATCGCGGCCGCCAAGCACGCCTGGTTGCTGGAGCACGAGCGGGAGTTGGCGCTCGGTTCGGTGGCGGCCGAGGGTGCAGTGGAGCTGGTACGGGAATTGGCTGAACGGGGTTGTCGTCTGGGCATCCTGACTCGCAATGCCCGTGAGTTGGCCCATGTGACGTTGCAAGCCATCGGCTTGGCGGACTGCTTTGCCGTGGAAGATGTGCTGGGCCGTGATGATGCACCGCCCAAGCCCGATCCAGGCGGCTTGTTGAAACTGGCCGAGGCCTGGGACGTATCTCCCGGCGAGATGGTGATGGTGGGCGATTACCGCTTCGACCTGGATTGCGGTCGTGCGGCAGGGACCAGGACCGTGCTGGTCAACCTGCCGGATAACCCGTGGCCAGAATTGGCGGATTGGCATGCCGAGGATTGTGGAGTTTTGCGCCGGATGATTAAGGCCTGACTGCTCCTACCTGAACAACACCGCCTGCCCCTCAGGCGACGTAAACATCCCATCCCCGTTATGCCCCACCCCAGGCACTTCAATCAGCGTGTGACCCAACTGTGGGTGGCGCTGCTTGAGGTAGTCGAAATAATTGTGCCCGCGAATCAGGCGGTACGCGCCCTGGGTCTCGGCGGCGCAGCTCTTGTCCAGCGCCGGGTGGTTGGGGTCGGTATCGTTCTGGCCCAACAGATAGGTGATGTTGCGTTTCACGTAAGTCTGTTCCAACTGCTTGGCACGTTGCCTTTTGGCGTAGGCCGGCAGGTTGTGCATGCCGTATTTCCAGTCATTGAAACCGGGGCAACTGGCCGGGTCGAACTTCACTGGGCGTTGCGCCGTGAAGTAGGCGTAGGACGCTGGGTTGGCGATCACATAACGCAGGCTGATTCCGGCGCTTTGCAGGGCCGGATGATCGTGACCGGTCAAGGCAAAACGCTGCACTACCTGGCCGCCGCCGGAATGCCCGGCCACTACGATTTCCTTCAGGGCCGGGAACAGCTTGCGGTTGCCCAAGTGCTGGATGATCTGGTCCAGCGCCCCGTAGGAGCTGATGTGGCAGGGGCCAACCGACGGCTCTCCGGCCATCCAGTCATTGCCGTGCCAGCGCAGGACCTGGTTGTCCAGTGGGTTGCGCTTGACGTCGGACTCATTGAGAAACTGCGGTGCAATCACCAGGGTGTTGGCGCTTTGTCCTGCATGCTCGGCGGCCTTTTCAGCGCTTTGCAGGTACGTCTGGGCGTTGCGCAGCCGACCATGGACGATGATCAGTGCACGAGTCACCTGTGGCAGCGGCTGGCGCCAGTCCTGGCTAAGGCCAAGACTGAGGTCGCCAGCATCCAGGTGAAACCGATCGGGGCTGATCACCTTGAACCCATGTTCGGCGGCCCAGGTGGAGGTGCATGTCATCAACAAACCCAGCAGCAACCCCAATCGTTTATTCATTTAAAGACTCTTGGCCGTGAAGGTGTCGCATTGAGTGATCTGGCCCTGGGCAAAGCCGGTCTTGAACCAGCGGACCCGTTGTGCCGAAGTACCGTGGGTGAAGGAGTCAGGGACTACACGGCCCTGGCCCTGTTGTTGCAAACGGTCATCGCCGATGGCATTGGCCGCGTTCAGCGCTTCTTCGATGTCGCCGGGTTCCAGCCAGTTCAGGCGTTTCTGCGCCCGGTTGGCCCATACTCCGGCAAAGCAGTCGGCTTGCAGCTCCTGGCGCACCAGCAGGCCGCCGTCGCCTTCCATCTGCCGGCCTTGTTGCCGCGCGGCCTGGATCTTCGACGAGATGCCCAGCAAGGTCTGCACATGGTGTCCGACTTCGTGAGCGATCACGTAGGCTTGGGCGAAGTCGCCGGCAGCCTTGAAGCGCTGGGACATTTCCCGGAAGAAGTCCAGGTCCAGGTAGACCTGCTGGTCGGCCGGGCAATAGAACGGACCGCTGGCAGACGTGGCGCCACCGCAGGCGGAGTTCACCCGGCCACGGAACAGGATCAATTTGGGATTCTTGTAGGCCAGGCCGTTTTCCTGGAACACCTGGGCCCAGGTGTCTTCGGTATCGCCCAATACGGCGCGGACGAAGTCGGCCTGTTCGTCATTGGCCGGCGGCGCCTGGCGCGTTTGCGGGCTGACTGAGGGCGCTTGCTCGGTGAGCTGGCCGCTGAGTTGGCCGAGGATCTGCATCGGGTCCTGGCCGGTCAGCCAGCCGATGCCGACGATCAGCACAATGGCCGTGAGGCTCAAGCCCTTGCCGCCACCAAAGCGCATGCCCCCACCGCCGCCGCCATCGCGGGCATCCACCACGTTGTCGCTGCGTCGGCCTTTTTTCCATAGCATGTGGCAATCCTCTTGATGAGCGTGCAGATCAGTGTTGTTGGTGAGTCAGGTTGGCGCCAGTCCGGCTGTCTGACGCTATCAAAGCCCAAGGTTACTGGCGGCAATAGCCTTCGCCGGTATTGACCACCAGGCAGTCCTTTTTATCGGCCAGCCATTTCATGCCAGTGGCTGCACCGTCGCCGGCACGCAGGATCTGTGGGCCGTCCGGGCGAGTAAAGGTGATGCCATCATCGGCCGCCTCGCCCTTGAAGGTCCCGGAGGCATCGGCGTCTAGCCCGTATTGCATGGTCAGCACGTAATGCCCGCGCCCGATGCTATCGTCCTTGGTGATGGCCAGGTTCAGGCCTTCTACGCCAACCCATTTGCCAACCCATTTATCGGTGGGCAACGTTTCCGGCACCAGCGTGGCTTGCACAGACGCCGGAGGGGCTTTATTGGCGACTTTTGTGTCCGGGGCTTCTTTATCGCAGGCGCTGAGCAAGACAAGTGTCGAGAGGATGAAGAGTGTTTTTTTCATTTTAGGGGGCCTTGGTTAAAAAGCGCGCAATGGTGGGTTGGCGTGGAGCGTTGGACTTGATTCCGGCAATTTAGTGCGCTGTTCGAACAGTGTTTGGTTATGCTCTTAGAACAGACGCACGCCAGGCTCTAGATTACCGGGTTGAGTGCCGCGGTGTGCGGCGGTCATCTCAGCCTGTCATTCAAGGGAACTCAATGACCCTCAGTACTCCACTTTCCGGCGTCAACCATCCCCTCAAAGGCATTTTGCTGATTGTGGTGGCGACTTTTCTGTTCTCCAGCCACGACGCCCTGTCCAAATACCTGGCCGATTTTTATCCGATTGTGATGGTGGTGTGGGCCCGCTACATGGTGCATACCTTGCTGATGGCCGGGATCTTCCTGCCACAATCGGGCTTGCGGGTACTGCGCAGCAAAAGGCCGTGGCTGCAGGTGGCGCGCGCGTTGTGCTTATTGGGCACCAGTTTGTTTTTCACCTCGGCCCTGCATTTCATTCCCTTGGCCGAGGCAACGGCGGTCAACTTCCTGGCACCGATCCTGGTGACTGCCTTGTCGGTGCCCCTGCTGGGTGAGCACGTGACTCGCGGCCAGTGGCTGGCGGTGATTTGCGGTTTTGTCGGGGTGCTGATCATCGTTCACCCGGGCGGTGATCTGTTCACCCCTGCGGTGTTGCTGCCGCTGTGTTCCGCGCTGTTTTTCTGCTTCTACCAACTGCTCACCCGCATCCTCAGCCAGTACGACAGCCCGACCACCAGCAACTTCTTTGCCGGTCTGTGCAACACCCTGGTGATGAGCGCATTGGTGCCGTTCTTCTGGCAGATCCCGACCTGGTGGCACGGTGTATTGATGCTGGCGCTGGGGACCTGCGGGATGACTGCGCACCTGATGCTGACCAAGGCCTTTCGCGTGGCGGCACCGGCCTTGCTGGCGCCGTTCGGCTATTGCCAGATCGTCTTTGCAGGATTGTTGGGCTGGCTGGTATTCGAACATACCCCGACCTTGACCACGGTGGTCGGCATCGGGGTGATTTGCTTGAGTGGCCTGGCCGCTGCCTGGCAGCAGCGGCGCAGGTAGGTCGAATCAGGCGTCGACGACAGGGATCTTGCGTGGCGCCATGAAGTACAACAAGATCAGCGCGATGAAGTACATCGCAGGAATCATGGTGAACAGCACCGTGTAGTTGTTGTTGGTGACCGTCAGGATATGCCCGACGATCTGTGTCATGAACATTCCGCCGATGGCCGCGCACATGCCGCCAAAGCCGAAGACCGTGCTCATCATGTGCTTGGGCGTGTAGTCCATCACCAGGCTCCAGATGTTGGCGGTCCAGGCCTGGTGGGCGCCGATGGCCAGGGAGATGGCAAATACCGCGACCCACAACTGGCTGGAACCGGCGGCCATGATTACCCCGATGATGCAGCAGGCGAACAGCAGCATCGACAGCAACCGCGCCTTGATCGGCTGCATCCCGCGACCGATCAGGAACGAAGACAGAATCCCGCCCCCGACACTGCCGAAGTCCGCCGTCAGGTAAATGATGATCAGCGGGATGCCCATCTGGGTAACATTGATCCCCAGGTTGTATTGCTGGTTGAGAAATGGCGGCAACCAGTACAGGTAGAACCAGAACACCGGCGCGGTCATCGAGTAGGCCAGGGCGAAGGCCCAGGTACCGCGCATGCGCAGGATACGGCTGAAGGGCACGCGGGGTTGGTCTGGTTCGACCTCTTGTTGCACGTAGTCCAGTTCTGATTGTTTGACCGTCGGATGATCTTCCGGGTTGTAGTACTTCAGGCCCCAGAACACCAGCCAGATCCCGCCCAGCGCCGCCATGCCCAGGAACGCCGCCTGCCAGCCCCACACGTGGAGAATCAACGGCAGCATCATCGGCGTCAGCATGGCGCCGACGTTGGTGCCGGCGTTGAAGATCCCGGTCGCCACCGCTCGCTCACCGGCAGGGAACCACAGCCGGGTGGTCTTGACGCAGGCCGGGTAGTTGGCGGCTTCCGTCAGCCCGAGGATAAAGCGACAGACCATAAAGCCCACCGCCGAGGTGGCCAGGCCGTGGGCACCCGTGGCGATGCTCCACAGCAGCACGGCGCAGAAGAACACGCGCTTGACGCCGACCCGGTCGATCAAGCGACCTTGCAATACAAAGCCGATGGCGTAGCCGACCTGGAACCAGAAGTTGATGTTGGCGTAGTCCATCGCCGTCCAATTCATTTCCTTGGCCAGGATCGGTTGCATCACGCCCAGTGCGGCGCGGTCGATGTAGTTGAGGGTGGTGGCGAAAAACACCAGGGCCAGCATGCCCCAGCGGGTCTTGCCGACGGCCATTGCGCCGCGAATCTTGTCGCCGATGCCGCCTTGGGACGTGCTTTGGCTCTGGTGCGCGGCCTGAGCGGAATTTTGTGAAGGCATGAGGAGGTACCCGTTTTTTGAAATTCTTATGGTGTGTTCTGGGTCTTGATCATTTGAGGCCGCTCAATGGAAACGGCCCTTATGCCCAATCGATGGTGCGTAGTGGCTGGAAAATCGTCAATTCGCCAAACCGTCATTTTGTTCGATAATCGCCCATAAAACTAACTGGTTCGTACATTTTAATTGCTAGGCCGATTTACCGAGCCAATAATTCGGCCCAAACAAGATCAGCCTTCACTGCCGGGAGTCGCCCCATGCAACGTTCCATCGCTACCGTTTCTTTGAGCGGAACCCTGCCGGAAAAACTCGAAGCCATTGCTGCTGCCGGGTTTGATGGTGTGGAAGTCTTCGAAAATGATCTGCTGTATTACGACGGCAGCCCTCGGGAAGTGCGGCAGATGTGCGCTGACCTAGGGATCGCCATCACCCTTTTCCAGCCGTTCCGCGACTTTGAAGGCTGCCGCCGCGAACGCTTGGCGCGCAACCTGGAGCGGGCCGAGCGCAAGTTCGATTTGATGCAGGAACTGGGCACTGATCTGGTGCTGGTGTGCAGTAATGCGTCGTTGGATTGCGTTGGTGATGAGAGCATTCTGCTGGATGACTTGAGCCTGCTGGCCGAACACGCCGGCCGTCGCGGTTTGCGCATTGGTTATGAAGCGCTGGCCTGGGGTCGCCACGTCAATACCTGGCAGCAGGTGTGGAACCTGGTGCGCCAGGTCGATCACCCAAGCCTCGGTGTTTTGCTCGACAGCTTCCACACCCTGTCCCTCAAGGGTGATCCCCGCGCCATCGCCGAGATTCCCGGCGACAAGATATTCTTCGTGCAAATGGCCGACGCACCGATCCTGGCCATGGACGTGCTGGAGTGGAGTCGACATTTTCGCTGCTTCCCCGGCCAAGGCGAATTCGATTTGGCGGGCTTTCTCGCGCCGATCATCAAGAGTGGTTACACCGGCCCGTTGTCCCTGGAGATCTTCAACGACGGCTTTCGCGCCGCGCCGACCCGGGCCAACGCCGCCGATGGCCTGCGCTCGCTGCTGTACCTGGAAGAGAAGACTCGCCAACGCCTGGAGCAGGAGGCAGCACCTGCGACAAACCTTGAAATCTTGTTCGAAACGCCGGCCGCCAGCGAGTACGACGGCATCGAGTTTCTGGAGTTCGCCGTGGATGAAAGCCTGGGCGCCAAGCTCACGCAATGGCTGGAACGCCTGGGTTTCGTCAAGGCTGGCCAGCACCGCTCAAAAAGTGTCAGCCTGCTGCGCCAAGGCAATATCAACCTGATCCTCAATTGCGAACCCTATTCTTTCGCCCACAATTTTTTTGAAGCCCATGGCCCTTCGTTGTGCGCCACGGCGATCCGCGTCAAGGACAGCGCCAAGGCCCTGGAGCGGGCGGTGGCCTACAAGGGCCAACCCTATCGCGGGTTGGTCGGCCCCAACGAACTGGAACTGGCGGCGGTGCGTGCACCCGATGGCAGCCTGATTTACCTGGTGGATCAGAACGAAGGCGGGATATACAGTACTGATTTCAACCTGCAAGCCTCGACCGCTTCCAGCGGCGGCCTGCTGCGCATCGACCATATGGCCATGGCCTTGCCGGCCGACAGCCTCGACAGTTGGGTGCTGTTCTACAAGAGCCTGCTGGATTTTGAGGCCGATGACGAAGTGGTGCTGCCCGACCCGTATGGCCTGGTGAAAAGCCGGGCACTGCGCAGCCGTTGCAGCTCGATTCGCCTGCCACTGAATATTTCCGAGAACCGCAACACCGCTATTTCCCACGCGCTATCAAGCTATCGCGGTTCCGGCGTGCATCACATTGCCTTTGATTGCGCGGATATTTTCGCCGAAGTCAGCCGGGCCAAGGACGCCGGTGTGCCGCTGTTGGACATCCCGCTCAACTATTACGATGACCTGGCGGCGCGCTTTGACTTCGATGCTGAGTTCCTCAGTGAGTTGGCGTACTACAACGTTCTGTACGACCGTGACGCCCAGGGCGGTGAGTTGTTTCACGTTTACACGGAGCCGTTCGAAGGGCGGTTTTTCTTCGAAATCATCCAGCGCAAGAACGGCTACGCCGGTTACGGTGCAGCCAACGTGGCGGTGCGTCTGGCGGCGATGGCCAAGTCCCGTAGCGGCGCCGTGCGCCAGGCCAAGTTGTAGGGTGTTGGCGCTTCCTTCGGGGTGGGCGGCGGCCCATAATCACGGCCTGCATAAATGGCCGTGAGCGCACCATGACCTCGACTTCCGAACGCTCTACCTCCGAGCTATCCACCTCCGAGCTCTGCGCCGCCTCACCCACGGCGCGCAAGAGTCGCAAGAACAACCCGGAAAAGACCCGCGAAAACATTCTTCAAGAAGCCATTGTCGAGTTCGTCCAGCAGGGGTTGTCCGGCGCCCGCGTGGACGCCATTGCCGAGCGCATCCATACCTCCAAGCGCATGATCTATTACTACTTCGGCAGCAAGGAGCAGTTGTACGTCGAAGTGCTGGAGAAACTCTACGGCGATATCCGCAACACCGAAGCTCGGATGAACCTCACCGAACTGGAGCCGCGTGAAGCGATCCGGCGCCTGGTGGAATTCACCTTTGATCACCATGACCAGAACGTGGATTTCGTGCGGATTGTCAGTATCGAGAACATTCACAACGCCGAATATGTGAAGCAATCCGAATCGATCAAGGCGATGAACAGCAACATCCTTGAAGCCCTCGGTGCGACGTTGCGCAGGGGCGCGGAACTGGGGGTGTTTCGCGAAGGGTTGGAGCCGTTGGATGTGCACCTGCTGATCAATTCATTCAGTTTTTACCGGGTGTCCAATCGGCATACGTTTAGCGAGATCTTTCAGATCGAGTTGTCAGATGAAGTGGTCAAGCAGCGGCATCGGGCGATGATCTGCGAGTCGGTGTTGCGCTATTTGCAGGCTTGAATCTTTCCCACGTGGTGCGTGGGAAAGATCAGTGATCAGGTGTTCATGTTCTGGAAGTGCTCAAGCATCCGCCCCGCATCCGCCACTTTGCCACTGAACAATTCAAACGCCTTCACCGCCTGAAACACCGCCATATTCCCGCCATCCAGCGTGCGGCAGCCCAAGGCTCGAGCGTTGCGCAGCAGTTCGGTTTCCAGCGGGAAATAGACAATTTCCGCCACCCATAACTCCCGATGCAACAACGCCAGCGGCACCGGCATCCCCGGCAGTTTGGCCATGCCCATGGGCGTGGTGTTCACCAGGCCGTCGGCTTCGGCCATGGCACCAGGCAGGTCGCTACCGGCCTGGGCTCGGGACGCGCCAAAATGCTGGTTGAGGTTGTCGGCCAGGCTTTGCGCGCGGTTGTTATCCACATCAAAAATGCTCAGTTGCTCCACGCCTTCACCCAGCAGCGCGTGGGCCACCGCTGCGCCTGCGCCACCCGCGCCCATCTGCACCACGCGCTTGCGCGCAGCACCGCTCAAGCCCCGGCGAAAACCTTCGGCAAATCCCAGGCAGTCGGTGTTGTGGCCGATGCGCTTGCCGTCGCGCAGCACGACAGTGTTCACCGCGCCAATCCCCCGCGCTTCGGCGGACAACTCATCCAGCAACGGCAGGATCACCTGCTTGCACGGATAGGTGATGTTCAAACCGGTGAAGTTCATCTGCTCGGCGGCCTTCAGCAGGTCGGGCAGGGCGTTGCTGTCCAGTTGCAACTGATCCAAATCGATCAAGCGATACAGGTAACGCAGGCCCTGTGCATCGCCTTCATGTTCATGCAGGGCTGGCGTGCGGGAAGCCTGGATGCCGAAGCCGATCAAGCCGGCCAGAATTCGGTGTTGAGACATGTGACTCATCCCTTCAACGTCTGGCTGAAATGTTCAAGGGCCAGGTGATAACCATGGCTGCCGAAACCGGCGAGCACCGCCTTGGCAATCGGCGACACGAAGGAGTGATGCCGAAACGGCTCGCGGGCATGCACGTTGGACAAATGCACTTCGATCACCGGTACTTCACTGGCCACCAGCGCATCGCGGATCGCCACTGAGGTGTGGGTCCAGGCCGCCGGGTTGATCACAATCCCTGCGCAACGGGCGCGGGCGCTGTGAATCCAGTCCAGTAATTCGCCTTCATGGTTGGTCTGGCGAAATTCGATGGTGAGCCCCAGTTTTTCCGCACTGCGACCGCACAGGGCAGCAACGTCGGCCAGGGTTTCGTGGCCGTAGGTGGCCGGTTCGCGGGTGCCTAGCAGGTTCAGGTTGGGGCCGTTGAGCACCAGCACGATAGGGGGCATATGGGAGTCTCCACTGTTGTTTTTATCTGTGGAAACAAAATGTACTGAATGGTTAATTTGGTCAATTGTCGAAGACGCGAAGCGCAGTTAACCGTTCGATTATCGAACGTTGGATGAAAAAGGCCTCGCATGGATTCAGCTCAAGTATTACGCAGGGTTGCTGAGGGAGCAGGATTCGCGGGTATTGGCAGGGTTTTTCCAGGCGGGGAATGAGTGGTTACAACCCCATGTTCGAAGAGGTGCCCATCGTTACTAGTCTGTGAGACTTTTGTGGCGAGGGTGCCGGCCCCTCGCCACAGGCGGGTTTACCGCCGGGTCAACAACACACCCGATTCCATATGGTGCGTCCACGGGAACTGGTCAAACAATGCACAGCGGGTAATGCGGTGCGTGCCGTGCAATTGCGCGATGTTTGCCGCCAGCGTTTCGGGGTTGCACGAGATATACAGGATGTTCTCGAAGCGCCGGGTCAGTTCGCAGGTGTCCGGGTCCATGCCGGCGCGCGGCGGGTCGACGAATACGCTGCCGAATTCGTAGCTCTTGAGGTCGATGCCGTGCAGACGGCGAAACGGGCGCACTTCGTTCAACGCTTCGGTCAGTTCTTCGGCGGACAAACGCACCAGGGTGACGTTACTCACTGCGTTCTCGTCGAGGTTGCTCAGCGCGGCATTGACAGAGGCCTTGCTGATCTCGGTGGCCAGTACTTTGCGCACGCGGGTTGCCAGCGGCAGGGTGAAGTTGCCGTTGCCGCAGTACAACTCCAGCAGGTCATCGCTGCGATCGCCCAGGGCTTCATACGCCCAGTTGAGCATCTTCTGGTTCACTGTGCCGTTGGGCTGGGTGAAGGCGCCTTCCGGTTGACGGTAGCTGAAGGTGCGACCGCCGACGTCCATTTTTTCCACTACATAATCACGACCGATCACATCGCGCTTGCCCTTGGAGCGGCCGATGATGCTGACATTCAGTTCAGCGGCCAGCTTGTTGGCAGCGGTGTGCCAATGCTCGTCCAGAGGGCGGTGATAGCACAGGGTGATCATCGCATCGCCCGCCAGGGTGGTGAGGAACTCCACTTGGAACAGCTTGTGACTCAAGGCGGCGCTGGCTTGCCAGGCGGCCTTGAGTTGCGGCATCAACTGGTTGATGCGCAGGCTGGCGATGGGGAATTGTTCGATAAGGATTGGCGTGCGCTTGTCGTCCTGGGAGAACATCGCGTAGTGGCGCTCACCTTCTTCGCGCCACAGGCGGAATTCGGCGCGCAGACGGAAGTTTTGCAATGGCGAGTCGAAAACCTGCGGCTCTGGCGCATCAAAAGGCGCGAGCAGGTCACGCAGGCGCGCGACCTTTTCGTCCAGTTGCAGGGAGTAGCTTGCGGCGTCAAAAGTCATGCGGGGAACCAGCCTAGCTTGATCACGAACAGAATCGACAGAATCACCAGCGCCGGGTTCAGCTCACGGTAGCGGCCCGAAAGCAGCTTGATGACGGTCCAGGCGATGAAACCGAAAGCGATGCCGTTGGCGATGGAATAAGTGAAAGGCATCGCCAGGGCAGTGATCACCACGGGTGCGGCGACGGTGATGTCGTCCCAGTCGATTTCCGCCAGGCCTGAGGTCATCAGTACCGCGACGAACAGCAATGCTGGCGCGGTGGCGAAGGCCGGTACGCTGGCCGCCAGTGGCGAGAAGAACAGTGCCAGCAGGAACAGAATCGCGACCACAACAGCGGTCAAACCGGTCCGGCCACCGGCGCTGACGCCCGCTGCCGATTCGATATAACTGGTGGTGGTCGAGGTGCCCAGTAGGGAGCCGGCCATGGCCGCGGTGCTGTCAGCGATCAACGCGCGGCCCATTTTTGGCATGTGGCCGTCCTTGCCCATGAGCCCTGCGCGCTTGGCGACGCCGATCAGGGTGCCGGAGTTGTCGAACAGGTCGACGAACAGGAAGGCAAAGATCACGCTTATCAGGGCGACATCCAGGGCACCGGCGATGTCCAGTTGCAGGAAGGTCGGAGCCAGGGACGGTGGCATCGAAGTTACGCCGCCGAACGGGGTGACGCCCAGCAGGATAGAGGCGACGGTCACCACCAGAATGCCGATCAGTACGGCGCCGCGCACTTTCAGGGCTTCCAGCGCGACGATCAGCGCGAAACCGAGGGCGGCGAGAATCGGTGCCGGTTTTGACAGATCACCCAGGCCCACCATGGTTGCCTGGTTGCTCACGACGATTTCGGCGTTGTGCAGGGCAATCAGCGCTAGGAACAGGCCGATGCCAGCGGCAATCGCCGAACGCAGGGGCAGAGGGATGGCGTTGATGATCCATTCGCGGATGCGGAAGATCGACAGCAGGAAAAACAGCACCGCCGAAATGAACACCGCCCCCAGCGCCACTTGCCAGGTGTGGCCCTGGTGGATGACCACGGTGTAGGTAAAGAAGGCGTTCAGGCCCATGCCCGGTGCCAAGGCAATCGGGTAGTTGGCGATCAGGCCCATTACGGTCGAACCGATGGCCGCCGCCAGGCAGGTGGCGACAAACACCGCGCCCTTGTCCATGCCGGTCTCGCCGAGAATGCTCGGGTTGACGAACAGAATGTAGGCCATGGCCAGAAAGGTCGTGATGCCCGCGAGAATCTCGGTGCGCACGTTGGTGTTGTGTGCCTTGAGTTGAAACAGCTTTTCCAGCATGCCTGCTCCCTGTGGCGCATTCGGCGCCGTAATTTGTTGACCTCAAAGTCAAAGCACAAACTGCGCCAGGCGCCGCGTGTTTTCTACAGAGGATCGGAAAAAGCGGCGCATCATACCAGCCGCGGAGGCTCAGCGGCGCTCGGGTATGGTTTTGCTTGTTATAGGCCTGAGGCATACTGCGCCGACGTTTAGTAGAGAGTCATCGACAGCATGAAAAAAACCAACGCCTGGAGTCTAGCTCTGTTCGCTTGTATCAGCTTGTGGCTGGGTTCGGCACCGGCATGGGGCGCGCCTGCACCGGCCTTGAGCGAGGTACGGGTATTCAAGGTCGAGTCGGAAAATTGCACGGAAGTCATCCCCGAACAGGCTGACAGCACGCGACAGTGTGTTCATCGCGGGCCTACCAAGGTGTATGTGATGGAAGTGGGGATTGGCAACAACGCCGTGGCGTCTTTCGATGGCGCACGGCTTTCGGGCCAAAGCACGGCAGTGTGCCAGGTCGGTTCCATCAGCCAGGCCTGCAGCGGGGCGGGTGTGCTGATGGGTTATGTGTATGTGTTTGTTCTGGACGTCCGGGCCCAGGGCTCGTTCCAGTACAGCAACACGTCGATTAACGTGCCGCGCAATACCTTGAGGACCGTGCTCTCTATTCGCTGATCCACCCATCACTTCCCTTGAACGCTCATAACCCCCCGAAGTCGTACCGCTAAGACGGCGACTTCCCAGAACGCCGCGAATGCACACCAACCGTGAGGTGTTTATGAGCGCGACCCCTATCTTTGCTGCGGCCAAGCCGTTCGTCAGTCATCCGATACACCTGACTCTCAACCACCAAGTCCGGCAATTGGACGTCTTGCCCTGGACCACCCTGCTGGATCTTTTGCGCGAGCAACTGGACCTGACCGGCAGCAAAAAGGGTTGCGACCACGGCCAGTGCGGCGCCTGCACCGTGTTGCTCAACGGCAAGCGGGTCAACGCCTGCCTGACGCTGGCGGTGATGTGCGACGGTGCCGAGTTGACCACCATTGAAGGCCTGGCCGACGGCGAAGAGCTGCACCCGATGCAACGGGCCTTCATCAAGCACGATGCCTTCCAGTGTGGCTACTGCACGCCCGGCCAGATCTGTTCGGCAGTGGGCCTGGCCCGGGAAGGGCGGGCTCACGACACCGCGCAGATCCAGGAGTCGATGAGTGGCAACCTGTGCCGCTGCGGCGCCTACAACAATATCCGTGACGCCATCGAAGAGGCCTTGCCGGCCTGTCGCCAGCAGGGAGGTGAGCAATGAACCCCTTCCACTACAGCAAGCCGGCCGACGTGCAGGCCGCCGTAGCTCTGAGCAGCGCAACGTCGCGGTTCATTGCCGGTGGCACCAACCTGCTGGACTTGATGAAGGAGAACATCAGCCATCCCGAACACCTGATCGACATCACCGGCCTGCCATTGCGCCAGGTCGAAGAAACAGCCGAAGGCTCCGTGATGATCGGCGCCTTGGTGAGCAACGCCGACCTGGCCTGGCACCCCTTGATCGAACAGCGTTACCCGCTGCTGTCCCAAGCGATCCTCGCTGGCGCGTCACCGCAATTGCGCAACATGGCAAGCACCGGCGGCAACCTGCTGCAGCGCACCCGTTGCTACTACTTCTATGACGCCGCCGTGCCCTGCAACAAGCGCGAACCCGGCAGCGGCTGCCCGGCGCGGGGGGGCTTGAACCGCATTCACGCGATCCTCGGCGCCAGCGACCAGTGTGTGGCCACCCACCCTTCGGACATGTGCGTGGCCCTGGCCGCCCTTGAAGCCAGGGTGCATGTGCTAGGGCGCGGCGGGGCGCGAATCATCGAGTTCGCTGATTTTCACCGGTTGCCTGGCGATGCGCCTCAGCGCGACAACCAACTGGCCGACGACGAATTGATCACTGCCATTGAGTTACCCGCCGATAACCTGGCCGCCCACAGCCACTACCTGAAAATTCGCGACCGTGCTTCTTACGCCTTTGCCCTGGTGTCCGTGGCCGCCGCGCTGGAACTGGATGGCGAAGTGATCCGCGATGCGCGCCTGTCCCTGGGCGGTGTCGCCCACAAACCCTGGCGCGACCGGGCGGTGGAAGCCACGTTGATCGGCCAGTCGGTAAGCCGTGAAACCTTCAGCGCCGCCGCCGACGCCATGCTCCAGGACGCCGAGCCTTTGGAACACAACGGCTTCAAGATCAAACTGGCACGCCGCGCGATTATCCGCGCCTTGAGCGATGCCGCCGTCGCAGGAGCCCGCTCATGAGTGCTATCGGCAAACCGTTGGACCGGGTTGACGGTCTGCTCAAAGTCACCGGCCAGGCGCGTTATGCTGGTGAGTTCCCCGAAGATGGCTTGCTTCACGCCAGCGTAGTCTCCAGCACTGTGGCCAGGGGTCGGGTGCTGCGCATCGACGTCTCAAGGGCGTTGGCGCTGCCGGGAGTGGTGATGGTGCTCGATCACCTCAACCGCCCGAAGCTGGCCAGCTACGACGACAGCTACGCCGACGCCGATGCTGCCGACGGCTCGCCATTTCGCCCGCTGTACAACGACCGTGTGTTGTACAGCGGCCAACCGCTGGCCCTGGTAATCGCCGATAATCTGGAACTGGCGCGATATGCCAGCTCCCTCGTGACCATCGAGTATCAAACCGAAGCCGCCGAGACTGACCTGCTCGCCTTGCAAGAACAGGCACACCCATCCCCGCAAACACCGCCCAAGCCACGGGGTAACTTCCAGGCCGAATGGGCCGGTGCCGCCATCAGTCTGGACTTGCATTACAGCACCCCGATCGAACACCACAACCCGATGGAACCCCACGCCAGCACCGTGCTGTACCAGCCGGACGGCACGCTGCATATCCACGACAAGACCCAAGGCCCGCAGAACTGCCAGGCCTATGTGCAAAAAGTCTTCGGCCTGGACAAAAGCCAGGTGCGGATCTTTGCTGCGTTCGTCGGCGGTGCGTTCGGTTCCGGCTTGCGCCCGCAGTATCAACTGCCCCTGGCGGTAATGGCGGCGCTGGCCCTCAAGCGTTCGGTGCGGGTAACCCTGACCCGCCAACAGATGTTCACCTTCGGCTATCGCCCACGCACCTTGCAGCGCCTGCAAATGGGCGCAGCCGCCAATGGCCGGCTGCTCGCCCTCGGTCACACGGCCATCGGCCAGACCTCACGGTTCGAGGATTTCAGCGAGCACGTGGTGGAATGGAGCGGCATGCTCTATCACTGCGACAACGTGCAACTGACCTACAAGCTGGTGCCGCTGGACGTCTTCACCCCGCTGGACATGCGTGCTCCTGGCGCGGCTCTTGGTGTGATCGGTCTGGAATGCGCCATGGACGAAGTGGCCTGCGCCCTGGCCATCGACCCGGTGCAACTGCGCCTGATCAACTACGCCGAGCGCAACCAGAATGAAGACAAGCCCTGGTCCAGCAAAGCCTTGCGCGAGTGCTACCGCGAAGGCGCCGAGCGCTTCGGCTGGAGCCGGCGCAACCCCGAACCGCGCAGCATGCGTGATGGTCGCCAACTGATCGGCTGGGGCATGGCCGGCGGAGTCTGGGAGGCCCTGCAAATGAAAGCGAGCGCCAAGGCGCGGATCGATCATGACGGCAAGCTCACCGTCAGTAGCGCCACCACCGATATTGGCACCGGCACCTACACGGTCATGACGCAAATTGCCGCCCAGGCCAGCGGCGTTGCCATGGAGAATGTAAGTTTTATTCTTGGCGACTCGTCACTGCCGCCGGCGCCGTTGCAGGGCGGTTCGTTTACCGTGTCTTCGGTGGGCACTGCCGTGCAGCAAGCCTGCGAGGCGCTGAATGAAAAGCTGCTCAATATTGCCCGCAAGACCTATCCGGCGTTCAAGGATGCCGAGTCCGCCCGCTTTGAAAATGGTCAATTACATGCTGGCGAGCAACGTGTTTCCCTAGCGCAACTGGTGCGCGACAGTGGTGAGCAGGCGCTGGAAGTGCAAGTCGACAGCGAGCCGGATAAAAAGCGCGAGGGCTATGCCACGGCCACCCATTCGGCGGTTTTCGTCGAGGTGCGGGTGGACGAGGACCTGGGCACCATCAGGGTCAGCCGCGTGGTCAGCGCAATCGCTGCCGGGCGAGTGGTCAATCCGAAAATGGCCCGCAGCCAGATCCTCGGCGGTGTGGTCTGGGGCATCGGCATGGCCTTGCACGAAGAAACCCAGGTCGACCATCAACTGGGGCGCTACATGAACCACAGCTTGGCCGAGTACCTCATCCCGGTAAACGCTGATATCGGCGAGATTGACGTGCTGTTTGTTGAAGAGCATGACGAGATCGTCAACGCCCTGGGTTCCAAGGGCGTGGGTGAGATTGGCATTGTCGGCGTAGCGGCGGCGGTGGCCAATGCCATCTATCACGCCACCGGCAAGCGGGTGCGGGACTTCCCCATCACTCTCGACAAGGTGCTTTAAACCTTGGTGTCTTCTACCGGTGCCGGCGTGTGCATGCGGTCGCGGTTGGCCAGGGTCGGGAACAATTTGATCCAGACCCCTGTCACCACCAGCGTGCCGATCCCGCCCATGACCACGGCGGGCACGGTGCCCAGCCAGTGGGCGGTGACGCCGGACTCAAACTCACCCAACTGATTGGAGGCGCCGATAAACAGCCCGTTGACGGCGCTGACCCGGCCGCGCATTTCATCGGGGGTTTCCAGTTGTACGAAGGAGGCGCGGATCACCATGCTGATCATGTCCGCTGCGCCCAGTACCACCAGCACCGCCATGGAGAACCAGAACGAGGTGGACAGGCCGAAGGCAATGGTCGCCACGCCAAACACGCCGACGGCGGTAAACATGATACGACCGACGTGGCGGTCCACTGCAAACCGTGCCAGCCACAATGACATCAGCAGTGCTCCCACCGCTGGCGCAGAACGCAGTAGCCCAAGGCCCCAGGCTCCGGTCAGCAGGATGTCCTTGGCGAACACCGGCAGTAACGCGGTCGCGCCGCCCAGCAGCACGGCGAACAGGTCCAGGGATATTGCCCCGAGAATGTCCGGGCGACTGCGAATAAAGCGAATCCCGGCCAGCAACGAGTCCATGGTCGCCTTGGCTTTGTTGAGCGGCGTCTGCCGGGCCGGCAGGTTGAGGGTCAGCACGCAGGCAATCAGGTACAGCAACACCGTTGGGCCATACACCCAGGCGCTACCGAAGGCATACAGCAAGCCACCGAGGGCCGGGGCGACGATGGTGGCTGACTGCTGCGCCGACTGCGACGCCGCCACCGCACGGGGAAATAACGCGCTGGGCACGATGCTCGGTAGCAGCGCCTGGGTGGTGGGCATCTCAAAGGAGCGTGCCGCACCGAGCAGGAAGGCGAGGATAAAGATCATCTCGCGGGTGACACTGCCGTTCAGGCTGGCGATGGCCAGGGATAGGGCGATCAGCGCCTGCAGCGTCTGGCAGATGGCGGCGACCTTGCGCCGTTCATAGCGGTCGGCAACATGGCCGGTGTGCAGCATGAACAGCACGCGGGGGATGAACTCGACCAAGCCCACCAACCCCAGGTCCAGCACATTTCCGGTCAGTTGGTAGAGGTTCCAGCCGATGGCCACGGTGAGCATCTGGAAGCCGCTGGCGGTAAAGATCCGCGCCAGCCAGAACGCGATGAAAGGGCGGTGATGACGTAACAGCAATGCGGGCTCACTGGGCATCGGGAAGACAGGTCTGGGCTCGGGTGACAGACGAGATTAGCATCAACCTGTAACAAATGGTTGCGGGGATGGGGATATCCTTAGCAAGACATCTATTTCAGTGAGGCAACCTGTCACGCGGCAAAAGACCACACAGCCCAATGCCGAAAACGGGACTACTCTTTCATCGATGCTTGATCCAGATCAATGCCTTTTCAGGCGTTTATCTGGCGGCCTTCAGGCCAGAATCCCTACGTGGTCAGTTATAAAAAGAACGAATTGCAATTTGCCACACTCCATATCCGTGGGTGCAGGCCCCAGCCAGCAGCCGGTATTACCTGACAGAGGAAGACTTATGTTTGGTTTGGAGGCGCTAGACCTCGCCCGAATCCAATTCGCGTTCACCATCTCGTTCCACATCCTGTTCCCGGCCATCACCATCGGCCTGGCCAGTTACCTCGCGGTGCTGGAAGGCTTATGGCTCAAGACCCACAACGACACCTACCGTGACCTCTACCATTTCTGGTCGAAGATCTTTGCCGTCAACTTCGGCATGGGCGTGGTCTCGGGTTTGGTCATGGCCTATCAGTTCGGTACCAACTGGAGCCGATTCTCGGACTTCGCTGGTGCAGTCACCGGGCCGCTGCTGACCTATGAGGTGCTCACCGCCTTCTTCCTCGAAGCCGGTTTCCTTGGGGTAATGCTGTTTGGCTGGAACAAGGTGGGGCGCAAACTGCACTTCTTCGCCACGGTGATGGTGGCGGTCGGCACGCTGATCTCGACGTTCTGGATTCTTGCCTCCAACAGCTGGATGCAGACGCCCCAGGGCTTTGAAATCATTGATGGCCGGGTGATCCCTACGGACTGGTTTGCGGTGATCTTCAACCCGTCATTCCCTTACCGCCTGATGCACATGGCTACCGCTGCCTTTGTTGCCACGGCGTTCTTTGTCGGTTCTTCGGCGGCCTGGCATCTGCTGCGGGGCAAAGACAGTCCGGCGATCCGCACCATGCTCTCGATGGCCATGTGGATGGCGCTGATCGTGGCACCGATCCAGGCGGTTATCGGTGACTTCCACGGCCTCAACACCTTGAAGCACCAGCCAGCGAAAATCGCTGCCATCGAAGGTCACTGGGAAAATATCGGTGACGAACCGACGCCGCTGATCCTGTTTGGCTGGCCCGACATGAAGGCCGAAAAAACCAAATACGCGGTAGAAATTCCTTACCTGGGCAGCCTTATCCTGACCCACTCCCTGGACAAGCAGGTGCCGGCCCTCAAGGACTTTCCGCCTGAGGACCGTCCCAACTCGACCATCGTGTTCTGGTCGTTCCGGGTCATGGTCGGGCTGGGTTTGCTGATGATTTTCACCGGTCTGTTCAGCCTTTGGCTGCGCAGGGGCGGCAAGATTTATACCTCCAGGCCGTTCCTGTACTTGGCGCTGTGGATGGGGCCGTCCGGCCTGATCGCGATTCTGGCTGGCTGGTTCACCACGGAAATTGGTCGCCAGCCGTGGGTGGTCTACGGGCTGATGCGCACGGCGGATGCTTCTTCCGGGCATAGCTTCGTGCAGATGAGCATCACCCTGGCGCTGTTTGTGGTGGTGTATTTCGCCCTGTTCGGTGCCGGTCTTGGCTACATGATGCGCCTGGTGCGCAAAGGCCCGGTCACCGACGACAGTACCGAGCCGGCCCACGGTGGGCCCGGGCAGCAACGCACACCGGCCCGGCCGTTATCGGCGGCCGATGACAGCTCCGACGCCGATCATGGCGACAGCCTGGCCGATAGTCAGAAGAAGGGGAATTGAGTCATGGGTATTGATCTTCCGCTGATCTGGGCCGTGATCATCATATTCGGCATCATGATGTACGTGGTCATGGACGGGTTTGACTTGGGCATCGGCATTCTCTTCCCCTTTATCAAGGGCAAGACTGACCGCGACGTGATGATGAACACCGTCGCCCCGGTTTGGGACGGCAACGAAACCTGGCTGGTGCTGGGGGGCGCGGCGCTGTTCGGCGCGTTTCCGCTGGCTTACTCGGTGGTGCTCTCGGCGCTGTACCTACCGTTGATCCTGATGCTGATCGGCTTGATCTTCCGCGGTGTGGCCTTTGAGTTCCGCTTCAAGGCCAAGGATGACAAGCGCCACCTGTGGGACAAGGCCTTTATCGGCGGTTCGCTGACGGCGACCTTCTTCCAGGGCGTGGCCTTGGGGGCGTTTATCGATGGCTTTCCCGTGGTCGATCGTCAGTTCGCCGGAGGTTCGCTGGACTGGTTCACGCCGTTTACGATGTTCTGTGGCGTGGCACTGATCATTGCTTATGCGCTGCTGGGCTGCACTTGGCTGATCATGAAGACCGAAGGCAAGTTGCAGGAACAGATGCATAACCTGGCGCGGCCCCTGGCATTCGTGGTGTTGGCGGTGATTGGTATTGTCAGCATCTGGACGCCGCTGGCACACCCGGACATTGCTTCGCGCTGGTTCACCCTGCCGAACCTGTTCTGGTTCCTGCCGGTACCAATACTGGTGCTGGTGACCATGTACGGCCTGGTGCGTGCCGTAGCTCGCAACGCCCACTACACGCCGTTCCTGCTGACCCTAGTACTGATCTTCCTTGGCTACAGCGGCCTGGGCATCAGCCTGTGGCCGAACATTGTGCCACCGTCGATCTCGATCTGGGACGCCGCCGCGCCGCCGCAAAGCCAGGGCTTCATGCTGGTGGGCACGCTGTTTATCATCCCGTTCATTCTGGGCTACACCTTCTGGAGCTATTACGTGTTCCGCGGCAAGGTCACCCACGAAGACGGTTATCACTAGGAGGATCGATCAATGTCCGGCAAACCTTCGTTGCACGACATCGAACAGGCTGAGAAAAAGCCGCTCTGGCAACGCCTGGGCTGGCTGGCGATGATTTGGACCGGCAGCGTCCTGGCCCTGTTTGTAGTGGCCAGCCTGATGCGCATGTTCATGAACGCTGCGGGCTTGACCACTCACTGACATCCCATCCCGTTGCCTTGCGGCACGGTTTATGACCCTCCTCACGGAGGGTTTTTTTTAATTATTTTCGTGCTTTCAGAATCACGAACTTCGGCGTGACGGCGACTTGCTCGACACCCCGAAACAACCGCGCCAACTTACTGTGATAACCCAAATGGCGGTTGCCGACGATATAGAGGGCACCGCCCACCACCAGCGCCTCTCGAGCCTGCTGGAACATACGCCAGGCGAGGAAGTCCCCCACCACCTGCTGCTGGTGGAACGGCGGATTGCACAGCACCACGTCCAGAGATTGCGGTTCCTGATCGGCCAGGCCATCGCCAGGACGAATCACCACATCCCGCTCGCCCAGCGCAGCCCGCCAATTCTCGGCCGCCGATTGCACGGCCATGTACGACTCGTCCACCAAGGTGTACTGCGCCAGTGGGTTTTGCAGGGCGCTCGCAATCGCCAGTACGCCATTGCCGCAGCCCAGATCTGCGACCCGGGCGTTGCCCAGATTCTGTGGCAGGTGCGGTAAAAATGCCCGGGTGCCGATGTCCAGGCCTTCGCGGCAAAACACGTTGGCATGGTTGAGCAGTTCGATGGACGGTGTTTCCAGGCGATAGCGAGTGGGATAAGGCGAAACGGCCTGTGGCCGGTCGGCCAGGGTGGCGATCAGCAAGCGGGCTTTTTTCACTGCCAGGGACGCATGCATCGGCCCGATGTAGCGTTCCAGTAACTCTCCAGCCGCCCGAGGCAGGTGCTTGACCATTGCCCCGGCAATCACCTCGGCGCCGGGCGCCAGCTGGCCCTGCAGGCGGATCAATTGCTCTTCGAGCAGCGCCAGGGTTTTCGGCACGCGGATCAGCACTCGGTCAAAGGGGCCGATCAGCGCCTGGCTGGCTGGCACGCTCGACACCGCATCGAATGGCTTGCCATTGCGCACCAGGTTTTTCTCCAGTGCCAGGGCACCGAGGAACGAATCGCCGCTGGACGTCACTTGTACATGCCCTTCAAGGCTGGCCGCCAGAGCGCCAAAGCTGTCATTGAGCACCAGAACGCGGGTCGCGTGTGTCGGTTGTTGTTCGGCCAGGTGGCTGAGCAAATAATCGTCGGCGGCATCGAAGGCTTGCAGCGGTTCGTTTTGCTGCTCTGGCTGGCGGATCAGGTCGAGTTGGGCGAAGGGGCTGTCGAGCAGGGGCATGGCGGGGAGACTCTGGGTAATCGACGGGTGTTCCCTAGTTTGGCTGTGGGGCCTGACGTGAGGAACCTTCTGAGTGGACTTCGACGCACGGTGTTGGAGGCTGCTTCATCACTCAGAACTGGCCGTAAATGTTACTTTTTTTTCCTGGGGATTACATTCGGTGTTTTGCGTCACGCTGCAGGCGTTCAGCGCGTCTTGGGCGTTCGGGTTAAAACAGACCGGTTTTCACTGCCGTCATCACGGCAGCCATCTTGTTACTGACCCCCAGTTTTTTCATCGAACTGCTGATATGAAAACCGACGGTACGTTTGGATAGGCACAAAATAGTAGCGATATCCGCTGCGGTCTTGCCCAGCGCTGACCATTGCAGGACTTCGGTTTCCCGTGATGTCAGCTTTGTGGGTGGATGAACGCGGGGGTTGGTCGAGTATTTTTGCGCCACCACCGTATGCAAGGCATGACAAAGCCAGAGGACTTGCCCGGCTTTGTCATAAAGCTCCTCCGGGCTTACAGGGCGTTCGCTGCGCCCCAGGCTTAGCATGCTGAAAACTCCCTGAAAATCATGGACGGGTTGGGTCCACCCGAAATTCAGACCGTAGGATTGCGCATGAACCCATAAGTCGGGAGCGCTGGAGAAGGTTTTTTCTTCCCAAACAACAGGTAGCACGCTGTGTTTGCAGTGGGAAATAATAGGGTCCATGTCGAAGTAGTTTTGTTGTTTGTAAAGTTGATTCCACTCATCTGGATAGTTATTGATAAAAATGGGTTTTGTTTGATTTTGTGGTAATTGAGAACTCATGCTAAAAGCACAGTATTGGAAGCCGAGTTCAAAGGTAATGTTAAGGGCTGCTTCAAACATGCTGGTTATTTCGTTCTCACCCTTCAGTTTGGGGAGACGGGTGTTGCGCCAATTGAGCATCGGTAACTCTCCTTGAGTATTGCTGTAGCTTGGGTACGTCCTAGACCCCAATGCGGCACGAAAATGAGTGTAGGGCATATCCTGCGAAGCGAAATAAAAGATTCGCTATCTTCAGTGGAGGCTTATGCGTTTTTTAAATGCGGTGCGTTAGTAGGCTTTACAAGTACTCGTCAGGAAATGGCGATTTTTTTTGATTTTTAATGAGTTACCGTTGCTCTCATTAGAATGGCAGGTGCCATGTAATAGCGCTCTTGTAACTTGCTCAATAGCTAAATGATTGGTGCAAAACTAAATTGCCACTACTGAGTGTTTTCTGCGCAAGGTGAAAATGACAGCATGGCTACTTTTGTCTCTGGGCGATGCCATTACAAACCACCGGTGTTTCCACGGGTCACTTTGAGGGACACTAGGGTCATCTGTGAAACGGAGTCCCTCATGACGGCCAGTGCTGAAAAATACACACGCCAGACCCTTCTCGATGTGCAGTCGCTGACCCCCAGCCTGTTTACCCTGCGTACCACCCGAGACCCAGGCTTTCGCTTTCGGGCTGGCCAGTTCGTCCGCCTGGGCGTGACCAAGGCCGATGGCAGTATCGTGTGGCGTGCCTACTCTGTGGCGTCTTCGCCCTTTGACGAACACCTCGATTTCTTCTCCATTGTGGTGCCTGGTGGCGAGTTCACCAGCGAACTGAGCCGACTGCGCGAGGGCGATATCTTGCTGGTGGAGCGTCAGGCCACCGGTTTCCTGACCCTGGACCGCTTTGTCGATGGCCGCGATCTGTGGTTGCTGGGTACCGGCACCGGAGTCGCGCCGTTCCTGTCGATCCTGCAGGACTTTGAAGTATGGGAGAAGTTCGAGCGGATTATCTTGGTCTACAGCGCCCGGGAGGCCAGGGAGCTGGCCTATCAGTCACTGATCAAGGAGCTGGGCGAGCGCGAGTACCTAGTGGAGCATGCCCATAAGCTCACCTATATTCCCATCGTCACTCGTGAGCAGCATACGGGGGCGCTGAATGGGCGGATCACTGCGCTGATCGAGAATGGCGAGCTGGAGCGTGCGGCCGGCGTCGATCTGACACCGGAGCATTCGCGGGTAATGATTTGCGGCAACCCGCAGATGATCGATGACACACGCCAGTTGCTTAAACAGCGGGACATGCAGTTGAGCCTGACCCGGCGGCCGGGGCAGGTGGCGGTGGAAAACTACTGGTAAAAAAACGGCGCCTGATAAAGGCGCCGTTTTTTCGCCCGCCGATTACTCGGGCTTGCTGTTCTGTGCCTTGAGTAGATCGCGGATCTCCCCCAGCAGCTCTTCTTCCTTGGTCGGTACCGGCGGCAGGCTAGGTGCCACGGCCTCCTCGCGTTTGAGGCGGTTGATGGCCTTAACGCCCATGAAGATCGCAAACGCCACAATCACGAAGTCGATCATGCTCTGGATAAACTTGCCATAGGCAAGGACCACTGCCGGGATGTCGCCCTGCGCGGCCTTGAGTGTCACGGCCAGATCACCGAAGTCCACGCCACCGATCAACAGACCGATAGGGGGCATCACCACGTCGCCTACAAAGGAGGAAACAATTTTGCCGAAGGCGGCGCCGATGATAATACCGACGGCCATATCGACCACATTACCTTTGACCGCGAAGGCCTTGAACTCATTTATCACGCCCATAGGTTATTCCTTGTTACAGATGAGGAGGGTAGAACCCAGTGTAAGTCAGTCCTGCACGGCTTGCGCGACACAACTGTTAACAGTGTTCGTTGTAATCGACACATTAAATCGTAAATAGTTTGCAAAGTGCCATCAATCGCGTGCGGAATACCCGCAATTTCAGTGCCTTACCACGCTATTTTTTCAATCGACCTGGTATGGTTTTTCTATTTATCTTCTGACTCTATGGTCACTAGCCTCTGGCAAGCACAACTGAATGTGCATTAAAAAACCAGAGGAAACCTTGATGAAAAACCCTATTAATCGCGGGCCTATTACTGCACGTCACGTGCTGTTCATAGTGACCGCCAGCCTGCTTTCGCTATCCGTACAAGCGGCCAACTTGACCCGCGATAATGGCGCTGCAGTAGGCGACAACCAGAACTCGCAAACTGCCGGCGCCACTGGCCCGGTGCTGCTGCAAGACGTGCAACTGATCCAGAAGCTGCAGCGTTTTGACCGTGAGCGTATTCCTGAGCGTGTCGTCCATGCCCGTGGCACTGGCGCCCACGGTACTTTCACCGTTATCGATAACCTCAGCGACCTGACCAAGGCTAAAGTTTTTGCCGCTGGTGAAGCCACCCCGGTGTTCGTGCGCTTCTCGGCTGTAGTACACGGCAACCACTCCCCGGAAACCTTGCGCGACCCTCGCGGCTTCGCCACCAAGTTCTATACCGCCGAAGGTAACTGGGACTTGGTAGGCAACAACTTCCCGACGTTTTTTATCCGCGATGCCATCAAGTTTCCGGACATGGTTCACGCCTTCAAACCAGACCCACGCACTAACCTGGACGATGACTCCCGTCGTTTCGACTTTTTCTCCCATGTTCCAGAGTCCACCCGCACCCTGACCGAGTTGTACTCCAACTCCGGAACCCCGGCCAGTTACCGGGAAATGGACGGCAACGGTGTACACGCCTACAAGTTGATCAATGCCAAGGGCGAAGTGCACTACGTCAAGTTCCACTGGAAGAGCCAGCAGGGCATCAAGAACCTTGAGCCCAAGCAGGTTGGCGAAGTCCAGGGTCGTGACTACAGCCATATGACCAATGACTTGGTCACGCATATCAATAAAGGCGACTTCCCCAAGTGGGATTTGTACGTGCAAGTGCTCAAACCGCAAGACCTCGCCAAGTTTGACTTCGATCCATTGGACGCCACCAAGATCTGGCCGAATGTTCCTGAGCGCAAAGTTGGGCAAATGGTCTTGAATCGTAACCCGGCCAACGTCTTCCAGGAAACCGAACAAGTAGCCATGGCCCCGGCCAATCTGGTACCGGGCATCGAGCCGTCGGAAGATCGTCTGCTGCAAGGCCGAGTGTTCTCCTACGCCGATACGCAAATGTACCGCCTGGGCGCCAATGCCTTGCAACTGCCGATCAATGCTCCACGGGTCACCGTCAACAACGGTAACCAGGATGGCGCGATGAACTTCGGCAAAAGCACCAGCGGCGTGAACTACCAGCCAAGCCGCCTGCTGCCACGGGAAGAGCCGCAAAGTGCGCGCTATAGCCAGATGGCGCTGTCAGGAACGACCCAGCAGGCGAAGATCCAGCGTGAGCAGAACTTCAAGCAGGCTGGTGATTTGTACCGTTCCTTCAGCAAGAAAGAGCGTCAGGACTTGATCGACAATTTCGGCGGCTCCCTGGCCACCACTGATGACGTGAGCAAGCACATCATCTTGTCGTTCCTCTACAAGGCTGACCCCGAGTACGGCACCGGCGTGGCCAAGGTCGCCAAGGGTGATCTGGCTCGCGTTAAGACATTGGCTGAGAAGCTGACCGACTAACCCGTTGTTTTGCTCCCCCTAGCCTCGTTCTACTCGGCAACTGCTACGGGGGGCATTACGTTACGAGGAGAGACTCCATGCGTATCTACATCGGTTTGCTGATGATATTGCTGGCATTTGCCGCACATGCCGAGCCGCCAGGCCCGGCGGCGGTCAAGGCGCAACTGCAGGATTACTACTTCGATGCCGCCCGCCGGGGCGACGTGGAAATGCTCGATACCTTTATTGAAGCCGGCTACTCCCTGAATACGGTCGACGAAAAGGGCTACACCGCGCTGATTCTCGCCGCCTACCACGGGCAAGGCCCTGCGGTGGACCGACTATTGGCGGTCGGCGCCGATGCCTGCGCCCAGGACAAGCGTGGCAACACCGCGCTAATGGGGGCGATTTTCAAGGGTGAACTGAAAATTGCCCAGCGTTTGCTGGCCACCGACTGTAACCCCGACCAGCGCAACGGCGCCGGCCAGACGGCGGCCATGTATGCGGGACTGTTCAAGCGGGTTGAACTGCTGGATGAACTGAAAGCTAAGGGCGCCGACCTGAACGCCGAAGACCCGGTCGGTAACAGCGCTTCACGGTTGGCCAGTGGTGAAATCCGTACCGCCGAGCCGCGCTGAGCTATCATCGCGTTTTTTCGGTTGGAGGTTCTCGGATGGCAAAGGCCAAGCGCATGTACGGCTGCACAGAGTGCGGCGCGACCTTTCCCAAGTGGGCCGGCCAGTGCGGTGAATGCGGCGCGTGGAACACCCTCACCGAAACCATGGTGGAAAGCGGTGGTGCTGCGCCTCCCAGCGGCCGTTCCGGCTGGACCGGGCAGCAGACCCAGATCAAGACCCTGGCCGAAGTCAGCGTCGAAGAGATCCCACGCTTCTCCACCGCTTCCGGCGAGCTGGACCGGGTGCTCGGTGGTGGCTTGGTGGACGGCTCGGTGGTGCTGATCGGCGGTGATCCGGGGATCGGCAAATCCACCATTCTGCTGCAAACCCTGTGCAGCATCGCCAGCCGCATGTCGGCGCTGTACGTCACCGGCGAAGAATCTCAGCAACAAGTGGCCATGCGCGCCCGTCGCCTGGGCTTACCTCAGGACAAGCTGCGGGTGATGACCGAAACCTGCATCGAAAGCATCATCGCCACCGCCCGCCTGGAAAAGCCCAAGGTCATGGTGATCGACTCGATCCAGACGATTTTCACTGAGCAACTGCAATCGGCGCCGGGTGGCGTATCCCAGGTTCGGGAAAGTGCCGCGCTGCTGGTGCGTTACGCGAAACAGAGCGGCACGGCGATTTTCCTGGTGGGGCATGTGACCAAAGAGGGCGCACTGGCCGGCCCACGGGTGCTGGAACACATGGTGGATACCGTGCTGTATTTCGAGGGTGAATCCGACGGTCGTTTACGTCTGCTACGGGCAGTGAAAAACCGTTTCGGTGCGGTCAACGAACTGGGTGTCTTCGCCATGACCGACCGGGGGCTAAAAGAAGTCTCCAACCCTTCGGCGATCTTTCTCACACGGGCTCAGGAGGAAGTCCCCGGCAGTGTGGTGATGGCAACGTGGGAAGGCACTCGGCCGATGCTGGTGGAAGTCCAGGCCTTGGTGGATGACAGCCACTTGGCCAATCCGCGTCGTGTCACGTTGGGTCTGGATCAAAATCGTCTGGCCATGTTACTGGCGGTGCTGCACCGCCATGGCGGCATTCCGACCCATGACCAGGATGTGTTTCTCAACGTGGTGGGCGGGGTCAAGGTGTTGGAAACCGCGTCCGACCTGGCATTGATGGCGGCGGTGATGTCCAGCCTGCGCAATCGACCTTTGCCCCATGATTTGCTGGTATTTGGTGAGATCGGTTTGTCGGGTGAAGTGCGCCCGGTACCCAGTGGCCAGGAGCGCTTGAAAGAAGCCGCCAAGCACGGCTTCAAGCGGGCCATCGTGCCCAAAGGCAATGCGCCAAAGGAATCGCCGCCGGGGTTGCAGGTGATTGGGGTAACGCGCCTGGAACAAGCGCTGGATGCGTTATTTGAGTAACCCGCAACACCACAAAATACTCGCTCCTACAACGGATCCAGCAACGCGGCCAACTCCCGCTCAAGCTCTTCCTGGTCGCCGAGGTTCAGCTCGATCAGTCGCCTCAGGTGGCTGATCGAGTCGAGGTCGATGTGTTCGCAGACGAACCCCAACTGCCCATGATCGTCATGGCTCAGGCGCACCTGCATTTTCACGTCGGTATCCTTGTCCAGATGAATATCGACATCGAATGGTTCGTCGCCATGGCCAAGCCAGGGTTCAGGCCGCTGCACCAGCAGGCCCTTGAGCGATAAATCCACTAACTGCACCGACCAAACCCGTCCGTTCTGCCCAAGCTCGGTTCTGGCATCGAAGGCAATCCGCCGGAAACGGCGTCGATCTGACGGCTGGTCGCTCATGGTGAAACCCTCTGGATATACGGGGATTGTAGCCCTGCGCCATTATGGCGCGGTTATTTTTGCTTTTTTCGTCCCTGCAAGGCTCTAGAACAACGTAAGGGGGGTGGCCTTTAGAGCCGGGCGCGCTAAACTCGCGATGGCTGTCTTTCTGTCCAACCTGGCTGGAATATCTAAATGAAAAATAATAATAGCCTGCTACGCCATCTACCTTGGCTGGTGCTGGCAATTGTAGGAGCATGCGCCCTGGGCGTAGTGGCCTTACGCCGCGGCGAGGCGATCAACGCCTTGTGGATTGTGGTTGCGGCAGTGGCCATTTATCTGGTGGCTTACCGTTACTACAGTTTGTTCATCGCTAACCACGTAATGCAGCTCGATCCACTGCGGGCCACCCCCGCCGTGGTCAACAACGACGGTCTGGACTATGTGCCGACCAACAAACACATTCTTTTCGGTCACCACTTCGCGGCGATTGCCGGCGCAGGGCCTTTGGTCGGCCCGGTATTGGCGGCGCAGATGGGCTATCTGCCCGGTACGCTATGGCTGATTGCTGGCGTAGTTCTGGCGGGTGCGGTACAGGATTTCATGATCCTGTTCCTTTCCACGCGTCGCAACGGCCGTTCCCTGGGGGACATGGTCCGCGAAGAAATGGGCCGCATTCCCGGGACCATCGCGCTGTTTGGCTGCTTCCTGATCATGATCATCATCCTCGCGGTGCTGGCGCTGATCGTGGTCAAGGCCCTGGCCGAAAGCCCGTGGGGCATCTTCACGGTAATGGCGACTATCCCGATCGCGATGTTCATGGGCATTTATATGCGCTACATCCGCCCGGGCCGCATTGGTGAAATCTCGGTCATCGGCGTGCTGTTGCTGCTGGGTTCGATTTGGCTGGGCGGGCAGATTGCTGCTGATCCAGTGTGGGCCAAGGCCTTCACCTTCAACGGGATTCAGATTACCGGGATGCTGATCGGCTACGGCTTCGTCGCAGCGGTACTGCCGGTGTGGCTGATCCTCGCGCCGCGTGACTACCTTTCTACCTTCCTGAAGATCGGTACCATCATCGCCCTGGCGATTGGCATCCTGGTCACCATGCCTGACCTGAAAATGCCGGCGTTGACCCAGTTCATCGATGGCACTGGCCCGGTGTGGAAGGGCGGTCTGTTCCCGTTCCTGTTCATCACCATTGCCTGTGGCGCAGTCTCGGGTTTCCACGCGCTGATCTCCTCGGGCACCACGCCCAAGTTGCTGGCAAATGAAGCTCATTCCCGCTATATCGGTTACGGCGGCATGTTGATGGAGTCGTTCGTGGCCATCATGGCCATGGTTGCCGCTTCGGTGATCGAGCCAGGCGTGTACTTCGCCATGAACAGCCCGGCTGCGATTGTCGGCTCTGACGTGGTGACCGTTGCGCAAACCGTCAGCAGCTGGGGTTTTGCAATTACTCCGGAAGCGCTGCAGGCGGTGGCCAAGGACATCGGTGAAACCACCATCCTGGCCCGTGCCGGCGGTGCGCCGACCCTGGCGGTCGGTATTGCGCAGATCCTGCACAGTGTCCTGCCGGGTGAAAACACCATGGCGTTCTGGTACCACTTTGCAATCCTGTTCGAAGCGCTGTTCATCCTTACCGCTGTAGACGCCGGCACCCGTGCCGGGCGCTTCATGCTCCAGGATTTGCTCGGCTCCTTCGTGCCGGCCCTCAAGCGTACCGAGTCGTGGACCGCTAACCTGATCGCCACCGCAGGCTGCGTGGCGATGTGGGGTTACTTGCTGTATCAGGGCGTAATCGATCCGCTGGGTGGCATCAACACCTTGTGGCCGCTGTTCGGCATCTCCAACCAGATGCTCGCCGGTATCGCGCTGATGCTCGCCACCGTTGTGCTGATCAAAATGAAGCGCCAGCGCTACATCTGGGTGACCATGTTGCCAGCGATCTGGTTGCTGATTTGCACCACCGCCGCGGGCTTCATCAAGCTGTTCGACGCCAACCCGGCGATTGGCTTCCTGGCGCTGGCCAAGAAGTACAGTGATGCGTTGGCAAACGGTCAAATCCTGGCTCCGGCCAAGAACATCGACCAGATGCAACACGTGATCTGGAACGCTTACACCAACGCAACGCTGACGGTACTGTTCCTGTTCGTGGTGTTCAGCATCCTGTTCTATGCGCTCAAGGTCGGTATTGCCGCCTGGGGCAACAAGGAACGCACGGATAAAGAATCGCCATTCCAGGCCGTACCGGACGCGTGATAGAGGATTGCAATCATGTTCAATGACCTGAGTCGCCTCGGTAAATACCTCGGTCAGGCCGCGCGCCTGATGGTCGGCATGCCCGACTACGACAACTATGTCGAGCATATGCAAACCAAACACCCGGACAAGCCGATGATGGACTACGAGGCGTTCTTCCGGGAACGCCAGGAAGCCCGTTACGGCGGCAAGGGTGGGCCAAAGTGCTGTTGACCTGCTAGCCAGGTCCGGTGGGAGCCCCTGTAAATGGGCTCCCATTTTTATTTCTGTGTATTGAAGGAGAATCGCGTTTTGTCCTCTCCCATCCCCGTCACCATCCTCAGTGGCTTTCTCGGCGCTGGCAAAACCACCTTGTTGCGCCACCTGCTCAAGGCCGAACACGGCTTGAAAATCGCCGTGATCGAAAACGAATTCAGTGACGCCGGTATCGACACCCAGCTATTGGGCAGCGAGCCGGTGCAAGTCATGACCCTGTCCAACGGCTGCGTGTGCTGCACCATCCACACCGACCTGACCAAGGCCCTCTACCTGTTGCTCGAACGCCTGGACAGCGGCGAGATCGCCTTCGATCGGCTGGTGATCGAATGCACCGGCCTGGCCGATCCGGCACCCGTGGCCCAGACCTTTTTCATCGATGAAGAACTGCGCGAGCGCTACATCCTCGACGGCATCATCACCCTGGTGGACGCGGCCCACGCCGAGCACCATCTCACCCAAACCATCGCCCAGGCGCAGATCGGTTTTGCCGACCGCCTGCTGGTGAGCAAGCGCGACCTGGTGGACGATGCCACCTTCGACGCCCTCAGCGAACGCCTGACCCGCATCAACCGCCGCGCGCCGATTCGCGTCGTGGAACACGGCAAGATCGACCTGGCTGAACTGCTGGATGTGCGCGGTTTCAATCTCAACGCCGGCATGAGTTTGCGCCCGGTGAGCAAGGCACCCTCCATCGATCGAATCTCCAGCCTGGTGCTACGCACCGATCAGCCGCTGGATATCGATAAGCTCAGCGAGTTCATGAACGAGCTGTTGGAAGATCATGGCAAGCAGTTGCTGCGTTACAAGGGCGTGCTGAACATCGCCGGGGAGGAACGGCGCATGGTCTTTCAGGGCGTGCTGAAGCTCTACGGGTTCGACTGGGACACCGAGTGGGCGGAAGGCGAAGCGCGAGAAAGTGTGATTGTGTTTATTGCTGACGAATTGCCGGAAGAGAAGATTCGCGCGGGTTTCCAGCGAATCTATCAGGCATAAAAAAGCCCACTTGTAGGAGCGAGCTTGCTCGCGAAGAACTCATAGGCACCGCGTGCATCCAGGATGCACGCGTTATCGTTGACGTTTTTCGCGAGCAAGCTCGCTCCTACAGTGGGCTTTTCAATCAAGCAACTGCAATCAAGCGCCGTATACCGGCAGCTTCTTGCAGATGGCCTTGACCTTCTCACGAACAGAATCAATCACGGCTGTGTTGGAAAGGTCCGCCAGGATGTCGCAGATCCAGCCAGCCAGTTCCTTGCACTCAGCCTCTTTGAAGCCACGAGTGGTCACCGCTGGGGTGCCGAAGCGCAGGCCCGAGGTGACGAACGGCGAACGTGGGTCGTTTGGCACCGAGTTCTTGTTCACGGTGATAAACGCCTTGCCCAGAGCTGCGTCAGCGTCTTTACCTGAGATGTCCTGCTTGATCAGCGACAGCAGGAACAGGTGGTTCTCAGTACCGCCGGAGACCACGTCAAAACCACGCTCGATGAACACGCCAGCCATGGCCTTGGCGTTTTTCACCACTTGTTGCTGGTAGGTCTTGAACTCAGGCTGCAGTGCTTCCTTGAAGCAGATCGCCTTGGCCGCAATCACGTGTTCCAGCGGGCCGCCCTGGGAACCCGGGAATACGGCGGAGTTCAGCTTCTTCTCGATGTCGGTGTTGGCGCGAGCCAGAATCAGGCCGCCACGTGGACCGCGCAGGGTCTTGTGGGTGGTGGTGGTCACCACGTCAGCGAAAGGTACCGGGTTCGGGTAGACGCCAGCGGCGACCAGACCGGCCACGTGGGCCATGTCGACGAACAGGTAAGCGCCAACCTTGTCGGCGATTTCACGGAAGCGTGGGAAATCGAGGATCTGCGAGTAGGCAGAGAAACCGGCCACGATCATTTTTGGCTTGTGCTCGACTGCCAGGCGCTCGACTTCGTCGTAGTCGATCAAGCCGTTGGTGTCGATGCCATATTGAACGGCGTTGTACAGCTTGCCAGAGGAGGAAACGCTGGCGCCGTGGGTCAGGTGACCGCCGTGGGCCAGGCTCATGCCCAGGATGGTGTCGCCGGCTTGCAGCAGGGCCAGGTAAACGGCGCTGTTGGCTTGGGAACCAGCGTGGGGCTGGACGTTGGCGTAATCGGCGCCGAACAGTTCCTTGGCGCGGTCGATGGCCAGTTGCTCAACCACGTCGACGAATTCGCAGCCGCCGTAGTAACGCTTGCCCGGATAACCTTCGGCGTACTTGTTGGTCAGAACCGAACCTTGAGCCTCCATGACCGCGGGGCTGGTGTAGTTTTCCGAAGCGATCAGCTCAATGTGCTCTTCCTGGCGCACAGCTTCTTGCTCCATGGCGGCAAAGAGATCGGCGTCGTACTTGGCAATAGTCAAATCACGGCTGAACATGGCGGTCCTCATGGATCGGGGGGCAGAAAAGGAGAGCATTCTAACCCAATGGGTTTTAGATGGCATATGAAAGGACATCATGTCGCGGACAAGTGGTGTTCATCTGGGGATGGACGACTCCCTCTTTCCGGCCACTCGGCCCCTCAGATCAATCGAACACAAACAGCGCATCATTGCTGAATTGCGCCTCGAACCGATTCGCCGGCATCGGCCGGCCGAACAGATAACCTTGTACCTCATCGCAACCATGCTCACGCAGGAAGTCCAGTTGCTCATGGGTTTCCACGCCCTCGGCGATCACCGCCAGGTTCAGGCTGTGGGCCATGGCAATAATGGCCCGGGCGATCTGCGCGTCCTGCTCGCCCGACGGTAGGCCGTCGACGAAGGTGCGGTCGATTTTCAGCACGTCGATAGGGAATTGCTTGAGGTAGTTCAACGAAGAATAACCAGTGCCGAAGTCATCCACCGCGATACTCAGGCCCAGGTTTTTCAGGCTGGCGAGGATCTGCATGGCTTCGTTGACTTCACGCATCAGGATACTTTCGGTCAACTCCAGCTCCAGGCACGCTGGCGGAAGGCCGGTGTCCTTGAGGATGGTGGCGATACGCGTGCCCAACTGACCGTCGGAGAACTGCCGGGCGGAAATATTCACCGAGACCTTGGGTACCCGCACCTTGTTCTGGTGCCAAGTCTTGAGTTGGCGACAGGCTTCGCTGATCACCCAGTCGCCCACATCCACCACCAACCCCAACTCCTCCAGCACCGGAATGAAATCCCCCGGTGGTACCAGCCCGCGTCGCGGATGGCGCCAGCGCAGCAGGGCTTCGGCGCCGGTCAAACGTTTGCCATCGCCACTGAACTGCGGTTGGTAATAGAGCACGAATTCATCCTGCTCCAGAGCGTGGCGCAAGTCGCTTTCCAGTTCCAGGCGTTCCAGGGCGCTGGCGTTCATATCGGCCTGGTAGAACTGGAAGTTGTTCTTGCCCCGTTCCTTGGCGTGATACATCGCCGTGTCGGCGTTTTTCATCAGTTGGCTCAGTTCATTGCCGTCCTGAGGGCTCAGCGCGATGCCGATACTGGCCGTGACGAAAAACTCGCGGCCCTCCAGCACGAACGGCTTCACCAGGCTGGCGAGGATCTGTTCGGCCACATGGATTGCCCGGTTCAGCGCCAGCTCGCGACTGACTCGCGGTTGTAGCAACAGGGTGAACTCGTCGCCGCCCATGCGCGCGACTGTGTCGTCTTCAGCCACGCAGCCCAGCAGGCGGGTGGCCATTTCCTTGAGCATGCGGTCGCCGGCGGCGTGGCCCAGGGAATCGTTGATCGGTTTGAAGCGGTCAAGGTCGAGGAACATCAGCACCACCCATGACTTCTGCCGTTCTGCCGACTGCAGCGCGGTGTGCAGGCGATCCTGGAACAGCGTGCGGTTAGGCAGGTGGGTCAGGGCGTCGTAGTAGGCCAGGCGGTGGATGCGCTGTTCGCTGGCCTTGCGCTCACTGATGTCGCTGAAGAAACACACGTAGCTGGCCAGGTCACCCTCGTCATCGAGCACGGCGGTGATGCCGACCCAGGCTGGGTAGTGCTCGCCGCTGCGGCGCTTGAGCCACACTTCACCTTCCCAGGTGCTGTGCTGGTGCAACTGCTTGAGTATGTAGCGCAGGTGCGCTTCCTGTTGTTCGTCGACGGTGAGCATGTTCGGCAACTGGTCGAGGACATCCGCCACGGCATAACCGCTGACCCGGCTGAACGCCTCGTTGGCCTGCACGATGTAACCGGCTGGGTCGGTAATCAGAATCGCCGAGGTGGAGTGTTCAAAGACCGTGGCCGCCATGCGCAGGTCTTTCTCGGCGCGGCGTTGCTGGCTGATGTCGCGACCGACACCGAGAATGCCTTCGAACGCGCCGTGCTCATCCCAGACCAGTACCAGCCGCAGTTCGATTGGCACCTTGCGCCCATCGGCCCGTAGGCAATCGAACAGGAACAGTTGGGTCTGCACTTCGTTGCGCAGCTGGGCCAGGGTCTCTGGATTGTCCAGGGCGCGGCTGACCCGTTCCACCAAGGTGTAGATGCCGGTCAGTTGCTGCGGGTTGGCAATGGTCGATTGCCAGCCGTTCTTGAAAATCCACTCGACCTCATAACCCAGCACCGCATGCACCGAGGGGCTGACGTAGTTGAGGGCCAGTTTGCTGTCGGTGGAAAAAATCACATCGCTGATGCTTTCCGCCAGCATGCGGTAGCGCTGCTCGCTGTCACGCAGGGACTCGCTGGCTTCGATCTGATCGGTAATGTCCTTGGCCACGCCGATGATCCGCGTGACTTGGTCGGACTTGTCCCGCGCCAGGGCTTGTTCGCGGATATCGAACCGACGCCATTGATTATTACGGTGGCGAAAGCGCAACTGGCATTGCAGTTGGGCCAGATAGCCGGCGGCACGCTGCTGTTGGCGCAGTTCGTGATAATGCTCGGCGTCTTCGGGGTGCAACAGGATTTCCCAGAAGTACTCGCCCATTTGCTGCAACTCGGGCTTGTTGTAGCCCAGGGTGTGCCCCAGATGGTGGTTGCTGAAAATCATCCGCTGGCTGATCACGTCCTGTACATAGAGGTGATCGGGCACGGTACGCACCACGTCCGACCAGAAGCCTTCGCGTTCCACCAGGGACAACTCGATCAGCTTGCGGCTGGTGATGTCGCTGATACTGAGGATCACCGCCTTATAGTCGTGCTGCTCTTCCGGTAGGCGCATGACCAGCCACAGATATTGTTCGTTACCTTCGACGTCGTTGAGCTGAATCTCTAGCTCAAGCTGCTTTCGCTGGGTGAGCACAGCTTCGAGCACTTGATAGCCGATGGCAGTGGTGTTCAGCGGGCAACCGTCGATTAGGCGCTCCCAGGCTTGTTCGCAGGACGCCACATTGAGCAGGCGCACGGCAACCTGGTTGACCTCGGTGATGCGCAGTTCCTTGAGCAGTTGCTGGCGTTGCTCCGGGCTGTTTTGCAGCCAGTCCTGCAGACGTTCACGGGTCTGCAAGTGGGCCTTGTCGAAAAACGCGCGTAAGCCGGACAGATCAAGAACGCACAAGGCCACGCCAGTGCCTTCGAAAATATCCTGGTAGCGCCGGCGGCCTTCATGGACCTGGCGCTGGCGGCGGCGCATGTTCAGCAGGACAATCACCGGGACCAGCGAGAAGGCCAGGCCCAGCAGGCATTTGCCGATAAACGCCGGCAGCAGTTGCTCCAGCATGGCGACGCGATCAAACAGACCGCGCAGTTGCCAGTCACTTTTGCTCAAGGGTGTGACCAGCACGCTTTTGTTCAGCTCGTCCGGGGTCAGCGCTGCCGCCCATTGGGCCGTCATGCCGCTGTCGCGGCTGACCACTCGGTGGTTCAGGCGGTTTTCAATGACCCACATCGGCCGCTGGCCCTGGCCATCCTGGCGGGTCAGGTTGGCCAGGTAGTTGGGTGCCAGGCGCAACGCCCAGTACATTTTGGCGCCGCCGCTGGGCTGATGCAGCAGCAGGTAAATGACTGTGCCCTCGTTGTTATTGCTCAAGTAATAAGACTGGGAATGGCTGCGCTTGACCAGTTCTGCCAGCCAGGCGCTGTCCTGGCTGTCTTTGGCGCTGTCACTGATCATCGCTCCGCTGGGGGCGAGCAGGGCGACGCTGCGTAGTTCCGGCAACGAGCGTTGCAGAGTGCGCATCAAGGCTTGTTGCTGTTCATCGTTGCGCGGCGGCTCGACGATCGGCAGCAGATTCAGGGCGATCTGTGCGCTCAAGGCCATGTTCAGGCTGATCTGTTCGGCGAGGTCTGCGCTGTAGTCGATGGTGTACTGCTGTTGGTCCTTCTGGTTCTGCTGCAATTGATCCAGCAGTTGCCAGAACAATAATGCGAGCAGCACGAGGACCAGCGTCGCCAATGCGCCCTTGAGGGTTCCGTGCAGGGGCGCTCCCGGCGCTATATGAGCAGCGCGCAGGGGAGTTGGCGGCGTGACGTTGGACAAACTGTGATCCTGCGGTTTGGCTGGACTGGCGCGCGACGTGCACTATAAGCCGGACGCCCGGAGGGCGGCTAGCATGCCTTGTGTTGTGGCAAAGTGCCAGCCCTGCTTGGCTGGACTGCCCACCCGCATTCAGGTAGCTTTGCCGGTTACGCGAGGGCGTCCCAGCCCCAGACAATCAGGCTTTTCCCGTACGCAGGCATTGATCAACATCAACGGCCCGCGCCGCGCATGGCCTGGCACGGGCTTCGCCCGCTTAATTCATCAGTCACTGACGCTAGGTTCACCATGGCTCAATACGTCTTCACCATGCATCGGCTGAGCAAAGTTGTTCCGCCGAAGCGGGAAATCCTGAAAAACATTTCTCTGTCCTTCTTCCCGGGCGCCAAGATCGGCGTGCTCGGCCTCAACGGTTCGGGTAAATCCACGCTGTTGAAAATCATGGCTGGCGTCGACACCGAGTTCGACGGCGAAGCCCGCCCGATGCCCGAGCTGAACATCGGCTACCTGCCGCAGGAACCCATCCTGGACCCAACCAAGACCGTGCGTGAAGTGGTCGAGGAAGCGGTCAGCGTGATCAAGAACGCCCAGGCTCGCCTGGACGAGGTCTACGCCGCCTACGCCGAGCCGGATGCCGACTTCGACAAGCTGGCCGCCGAACAGGCCAAGCTCGAAGCCATCCTGCAAGCCAGTGACGGTCACAACCTGGAGCGCCAGCTGGAAGTCGCCGCCGATGCGCTGCGCCTGCCGGCGTGGGACGCCAAGGTCGAACATCTGTCCGGTGGTGAAAAGCGCCGTGTGGCCCTGTGCCGCCTGCTGCTGTCGGCCCCCGACATGTTGCTGCTCGACGAACCCACCAACCACCTGGACGCCGATTCCGTCGCCTGGCTGGAGCATTTCCTCCACGACTTCCCGGGCACCGTGGTTGCGATCACGCACGACCGGTACTTCCTGGACAACGTCGCTGGTTGGATTCTGGAACTCGACCGTGGCGCTGGTATCCCTTACGAGGGCAACTACTCCGGTTGGCTGGAAGCGAAGTCCGACCGTCTGGCCGCTGAATCCAAGCAGCAGTCGGCCCATGAAAAGGCCATGAAAGACGAGCTGGAATGGGTACGAAAAGGTGCCAAGGCGCGTCAGTCAAAATCCAAGGCCCGTCTGCAACGCTTCGAGGAAATGCAATCCCAGGAATTCCAGAAGCGCAGCGAAACCAACGAAATCTACATCCCGGCCGGCCCGCGCCTGGGTGACAAGGTTATCGAATTCAAGAACGTTTCCAAGGGTTACGGCGATCGCGTGCTGATCGACAACCTGTCGTTCTCCATGCCCAAGGGCGCCATTGTCGGCGTGATCGGCGGTAACGGTGCGGGTAAATCCACCCTGTTCCGCATGCTGATGGGCAAGGAACAACCGGATTCGGGCACCATCGAAGTCGGCGAAACCGTGCAGCTTGCCTGCGTGGATCAGAGCCGCGACGACCTCGACGGCAGCAAGACCGTGTTCCAGCAGATTTCCGACGGTTCCGACCAGATCCGCATCGGCAACTATGAAATTCCGTCGCGCACCTATGTTGGCCGTTTCAACTTCAAGGGCGGCGACCAGCAGAAGTTCGTCAAGGACCTGTCCGGTGGTGAGCGCGGTCGCTTACACCTGGCCCTGACCTTGAAAGAGGGCGGCAACGTCCTGCTGCTCGACGAACCGTCCAACGACCTCGACGTGGAAACCCTGCGTTCCCTGGAAGAAGCCCTGCTGGACTTCCCGGGCGCCGCCATTGTGATCTCTCACGATCGGTGGTTCCTTGACCGCGTGGCCACTCATATCCTGGCGTACGAAGACGACTCCCAGGCCGTGTTCTTCGAAGGCAACTACACCGAGTACGAAGCCGATCGCAAGAAACGCCTCGGCGATGCGGCTGCCCAGCCGCATCGTGTACGGCACAAAAAACTGGCCTGATTCGGGCTGGTGGTTTGAAAAAGCGGAGCCTTCGGGCTCCGTTTTTTTTGCGCGTTACGAGGCGGTATCTGTTGGTGCGCGGCTTGGAACTGCACTCCCCCTTAAGGTGCAAAAAAACCTGTAAAGCTGGGTTATTTATATTAATCGCACCATTTAAATTCAAAAAGGCGACATTTTGCGCTGTTGCGGTGCGACATGAATTGTTAAAGTCAGGCTCAAATCTCCTTTAACGACAATAAATTTGCCGAGACTTTTCATGATCGAATCCGTTGAATCCTTCCTTTCCCGCCTAAAGAAACGCGACCCGGACCAGCCGGAATTCCACCAGGCCGTGGAAGAGGTCCTGCGCAGCCTGTGGCCGTTTCTTGAAGCCAATCCCCACTACCTGACCTCGGGCATCCTGGAGCGCATTTGCGAGCCGGAGCGCGCCATTACGTTTCGGGTGTCTTGGGTCGACGATCACGGCAAGGTCCAGGTCAATCGCGGGTTCCGCATCCAGATGAACAGCGCCATCGGCCCCTACAAGGGCGGCCTGCGCTTCCATCCTTCGGTAAACCTTGGCGTGCTGAAATTCCTCGCCTTCGAACAGACCTTCAAGAACTCCCTGACCTCGCTGCCCATGGGCGGCGGCAAGGGTGGGTCGGACTTTGATCCCAAGGGCAAGAGCGACGCCGAAGTCATGCGTTTCTGCCAGGCCTTCATGAGCGAGCTGTACCGTCATATCGGCTCGGACGTGGACGTTCCGGCCGGCGACATCGGTGTCGGCGCCCGGGAAATCGGGTTTTTGTTCGGCCAATACAAACGCCTGAGCAACCAGTTCACCTCCGTGCTGACCGGCAAGGGCATGAGCTACGGCGGTAGCCTGATCCGCCCGGAAGCCACCGGCTTTGGCTGCGTGTACTTCGCTGAAGAAATGCTCAAGCGCAACGGCCAGCGCGTCGAAGGCAAGCGTGTGGCGGTCTCAGGCTCCGGCAACGTCGCCCAGTACGCGGCACGCAAGGTCATGGACCTGGGCGGCAAGGTGATTTCCCTGTCCGACTCTGAAGGCACCTTGTACTGCGAAAGCGGGTTGACCGAGGAGCAATGGTCGGCACTGCTGGAGCTGAAAAACGTCCAGCGTGGTCGTATCAGCGAGTTGGCCGAGCGCTTCGGCCTGGAATTTCGCGCGGGCAAGACCCCGTGGGAGCTTGCCTGCGACATCGCCCTGCCATGCGCGACCCAGAACGAACTGGACGCCGACGCCGCGCGCGCATTGTTGCGCAATGGCTGCCTGTGCGTGGCCGAAGGCGCCAACATGCCCACCACTCTTGAGGCTGTGGATATCTTTATCGACGCAGGCGTCCTGTTCGCCCCAGGCAAGGCTTCCAATGCTGGCGGCGTAGCGGTGAGCGGCCTGGAAATGTCGCAAAACGCCATGCGCCTGCTGTGGACCGCTGGCGAAGTGGACAGCAAGCTGCACAGCATCATGCAGTCGATCCACCACGCTTGCGTGCACTACGGCGAAGAAAATGGCCGGGTCAACTACGTCAAGGGCGCGAATATCGCCGGTTTTGTCAAAGTGGCCGATGCAATGCTGGCCCAGGGCATCGTCTAAACCTGGGGTTCGATGCGTAGGATCTCGATCAACTGATTGCCGGCGGGGCGCTTCCACAGCACCTCGTCGCCTACCTGGGCACCCAGCAACGCCCGGCCCAGAGGCGACCCCCAGTTGATCAGGCCCACGCTTGCATCGGCCTGATCCTCACCCACTAACTGAATGCGTTGCTCCGCATCCTGTTCATTGGCAAAGGTCACCCAACTGCCGATCTGCACTTTATCGGTAGAGGTCGCCGGTGCTACCACCTGGGCGCTTTGTAGACGCTGGTTGAAGTAACGCAAATCCCGCTCAAGGTCAGCCTGGCGCTGTTTGTCGGCCTGCTCGCCCTTGGCAGACTCTTCACTGTACTGGTGCTGCAAATAGGCAACCTTGGCCTGCAACTGCGCCAGCCCCTGTGCAGTGAGGTGATTGGGTTGCGCGCTGACCTGGCGTTCCACCGGTTGGCTGGCCTGGGCCGCGGCGCTGTCTTCGTTGACGAAAGCTCGACTCATGAGATTCTCCTGTTATGGAGTTTGGGCCATGGTCGCAGGGGTTAAGTTTCGATGGATGTCTGAAAGCGACCTATTGCGAGCGATAAGCCTTGGCCGCGTCACGGTCCTTCTCCTGCTGCCAGGCCCGTTCCCGCTCGTCCCAGTGGCGGTCCTTATAGTCATTGAGGTCTTCGCTCTCGCGCATGGCCTTGCACTGGCGGAAGCCGTCGTCCCAGCCTTCGGCGTATGGCCGGTCTTTCAGATAGCGTGGGACGTTCTTGCGAAACTCTCCGGTGATCACACCAGCCGCCTGGCGGCCACTGCTGCAACCGTCGTCGAAACCATCGGCAAAGGCTGGTGGATAACCCTTGGCCAGCAAATCCTCGTGGGTTGACTGGCAACCGCTCAGCAACACCAACAGGCCCAGCGCTACTGCGAACCGCCACATCTCATACTCCCTGGCCGTTGAACGGCTGTTGAGGGAAGTTTAGAAGGGGATTCGTTGGGTGGGTGTGAAAGGCGTGTGAGAAATGTGTGGGATTGAAGGGCCATCAACCCCTTGTCCTTAATCATCATCCTCGGCGGCTACGGCGAGCAATCCCCCCATCCTGTGGCGAGCGGGCTTGCCCCCGTTGGGCTGCGCAGCAGCCCCAATCAGGCAAACGCGTTTTTCCAAAACGAACACCGTTGTCGGTTTTGGGGCCGCTGCGCAGCCCAACGGGGGCAAGCCCCCTCGCCACAAGTTTTAAGTCAGGCTGCAAAGGTATGTAGATGCATGGGGCCTCTTTCCTCAGTCGTAATACCCCACCGTTTTCTTCAGGTGGTCTGAGTATTCGTAAATCTCGTCAATGGACGATATGGCATGCCGGGTTTCATTTTTTTCTTCGTCAAAAATCCCGATGTACTTCTGGCTCCGGTTGAAATGAAGCCGGCAAATCGGTTTGCGGTTATTGTCGTCCAACAATATCCCGAAGTAGCTTTGCGTATCGCGCTGCACGATTCGCTTCGCATCGACTACTGAGCGTACGACAGCCCTTACGATGTGGTACCCCTCCAGTTCTTCCAGCGTCGTTAGAACCTTATCCTCTGACTCATCGCATTCTGTAATGTCCGTGTTGGCACTGGTAGAAACAGGTAATGAGGCCATGGTCGGCTGGATAGCACCACTCATAGCTGACTTGAGTCGATCATTGATTTGGTCGTTGAGGAACTGGCTTAACGCCTTTCGGGTTAACTCGTAGAACTGCTCACGGACTTTTTGTGTGATCACTCCCTCGTACACCCGAGACGCGAATACTTTGACGAAATCATCCTCAGGTTTACTGACTTGCAAGGCGATGATTTTTTTGATTTGGCTGACGTACTTCAGCTCCCCAGCTGCATTGATGATTGAATCTACGTCAAAGGCAGACTTCGTCAGCTTGGTCAGTTCTGGAGCCGAGTACTCATCGATGTTCAGCAGGTCTAACTCCAAAAACGGCTTTTCGTCCATCTTGTTAGGCGCATCCAAGTCAGTAAAAAACTTGTAGACCTGACCGTTGGTGAGGATTGAGATCCTTGCGCTAGTAACGTGGAAGTATCGAAACAACTGCGATGCATGATTGATGTTTAGCGGCTCGCCGATCTTTTTGCATTCGATGAGTATTTGAACCTCACCATTCTTCATGATTGCGTAATCGATTTTTTCACCCTTTTTCGTCCCGACATCGCAGACAAATTCAGGTGTCACTTCCTGTGGGTCAAACACGTCGTAGCCCAGGACCGTGTTGATAAAAGGCATTACAAAAGCATTTTTTGTGGCTTCTTCTGTTTGAATTGCGGGGCCTTGCAAGCGGACTTTAGTCGCTAGGCTGGTGAGCTTTTCAAAAAATTCCATATGTGCCTCTTACCCATTCAGATCCGTGTATAGACGTGGTGGCAATTTGATTGCCATCCGATACTAGACACAAATCCTCACAAAGAGAATCGAGTAAAAGCAGGTTTGTATCGACTGAGAAAAGCTAAAACTTCGTCTGATATTTTCTGAATATTTATCAATGAGTTGGGCGCGAACGAAAATTTTGTTTGTGCTGATGTGTATTTGAAAACCCTCACACTGAATGTATATGTCGGCCGGATCTACTGCTCCGGGGTAACCGAGAGAGCGGCGTGCTCTTCCAACTCCTGCTGGATAAAGGCCGAAATCATTGCCCGATAGACCTGCTCGGTGACCTCGGGATTGGCGCCAACCGCGTGGGACAAGCTCCGCACCTTGGCGATCACCTGTTCGACACGCTGCGGTGCCTTGACCCCATCGGTGTTTTTTTTGAACCGTGCGGCCTGGGAGACAAAGCCGCCCCGTTCGGCCAGCAGTGCAACGATCTGTCGATCGAGGCGGTCGATGTTTTCTCGGACTTGTTCAAGGCTGGTGCAAGTAACGGCCATGTAGGTTGAAATTCCTTGTTGGGCAGGCGATTTAGTAGTGATACCACTTCACCTCAAGCATCACCTCATTGACTGGCGTCGCCAGATGACTGAACTCCCGCTGCGCGCTCAAGCGCAAACCCAGATTGCGGGACAATTCCCACTGCTGATTCAGGCTGACACTGCGCCGCACTTCGCCGTTGGTGAAGAAGTCGCCCTTGGCTTCCAGGCTGAGGTTACCCAGCGGATTTTTCCAGAGTACGCCGGTATTGAATCCGGCAGCCGGAGAGATGAATTCGTCGAAGTCGCTGTTGTGTTCCACGCGCACGGTGCCGAGGGCGAAGCCGAGCATGTCGTCGCGCAGTTGCCAGGTGCCGCCGGCGCCGCCGTTGACGTGGCTGACCAGGGTTTCGTCGTCATGTTTGCCCGGCACGCGCTCAAGGCCTCCGGTGACTTGCCAGGACCAGGGTTGTAGCAGCTCGTTGCGCGGGGTTAGAGAGCGAATGGTCGCCAGGTCCAGTTGCTGCAACTGCCAGTGATTGCCTTCGTACTGGCGCAGTTTCATTTGCAGGATTTCAATCTGCGCACCCAGGGGGAAGCCTTCGGCGTTGTCATTGAGGTCGTGGTAGGCCATGCGCAGGCCGTATTCGCCGAAGGCCTTGTCGCCACGGGTGCCGATGCCGGCTTGCCATGTGCGGGATTCGTGGCCGTTTTCGGGCAGACCGGGGCGTTCTATTTTAAGGTCCGGCGCCGGGTTCTGGTTGATTGCCCGCAGTAATTCGAAGCTGCGCTGGGAGCGCTCGGTATCGCGCTCCAGGCCATTGGCGCGGTAGCGGCCCAGACGATAGGCTGCGTCGATGATCAGCGCCTGGCGATCCTTGGTGATGGCCTTGAAGGTTGGGTCCTGCAATTGTTTCTGGTCGTCGCTGATTTTCAGCACCCACTGCTGTTCATCGCCGTCCAGGGGCTTGGCGCGCTCCAGCAGTTCACGTTCGCGGGAGGGCCGGTAGTCGATTTTCTCCACCAGTCCGGCGTCCTTCACGGCTTTAACCGTGTCGGTGGGAATGGCTGTCAGCGGGAACTGTTCGGTCAGCCGCAGGCCCGGCCGTGCCACTTGCAGCAGTTCCAGCAGGCGGTAGGAGCAGTTTTCGTCGAAGAAGAAATAGTCGAACTGAATCTGCTTGAGTTCCCAGACGTGCTCGACCATGCGCTCGGTTTCGACCTGGGTCAGGTTCAGCCGGTATTCCTACAGGTCGCGGTTCTCAAGGCTCCGGTATTCGGAGAGTTTTTCCTGATAGGGCACCAGGGCAAAGAGGCCCGGATAGCCGCCCATCAAGCCTTTCCAGGCATAGAGGATGCTGTTGTCCGAGCCTTCGATATAGGCGCCGAAGTTGATCGCGTAGCTGAGCAGGGCGGTGTTGTTGCTTTGTACGTCAGCCTGGTCGATGCGCAGCAGGGTGTGGCCGAACATTGACGACGGGCTGTTGAGGTAGGCTGCCGGGAAGATCATCACCGCGCTGTGGGGGGCGACGTCCTTGAACCATTGCTTAAATTCTGTGCAGTCCACGGTTGGCAAGTCAGTCAGTTGCAACTGGTCCTTGAGCCAGCGGGTACGTGCCGGGTAAACGCATTGGGCGTGTTTTTCGCCTGCCGTCGCCGGGGCGTAGAGCGCCTGTACGGTGGCCTTGAGTTCTGCATCCGGGTGATGGGCGCCGTCGGCGGCGAGGAAAAACTTCTGGTCGCTGACATAACTGCGCCAGCCTTTTAGTTTGCCAGCTTCGTAATGGCCCAGTGATAGCCAGAATGGATCGTTGGCCAGTTGCTGCAAACGTTGATCATCAAGGTGCGGTGCCGCATGCAGCGGGGCGCAGGCGAAGAGTGCCAGGCAAACAAGGCGTTTGAGCATAGGGGCAACTTAAGTCGAAATAAAAAAGACCCAAAGTAGGGGCAGGTCCAAAAATATAAAATCCGCGCCTCGAAAGGCGCGGGCGGGTCGAGATTAAGCCTGGGTCGCGTATTTCGCCAGACGGGTGTCGCTTTTCAGTACAGCGATGGTGTTGGAGTGCACGTCTTCTGCGGTCACGTCAGCCTTGCTGAAGATCTGCTGGAAGTGTTCGTGAGTCACTGCTGCAAAGTGTTCACGATCTTCTGGAGCAACACCCAGTACCACGGCGTAGGTGGTCAGCGCTTCGCCATTGCCTTTGGCCATGTCTTCGGACAGCTCGTTCATCATGCCATTCATGGCAATCCACGATTTGCCGCCGTAAGTCAGGGCGCTGTTGGTGGCGCAGCCGTTGGTGCCTGAGGTCATGCCGAAGGTGGCGTTACCGGAGGTACCGTTGGTGGTGGACGCCAGGAAGTGAGCGGGAGTACCACGTTGGCCTTCGAACAGCAGGTTGCCCCAACCGCAGTTCGGGCCACCTGGCGCTTCAGCCATTGCATTGAGGGAGACGACGGTGAAGAGAGTACCGAGAAGGATCCGTTTCATAGCTTTATTCTCTTAGTGTGCAAACCAATGGACAAGGGTTTCAGGTGCCTCACAGCACCCTAGGGGCCGGTTATTAGTCCAACCCGCGCAGTTTGGAGTTTAGGCACGATCCAAGGGTTCCGTGACTTTTTGTAAAACAATTGAGAACACAGAGGTTTTTTGGCAAGGCCGATCCAGTGTCTATGCTTTCCCTAAGTCGTGCCTTGCCAGTCAGCCACGCACGGCGCCAGAATGCCGCCATTGCCCCGCCTGATGTAAGGAAGCCCAATGCCTGATCCTGTTGCTGCCAGCTTGCGTCTAGCGCCCGAAGCGCTGACTCGCCCTTTCTCCGCTGAACAGTTCAGCTTCTCGACCACCAATGATTTGGAGCCCTTTCGCGGCGTGCTAGGCCAGGAACGTGCGGTCGAAGCCTTGCAGTTTGGCGTGGCCATGCCACGCCCCGGTTACAACGTATTTGTCATGGGCGAGCCTGGAACCGGCCGCTTTTCGTTCGTCAAACGCTACCTCAAGGCCGAAGGCAAACGCCTGCAGACCCCGGCGGACTGGGTCTACGTCAATAACTTCGACGAGCCCCGCGAACCCCGCGCGTTGGAGCTGCCTGCGGGTGGCGCGGCGGCGTTTATCATCGATATCAACGGCCTGATTGATAACCTGGTGGCGACCTTCCCGGCGGTCTTTGAACACCCGACTTATCAACAGCGCAAAAGCGCTATCGACCGGGCCTTCAACCAGCGCTATGACCGCGCACTGGACGTGATCGAACGCCTGGCCCTGGAAAAGGACGTGGCGCTGTACCGCGACAGTACCAACATTGCCTTTACGCCGATGGCCGAAGGCAAGGCCCTGGATGAGGCCGAGTTCTCGCAGTTGCCGGAAGCCGATCGCGAGCGTTTCCACACTGATATTTCCGAACTGGAAGAACGCCTCAACGAAGAACTCGCCAGCCTGCCCCAGTGGAAGCGCGAGTCCAATAACCAGATGCGCCACTTCAACGAAGAAACCATCACCCTAGCCTTGCAGCCATTGTTGGCGCCTTTGTCCGAGAAGTACGCGGAAAACGCCGGCGTCTGCGGTTACCTGCAAGCGATGCAGGTCTACCTGCTGAAAACCGTGGTCGAGCAATTGGTGGACGACGCGAAGACCGACGCACAGGCCCGCAAGCTGCTGGAAGAGCAATACTGCCCGAGCCTGGTGGTCGGCCATCCGGCCAACGGTGGTGCGCCGGTGGTGTTCGAGCCTCATCCGACCTACGACAACCTGTTTGGTCGCATTGAATACAGCACCGACCAGGGCGCGCTCTACACCACCTACCGGCAGTTAAGGCCGGGTGCACTGCATCGAGCCAATGGTGGTTTCCTGATCCTGGAAGCGGAGAAAATGCTCAGCGAACCGTTTGTCTGGGACGCCCTCAAGCGTGCCCTGCAATCGCGCAAGTTGAAAATGGAATCGCCACTGGGCGAGTTGGGCCGCTTGGCCACGGTGACCCTGAACCCGCAAGTGATCCCGTTGCAGGTCAAGGTCGTTATCATTGGCTCCCGGCAGTTGTACTACACGCTGCAAGACCTGGACCCGGACTTCCAGGAGATATTCCGGGTGCTGGTGGACTTCGATGAAGACATCCCGATGGTCGACGAAAGCCTGGAGCAGTTCGCCCAGTTGCTGAAAACCCGCACCTCGGAAGAAGGCATGGCGCCGTTGACGTCGGATGCGGTGGCGCGTCTGGCCACCCATAGTGCGCGGCTGGCGGAACATCAGGGGCGTTTGTCGGCGCGGATCGGCGATCTGTTCCAGTTGGTCAGCGAGGCGGATTTCATTCGTCACCTGGCGGGCGATGAAATGACCGACGCCGGCCATATCGAACGTGCGCTCAAGGCCAAGGCCACGCGCACCGGGCGGGTCTCGGCGCGGATTCTCGACGACATGCTGGCGGGAGTCATCCTGATCGATACTGCCGGCGCTTCTGTCGGCAAGTGCAACGGCTTGACCGTGCTGGAAGTCGGTGATTCGGCCTTTGGTGTACCGGCGCGGATCTCGGCGACGGTGTACCCGGGCGGCAGTGGCATTGTCGATATCGAGCGCGAGGTCAACCTCGGTCAGCCGATTCACTCCAAGGGCGTGATGATCCTCACCGGTTACCTGGGCAGCCGTTATGCCCAGGAATTCCCGTTGGCGATCTCCGCGAGCATCGCCCTGGAGCAGTCCTACGGTTATGTCGACGGCGACAGCGCCTCCCTGGGCGAGGCCTGCACCTTGATCTCGGCGCTGTCGAAGACGCCGCTCAAGCAGTGTTTTGCCATCACCGGCTCGATCAACCAGTTTGGTGAAGTACAGGCGGTGGGCGGGGTCAACGAGAAGATCGAAGGTTTCTTCCGTCTATGCGAAGCCCGTGGCTTGACTGGCGAGCAAGGGGCGATCATTCCCCAGGCCAACGTCGCGACGCTGATGCTGGACGAGAAGGTATTGCAGGCTGTGCGGGCGGGGCAGTTCCATGTCTATGCGGTGCGCCAGGCTGACGAGGCCTTGAGTCTGCTGGTGGGCGAGCCGGCCGGTGAGCCGGATGAGGAGGGGCAATTCCCTGAAGGCAGCGTCAATGCGCGAGTGGTCGAGCGTTTGCGGGCGATTGCCGAGATGATCAGCGAGGAAGATCTCAAGGAAGCAGAGAAGGAATTGGCGCAGCAGTCGTTGGTTGAAACCAAACCGAGCTGATTGTGTTTGTGGCGGGGGAGCCGGCTTCCCCGCCACAATTTTGACTCGTTGAATCATGGCCGATTGCCCGTTGGTCTCGGCAACCTTGGTTTGTACGGGTTTTCTTCTATTCTCAGCTCAAGGGATATCCACAGGAGTCGCTGGATAGAGACAGTCTCGTCTTCTGGAGGCTGAACACAGGATCTACCGAGGGTCGCCGCCATGCCGCGCAGCCTTTGCCTCACCCGCCAGTGCCTAGGCCTGGTCACACGAATCGAATGCAGCATTCGCCCTCTTGCGGGGGATACCGGGATGTGGACCTTACTATTTGCCGCTGGAATGACCGGTGAGCAGCCCACAACGATCAAGGCCCAGGGCCCGTTTCATGGGCCGTTCGTGGCCGAAACCATCCTTGAGTCGATTGTTGAAAGCCTGACGCTGCACGGCTATCAACTGGCCGATGACCCGCAGATCTGGTGTCTGCACCTGCAGGCCCACCTGCGACAGCTCAATGGCGGGCGGTCGCGGGCGCTCACAGACATACAACTTCATCCTGAGCACTGAGCACTGAGCTTACGGCTTGGCAGGCACAGTAGCCTCAGGTTTGTTCAGCTTGACCTCAAACCCATACTGCACGGTGTTCAGTTCGGTGCGCTGGTAGGTTTCAAACTGCGTAGGCTGGCCATAAAAATAGTGCACATCAAAGAGCGCCGTGCCGTACTCCTCAGCGCGGTGGCTGACGCCGAGAACTTCCTTCAAGTAGTGTCCGCTGGCGTCCTTGGCAAAGAAGCGCCAGCTGTCGGAGGGAAAGAGCTGCTGGTCGACAATCAAGGCGTTGCCCTGCATTACCAGACCCTTTGGAAGCTGGCTGGCGGCGACGGTGGCTTTTTCGACGTTTGCCAGGAACAGCGGAATCGAACCCACGACAAACGTTGGGTTCTCGGGGAACAGGTTCAGGTCGTAGGTAATGACGCCGCGCCCTGGGTCAACTTCAAATGCCTCGGTAGGCAGCTCGATGGGCTTACCGCGCTGGCCGTCCTCATTGGCGGTAAAGAATGTCACGGGTGCATCGGCGCCACTGCGGGCTTCGCCCAGCAGGTCGTCGTTGAAGGTGTAGGGGTGGTCAAACACGATGTGTGCGGCACTGGCATCGTCGACTGACTGGTTGATGCTGATGCTGTTTTTAAGCTGGTCTTCGGAAAGTGTGGCGCCCTTGAGCCAGTCGGTGGCCTGGTCGTCGTACACCGTCACTGGCATCGGCAGGGGTTGTACGGTTTTTTCCAGGCTGTTCTTGTCGAAGCGCCGAATCGGCAGGTCCAGGTCTTTGCGGGTCACCGTGGCGGCGGAAAAATCGAGGACACTGACTTGCAGGTTATCGATCAGGCCGTTGAAGTACACCTTGGTGTAATGGCTGGTCTGCTTGTGTTCGAAAGCTTTTTGCTCGTCTTCCAACTGCTTTTCAAAGGCGTCGGACCAGCCTTTCTGCTTCTGCATCTCGGCCAATTGTTTCTCGTAGAACGCCAGTTGAGCGGCGCTCTCGTTGATCGAGCCTGCGCGGGATAGAAATTGCCCCGTGGTATCCCTGGCCTGCACCAGCAGCGCGTTGGGAGACGCGTCAGCGACTTGTGGCGCCAGGGGGGCATTGTTGGTCAGTTCTATTTCGGCGTAGTTTTTTTCCAGGGTCAGCAGCGTGACGGTGACGTTTTCTTCACTGCGTTTGTGGCCGACGTCTTGTTTAGTCAAGTCAAAGGTGAAGACCTTGCGTGGTGCGATGACTTCAACCTGGCCTTTGAGGGTGACGGGTTGCGGCTGGATTTTGTTCTCGGTCTCGATGCCTTCGATGAAGGGGTACGTGACCGTCAAGTCGTCCGGGTTGGTCAGGTTGGAGCTGGAGGGGCTCAACTGGATACCAGGGTCGGTTTCCGACCATTCCGGCTGGAAGGGGACAGTCTTGTTGTTGCTCAGCGTCACCGACTGCCATTCCAGGCCATGGGGAAAGGGGAACTGGTCGGGGCCGTTGAAGTTGAACGGGAACACCGGCTGCAGGTCCGTCAGATAGTCCGAATGGGAGTTTTTGCGCAGGACAAACAGACCGTTGATGTAAGTGTCCACCACGGCTTGTGGCGTCGGGTAGTGCTTGAGCAGCGCCAGGGTGTCTTCGACGTACTCGGCTTCGATAGGCTTGGTGCTGAGCTTGATTCGGGCGCGCTCCAGTAGTAGCAAGGAGCCACCAAGGTCGGCCACGGTATCCTTGAGCCTGGGGTCTTGGATAGTGTCCAGGGATTGCTCGAACTTGGCGGTTTTCTCTTCGAGGCTGGTTTGCTTGTGTTCGTCGCTGGGGGAACAGCCGCTGCCAGCCAGCAACGCCACACATAGGCCAAGGCTGGCCAAAGGGGATCGCACATCCATTATCTTCAGTTTTCCTGTCCGACATCATCGAGCCGAGTTGATGAGCCCGACACTAGCAGAAAAACTCTTTGACAGATGCCGTGCCGGTCAGTTTTCTCGGTGGTTCTGGCCTTTGTATGTGGCTGATATACTCGCCGCCATTTTTAGCCAAGCTGTGTGAGATTCAATGGAACGTTTTATCGGAAATGCAATGTACGCCTCACGCTGGCTGTTGGCACCGATCTATTTCGGCTTGTCCCTTGGGTTGCTGGCGCTGGCGCTGAAATTTTTCCAGGAAGTGGTTCACGTTCTCCCCAGCGTCTTTGCCATGACCGAGTCCGATTTGATCCTGGTGCTGCTGTCGTTGATCGACATGGCACTGGTTGGCGGCTTGCTAGTGATGGTGATGATCTCCGGCTACGAGAACTTCGTCGCCCAGCTGGACATCGACGACGACAAGGGCAAGCTCAACTGGCTGGGCACCATGGACTCCTCCTCGCTGAAGATGAAAGTGGCCGCTTCCATCGTGGCGATTTCGTCGATTCACTTGCTGCGGGTGTTCATGGACGCCAAGAATATCGATCCCGAGCATCTGAAGTGGTACGTGATCATCCACATGACCTTTGTGGTCTCGGCGTGTGCCATGGGCTACCTGGATAAGGTGACCAAGCACTAATTGGCTGACGGATAGCGTGATGAGCAGCAGGCAGGGCCTGAGGCTCATCAAATCCCGGTTTTCTATGCTAGTCTGCTCGCCCTTTTAGTTCGGATGACACGGGAAACGCTGCAGTTCTGTAGTGTTTCCAGTGCCTTCCTACAGCGGAGCAGTTCCATGTCCGAAGTCAATCTGTCCACCGACGAAACCCGCGTGAGCTACGGCATTGGCCGTCAGTTGGGCGACCAACTGCGCGACAATCCGCCACCTGGCGTGAGCCTGGACGCGGTCCTGGCTGGCCTGACCGATGCGTTCGCAGGCAAACCAAGCCGTGTGGACCAAGAGCAAATGGCTGACAGCTTCAAGGTCATCCGCGACATCATGCAAGCCGAAGCGGCCGCCAAGGCTGAAGCTGCAGCAGGCGAAGGCCTGGCCTTCCTGGCTGAAAATGCCAAGCGTGATGGCATCACCACTCTGGCTTCCGGTCTGCAGTTTGAAGTATTGACTGCGGGTGATGGCGCCAAGCCAACTCGTGAAGATCAAGTACGTACCCACTACCACGGCACCCTGATCGACGGCACTGTGTTCGACAGCTCCTACGAGCGTGGCCAGCCTGCAGAATTTCCGGTCGGTGGCGTGATTGCCGGCTGGACCGAAGCCCTGCAACTGATGAACGCCGGTAGTAAATGGCGTCTGTATGTGCCGAGCGAACTGGCTTACGGCGCACAAGGCGTTGGCAGCATTGCGCCGCATAGCGTTCTGGTGTTCGACGTCGAGCTGCTCGACGTTCTGTAAGGCCTGCTGGCTAAGTTGTAGGAGCGAGGGACGCTTAGTTCTTGCTCGCGATGGACGTCAACGATAACGCGGGCATCCTGGATGAACGCAGTGTCTTTGGGTTCTTCGCGAGCAAGAACCAGGCTCGCTCCTACACGGTTTTGCAGGTGTCTCATGGATGAAACTTGCCATTAAGCTCCGTCGCTGGGCGCAATGCTCGGGCATAGCAGAACAGAAACAGGTTACGCACCACCTCCTTCAGCACGCCCGGTTCACTGGAACTCAAGCCATTGACGTCCAGGTCGCCCTGATCCTGCAATTCATTCAAGGCTTCTTCTTCCAGCACGGCGCAGACTTCCCCGGTTTCCCGATGGAGTATCCGCAGGTAGGGGTGTGGGCGGTCCAGCCAGGCATCAATCAAATAAGTCATGGGTTGCTTCTCCTTGATGGGTTTCAATGAGAATAATTCTTATTCATTGAATAGCAAGTCCCTATTGGCGATTCACTGGTTTTTCTGTGTGGGCATTGTGTTCGATCAAAAGGACTGGTCTTTTGCTACTGGCGGGGCGTTGAGGCGGGGAGGGTGAAGCGCCATCCCGTGCAGGGCACGAGATGGAGACAGCAAAATCAAACCTTGCGGACAAACTCGGACTTGAGCTTCATCGGGCCGATGCCGTCGATCTTGCAGTCGATATCGTGGTCGCCGTCGCACAGGCGGATGTTCTTGACCTTGGTGCCGACCTTGACCACCAGCGACGTGCCTTTGACCTTGAGGTCCTTGATCACGGTGATGGTGTCGCCGTCCTGCAGGACGTTGCCGACGGAGTCTTTTTTCACGGCGTCATCACTGGCGGCCTCGACTTCGCCACCGACGGCCCACTCATGGGCGCATTCCGGGCAGATCAGCTGGGCGCCGTCTTCGTAGGTGTATTCGGAGTTGCATTTCGGGCAGGGTGGCAACGTGCTCACTAAGGCTCCTTGAGTTTCAGGATGGCTAAAAAGCGCACATTATATAGGGTTTTAGGGCGAGGCGGGGGATGCGGCTATTTGCAGGAGCCGCGGCGGCTCCTGCACAGCAATTAATCAGTGTGTCCGCGCGACCGCGAACTCACTCAGCTCTACCAGGGCGTCCCGGTATTCGCTGGCTGGAAGGGCTTCCAGGCATTTGATGGCGCGAGCCACGTAGTCACGGGCCAGTTGCGCGGTGTAATCGAGTGAGCCCGAAGCTTCCACGGCAGCGCGGATGCTTTCCAGGTCTTCAATTCCGCCTTTCTGGATCGCCTTGCGCACTAGGGCGGCCTGTTCGGGGGTGCCTTCGCGCATGGTGTAGATCAGCGGCAAGGTCGGTTTACCCTCGGCCAGATCATCACCGACGTTCTTGCCCAGGGTCTCGGCGTCGCCGCGATAATCGAGCAAATCATCCACCAGCTGGAAAGCCACGCCCAGATGATCACCGAAGGTGCGCAGGGCTTCGCGTTGTTCCGGCGTCGCTTCGCACAGGGCGGCGGCGCTGTGTGTCGAGGCTTCGAAGAGCATGGCAGTCTTGCCGCGAATGACTTCCATATAGGTTTCTTCGGTGGTGCTGGCGTCGCGTACTTTCGACAGCTGCAACACTTCGCCTTCGGCGATGATGCGTGTGGCTTGTGAAAGAATCTTCATCACCGGCATCGAGCCCAGTTCGACCATCATTTCGAACGAGCGTGAGTACAGGAAGTCGCCCACCAGCACGCTTGGTGCATTGCCCCACATGGCATTGGCGGTCTCGCGACCACGGCGCATCCCGGACATGTCGACCACGTCGTCGTGCAGCAGGGTGGCGGTGTGCAGGAATTCGATGGTGGCAGCCAGCAGGCGCAGGTCATCGCCTTCGCGGCCCAGCGCCTTGCCACACAGCAACACTAATAAAGGACGCAGGCGTTTGCCGCCCGCCGACGTAATATAGTCGCCAATTTTGGAGACCAGCGGCACTTTAGAAGTCAGCTGCTTCTTGATGATGTCGTCGACGGCGCTAAAATCGTCCGCTACCGCACGGTAGAAAGCTTGGGGTTGCATCAGCGACAGTCGCTCCAGAAGGGTTGCGCGGCATGCTAGGACCCACGTCCCGTAGTGTCAAGGCGCGATAGACGGCTACTTGCAAGCCTTCTGTAGCTTGCGTACAATCGCGCACCCTGAACTTCCTGGGCAGCACCTGCCTTACGCAATTGCATTTGGGGCGTTCCATCCCATGCAGCCATGCCAGCCAATACCTTTACCTATAAAGCGCTGGGTGAGCAGGATTATCGGAGAAATACCATGTCGTACGCAGTAATTGTTACTGGTGGCAAGCAATACAAGGTCGCCCCAGGTGAATACCTGAAGATCGAAAAACTGGAAATCGCTACCGGCGAATCCATTACTTTTGATCGCGTTCTGTTGGTCGCCAATGGCGATGACGTGAACATCGGCGCTCCAGTTGTTGTTGGCGCTACCGTTGTGGCTGAAGTGATTTCCCAAGGTCGTCACGATAAAATCCGCATCATCAAGTTCCGTCGTCGTAAGCACCACATGAAGCGTATGGGCCACCGCCAGTGGTACACCGAGATCAAAATCACCGGTATTCAGGCTTAATTTCAGCCTAATTCCTCACTAGGAGAATTGACTCATGGCACATAAAAAAGCTGGTGGTAGTACCCGTAACGGTCGCGACTCAGAAGCCAAGCGCCTTGGCGTGAAGATGTATGGCGGCCAGGTTATCATTCCGGGCAACATCATCGTGCGTCAGCGCGGCACCCAATTCCACGCCGGTTACGGTGTTGGCATGGGTAAAGATCACACTCTGTTTGCTAAAATCAACGGCGTGATCAAGTTCGAAGTAAAAGGCGCTTTCAATCGCCGTTACGTGAGCATTGTCCCGAAGACTGAAGTCGTCGCGGCATAATTACGTAGTTGCTGGAAAAGCCCTGTCTTGCGACGGGGCTTTTTCGTTTGTGGGGTGAGTCTCTTGCAAAGCTGTTTGTAATGGGCTCCAGCGCGGATTTTCGGTTGTTGATTGAGGTCGCTGCGCTCATTTTTGCAAGAGTCTTATGTCTTGGTTTCTTAAGCTCGTCCGTGCGACGAGAGGCGTTTTGTTATGAAGTTTGTTGATGAAGTTTCGATCCGAGTAAAAGCTGGCGACGGCGGTAATGGTTGCATGAGTTTCCGTCGGGAAAAATTCATCGAAAACGGTGGTCCGAACGGTGGTGATGGTGGTGATGGCGGCTCGGTCTACATGATCGCCGACGAAAACCTCAATACCCTGGTGGACTACCGTTACACCCGGCACTTCGATGCCGAGCGTGGCTCCAACGGTGGCAGCACTGATTGCACCGGTAAAAAAGGCGAGGAGATGGTCCTGCGGGTTCCTGTCGGCACCACCGTGATCGACTCCGCGACGCAGGAAGTTATCGGCGACCTGACCAAGGCTGGTCAGCGTCTGCTGGTGGCTCATGGCGGCTGGCACGGTCTGGGTAACACCCGTTTTAAATCCAGTACCAACCGCGCACCACGCCAGACCACGCCGGGCAAGCTAGGCGAGCAGCGTGACCTCAAGCTGGAAATGAAGGTTTTGGCTGACGTCGGCCTGCTGGGTCTGCCAAACGCCGGTAAAAGTACTCTCATTCGCTCGGTGTCTGCCGCCAAGCCGAAAGTGGCTGATTACCCGTTCACTACCCTGGTGCCAAACCTGGGTGTGGTCAGTGTCGACCGTTGGAAAAGCTTCGTGGTTGCGGACATTCCGGGCCTGATCGAGGGTGCTTCCGATGGCGCCGGCCTGGGGATTCGTTTCCTCAAGCATTTGTCCCGTACTCGCCTGCTGCTGCACCTCGTCGACATGGCTCCGCTGGATGACACTAGTGCGCCGGATGCTGCCGAAGTTATCGTCAGTGAGCTGACCAAGTTCAGCCCGTCCCTGGCCGAACGTGATCGCTGGCTGGTGCTGAACAAGTGCGACCAAATCCTTGAGGAGGAGCACGAAGAGCGCGTCAAGGAGATCGTTGATCGCCTGGAGTGGACCGGTCCGGTCTACGTGATCTCGGCCATTGCCAAAGAAGGCACTGAGCGTCTGACCCGTGACATCATGCGTTACCTGGAAGATCGTGCTGATCGCTTGGCCAATGACCCTGTGTTCAAGGCAGAGTTGGTTGACCTCGATCAGCGCATCGAGGACGAGGCGCGTGCCCAGTTGCAGGCCCTGGATGATCAGCGTGCCCTGCGTCGCAGCGGCGTCAAGTCGGTCCATGACATCGGTGACGATGATTGGGACGAGGAAGATGTGGATGATGAGGATGGTCCGGAAATCATTTACGTGCGCGACTGATTCGTTGCAGTAAACTTAAGCGCCGCTCAATCGAGCGGCGTTTTGGTATCTGGAAATCGGTAGTCACGAATAACGTTATGGGCAGCACTGGCTCGTGCTGTCCTCAATCTAAGGTTGAAGATGATGCGGAGTAAAGTGGCGGGTGCGCAGCGCTGGGTCGTAAAGATCGGTAGTGCGCTGCTGACGGCGGATGGCAAGGGGCTGGATCGTGCAGCCATGAGCGTCTGGGTTGAGCAGATGGTGGCCTTGCATGAGGCGGGTGTTGAGTTGGTGCTGGTGTCGTCCGGGGCGGTTGCTGCCGGGATGAGCCGCCTCGGCTGGACCGTGCGACCGAGTGCGATGCACGAGCTGCAAGCCGCTGCCGCCATCGGTCAGATGGGTTTGGTGCAGGCCTGGGAATCCAGCTTCGCCGAGCACGGTCGCCACACGGCGCAGATTCTGCTGACTCACGATGACTTGTCCGACCGCAAGCGCTACCTCAATGCCCGCAGCACCCTGCGTGCCCTGGTCGAGCTCAAGGTGATCCCGGTGATCAACGAGAACGACACGGTGGTCACTGACGAAATTCGTTTTGGCGACAACGACACCTTGGCTGCGCTGGTGGCCAACCTGGTGGAGGCTGACTTGCTGGTGATTCTCACGGATCGCGACGGCATGTTCGATGCTGATCCACGCAACAATCCCGATGCTCAGCTGATTTATGAAGCCCGCGCCGATGATCCGGCACTGGATGCGGTGGCTGGCAGTGCCGGTGGCGCTCTGGGGCGTGGTGGCATGCAGACCAAGCTTCGTGCGGCCCGGCTGGCGGCGCGTTCTGGTGCTCATACGATTATCGTGGGTGGGCGCCTGGAGCGGGTGCTGGATCGCCTCAAGGCGGGCGAGCGCATTGGTACGTTGCTGTCGCCCGAGCGCGGCCTGCTGGCGGCGCGCAAGCAGTGGTTGGCGGGGCATCTGCAGACTCGTGGCACTCTGGTGCTGGACGCCGGTGCGGTATCGGCGCTGTCCCAGGGCAATAAAAGCCTGCTGCCGGTGGGTGTCAAATTGGTCCAGGGCAGCTTTCGTCGTGGCGAGATGGTGGTGTGTGTGGCTCCGGACGGTCGTGAGATCGCTCGCGGCCTGGCCAACTACAGCGCCCTTGAGGCGCAGAAAATCATTGGGCAGTCGTCTGAAGCGATTGTTGGGTTGTTGGGTTATATGGCTGAGCCGGAGCTGGTTCACCGGGATAACCTGATTCTGGTTTAAGTGAAGGAAGTCTCGATGCGCGTAATGAAGGGATTGCTTGGCCTGTTGTTGGCTATGCCGTTGCTGGCGTCGGCTGAAGAAATTGGTCGCGTGTCGACGGTGTTCAAGTTCGTCGGCCCCAATGATCGGATTGTAGTCGAGGCTTTTGATGATCCGAAGGTCGATGGTGTGACGTGCTATTTGTCTCGGGCCAAGACGGGCGGGGTGAAGGGTGGTCTTGGTCTGGCTGAAGATCGTGCTGAGGCGTCGATAGCGTGTCGTCAGGTGGGGCCGATTCGCTTCAAGGGTGAGTTGAAGGGTGGTGATGAGGTGTTCAAGGAGCGCACGTCCCTAGTGTTCAAGACCATGCAGGTGGTGCGCTTCCTCGACAAGAGGCGCAATACCCTGGTGTATCTGGTCTATAGCGACCGTTTGATCGAGGGCAGTCCGCAGAATGCGGTGACGGCAATTCCGATCCTGCCGTGGCCGACGGCCCAATAAATTGGGTGGCGTTGTTTTGCTTGTGTGGGGGGTGGTTTGCCTGCGATGACTGGCTAGCATTCAATGATGATGTTGACTGTTGTGCCGCTATCGCAGGCAAGCCAGCTCCCACATTTGTTTGTGGTGTCTGGTAGCTCGCGGCATGCTCAAATCCGAGGCAATAAAAAACCGACCCTAGGGTCGGTTTTTTAACAAGCTTATCGCTTAGGCTGCAGCAGCAAGGTTCAGAGCCTTGATGTGGCCATTCAGACGACCTTTATGGCGAGCAGCTTTGTTCTTGTGGATGATGCCTTTATCGGCCATACGGTCGATAATTGGCACAGCCAGAACGTAAGCAGCTTGAGCTTTTTCAGCGTCTTTTGCGTCGATGGCCTTAACTACATTCTTGATGTAGGTACGAACCATGGAACGCAGGCTGGCGTTGTGGCTGCGACGCTTCTCAGCCTGTTTTGCACGTTTTTTGGCGGAAGGTGTGTTGGCCACCGTCGAGCTCCTCGAAAGACTTTTTAGGAAATAGCAAACAAAATAGGCCGCGAATCATGCCGATGAGTTGAAGTCTTGTCAAGGGCGGCTGATGCGAACTGCTGAGTGGTCGATCTGAAGAGGCGGGTGATTTATTTCCGGCGCTTGACCTGTAAACTCGCGAGCTTTGGCTCTGTGCTTGTTGCAGGCGCGGAGTATCGCATATGTGGGCGCATTGTTCGCCTGCTCTTTATCTATAGGCAAAAACTCTTTCAATGAATCTGCTCAAGTCGTTGGCCGCCGTCAGCTCTATCACAATGATCTCCCGGGTTTTGGGGTTTGTACGTGACACCCTTGTGGCGCGCTTTTTTGGCGCGAGCATGGCCACAGATGCGTTCTTTATTGCCTTCAAACTGCCCAATCTACTGCGGCGGATCTTCGCCGAGGGTGCGTTTTCCCAAGCGTTTGTGCCGATTCTGGCGGAATACAAGACCCAGCAAGGCGAAGAGGCGACCCGAACATTTATTGCCTATGTCTCGGGCTTGCTGACCCTGGTGCTGATGCTGGTAACGATTGCAGGCATGCTTGCTGCACCCTGGATTATCTGGGCTACAGCGCCCGGGTTTGCCAATACCCCGGAAAAATTCGCCCTCACTACCGATCTGCTGCGGGTGACATTTCCTTATATATTGCTGATTTCCCTGTCGTCCCTGGCGGGTGCAGTCCTTAACACGTGGAACCGTTTCTCGGTGCCAGCCTTCGTGCCGACCCTGCTTAACGTCAGCATGATTATTTTCGTTCTGTTTCTGACGCCGTATTTCGACCCGCCCGTCATGGCTCTGGGTTGGGCGGTGTTGGCCGGCGGCCTGGCGCAATTGTTGTATCAACTGCCGCACCTGAAAAAGATCGGCATGCTCGTGTTGCCACGCCTGAACCTCAAGGACACCGGGGTCTGGCGGGTGATGAAAAACATGCTGCCAGCAATCCTTGGCGTCTCGGTCAGTCAGATTTCCCTGATCATCAACACCGCCTTTGCTTCGTTGCTGGTCTCGGGCTCGGTGTCGTGGATGTACTACGCCGATCGTCTGATGGAGCTGCCGTCGGGCGTGCTGGGCGTGGCATTGGGCACCATTTTGCTGCCGACGCTCGCGCGTACCTATGCCAGCAAGGACCGCCACGAATACTCGCGAATACTCGACTGGGGTTTGCGCCTGTGCTTTGTGCTGGTGCTGCCGTGCTCGCTGGCCCTGGGGATTCTCGCTGAGCCGCTGACCGTTTCTTTGTTCCAGTACGGCCAGTTCAGCGCTTTTGATGCCTCAATGACCCAGCGCGCCCTGATTGCCTACTCCGTCGGCCTGCTGGGTATCATCGTGATCAAGGTTCTGGCCCCCGGCTTTTACGCCCAGCAAAACATTCGTACCCCGGTAAAGATTGCGATCTTCACCCTGGTGGTCACACAACTGCTCAACCTGGTATTCATCGGCCCGCTGGCTCACGCTGGCCTGGCCCTGGCTATCAGTGTTGGTGCCTGCATCAATGCCGGCCTGCTTTTTTATCAGCTGCGTAAGCAGCAAATGTTTCAGCCGCAGCCGGGATGGGGCATGTTTTCCCTCAAGCTGCTGGTGGCTGTGGCGGTGATGTCGGCCGTATTGCTGGTGCTGATGCAGTTGATGCCTGCCTGGGACCAGGGTCACATGCTGGAACGTTTCCTGCGTTTGGGCATGTTGGTGGTCGCCGGTGTGGTAGCGTATTTTGGCATGCTGCTGTTGATGGGATTCCGCTTGCGGGATTTCAATCGCAAGTCGCTGAGTTGATCGCAATCAACAATAAGGCGCCTGTTTTCTCGATTCGATCCATTTGGCCTGCGCTGTTGCCTGTCGTCCGGGGCCGGGTGTGGTTATAATCGACCACTTTATGAGCAAGAAGCGCGTTATGCAGCTGGTTCGAGGTCTCCACAACCTGCGCCCCCAGCATCGGGGCTGTGTCGCCACTATTGGCAACTTTGACGGTGTTCACCGTGGCCACCAGGCTATCCTGGCCCGTCTGCGTGAGCGTGCGGTTGAGTTGGGCGTGCCCAGCTGCGTGGTGATTTTTGAACCACAACCCCGCGAATTTTTCACCCCAGAGACGGCGCCGGCGCGTTTGGCCCGTCTGCGGGACAAATTGCAACTGCTGGCCGAAGAAGGTGTGGACCGCGTCCTCTGTCTGGCCTTCAACCAGCGCTTGCGCAAGCTCAGCGCCGCCGAGTTCGTCGACCGAATCCTGGTAGATGGCCTTGGCGTGCAGCACCTGGAAGTCGGTGACGACTTCCGCTTTGGTTGCGACCGGGTTGGGGATTTCGATTTCCTGCAACAAGCCGGCGTCACTCAGGGGTTTACCGTCGAAGCCGCGCAAACCGTCGAACTGGACGGCCTGCGTGTGAGCAGTACCCAGGTGCGTAATGCCCTGGCCGCTGCCGACTTCGCCTTGGCCGAGCGATTGCTCGGTCGCCCGTTCCGGATTGCCGGGCGGGTCCTGCACGGGCAGAAGCTGGCGCGCCAATTGGGCACGCCAACCGCCAACGTGCAACTCAAGCGCCGTCGCGTGCCACTGACCGGGGTTTACCTGGTCAGTGTCGACATCGACGGCCAGTCGTGGCCCGGAGTCGCCAACATAGGCGTCAGGCCCACGGTTGCAGGTGATGGCAAGGCCCACCTGGAGGTACACCTTTTGGATTTTTCCGGAGATTTATATGACCGGCGTTTGACGGTGGCTTTCCACCAAAAGCTGCGTGAAGAGCAGCGTTTCGCCTCTCTGGAGGCGCTGAAAACGGCGATCAATGCGGATGTCGCCGCCGCCCGTGCACTAGCCGCACCTAGCGCCAATCGCTAATGAAGAGCCTTAAATGACCGACTATAAAGCCACGCTAAACCTTCCGGACACCGCCTTCCCAATGAAGGCCGGCCTGCCACAGCGCGAACCGCAGATACTGCAGCGCTGGGACAGTATTGGCCTGTACGGAAAGTTGCGCGAGATTGGCAAGGACCGCCCGAAGTTCGTCCTGCACGACGGCCCTCCTTATGCCAACGGCACGATTCACATCGGTCATGCGCTGAATAAGATTCTCAAGGACATGATTATTCGTTCGAAAACCCTTTCGGGTTTCGACGCGCCTTATGTCCCAGGCTGGGATTGCCACGGCCTGCCAATCGAACACAAAGTCGAAGTGACCCACGGCAAGAACCTGGGCGCCGACAAGACCCGCGAACTGTGCCGTGCCTACGCCACCGAGCAGATCGAAGGGCAGAAGTCCGAGTTCATCCGCCTGGGTGTGTTGGGCGACTGGGCCAACCCGTACAAGACCATGGACTTCAAGAACGAGGCCGGTGAAATCCGTGCCTTGGCTGAAATCGTCAAGGGCGGTTTCGTGTTCAAGGGCCTCAAGCCGGTGAACTGGTGCTTCGACTGCGGCTCTGCCCTGGCTGAAGCGGAAGTCGAGTATGAAGACAAGAAGTCTTCAACCATCGACGTTGCCTTCCCGATTGCCGACGAAGCCAAGCTGGCTGAAGCCTTCGGGCTGGCGAGCCTGGCCAAGCCAGCCTCCATCGTGATCTGGACCACCACTCCGTGGACCATCCCGGCCAACCAGGCGCTCAACGTGCACTCGGAATTCACCTACGCCCTGGTGGACGTCGGTGACAAGCTGTTGGTGTTGGCCGAAGAACTGGTCGAGTCGTGCCTGACCCGCTACAACCTGCAAGGTTCGGTGATTGCCACCACTACCGGCTCCGCTCTGGAGCTGATCAACTTCCGTCACCCGTTCTATGACCGTCTGTCGCCAATCTACCTGGCTGACTACGTCGAGTTGGGTGCCGGCACCGGCGTGGTTCACTGCTCGCCCGCCTATGGCGTGGACGACTTCGTGATCTGCAAGCAATACGGCCTGGTCAACGACGACATCATCAGTCCAGTGCAAAGCAACGGTGTGTACTCGCCGTCCCTGGAGTTCTTCGGCGGCCAGTTCATCTTCAAGGCCAACCCGGCGATCATCGACAAGCTGGCGGAAGTTGGTGCGCTGTTGCACACCGAAACCATCAGCCACAGCTACATGCACTGCTGGCGCCACAAGACCCCGCTGATCTATCGCGCTACCGCGCAATGGTTCATCGGCATGGACAACGAGCCTACCAGCGGCGAAACCCTGCGCAAGCGTGCGCTCAAGGCCATCGAAGAGACTCAGTTCGTCCCGGCCTGGGGTCAGGCGCGCCTGCACTCGATGATCGCTAACCGTCCGGACTGGTGCATCTCTCGCCAGCGTAACTGGGGCGTGCCGATCCCGTTCTTCCTGAACAAGGAAAGCGGCGAGCTGCACCCGCGCACCGTCGAGCTGATGGAAGTCGTGGCCCAGCGTGTTGAAGAAGAGGGCATTGAAGCCTGGTTCAAGCTGGACGCCGCCGAGTTGCTGGGTGACGAGGCGCCGCTGTACGACAAGATCAGCGACACCCTCGACGTCTGGTTCGATTCGGGCACCACCCACTGGCACGTCCTTCGTGGTTCGCACTCGATGGGTCATGAGACCGGCCCGCGCGCCGACCTGTATCTGGAAGGCTCGGACCAGCATCGCGGCTGGTTCCACTCGTCGCTGCTGACCGGTTGCGCCATCGATAACCACGCGCCGTACCGCGAGCTGCTGACCCACGGCTTCACCGTCGACGAGAACGGCCGCAAGATGTCCAAGTCCCTGGGCAACGTGATCGCGCCGCAGAAGGTCAACGACACCCTGGGCGCCGACATCATGCGCCTTTGGGTCGCCTCGACCGATTACTCGGGCGAGATAGCCGTGTCCGAGCAGATTCTTGCACGCAGCGCCGACGCCTACCGCCGTATTCGCAATACCGCACGCTTCATGTTGTCGAACCTGACCGGTTTCAACCCGGCCACCGACATCCTGCCGGCCGAGGAAATGCTCGCCCTGGACCGTTGGGCTGTGGACCGTACCCTGTTGCTGCAGCGCGAGTTGCAGGAAAACTACGGCGAATACCGCTTCTGGAACGTCTACTCGAAAATTCACAACTTCTGCGTCCAGGAGTTGGGTGGCTTCTACCTCGATATCATCAAGGACCGCCAGTACACCACCGGCGCCAACAGCAAGGCGCGCCGCTCGGCGCAGACCGCGCTGTATCACATCTCTGAAGCGCTGGTGCGCTGGATCGCGCCGATCCTGGCGTTCACCGCCGACGAGCTGTGGGAGTACCTGCCGGGCGAGCGTAACGAATCGGTGATGCTCAACACTTGGTACGAAGGCCTGACCGAGCTGCCGGCCGATTTCGAGCTGGGCCGCGATTACTGGGAAGGGGTGATGGCGGTCAAGGTTGCCGTGAACAAGGAGCTGGAGGTTCAGCGCGCGGCCAAGGCCGTCGGTGGCAATCTGCAGGCCGAAGTAACGCTGTTTGCCGAGGAAGGCCTGACCGCCGACCTGGCCAAACTGAGCAATGAGCTGCGTTTCGTGCTGATCACCTCGACTGCCAGCCTGGCGCCATTCGTCCAGGCTCCGGCCGATGCAGTGGCCACTGAAGTGCCGGGCCTCAAACTCAAGGTGGTCAAGTCAGCCTTCACCAAGTGCGCTCGTTGCTGGCACTGCCGTGAAGACGTCGGCGTGAACCCGGAGCATCCGGAAATCTGTGGTCGTTGTGTCGACAACATCAGCGGCGCGGGCGAGGTTCGTCACTATGCCTAACCAAGCCGGGCCTAATACAGCCAGTCGTTTCGGACGTCTGGGCTGGCTCGTCCTGAGCTTGCTGGTCCTGGTCATTGACCAGGTCAGCAAGGCTCACTTCGAGGGCACCCTGGATATGTTCCAGCAGATCGTGGTTATTCCTGACTATTTCAGCTGGACCCTGGCCTACAACACCGGCGCAGCGTTCAGCTTCCTGGCCGACAGCTCCGGCTGGCAGCGCTGGCTGTTCGCGCTGATTGCCATCGTAGTCAGTGCGGTGCTGGTGGTTTGGCTCAAGCGCTTGGGGCGCGATGACACTTGGCTGGCCGTTGCGCTGGCCTTGGTGTTGGGCGGGGCGTTGGGTAACCTGTACGACCGCATTGCCCTGGGCCATGTAATCGACTTCATTCTGGTGCATTGGCAGAACCGCTGGTATTTCCCTGCGTTCAACTTTGCCGACAGCGCTATTACTGTCGGTGCCGTGATGCTGGCACTGGATATGTTCAAAAGTAAGAAAACCGGAGAAACCGTTCATGACTGAACAGGTATTGGCTGAGCAACGCATCAGCCAGAACACGGAAGTCACCTTGCATTTCGCACTGCGCCTGGAGAACGGCGACACGGTCGACAGCACTTTCGACAAGGCCCCGGCGACCTTCAAGGTCGGCGATGGCAACCTGCTTCCGGGTTTTGAAGCGGCGCTGTTCGGCTTCAAGGCCGGCGACAAGCGCAACTTGCAGATCCTGCCGGAAAACGCCTTTGGCCAGCCGAATCCGCAAAACGTGCAAATCATCCCGCGCTCGCAATTCAAGGACATGGAACTGTCTGAAGGCTTGTTGGTGATCTTCAACGATGCGGCGAATACCGAATTGCCGGGGGTGGTCAAAGCATTCGATGACGCCGAGGTGACTATCGACTTCAATCACCCGTTGGCCGGTAAAACCTTGACCTTTGATGTCGAAATCATCGACGTTAAGGCTCTGTAACTGACGAAGCCGGTTCCAGCGGGGACCGCAATGTTCCAATCTCTTGCGCTGCAAGACACGAGGCACAGCATGCAAATCAAACTCGCCAACCCCCGTGGCTTTTGCGCCGGCGTGGACCGGGCGATCGAAATCGTCAACCGTGCCCTGGAAGTCTTCGGGCCGCCGATTTATGTGCGCCATGAAGTGGTCCACAACAAATTCGTGGTCGAAGACCTGCGTGCTCGCGGCGCCATTTTTGTCGAAGAACTGGACCAGGTGCCGGATGACGTCATCGTGATCTTCAGTGCCCACGGTGTTTCCCAGGCGGTGCGTACCGAAGCTGCAGGCCGCGGCCTGAAAGTGTTCGATGCCACCTGCCCGCTGGTGACCAAGGTGCACATCGAAGTCGCGCGTTACAGTCGCGACGGTCGTGAATGCATCCTGATCGGCCATGCCGGCCACCCGGAAGTCGAAGGCACCATGGGTCAGTATGACGGCAGCAATGGTGGTGCCATCTACCTGGTGGAAGACGAAAAAGATGTCGCCGAGCTGCAAGTGCATAACCCTGACAAGCTGGCTTTCGTGACCCAGACCACCTTGTCCATGGATGACACCAGCCGCGTCATTGATGCTCTGCGCACGCGCTTCCCTGCCATTGGCGGGCCGCGCAAGGACGATATCTGCTACGCCACGCAAAACCGCCAGGATGCCGTCAAGCAGTTGGCCGATGAGTGCGACGTGGTGCTGGTCGTTGGCAGCCCCAACAGCTCCAACTCCAACCGCCTGCGGGAACTGGCCGAGCGCATGGCAACGCCGGCCTACCTGATCGATGGTGCCGAAGACATGCAGCGCAGCTGGTTTGATGGTGTCGAGCGTATTGGCATAACTGCCGGTGCCTCTGCCCCGGAAGTCCTGGTGCGCGGCGTGATTCAGCAATTGCAGGCCTGGGGCGCTACGGGCGCAGACGAGTTGGCCGGACGTGAAGAGAACATCACCTTCTCCATGCCCAAGGAGCTGCGGGTTCGTTCGCTGCTCTGAGTCCCGTGCTGCCCACGTAGCCACGGCACAGCGGCTGCTCGGTCTTGTTATTGCGCAGGCTGATGCGGCCGGTGGGCGCCAACACCACTTGATACAGGCTCAGTTGCTGGTCCGTGGCACATACATGCACGGTACCCGCACGAAAGCCTCCCGCCGCCGACAATAACGGTTCGCCCAAGCCGCTGAAGCGTATCTGGGTCCTGACCGGTGTATTGCCCACAATGGGTATGCGCCCGCTGTCCTGGCGCTCCAGCAGTACCGGGTTGCCTTCGTCCAGATGTCCACGGCCGTTCAGGTCGAGCACAACTCTCCAGCCCAGGCTCCAGTCATTGTCCAAGGCATGAATGACTACTGTCCGATTGCGTGTGATGGCCTCGGTGCGTGCGTAGCGCAGGCCTGCGGCCAGGGTTTCGGCGGCGCTCTGGCGCCGTTGTGACTCAAGCAGGCCCTTGAAGCTGGGCGCCGCCAGTTGAGCCAGGACGCTACTCAATATCAAACCGACCAGCAGCTCGATCAACGTGAAACCTCGTTGTTTCATGTCTCGTCCCTCCATGGACGTTCTCAGTTTGCCCATTCCTTGTCAGCGCCGGTCTGGGCCGGGGAGACGGGCTGCCAGATGGCAGACATAGTTATAGCGTCGACGTCGGTGTGCCGAATGGTGGCCTTCCTGTCCAAAGTATTTCGCTTTGTTCCCAGATGCAGCGCTGCTCGTGGAGCGACGCTAATCTTGGGCGCACAGGAGATTTACCGCTGCCTTTTGATGACCTTCGACATGGATGACGACGGTAATGAATGCTTGCCCAATAACGCCTTGCCCCCAGCCGATCAGTACCGGGCAAACCGGCATGACCCTGATCGAGGTGCTGGTTTCGGTGCTTATTCTCAGCGTCGGCCTGCTGGGTGCGGTGGTGATCCAGCTTAACGCGCTCAAGTACACCGACAGTTCGCGGATGACCAGCCAGGCCAGTTTTATCGCTTACGACATGCTGGACCGGATTCGCGCCAACTCAGGCGCAGATTACTCATGGTCACAAACGCAGAGCGGTTCCTCCAGGCCCTCAGGGGCCAGCGTTCGTGATTTGGACCTGCATGACTTTGAGGCCAATATCATCCGCTTTGCCGGGGAGAGCGCCAAAGGTTCGGTTGCCATCAATCAGCGGGAGGCGACCATCAGCATCAGTTGGGATGATTCTCGCGCTGCCAATGTCGGCAATACCCGTGAAACCTTCACTCTGGCCAGTCGAGTTGCCGTCGATCCGCGAGCCTTGCAATGAGGCGGCCCTGCCGTGGTTTTGGGCTGATTGAGCTGCTGCTGGCGCTGACCCTTGGATTGGTAGTGGTGATGACCGTTGTCCAGGTGTCCCTTGCCACGCGAAACACCTACGCCAGCCAACATGCGTCGACGTTATTGCAGGACGATGCCCGATTTGTCCTGAGCAAGATGATTCAGGAGATTCGTCTGGCAGGTATGTTCGGTTGCCTGTCCACTGCGTCGATCAGTGATGCCCCGGCTGAGTTTTCCAGGCCTGTTGGTTGGGCTGGTACTGGCAGCTCAAAGGTTCTGACGTTGGTCACGGGCGATGTGGGTAGTGAAGGCAGCAATCCAGATTGGACGGTGCTCTCCAATTGCGTCGAGAGTGCCCGGGCCTATGCTGGCGTGTCACCCAAGCCTGGCCCCGGACAGATCAGCTTTCCCATTCGCAAACTGACTTACACCTTTGAGTCCGGCCAGTTGAAACTCAGTACCCCTTCGACACCGGCCAAGGCAGTTCTGGTGGATAGCGTGCGAGCATTCGAGCTCAGCTTCGGGATGGCCGGCGCGGCAGGGTCTAGTGTTGTGACGCGGTATGACAGTAATCCGGACGATGAATCCCTGGTGCGTAGCATACGTATCCTTCTGACCCTCCAGGATCCTGGAGGTCGCGTACGGGACCAGACCTATAGCGTCGCCGCAGCCCTGCGTAATCGCCTTGAGTAGCCGTGGCATGTCGCGGCAGAGCGGTATGGTCCTGCTGATCAGTCTGGTGTTTCTGCTGTTGTTGACAGTCATCGGTCTGTCCTCGATGCAAGCGGCCACTTTGCAGGAAAAAATCGCCGGCAGCATCAGGCACCGCAACCAATCCTTTCAGGCCGCCGAAAGCGGGTTAAGGCTTGGGGAGTCCGCTGTGCAGGCTCCTGGATTTGCTTTGCAGCCATGTCCCTCGCTAGCCACCTGCGCACCGCCGAAAGAGTCGATTTCGGTGAGTGGGCCAGGAACAGATCCAGTCTCGGCCGTCACTTGGGTCGCTCTAAAGGGGGGCGTCTATGGCATTCAAAATCTGGGACGTGGCGTGGGCTTGGCTCATTTGCCGAACGGAACTTCGGCGACCGTATATCGGGTAACTGCCGCAGGTATCAGCGGCCATTCGCGCACCGTACTGGAGGCCGTGTATGCGCGGGTATCCGTGGGTGATTCTGCAGGGCCCAGGTTTCGACGAGTCATGTGGCGACAACTTCACTAGGTAAGAAGCACGATGAGCAGAGATATCAAAGGTTTTACACTGATCGAGTTACTGATCGCTGTTGCGATCATCGCCATCCTGGCCGGCATTGCCTATCCCGGTTATACCGCTCACCTGAAAAAGGTCTATCGCACGGAAATTGTCGGTCTGCTCACCGAGCAAGCCCAACATCTCGAGCGTTATTACGTGAGAAATGGCATTTTTATTGACGCCAGCGGCGTCAGCGCCGGTAATGATCGCTATAAAATCACGGTGACGTTGAACCCGCAGGATTTCAGCTTGATGGCCACGCCCCTCGCCGGTTCGGTGATGATGGGCGACTCCTGTGGTGACTTCAGCTTGATCAGTACCGGCGCGCGGAGCAATCCGGGTGCTGCGCCCGACATGACTCGTAAAGAGTGCTGGGGGCGATGAGGTAGATGGGCGTGGGGTGCCAGGTGCACTCTTTTCTTTTTATCGGCTGGATCGAAGATGGCTAAGCAACAGCAAGTAGTGGTGGTCGGTGGTGGCGTTATCGGCCTGTTGACGGCGTTCAACCTGGCAACCCAGGGACAGGCGGTGGTGCTGCTGGACCGTTCGGCGGTGGGGCAGGAGGCTTCCTGGGCGGGTGGTGGCATTGTTTCGCCGCTTTACCCGTGGCGCTACAGTCCTGCAGTGACCGCCCTGGCGCATTGGTCTCAGGATTTTTATCCTCAGTTGGCCGAGCGTCTTTTTGCAGCCACCGGAGTGGACCCTGAGGTTCATACCACTGGCTTGTATTGGTTGGATCTGGGCGATGAGGCTGAGGCCCTGGCTTGGGCGGCCCGTGAAGGACGACCACTGAGCAAGGTAGATATTTCGGCTGTCCGTGATGCTGTACCGGTGTTGGGTCCAGGGTTCTCACAAGCTATCTACATGGCGGGCGTGGCCAACGTGCGTAACCCACGATTGGTAAAGTCCCTCAAGGCTGCCCTGCTGGCGTTGCCTGGTGTCACCGTGCATGAGCACTGCGCGGTGGAGGGATTTATTTGTGAGGGTGGCAAAATTGTTGGTGTGAACACGGCGCTTAGTGAGTTTCGGGGTGACCACGTGGTACTCGCCGCCGGTGCCTGGAGTGGCGAGTTGCTGGGTAGCCTGGGGCTGGAGTTGCCCGTGGAGCCGATCAAGGGGCAGATGATTCTGTACAAGTGCGCGTCAGACTTCTTGCCGTGCATGGTACTAGCCAAGCGTCGCTATGCGATCCCGCGGCGAGATGGGCATATTCTGATTGGTAGCACCCTGGAGCATGACGGCTTCAATAAAACAACGACTGACAAGGCGCTGCAGAGCCTGAAAGCCTCAGCTGTGGAGCTGATACCGGCGCTGGCGGATGCTGAGGTCGTGGGGCATTGGGCCGGATTGCGGCCAGGGTCGCCGGAAGGCATTCCCTATATTGGCAAGGTGCCAGGGTTTGATGGGCTTTGGCTAAATTGCGGGCATTACCGTAATGGGCTGGTGCTGGCGCCGGCATCCTGTCAGTTGTTTGTCGATTTGTTGCTGGAGTGCGAGCCGATCATTGACCCCGCGCCGTATGCACCGACAGGGCGGATCTAGACGCAATCCAGGAGCGTGCAAGCCTGCTCCTGGATTATTGCGGCTGAATCAACGCCCGATAGACTTCGGCCCCTGCTCCAGATGCCCCTGAGTGCAATACCACTCCTGACGCGAGCTTAGGGCGTGATCTTGCGGCAAATGCACGCCACAGTGAGCGCAACGGACCATGGGCGCCGCACCTTGCTCGTGGGGCCGTTGTTGCGTCGGCACGGGGCGCTTGAACTTGCGCCATAACCATACCGCGGCAGCAATCAGAGCAATCCAGAACAGTAAACGAACCATGGTCAGTAGCTTCTCGACAAGGAATGCGGCAGTTTAGCCAAGGACGTGACCGGCGCACAGGGGAATAAAGTCGCGCCATAAAAAAGGAGCCCCTGGGGGCTCCTTTTGGCATCGCATCGACCGTTAGTCAAATACGCCAAGCGTCATGTAGCTGAACCACGAGCGGTCTTCGTTATTGCCCAGGGCTTCAGGGGTCTCTTCTTCGATCACGTCTCCGTTCTCGTCATGAGGCTTCAAGTCCGAAGGAATAGAATCCTTGGCATCCTGGTACTGCTTGATCACGTCCTGGTTGGCGCGGGTTTCGCCCGGCGGCAGCGGTGGGCGGGATTCGATCAGGCCCAAGGTGTACTTGCTCAACCACGAACGGTTGTCAGCTTCAGCCACTTGCGGCACGAACTGACCGTCTGTCAGGCTTGGGTGGTCCGGGTAGTTGAGCTTCAAGGTTTCCAAGCTAGTGGTCGCCAGGGCGTCCAGGTGCAGGCGCTGGTAAGCCTCGGTCATCACTGCCAGGCCATCACCCACGGATGGGGTTTCCTGGAAATTCTCCACTACATAGCGACCACGGTTAGCGGCAGCTACATAAGCCTGGCGGGTCAGGTAGTAGTGGGCCACGTGGATCTCGTAGGAAGCCAGCAGGTTGCGCAGGTAGATCATGCGCTGCTTGGCGTCCGGCGCGTAGCGGCTGTTGGGGTAGCGGCTGGTCAGCTGGGCGAACTCGTTGTAGGAGTCGCGCGCGGCACCTGGGTCACGCTTGGTCATGTCCAGCGGCAGGAAGCGCGCCAGCAGGCCAACGTCCTGGTCAAACGAGGTCAGGCCCTTGAGGTAGTAGGCGTAATCCACGTTTGGATGCTGCGGGTGCAGGCGGATAAAACGCTCGGCGGCGGACTTAGCAGCTTCCGGCTCGGCGTTCTTGTAGTTGGCGTAGATCAGTTCGAGCTGGGCCTGGTCGGCGTAGCGGCCGAACGGATACCGCGACTCCAGTGCCTTGAGCTTGGCCGTGGCGCTGGTGTAACTGTTGTTGTCCAGGTCGGCCTGAGCTTGCTGGTACAGCTCGACTTCGCTGAGGTTTTCGTCGACGACGTCCTTTGTTGACGAGCAAGCAGCAGTCATGGCGAGGATGGCGATCAGCAGCAGGTGTTTCACTTGCATGGCGGCTTGCGTCCCTATGACGGCCGCTGTCTTGGGCGGGGCCGTCCTGTTATGATGAGCGCCCCGTTGAAAGCCTCGGGGCAAAAGACGCCGTATTTAACCACAAGCGCGCAGCCGAAACCAAAGGCTGTGCCACGCCTAGTCTGAGCATGTCCGATAAAATTGAACTTAGCGCAGAGGTGCCGTCCGAATTGGGCGGCCAACGCCTCGATCAAGTCGCCGCACAATTATTCGCTGAGCACTCGCGCTCGCGCCTTTCCGCCTGGATCAAAGACGGCCGCCTGACTGTGGATGGAGCGGTTATCCGCCCGCGAGACATAGTCCATGGCGGTGCGATTCTTGAGCTGACTGCCGAGCAGGAAGCCCAGGGAGAATGGATCGCCCAGGACATTGAACTGGACATCGTCTATGAAGACGACGACATCCTGGTGATCAACAAACCCGCGGGCCTGGTGGTTCACCCGGCTGCCGGGCACGCTGATGGCACCCTGCTCAATGCTTTGTTGCACCATGTGCCGGACATCATCAATGTCCCGCGCTGCGGCATCGTGCATCGACTGGACAAGGACACCACCGGTCTTATGGTGGTGGCCAAGACCATTCAGGCGCAGACGCGGCTGGTTATACAATTGCAGAGCCGCAGCGTTAGCCGGATCTATGAATGCATTGTGATCGGTGTGGTAACGGCAGGTGGCAAGATCAACGCCCCTATCGGTCGCCACGGCCAGCAGCGCCAGCGCATGGCGGTGATGGAGGGCGGCAAGCAGGCCGTCAGCCATTATCGCGTGCTGGAGCGTTTCCGTTCCCACACTCATGTGCGGGTCAAGCTGGAAACCGGTCGTACTCACCAGATTCGGGTGCACATGGCCCACATCAACTTCCCGTTGGTCGGGGATCCGGCCTATGGCGGCCGCTTCCGTATTCCGCCGGCGGCCAGTGCGACCATGATTGAATCCCTGAAAACCTTCCCGCGTCAGGCGCTGCATGCACGCTTCCTGGAGCTGGATCATCCGACGAGCGGTAAGCGGATGAGCTGGGAATCGCCACTTCCGGACGACTTTGTCTGGTTGTTGTCGCTGCTCAAGCAGGATCGTGAGGCGTTTATCGGATGAGTGACTGGCTGATTCCTGACTGGCCCGCGCCGGCCGGGGTGAAAGCCTGTGTCACCACTCGTTCTGGCGGCGTCAGTCTGGCGCCGTTTGACAGCCTCAACCTTGGCGATCATGTCGAAGACAGCCCCGAGGCTGTCAGCGAAAATCGTCGACGCTTGACTGATGTCTTCTCTATTCAGCCGGCCTGGTTGCGCCAAGTCCACGGTGTGACTGTGGTCGAAGCCGATCCTGGCCGTATTGCCGAGGCCGATGGCAGTTGGACCAGCACCCCCGGCATCGCCTGCACTGCGATGACGGCTGATTGTTTGCCTGCCTTGTTTTGCAATCGCGCCGGTACTCGTGTCGCCGCAGCTCATGCCGGTTGGCGTGGCTTGGCGGCTGGTGTACTGGAAGCGGCCTTCGAAAGCCTGGAGGTTGCTCCTGCCGAAGTACTGGTCTGGTTGGGGCCGGCCATTGGTCCACAAGCTTTTGAGGTCGGCCCGCAAGTGCGCGAAGCCTTCATGCAGCAATTGCCTATAACGGCTGAAGCTTTCGTTCCCAGCCAAAATCCGGGCAAGTTCATGGCCGACATCTACCAGTTAGCTCGCCTGCGCTTGGCCGCACGCGGCATTACCGCGGTATACGGTGGTGGTTTTTGCACCGTGACTGACCCTCGCTTCTATTCTTACCGGCGCAGCCCTCGCACCGGTCGGTTTGCCTCCCTTGTCTGGCTCGAACGCTAGACTCTTCTGATCTACATCAATCCCGGGCAGCTTGAATCTTCCAGAATCGACCGCATCTATAGGGGTGTCTGGCAGGTTTCTTCATTCAGGATGTGTTTATAGCTCCGGCCTGCTCAAAAGGAAGGTGACTAATGCGTATTGATCGTTTAACCAGCAAATTGCAGTTGGCATTATCGGACTCTCAATCCCTGGCGGTTGGCCTTGATCATCCTGCCATCGAGCCTGCGCACTTGATGCAGGCGCTTCTGGAGCAGCAAGGCGGCTCCATCAAGCCGTTGCTGATGCAGGTAGGCTTTGACATCAACAGCCTACGCAAAGAGTTGAGCAAAGAGCTCGACCAACTGCCAAAAATCCAAAATCCTACCGGCGACGTGAATATGTCCCAGGATTTGGCGCGCCTGCTCAACCAGGCAGATCGCCTGGCCCAGCAGAAGGGCGACCAGTTCATCTCCAGCGAGCTGGTGTTGCTTGCCGCCATGGACGAGAACAGCAAACTCGGCAAATTGTTGCTGGGCCAGGGCGTGAGCAAGAAGGCCCTGGAAAATGCCATCAACAACCTGCGCGGTGGCGAGGCGGTGAATGACCCTAATCATGAGGAGTCCCGCCAAGCCCTGGATAAATACACCGTCGACCTGACCAAGCTCGCTGAAGAAGGCAAGCTCGATCCAGTGATTGGCCGTGACGACGAAATTCGCCGCACCATCCAGGTCCTGCAGCGTCGCACCAAGAACAATCCGGTGCTGATCGGTGAACCTGGCGTGGGTAAAACCGCCATTGCCGAAGGGCTGGCCCAGCGCATCATCAATGGTGAAGTGCCTGATGGCCTGAAGGGCAAGCGCCTGTTGTCCCTGGACATGGGCTCGCTGATTGCTGGCGCCAAGTTTCGTGGCGAGTTCGAAGAGCGTTTGAAATCTCTGCTTAACGAGCTGACGAAGCAGGAAGGGCAGATCATTCTATTTATCGACGAACTGCACACCATGGTCGGCGCCGGTAAAGGCGAAGGCGCCATGGATGCTGGCAACATGCTCAAGCCCGCCTTGGCACGGGGCGAGTTGCATTGCGTCGGCGCTACCACGCTCAACGAATACCGTCAGTACATTGAAAAGGATGCCGCGCTTGAGCGCCGCTTCCAGAAAGTTTTGGTGGAAGAGCCGAGCGAAGAGGACACCATCGCAATCCTGCGGGGCCTGAAAGAGCGTTATGAGGTTCACCACAGGGTGGCGATCACTGACGGCGCGATCATCGCGGCGGCCAAATTGAGCCATCGCTACATCACCGATCGTCAGTTGCCCGACAAGGCCATTGACCTGATCGACGAAGCGGCCAGCCGCATTCGCATGGAAATCGACTCCAAGCCGGAAGTGCTGGATCGCCTGGAGCGGCGCCTGATTCAACTTAAGGTTGAATCCCAGGCCCTGAAAAAAGAAAAGGATGAGGCGGCGATCAAGCGCCTGGAAAAACTCCAGGAAGAAATTGCCCGTCTGGAGCGTGAGTATTCGGATCTCGAAGAGATCTGGGCCGCGGAAAAAGCCGAAGTCCAGGGGTCTGCTCAGATTCAGCAAAAGATCGAGCAGTCCCGCCAGGAACTGGAATCCGCCCGCCGCAAGGGCGATCTGAATCGCATGGCCGAGTTGCAGTACGGGGTGATTCCTGACCTGGAACGCAGCCTGCAAATGGTCGACCAGCACGGCAAAAGCGAGAACCAGTTGCTGCGCAGCAAGGTGACCGAGGAAGAAATTGCCGAAGTCGTCTCCAAGTGGACGGGTATTCCTGTGTCGAAAATGCTCGAAGGCGAGCGCGACAAATTGATGAAAATGGAAAGCCTGTTGCACCAGCGTGTCATCGGCCAGGAAGAGGCGGTGGTCGCGGTGTCCAACGCGGTACGGCGTTCCCGAGCCGGGTTGTCCGACCCGGACCGTCCGAGCGGCTCGTTCATGTTCCTTGGCCCGACCGGTGTGGGTAAAACCGAACTGTGCAAGGCTTTGGCCGAGTTTCTCTTTGATACTGAAGAGGCCATGGTGCGGATCGATATGTCCGAGTTCATGGAGAAACATTCTGTGGCTCGCCTGATCGGGGCACCACCAGGCTACGTGGGATACGAAGAAGGCGGTTACCTGACCGAAGCGGTACGGCGTAAGCCTTACTCGGTGATCCTCCTGGACGAGGTCGAGAAGGCCCATCCGGATGTGTTCAACGTGTTGCTGCAAGTGCTGGAAGACGGCCGTCTGACGGACAGCCACGGACGTACCGTGGATTTTCGCAATACGGTGATCGTGATGACCTCCAACCTGGGCTCGGCGCAGATTCAGGAGCTGGTGGGCGATCGCGAAGCGCAGCGCGCAGCAGTGATGGATGCGGTATCGACGCACTTCCGGCCGGAGTTCATTAACCGGATCGATGAAGTGGTGATCTTCGAGCCATTGGCCCGAGATCAGATTGCCGGTATCGCCGAGATCCAGTTGGGTCGCCTGCGCAGTCGTCTGGCGGAGCGCGAGTTGGCGCTGGACCTGAGTGGCGAGGCGTTGGACAAACTGATCGCTGTGGGCTATGACCCGGTGTATGGCGCACGGCCGTTGAAGCGTGCGATCCAGCGCTGGATCGAGAACCCGTTGGCGCAGTTGATCTTGTCGGGCAGCTTTATGCCTGGTACCAGCGTCACGGCAACTGTGGAACACGACGAAATCGTCTTTCACTAAGCCCGGACTGCATGGCTATAAGAAGAGGCCCCGCACTGCGGGGCCTTTTTTTTCGATAGGGCGTTGAACTGTAAGGCAAAGGCTTGTAAAGTGCGCCCCGCAGTATGTCAGCCCAACGGTTTCTTCTCCCCAAGGAGAAATCTGAAACAAGTCGCAAATCATTGTCTTAAAAGCAATTTAAAGGGTTGACAGGGGTTTTTAAGATTGTAGAATAGCGCGCCTCGGAGGCACGAACGCAGCGATGCAATCGGGTCGAAGAGAAGGTAGTAAGCAGCAAAGTTTCACTTTGAAATATGTAGTTCCGTGATAGCTCAGTTGGTAGAGCAAATGACTGTTAATCATTGGGTCCCAGGTTCGAGTCCTGGTCACGGAGCCAATTTCAAGCCGGGGTATAGCGCAGTCCGGTAGCGCGCCTGCTTTGGGAGCAGGATGTCAGGAGTTCGAATCCCCTTACCCCGACCATATTTGGGTCGTTAGCTCAGTTGGTAGAGCAGTTGGCTTTTAACCAATTGGTCGTAGGTTCGAATCCCACACGACCCACCATTTTTGAACCCAGTTAACGCTGGAATCGAATCTTAAGATCAGAGGCCAAAAGCACTGATCGTAGAAGGCGACTTGTAAAGGTCGCCTTTTTTTACCGGGGTATAGCGCAGTCCGGTAGCGCGCCTGCTTTGGGAGCAGGATGTCAGGAGTTCGAATCCCCTTACCCCGACCATATTAAAAATCCTCGTATCGAAAGATACGGGGATTTTTTTTGCCTGCGATAGCGGTAGGGCAGCTGGCGAATACCCTTTGGCGGGCAAGCCCGCTCACCACGGAGTAATGTTAGGCGCTCCATTCCCTTAACTCACCGGCAATAAGGCAAGCCCGGCTCCCACAGAAGCCGGGCACTCCACATCAAACTGCGCTGTTAGTGCAACTTGAGCCTCGGCTCCGTACCGCGCCCAATCTTGCTGCCCAGCATCAACATCATTGTGCGGAAGAAGCCATACAGCGCCATCTGGTGCATGCGATACAGCGACACATAAAACATCCGCGCCAACCAGCCTTCCAGCATCACGCTGCCGGTCAGGTTGCCCATCAAGTTACCCACCGCTGAAAAACGCGACAACGAGATCAGCGATCCATAGTCGGTGTACTTGTAGGTGGGCAACGCCTTGCCTTCAATGCGCAATTTCAGCGATTTTGCCAGCAACGACGCCTGCTGGTGAGCCGCCTGCGCCCGTGGTGGCACGTTGTGGTCGGTGCCCGGTTGTGGGCAGGCCGCGCAATCACCGAAGGCGAAGATGTTTTCGTCACGGGTGGTTTGCAGGGTCGGCAAGACCTGCAGTTGGTTGATGCGGTTGGTTTCCAGCCCGGCAATGTCCTTGAGAAAACCTGGTGCGCGAATCCCAGCAGCCCAGACCTTCAGGCTGGCAGGAATTACCTGGCCGCTGCTGGTGATCAGGCTGTCGGCGGTCACTTCACTGACTGCTGCATTGGTCAGCACCGTAACCCCGAGTTTCTCCAGGGTTTTATGCACCGGCCCGCCAATGCGCTCTGGCAGGGCAGGCAACACCCGTGGCCCGGCTTCGATCAGGGTGATGTGCATGTTTTCCGGTTTGATCCGGCCCAGGCCATAGGCTGCCAGTTCGTGGGCGGCGTTATGTAACTCGGCAGCCAGTTCAACACCGGTCGCGCCGGCGCCGACGATAGCCACGCTGATCTGTTCCACTGCATCGGTCTGCCCGGCGTGGGCGCGCAAATAGTGATTGAGCAGTTGCTGATGGAAGCGCTCGGCCTGTTTGCGGGTGTCGAGGAACAGGCAGTGTTGCGCTGCGCCCGCGGTGCCGAAGTCATTGGTCGTGCTGCCGACGGCGATGACCAGGCTGTCATAGCTCAGCTCACGGGCGGGCACCAATTCCAGGCCTTGTTCGTCGAGGGTGGCGGCCAGTTGGATTTTTTTCTGCTCGCGATCAAGCCCACTCATGCGCCCCAGCTGGAACTCGAAGTGGTTCCATTTTGCCTGGGCGACATAGTTGAGTTCATCTTCCGAAGAATTCAGCGAGCCCGCTGCCACCTCGTGCAGTAATGGTTTCCAGATGTGGGTGAGGTTGGCGTCCACCAGCGTGATGCTGGCTGTGCCGCGCTTGCCCAAAGTCTTACCCAGGTGGGTAGCCAACTCCAGGCCGCCGGCGCCGCCGCCGACGATAATAATACGATGGGTCATGGGGATATCTCGCAAGGCTAAAAGAAATCGGTGCAGTTACCCGAGCGAGCGCCAGGCAGCTCATAGCGTCAGGTAACTCAAAAGGCGGCTCAGCAGACCCAGCCCGATCACTATCACCAGGACCACACCAAGGAGCAGCCACGGCCGGAAAGGCTTGCGCTCGACCTGGTTCTGGGACAGTTGCAGGTACTCTTCGACATGTTGTTGGTCGTCGGGGTTCAAGCGGCTGGTCATAAGGGCCTCGTCAGGTAGACGTTGCAAAAGGGAGCCACATTACAGCCGTGCGATTGGCGGCATTGCCAGCAGCATAGTCGTTGATCGATTCACAGGCTGATGCCGACATCAAACACTATGCTGCGCCCCAGGTTGTTGCGCAAGAAATCCGGGGCCTCGGGGTGGGCGAACAGCACCCTGGCAAACGTTGGCCCCACCAATGACAAGGAACGCCAACCCTGGCGCAGGTATTCGGTGGGTGGGGGGAAGTGGCTGTTGAGGTCCAGCACCTCACGCTTGAGGCTGGCGAAGGCGATGATATCCAGCTCCCCCAGGTCCATCCCGCGCTCCTTGTAGTTATGGGCTTTCTTGCGCAGGGTCGGTGCCAGGCGCAGCAGGAACTCATGGGCGGGAATACGTTTGGGCTTGGCCTCGCGCCGCACCAATTGGCTCAGGGAGAATGCGCTGCGCCGGCGCAACAGCTCGTCGCGCCATTCGTCATTGAGGCGCCGGCCCTCGTCGAGGACAAAAAACACTTCAAAACTGGCGTCGCGAAACAGCACGTCTGGGGGCTCTTGCCCGGCGGCATGAAACTCTTCGGCACGGTAGGGCACGTTCAAGCCTTGCAGCAGGCGCTGGCAGACCCAACGCTCACGCTCCCATTTGCGGGCATTGGACAGGAACGCGTTGGCTTGTTCGGCCGCTATGGTGAGCAGGCGCAAATAATCTGAGTCATCCATGGCTAAAGCTTAGCGTTCAAATGATGACCGCAGGAAGTCCCGCGTCAAAAGGTCGGTGTAGACTGGCCACTTGATGGCTATCCCTGGCATGAGGAGTATGTGGTGAAGTTTTTTGTCGTGGTGTTCTTGAGCCTTTTTCCCCTTTGGGCCCAGGCCGTCGAAGTGGGCGAACAAGTGGCGCCCTGGACCCTGCTCGATCAATTCGACGTGGCCTACACCCTCGATAACCAAGCGAAAATCTTGCTGGTGGCGCGCAGTATGGACGCCGCCAAACGGGTAGATACGGCGCTGCAAGGCCGGCCCCAAGGCTATCTGGAGGCGCGGCATGTGGTGTTTGTTGCCGACATTCAGCGTATGCCCAGGCTGGTCGCCAAGTTGTTCGCGGTTCCGGCGATGCAGGCTTACAACTACCGCGTCATGCTCGATCGCGACGCGCGGATCGTTCCCCGTTATCCGGCGCCTGTGGATAAAGTGCTGTGGCTGCAACTGGACAACGGCAAGCTGGTGGCGCGACACGAATACAGCTCTGCCTGCGAACTGCGCCAAGCCCTGGAGCAGGTGAAGCCGTGATCAGCGCAGCCGTGCTTGCGCCAGAAACCCTTATCATCGGCTGGCTGCTGTACGCCCCGGTGGTGATGTGGGCGGTCCTGCGTGCGCCCTGGGTCGAGCTGTTTGCTGACCGGCGACGTCAGCACCTGCTGTTTGGCACGATGTTCGCGCTATTCATGTTGTGGCTGGTACGGCGGGATTTCGACACTGGCGTGTCTTACCACTTTATCGGCATGACCGCCGTGACCCTGTTGCTCGACTGGCCCCTGGCAATCGTCGCGGGGCTGATCGCGCAAGTCGGCCTGGTGCTGCTCGGCCGCCAAGACTTGGCGGCGGTCGGGGTCAACGGCATGTTGCTGGTCCTGTTGCCGGTGTTGGTCACCGAAGCCTGCGCGTTGCTGGTGGAGCGAGCCCGGCCGCGCAATCCATTTGTGTACATCTTCTGTTCCGGCTTTTTTGCGGCGGCTCTGTCGGCATTGCTGTGTCTGTTGGTAGGGTTGGGGCTGTTGTGGTTTGACGGGCGCTTTGCGATGCCTGAATGGCTGGAGGATTTCGTCGGTTACCTGTGGCTGATCATTTTCCCCGAAGCCTTTATCAACGGCATGGTAATCAGTGCGCTGGTGGTGTTTCGCCCAGAATGGCTGGAAACCTTCAACCGCACACGGTACCTCTCGGCGCCCTGGAAGGACGACGATTCGCGGTCTTGATCCAGGTCAAATCCTGGGCAGGCAAGTGGTCTCATGCTCTGCGAAACTTCCAGGAGCACGATCATGAGTGTGTACGAGTGGGCACGGCAGGAGTTACGCAGAAGCCAGGATGCGGCACAGGAAATCGGTTTTGATCCGGGTTTGAGCCTGCGCGCCCTGCTCAGTGCGGTGGTGCAGCAGAGCAAGGGCGTGCGCAGCGTCGAGGACCTGGCCGACGAGTTGCAATTTCTCGCGGAGAACCTCGACGATCAGCAGGATTACGGCTTTATGCGGCCTTAGTGTTTTGGTTGAAGGTCTTCAGAGAACAGCTCGTCCTCGGCGTCCGGGCTGAGCGCAATCTTGTGTTCTTCCGACGCCCAGGCACCCAGGTCGATCAGTTTGCAGCGGTCCGAGCAGAACGGCCGGTTGGTGTTGGTCTCTTTCCATTCCACGGGCGCGCCGCAGGTTGGGCATTCGACTGTCAAGGGTTGGCTCATGATCGGCCTCCACGCAAAGTAAGGTAAAAGTGGTGCAGTCGCTCGACCTCGCTGTGCAGCCAGGCCAGGTCTTGGTCATTGACCAGCACATCGTCGGCATGGCGCAAGCGGTCTTCCCGAGTGGCCTGGGCCTTGAGAATCGCCTGCACCTGTTCTTCGCTGATGCCGTCGCGCTGAAGGGTACGCTGAATCTGTAGCGATTGCGGCACGTCGATCACCAGGACTCGCTGAGTCATGGTGTACTGACCGGATTCGATCAGCAGCGGCGACACTAGGATCGCATAAGGCGATTGGGCTCGCGCCAAATGGCTGCGAATCTCTTCGTCAATCAGCGGATGCAGCAAAGCTTCCAGCCAGCGGCGTTCTTCGGGGACTTCGAAGATCCGCTTGCGCAGGGCTGCGCGGTCCAATTGGCCATCGGGCAGCAGAACATCAGCGCCAAAATGCTCGGCAATACTCGCCAGTGCCGGCCTTCCGGGTTCGACCACCCAGCGGGCAGCGTGGTCGGCGTCAATCAGGTCCACGCCAAGGTCGACAAAGTGCTGGGCCGCCGCGCTTTTGCCACTGCCGATGCCGCCAGTGAGGCCAAGAATCCAGGGTGTTGCAACAGGAGTGGTCATCTGAAACCGACAGACTGCAAATAGAAGTCGGTTATTTGACCACCCCAGAGCAATGCAATCCAGCCGGCAATGGCCAGATAAGGACCAAAAGGCATAGGTGTCGACGTCTGGGCGTTACGTAGCCGTAGCAGGATCAGGCCCGTTATCGCCCCGACCAACGAGGCGAGCAACAGCGTCATCGGCAGGATTTGCCAGCCGCCCCAGGCGCCGAGCATGGCCAGCAGCTTGAAATCGCCATGGCCCATGCCGTCCTTGCCGGTGATCAGTTTGAACAGCCAGAACACCGACCACAGGCTCATGTAGCCAGCAACCGCGCCCCATAGCGCGTCAGGCGGCGACACAAGCAGGCCAAACTGATTGACGATCAACCCGAGCCAGAGCAGGGGCAATACCAGCACATCTGGCAACAATTGATGATCAGCATCGATCAAGGTCATCGCAATCAGGCCCCAGCTCAACAGCAATACCCCACCGGCCTGCCAACCGAAGCCGTAATGCCAGGCAATGAACGCCGAGATTAGCCCGCATGCCAACTCGACGAGGGGGTAGCGTGCACTAATGGGGTTATGGCACCCCGCGCAGCGGCCTCTGAGCAGCAGGTAACTGAGCAGTGGAATGTTTTCCCAGGGGCGAATTGGCCGCGAGCAGTGCGGGCAACAGGAGTTGGGGTGCAGCAGGTTGTAGGTTGGGCCGCTTGGCTCCGGGGGCAGGCCCAGTACTTCATGGGCCTGCCCCCGCCATTCCCGCTCCAGCATCTTTGGCAGGCGCCACACCAGCACGTTGAGGAAACTTCCGATGATCAGGCCAAGCACCAGCGCGATCCATACGAACACCCATGGCTGATCGGTCAGCACTTCGTTCAGTGGCATGCTCAAAACGCCGCGCCGAGTTGGAAGATTGGCAGGTACATGGCCACCACCAGCGCCCCGACAATGCCGCCGAGCACTACCATTATCAGCGGCTCCATGAGGCTGGTGAGGCTGTCCACCATATTGTCGACGTCCGCTTCGTAATGGTTGGCAACTTTTTCCAGCATGCTGTCCAGGGTGCCCGACTCCTCACCGATGGCGGTCATCTGAATAGCCATGCCCGCAAATAGGCCACTGCAAGCCATGGTCTGGTTCAACTGCATCCCTGTTGATACATCCTGGCGCATACGATTGATTGCCTGTCTGAATAGTCCGTTGCCGGCGGTCCCTGCCACCGAATCCAATGCCTGCGCCAGCGGTACCCCGGCCGCGAAAGTGGTGGAGAGCGTACGGGCATAGCGGGCGACGGCCGACTTTTTCAGCAGTGTGCCTGTCAGTGGGATTTTCAACAAACTGGCATCCAGCCAGTGGCGAAAGCCGGGTGATCGGCGATGGATGTGGCGCAGGCCGAAAACACTGGTACCCAAGGCCAGTACGAGCATCCACCAGGCTTGTTGCATGAATTCGGACATCGCAATGACCATCAAGGTAAAAGCCGGCAACTGTGCATCAACCCCGGCAAAAAGCCCCTGGAACTGCGGCACGACATGGATCAACAGGATGGCGCTGACGACAGTGGCGACAACCAGCACTGCCAGCGGGTAGGTCATTGCCTTCTTGATCCTGGCCTTGAGTTGTTGGCTTTTTTCCAGATGGATTGCCACGCGCTCCAGAAGGGTTTCCAGGGCGCCAGCCTGTTCACCTGCTGCGATCAGGTTGCAGTACAGCTCGTCGAAATACTGCGGTTTTTTAAAAAGGGCGACGGCCAGGCTGCTGCCAGCGGCGATCTCTTGCTTCAGTCCATGCACCAGCGAGCGCATATGCCGATTGTCGAAGCCTTCGCAGATGATGTCGAAGGCCTGCAACATTGGAATGCCTGCTTTCAACAGAGTCGCCAGTTGGCGGGTGAACAGGGCGATGTCGGCGGGGCTGATGGGGTGTCGGATGTTCGCAAGAATGCGGGACCTTTTCCATACCCTACCGGGGCGGATTCCTTGCCGGCGCAGCTGCGCCTTGATCAGGGCGCGATTGTGGCCACTGGTTTCGCCGGACACCTTGCGGCCGTTCTGGTGGGTGCCTTCCCAAGCGTAGATCACGGATACATCATTCATTTCGCACTACCTCACTCGGACAGGTGAAGATCTACAGCTTAGTCACCAGTGTGTGTCCGGCAGGAAGGCGGTAACTGAAAAAATGTCAGATTGTGCGTCTTGTGCGCGATTGGCCGGACGCGGGTGAGTACACTGGCGCGGTTGCTGAGGACAGGGCACAGGATGTGCTTTGCTATGGGGGCGTGAGCCCCGTCTTATTCTGGAGAGTGAGTGTGATGCGTCAGAAAGGCTTTACCTTGATCGAGTTGTTGATCGTCGTGGCGATCATCGGCATCTTGGCCACTATCGGGCTGCCCATTTATACCAAGCACCAGGCCAAGGCCAAGTTCACGGCGGGCCTGGCGGAAATTTCCGCATTGAAAGCAGGCTTTGAGGACACCCTCAACCAGGGGGCTGCTCCGACCTTGGCATTGATCGGCGGCACCAGCCCGACGGCCAATTGCACGATCACCGTAACGGGTGACGTCGCCACGGGCGCCGGCTCGATGGCCTGTGAAATTATCAATGCTCCCGCGCCAGTCCTGGGCAAGACCATCACCTTGACCCGCGGTGCCACTACCGGCTGGAAATGTTCCACCACGTCCGATGATCAATACGCTGCAAAAGGTTGCACGGCTGGCGGTGCGTGACCATTAAGCCGGGCAGCATTTACACGGCAATATAGATCCAGTGCGGGAGCCCTGCTCCCACACAATCCACAAGGACGTAGAGGTTGCCCATGACGTTATCCGTGCAGCAACGAGGAAGCGTTTTCCTGGTGGTGGCGCTGTGTCTTCTGGCGCTGGGTATCTATCCCTCGTTCAGCACCCATGACTTGCAGCGTACGATACAAATTGTCGTGGGTTTTTGCGCGTTGATTTATGGGCTGTCGGTTTCCTCGCTGGCTTGCAGGCAACGACTGGTCGACAGGCCCGCCGCTATCGGTCTGGCGGTGATTGTTGGGCTTGGCCTGGTCTCGTCGTTGTTGGCCCATCAGCCGTCCTGGGCGCTGACTGAGCTGGCGCTGGTAATCACCTGTGGCGCCATTGCTGCTGCTCTCGCCACGCTTAGGCGCAATGGCGACGAGTCCCTTGATCGGGCATTGGTCCTCTTCGTGGTGCTGCTGTGCCTGATCAAAAGCAGTCAGTATCTATATGCTGGCGCTATCGCCTTTACCAGCGGCGAACCGGTGTTGAACACGGACCTGCTGCTGTCAGGATTTTCCAACAAGCGCTTTTATGGCCAGTTCCAGACGTTTACCTTGCCGTTGCTGGCACTTCCTCTGCTGGCCTCGGCTACCAGTCGTGCGGTACGAAGTTGTGTGTTCGCCTTGTTGTGTGTCTGGTGGCTGATCGCGATCAGTGGCGGCACCCGCGGAACCTGGCTCGGTTTGGGAACTGCCGGGATAGTCCTGGCGTTTTTGGGCCCTTGGGGGCGTCGCTGGCTGGCTTGGCAATTGGCTGCCCTGTGTTGCGCATTGCTGCTGTACTGGTTGTTGTTCGTCGCACTGACGGGGTATCTGGGGATTGAAATCGACAATATCGCCGGCGACCGCCTGACCACCTCTCTTTCCGGGCGTGGCCCCATCTGGTGGCAGGCTTGGGACATGATCCGCGAGCGCCCGTTGCTGGGCTTCGGGCCGATGCATTTTGCCGATATCGCCAACGACATTGCCGCTCACCCGCACCAGGCGATTCTGCAATGGGCCAGCGAGTGGGGCGTGCTGTCGACCTTGTGCGTGGCCGGGTTGGCTTTGCGGGGGATCTGGCCGACCTTGAATGTGCTGCGTCAGCAGCGCAGCGTTATTGCACCCGTAGACCTGCTGCGCCTGTGTCTATTTGCCGCGTTGATCGGCGCATTGACCCAAGCCATGGTTGACGGCGTGATAGTGATGCCAAACTCGCAACTGTGGCTGGCGCTGGTGGTTGGTTGGCTGATGGCCTTGCACCCGTGGCGAACGTGCCCAAGCGCCACGATGCCGCTGCTGTACTGGATGTGGACGGTGCTGATTGTCCTGTCTGTTGCATTGCTGGTGTTCGTCGCAATTAGAGACGTGCCTCACATCAATGAGCGTAACCAGCATTACGTGGGCGCCAGCAAAGTACATCTGCAGCCACGCTTCTGGGCCCAAGGGGTTATTGCACTCCCAAAGCAGTGAGTTGCCGGACGTCCAAGGCAGTGCTAGCTTTAGCCTACCGCCCGTGTAGCTCAGTTGGTAGAGCAGCGCACTCGTAACGCGAAGGTTACTTAAGAGGTCTAGAAAAATGCGATGATATAAATCATTGATTTTCTAGGAATTCCTTATCTTGTTCTACCGCATTTTTCAGAATGAAAAAATGCGTGACTGATTTTCCTATGTCCATCAGCAAGTCTTTATTATTTTGCTCTAAGGTGAGTAGCTAATTTTCTGGCTGGGCTTTTTCCTTTGCGGATGCTCATCCCGTGTGACTCAGCAGCCGTAAGTTGGCGGGCGTGATAAGCCATTCATCATTCAAGATGATTCAGGCGCAATTTTGACTTCATTATCTCGACTCAACGCACGTTTCCTCCACGTTCGCCTTTGTACTGCTCACCTATTCGTAATCAGTTGAGTGCAAAGAATCTCGCGCGAAATTGGAATTGCGAAAGCGCCAGCAACGTCACGCTCCCGCTCGCCGAAGCTGTGTTTGATGTTCTGACAGCTTTAAACGAGGTTTGGCAGCTCTGTCAGCTCTGTCAGCGCTGTCTTCAGCAGTTCAGCTGGCGTGACACCGTCTTTCAGCTCATAGCATGCTACTAGCAAGGTCAACGGATGAACGCCCATTCGCACAGCAATGCTGTCTATCTTTGCGAGCGAAGGATTTTTGACAGCCCTTTCAAGTTCGGAAATATATGTTCGACCACTGATACCCACAAAATCCTCTTGTGTCATGTTGCGTGCCAAGCGAATTTGTCTGATTGCTACGGCGAGCGCTTCTGAGATATCCATAAAATTCCCTCTAGACAACAAAAGGGAGATAGGGCAACAATGCACGCTAAAGCACTACACGCTATAGCGTGCAAGCGGTCGAGAATTTCCATGATCTTTATAGATTTTGGCGGACTCAGCTTTCCAAATTTTGATGATTTAATTTAACTAAAATATATAAGTGTCAATATAAATGACGTGATAGGTGAATAACTTGAAGCCAGAGCTGGAGCGAGACCTGCTGAAAAGGTTCCCAGAAATCTTCGGGGTGACTGAGAGTGATCCAGAGGATTATTTGTGGGGGATCGACTGCGGTGACGGGTGGTGGTTTTTGATCTATTCACTTTGCCGAGAGTTGCAAGTTCATGTTGCTCGGGCAGGTGTCGGTCAGATCGTGGCATGCCAGATAAAACAAAAAATGGGGATCCTCAGATGCACATTTTCCATAACAGACGAGTATTCACAGGGTGTGATCGCCGCAGTTGTAGCTATGTCTTACGGAGTATGTGAACTGTGCGGCAGCAGAGGGCAGTTAGCGCGAGGAAAGAAGGGATATATTCGAGTGTTGTGCCCAAGTTGCCGTGCCGCGAATCCTGATTGAATGCTGTTGGCCCGTCTACCAATGAGAGATACCTATGTTCCAGACTGATTACGATGACGCTATGAGCAGGGCAGAACGTTACGAAGACCGAAAGAGAAATTGGCATTGTGTCTCACATCCGATAGGTATGCCTTGGTTTTATGTAAGGGAGCACTTACCGGCCGAGCATTTTTTGGCTAAATCCACCTCCCAGATGATCATGACTTCCAGTATTGCGGGGCTCGACCGGACATTGAGTGGAAAAAATAAAGGTCGACGGATTGAGAAAATCCAGTTGATCACCGCTTGCATTAATAAGTCTCCACTTAAGCCCGATAGTGAGCTAGGGATCGTCACGCGAATAACACGCTTTAATAGTGGCCGCAAAGAAAAACCCAGGTATTTGGTAGAAAGTACGGAGGGGATCGTGTTAGAAGGTCCACTTGATGGTGCCTGGGGACGCTGTAAGCAAAAAGTGCTTATGGATGTCTTTAATTCGGGGTGCGATGCTACAGCCCCTACTGATGAGTGTCGTACCACACGAGAAATCCAGAGAAAAGTCATAATTAAGACAGTTGACCTTTTTCAAGACAACGTCGCGGCGGCTTCTGAATGGTGGGCGCGCAAAAATCCTCTGTTGGGTAATAAGGCACCCAAAGACCTCATAACTGAGGAAGAATATCTACTTCTCGCTGATCTCGTCGGTTGAATCGAATACAACGCATTTATCTAAGAGGACGGATTTACATGGTAGATTTTTCGACGCTGATCATGGCTAACCATCCCGATCTGATTTCGCGAATAAAACGACATTTTGAGGAAGAGTACGCACTAAACGACGGGCGTATTCCCATGCGAGTATTGAAAGCCTTGGTTTCGTCCCCCAGATTGGCAGACTTTTATGTGCGTGATTTTAGTAGCGATGGCTACATCTATGTTGGCGATAGCTTCCTCGACAGATTCACTATGCTTGCCGACATGCCGCAAAAGACTTATGGATTATCGTTGCATCGCTGGAATGAAATTTCATCCGAGTTAATAATCGTGTCGGATTACGATTTTCGAGACCCGACGATTACGCGGATTCAAGTATGGCCCTTTGATCCACGTGACTTACATTTAGACTCTTTAACGGTGGCGGTAGCAGTGTCGTATACGGCGCTGGAACTAGTACGTGAGCCTAGGATTGTCGGAGCGCTTAATGAGCTGCTACGGTTATATAACGTTCAAGCAGATCCGGACGAGCTACGTTGACTGTAAACGAGTCTAGTTTTATTTCGCGTGGACACTAGTTCTTGCCGCATGTGCCCTTTTTACTTAACGGGCGTAGCTCTACAGGCGCGGGTTGACAACGGTCCCAAACACTCAGTACTCCTAGATCATCTTCCTGATTGAAGGTAATGTGCAGATTTTGCACATTGCTCATCCGACAACCCTAAGTAAGCGTTCGGCCAGGTCATCTTCCAAACCTCCACGTCGCTCTCGCATTCGAGCTAATCAAGTGATAGACACTATATATATCCAAAGCCACAGCAAGCATTAGGCGATCAGATGGAGCGATTTTCGATTTATAGCGGATTGATTTTGGTTGGTTACTCGTCGCTGGAGAGGCAGCGGGCAACAGAGGTGTTTTCATCCATCATATTCGAGTGTTTGGGAAAAGCGACTTTTCAGCACAGTCGGCTAAAAGCAGTCTCAGGACTGCGTGTCAGTATCACGAATTGGCTTTAGCACTATCGATCCTTCGACCAACTCGATGCTCAGAGAATCACCAAGGCCGACGTTCGTTGCTGCTAGGACATCCGGAGGGAGGTCGATGATGATGTCCTTGCTGCCATCGGCTGGGTCCTGACAAATCACGGTCGTTTGCAATGAATCACTCATTAGACTCTAGCCCCACTCTCGATTGAAGTATTTAGACCATATCCTACGCCGACTAATGTGCGACTGGCAGCTATCGGCCGATTTCTGCCTGTCATGACTGGTAAAAATCGGCCAAGAGCGGACAGTTATAGAAAAATAATCTGTCCCCTTTTAGATGTTAATTTTCTGAACATCTCATGCAGGCATAAGATTAGAGAGGATTGAAACTATCCCACTCCACCAAAATGCGGTTTACAGTTTGAAATACTTGGGAAAGTTGATGCGGATCGATCGTTTCATTTGCGCCGTGGGCCAGACGGTTTCGCCTGTTCATGAAGTCTAGGAAAAGATCAACATCGTTAACGGATACTTCACCTTGTGAATACATGTGTTTTATCAGCATCGAAGCAGGGAGTCTCTCAACGGGAATACTTTGAATAATTGCCCTCTTGCGAAGTGCAGCTTCAAATATGCTCCAGAGGTACAATGTCGCGGGTTCGATGGCTCCAGATGCTATGAGGGCTTGAGCTTGCAACAACTTGCTTTGAAGCTGTGACCACGTAGGCAAGTCGTCTTCCGTAGTTGGAGTCATTGAGGAATCAACATCATCTAATGTAACAAGCAAGAACCTCCAGCCATCATGCTTTGAAATTTCTTGGGCAAGGGATTGAAACTTATCAACGGAGATGCGCGATGCCTTTGTCTTGACTTCAATTATTAAGTTCTTATCTCCTTTGCTGACTAGCAAATCCGGCCTATACCCACTTAGGTCAAAAGGAATTAATTCGACAGCCGGCTCCTTTACTACGGTAAATCCTTGCTGCAAATAGTCATGGGCCAATGAATCTATTTTTTTTTCGTGTGTGAATTTGGTCGGAATGTTCATAAATAACTCCTAAGGTCCTGCGCATCACTAACTCTAACGTAAACACATTCGTTGCCTTCAGCAACCCCACTCCTTAGAAGTGGTGGCAGGTTCGTTACGTCAATAGGTTCTTGTAGAAAACGACGATGACTGTCGACATCAGAAACCAAGAAATCATCCTCAAAGACAAGCCCGACAAGCGCATCCTGTATTGGCTTAATAATATTGTCTATGTCGGCTGGGGAATCGTCGCATAAATAGACAATCGTAAATCGGAGTGCAGGTGACGCCACTGGGGGCGAGCCACTGATCCATAGCTTGGACGCTTCTCCTCGCACAAAAGCTTTCCATGCTTGAAGATTCACCCTGTTTTTTGTTTGGAGGGACACAGGTCGCTTATGAATAATAAATTCAAAGGTTTGCATAGCCGCTTCTTATGGATTTTCAATTATTAGCTAACACTTTAGCTCAGGTCGTCGCCCTTCAGCGAATGGTTTGCATCTAGTAGCTGCTTTAATTCATGTCTTTCTAGCCATGGCCTGCACCGATGCAACATTCTATGGCAGTTGGAACACACCATGGCTAGATCATCAATCTGTGTCTTCTCGCCATCCTTGTGCAGTGTGCTAATGGGTTTTGTGTGATGTGCCTCAATAAAACCAACGCCAATACTCCCATAAACACTTTGGAAGTCCATGCCGCAGCACTCACATAACAAACAACCATACGTCTTCAAGGCGAGCAGTTTTGCTTGTCGAACAAGTTCCGAATTCCGCTCTCTCACCAAGTGCATCTTTTGCTTCATCTTTCCTTCAGGAAAACCATCACGGGCGCTTGGTCTGTTTGGGTCAAGGGAGTCTGCCTTTTGCCTGCTATTGGCGAGGGTGAACAGTTCATCAATAAAGTCATCAACCTCATCGGATCCAAATGGAATGGATATTGTGACGGAATCTGACAGCAGCGCTTCTATGAAGTATCGTTTCCTCTCCAAGTTCCTACCGTCTCTCTTAGTTGGGGCGTATTTCCAACTCAAAGAAATCTCGTCGCCTTCACCATGGATCTCATGTATTTCCGCTACAGGACCAACTCTAGACTGAGGAAAAATAACAACATAGAAATTATCGTCCTCTTTCCAATCTATAAGCAGTATCCATATCCCAACAGTCTGTTGGTCTATGAACAGAAAGGCGCCTTCACACGGCTTGCCGTCTGCCCACTGGTGGAAACCAGTCAAGCTTCCTGAGGCATACCAGCGCTCTAGCTTATATCTATTTCCACTTCCGACGACAGACAAAAGAGTAGAAATATTTTGCGCAATACTTTGCTCCACCGATCTCTCCCTGATAGCTAACGACATAATGTAACGAGGCCCGCGAAATGCTTTGGAATAATGTGCGCAAGACTAATCCCCGGAAGTTTCGCTCACAACCCCCGTGGCGCCAAGCAATCGCTACTGACTGCATTGACCGATTGCTGACTGTAACAAAGGGCAGCAAGCGGCCGATTGCGTTGAAAAAGTCGGTTTTCCCAAAACACTCGAATATTGATGGATGAAAACACTTCTGTTGCACGCTGCGTGAAATCCGAGTCCTGAACAGTCTGTCAGAAATTCAGATTTCAATCTCAGGAGTGTACTTTTCTGGCGTGAAATTCGAAGTCGAATTTTTCAACAGAATCGGCCAAAAGCGGCCTACCATTGAGGGTGGTTCCTCACTCGTTGAGCACCAGCGGATCGCTACAACCGTTAGGCCCTCGAAGGCTCGCCGCGTTGCTACTCTACCCTAAGCCCTGGCATCCTGAGTAGCCCGCGCAGGGATGCCAACCAGTCTCGAGCTAACATGCTAAATAGGACGAAGGGCACTCCTTTATTACCAAATCCTATCATGAATAACGGAAGTTCAACCATGAATGAAGAGTGGATTCTCCGAACCAAGGAAACTCGCGAGTATTTTCTAACTCGACATGGGTTCCTTTAAGAGCGTCTGTAGGAAACAAGAAAGGAGATTTGAAAGGGATAGGCCATGTCAATCGCCGTAATCGCAGAAGGGAGCTTGAAATTGACAAAAAGTTTTGGGTTGCACAACAAGCTGGGGCGCCAGACGCCATATAAGTATGTCTATTAGCTCCCCGAGGAAGTCTACTGGCATTAGTTTGCAATGACAGGAGCTAGACTATAAGATATCTAGAGTCCGTGACAATGCAAAGAGCTTGCAACAAGTAATCTCTATAAAATGAGGATTCAAGTAAAATGATATACGTTGACTCAACAGATGACATTCTCGATAAAAAAGTCAAAACTGTTTGCGCACCTATTTTTGCTAGCGACCAATTCTTGCAAAGTGGCCATAGTGTGCACACTACCAATGCAACAGTAACATTCATCCAGTTAGAGACACGTGTATATGCTGTCACCTGCCATCATGTCCTTGCTGCATTTTTGAGTGAAGCCTTAAAAACGGGGCATCGAATCGTCCCTTCGATTCATTCGGGGCGCGCCATCCATCAGTTCCATACCTATGGACCACAGGGGCAATACCGATGGTCATTTGCGAGCTGCCGCGACTTCCCATCGTTCGACATGATCAATGACGAGCAAGCGCTCGCCAATCTCGAAAGCCAGAATTCGGAACGACCTGACATTGCGATAGCGGATTTGAGCGATATCTGGCCAGTATTACGGGATGTTCGAGGTGCAGAAGCTATTAACTTGGATAATTGGGTGGATCCGGACTGGTCTGCTTCCCAACCTGTATGGCTCGCATTCGGATTTCCCGATGGGCACAAGTACAATGTAAACGACATGCTAGCCGCGCCGATGCCGCGTGTGGCCGTTGAACTTGCGTCCTCAGTTCCTTCACCAGAGAAGCCTACATACACACTATGCTCTACACTGGCGATTGAACACGGTTGGGGGTTTAGCGGACTTAGCGGAGGGCCTGTATTAGTTGCCCATGCAACCGAAGATCGTTATGCGTATGTAGGAATTACTTTTGAAGGAAGTCCGAGTGCAAAAGAGCTAGAAATTAATCCGGAATCCTTTCTGGGGAAGAGTGATATCCTCCTGATGGGCTATTATCTGACGCCGACTATTTTTCGTGACTGGCTCTCGCAACTTAAATTTGGTGTCGAGCTTCCCTAATATCAAACGTGCGTTCTCAGCTGCTGGAGAATGGCTACTTTTGGTCTTGATTGTGTAAAAATGCTTCGCCAAAATTGAGGTGTGTGCGCCTCCGATAAATCTGAAATTTATTGGCACGTCAGCAGATATGGATTTTGCTTAGAAGCGCGATTTTCAATCCGGTTTGAATCCCTGCCGCACTGAGTAACGTTTTTACACTGCCTCGGCCCTCTTCAGCCGGTCGCGACAGGCAGACATCGGCCAATTGCTGCCTGTCGCAGAGAGGCAGTATCCGCCCCATAAGCGACGTTGGTCGATTGAACAACGGCATCGATGGCGGGGCCTTTGAACGTCAGGTACCTGAAACCTGGGTCTAGAGCTACCCGCTATGATAGTTAGCTCTAGACCATAGCGGCATTTGTAACGGAAACCACTACCCCTCAACGGACGCAAACGGTGACTGCGCTTACCGCATTTAATGGTTTAACCCAAAACGACCTCAGAACCGAATGGCCTTTTTTCGCAGCCCGGAGCATGCACGCGTAGTTTAGAGATCTCTACGCTAGTGATTTTCCGCATGTACTCCCTTGGGGCCTAGTCAAGGTTCGCTACTGCTCATTCTAACAAAAAAGTGAGTGCCGCCCAGGCGCGCCGCTAACTCTCTGCTACGCTTGGTTGCGAAGGAAAAGGAGAGGGTAGTAACTTCCAGTGCACGGTCAGGAATCTTTCTAAAATGCTGAAGACTTGAAGTGCTTCTAGCCACAAAAACCATCCACATGAAGGAATTTGGCTATGAATAAACGGATATTAATTGCCGCGTCAACAATGCTCGTGCTTCAAGCCTGCGGAACTACAGATCCTGGAACTGCCGCTGCCATTTCATACACAATGCCTAAGACCACGGTAAAGACATCAGTAGCGATAGACATACTAACCTGCACTCCAGAGGTGGTCAGTGACTCGTTATTCACTGTCAACGCTGAAGCTGGAAGCCAGAACCAACCGTACGAGCTTTCAGGCTCATTACTATATGGCGGGATGGCTAAGCGGAATCTAACTATTACAACATTTGAAAACGGTGTTATCAGCGGGGTGAACTCAACAAATACGGATCAATCTTCTGTGGCGCTTGGATCAGTGATCAAGATTGTCGGTTCAGCCCTACCCTTTTTTGGAACGGAGGGAAGTAGAAAAGCTGTAACGCTAAGATGTCGACCAGAAATATTAGAAATTGCCAAATCTGTCAAAGTTTTAAAACAGCTAAATATTGCGGATCAAAAATCCATACTTACACAAGAAGCAGCCGCAGCAGATGGCATTCAGCAGTTACGCGACAATCTAACTAAACAAAATGCCAAGTCACCCAGCACTGATATTGCCAACTTACAGAAAAACATCGACGCAAGGGCGCTAAAAATTGCAAGCCTTAAGACAAGTCTTCATGCTGTATTAAATGCTGATATCAAACTAGAAGACAAGCAGCTGCGCACGGGAGGCTACCAAGTTTCATGGGATATTAAAGAAATAAAAAAATATTTCGATGTCGATTACGTTGGCCCAGGTGCCGCCCCACCTCAAGATCAGAGAGACAGCGATCTCTTACGTTTTTTTGAAACCACAGCGACTATTTCTGAAGCATCAGCCGTACCTGCGACGCTCGACAATACGTCAAAACAGCTTGCAGAGTGTAAGCAATCTATACTTATACCTAATGCAAAACCGATAAGTCTTGGCTTGACCGCAACAGGAAAACTTTTTTCCCCTATCGTGGGAGCGCCCCCCAAAACCTCCTCACAAATAATCTACGCTGCTCAGCTGTCGGAACCAACGACCTTATGCCTCTCAACAAGATTTGGAGAGTCAAGAACTGTAAACTTGAAATTCGATAAGTTTGGTAGAACCTCTGAATTTACTTGGAACGCTGAGTCCAAGGTAGCGAATTCACTATCCGCTGTCGCAGGCTATTCCACAGATACAACTGCTTCCGTGAAGGCATTCCGTGGTGCGGATTTAGCGAAAGACAAAATTGAACTTGACGAACTCACTACGAAGCGTGCATTACAAAAAGCAAAAATTTGTGACGCGGTGATTGAGGCAGGGGGCACAACATGCCCAAATTGACCAATACGGCAATTTCGTCTGTGCTTCCTTCTTCAAAAGGGCGAACATTCGGGTGGTTGCCACCTGAGCCGGTTATTAACAAGCAATTGGACATTGAATTTGACTTAGAACTAGGCGCGCTCCCGGAGTCTGTAGATCTCCGCTCTTTCGCTCCGCCCATATATAGCCAGGGCCCCTATAATACTTGCACCTCCAACGCCGTGGCCGCCTTAATTGAAATGTTAAGGAGAAAATTAACTTATCATAAAGTTAGCCCATCAAGGATGTTTATTTATTGGTACTCTCGGGTTATCTCGAACACTCAAAGTGGAGATAACGGCACCAGTGTCTCAGCAGCCATTCAGGCAATAGCTGAACGCGGATATTGTGATGAGCAACTTTGGCAGTATACTCGTAGCCATATTAACGAACCGCCTACAGCAGGTGTCATCGCAGAAGCAGATAGTTATAAAGCTAATACATCAAAGAGCCTCCAGACACTTGGAGGTATCAGGTCTTCGTTAGCTGACGGTTACGCCGTTGCATTTGGCCTCAGAATACATAATTCATTTTTTGATGCAGATTTAAATGGCGGTTTTGTACCAGTACCTGACCCAGATACGGCGAGCATTGGTCATGCCGGGTTGCTGGTAGGGTACGATGATATTTCAAGCCTTCTCATTATGAGAAACTCGTGGGGAACTCAAACGGCAGATGGGAATCCTTGCGGGGATGGAGGTTATTATTATCTACCCTATGAGTTTGTTACCAATGCTATTGCGTCTGATTTTTGGTCGATAGTATCCACTGAAAATGGCGCACCAAAAAATTGAGGCTGCAAAGTTTCACGGTTTGCTCATGGCCAAAATAGTCAATTAGCGAACACCAATAATGTCGTGCAGTCATTATCGATGTAATATTCCACTAGCAAATGGCAGGCCGTCTGTAGTGCAGACTCGGCTATCGCTTTTGCGAGTGATTATTTTGTGCTATTCATATTTCTCTTTCTTTATGGTTATCTGCTTTGCTAGAGCGCTGACTGGCCGACTTTGAGTTTGCCCATGGTCTGGTCACCTGCCACATATGGGCATCCGTGATCACACTCAGCACTCCAAGGCCCAAGTACGCGAAAGTCACCCCTCAGTCGTACCTGCATCACTTTGGGGATAGTATTCCATGCCGCCTGCTTAAACCTAGGGGAAAGCATTCCAGTCTTGGCCGAAAGCGACCTATCTAGAATGGCCGGTTTGGGTCGATTCTGTTGAAAAAGTCGGCTTCGAATTCCGCGCCAGAAAAGTACGCGCCTGAGATTGAAATCTGAATTTTTGGCAGAAAGCTCATGACTCGGATTTCGCGTACCCGCGTGCAACTGAGGTGTTTTCATCCCTCAATATTCGAGTGTTTCGGGAACGCCAACTTTTTCAACACAATCGGTCGATAGCTGCCGGTCGTAGATGGCTGCACCGCTCCGAAGCATGCAAGGTGTTTGCGATGCCCCCGCGTCGAAACGTGATGTGGGTCAGCAAGCAGCTTTTTTTAGCAAGCTGAACGAGACTACTGGCGGGTTGAAGGGGCGCGAAAGAGAACCCGCCCTCAGCACCACTAGGGCCGAGACGCGATTCAGTTGTGATCGAGACGCGGTTCAGGCGTGACCTAACTGAGCTGGCGCCTCTCCTCCTTTAAACAATGCTTCCTTCAGTGCTGTTACTTCGGGAGAGTCCAGCAGGTCAATAAACTCAAGGGAGGTCGACCGAGCTTTTAGATTGCCAATTTCTTCAAGGAGCCCCACTACATCATAAATTGAATCCAGCCGATCTACGTCACGATCGTCTCGTGAAATTTTACCGTATGAGCGACGTATCAATTCCTGGACAGTGTCAGAACCTTGGATGCTCTGAATGCGAATAACGTCCACCTTGTAATATTTACTAGCTTCGTCCACGCTATACATCATGCTGTAAATATCACCTTCTTGTTCAAGCCCATCGATCAGCTTGTTGAGAATATCCCTAAGCGCACGCTCTAATATTTCGAGATTTTCTTCATAGCGGGCATGAATCTTCCCGTTAAAGATGATGGATAAAACGTTCAGTCCGTTCAAAACCTCAAGGAAAGCGTAGGAAATAGCATGAGCATGAGACTTGCTGAAGCGCTTGAATTTTGACTTGGTGACCGGGAGGCTAAGCCTAGGGTTTCGTTCACGCAGACAGCTTTCGTATGTCACAGACTCATACCCACTCCCGTACCAGACTTCGGTGAGGTTTAAGTACTCTTTGAAGTAACTATTCAAATTTGACGCTAGGCTAGAGGCAGCTTTAACCCCTGAAGCAAAGGTTATCTTCTCGTCGACGAGAAGACTTCTTTCGCTAAGACTTTGAAAGTTTTCACTGAACGCACTGACATCAGCAAATAGCCCAGAAGTTTGTCGCTCAAGTACTTTGTCGAGTTTGCTATCTAGCGCAGACAAGGCCTGCATTCTCTCGTCGATATAGCTCCGAAGCTCGATAGAAACAGCAGTCATCGAAACAAATGAGTATTGCTGGAAGCTGACGAATATTTGAGGAGAGAAAAAGTTCTCTGGCGGGGTTTCTAGAGACTTAAGATTACCAACAATCCTTCCACGCCGGTCGCGTAGCTCTGAACCTCTGAGCTTGTAATCTCCACTTTCGATTTTCTGCTGTATTGCAGCAGGAATCTTAACCGTGATTTTCCTTTCGGCATCCATTCTGTAAGCTTCTCCGGTCGTGAGTCCAGCAAACGGCGCAGGCCATACGATCAGCATACCAGCACGGCGTGACAGATTGATACCGCACGCAACAGCTCGCCTGGAGCCTAAAGGTGCTGGGCCGAAAGGCGCCAAGCTGGTCGTCGTATCTACCGGATGGCGGCGGACTCTTCGCCAACCCTACTGTGGCCTTGGTGGGATCAAATCAGCACCATCCATGGGCGTATTAGACGTCTCAGTTTCTGGACGGTTGGACCCGTTCGCGGACGAAGCCAAAGCAGACGCGAGTTCATCTCCGCACAAGGTTTGCAACTGGCAGCTATCGGCCCAGAGTGTGTAAAAACGCTCAAGGCCTCATCGTCTTGGATCATTGACGTTCGTGGCTGAACGATCGCATGGCAAATGCTGCGTATTGCATCAGTCGCGACCTGGAACACTTCAACGCTGTTTTTACAGCCTCTGGGATGGGCCAAAATCAGCTTTTTTATGCCGATAGCGCCTTCATCAAACCGTGAGCACCGATGATTTTCATGACTCGTTTCATGTTGTAGGCGAGCACATTTAAACTCATCTCCGCGCCCACCCCGGCCAGCTTTCGCGTGAGGAAGTGCGTCGCACCCATCCATTGTTTGAGCGTCCCGAAGGGATGCTCAACCGTCCGCTTTCGGACTCGCATCATCTCCGGTGCTTTGCTCAGCCGAAGCTGCATCTCCTCCAATACGGCTTCATGCTCCCAGCGTCGAACCCGCCGTTGCGTGCTCGGTGTGCACTGCGGCTTCATTGCGCAGCCCCGGCATTTCGAACTCCAGTAACGGTGCAACGTCAGGCCTTTTTCAACGTTGGTATAGCGCCAGATCAGCGCCTCTCCAGCCGGGCAAATGTATTCGTTTTTTGCCGCGTCATAGATGAAGGCATCGTTATTTAAACGCCCGTCAGCCTTGGCTCCAGAGGTCATCGGCTTGGGCACATAGGCGGTGATACCTGCATCGTGACAAGCCAGGATTTGTTCGCTTTTGAAGTAACCTCGGTCAGCCACTACCGACAACTTATCTGACGTCATCGCCTCGCGGGCCTGCTTGGCCATTGAGCTGAGTTGATCCCGGTCGGAACCGACGTTGGTCACCTCATGTGCAACGATCAAATGGTGCTGAGTATCGACCGCTGTCTGCACGTTGTAGCTGACGATTCCTGTGCCGCGCGTCATCATGGAACGGGCGTCTGGTTCGGTCAGTGAGACCTGTTTATCCGGCGATTCATTGAGCTGGATTTCGATCGCTTGAAGCTCCTTCATTTGAGTTTTGAGCTTGGCGATTTTCTCTTCCAGCCGCCCGGCACTGGGCTCGGAAGCTATGGGTTCTTGCCGATCGGCAGCATCGAGTGCCGCTAGGTAACGGTTGATACTCGATTCAATTTCTTCCATGCGCCGCTTCAGTTTGGCGCTGGTGAAATTGCGGTCGCGGTTGTTGGCTGCTTTGAATTTACTGCCATCAATGGCGACCAGATGTTCTCCGAATAATCCCAACTGCTGACACAGCACAAAGAACTGGCGACAGACGCCTCGGATGGCCTTGCTGTTGTCTTTTCGGAAGTTGGCGATGGTCTTGAAGTCCGGCATCAAACGCCCGGTCAACCACATCAGTTCGACGTTGCGCTGGGCTTCTCGCTCCAAACGTCGGCTCGACTGGATGCGGTTGAGATAGCCGTAGATGTAGATCTTCAGCAGGATCGCGGGGTGGTAAGCCGGCCGGCCAGTATCAGCTGGAATGGCACCTTCAAAACCCAGATTGACCAGGTCGAGTTCGTCGACGAAGACGTCGACTACCCGCACCGGATTGGTATCGCTGACGTAGTCGTCGAGGCTCTCGGGAAGTAAGGTGCCTTGGCCTCGATGTTCACCTTGGATAAAGCGCTTCATGGGCGATCCCTGCGATGAAATCCTCAGAAATCATAGCAAGAGTTCGCGAAGGCGTTTTTACACACTCGGGGCCAAAAGCAGTCGTACCCGTTACCCGTGTCGCGTCAGCATCCAGGACCAGCGGTACGCTTCGAGAGCAGGCAATGACAATGTCAACTCCCTGACTACCCGGGATTATCAAGCTTACTAACCCACGATGAACTAACCTGATCGCAGATAGCCTCCACAAATTAGCCGTTATAGACCCAGAGAGCGAATATCGATGATCGAACTGCTGAATACGTTACGCTACAAGAGCGAAGGCCCTGACATTGACTTTAAGTCTGCGCAGTATCGCTTCAATGGTGCAACTGAACTCGATAAATCGGAGATGCTGAAAGACATACTAGCGATTGCCAATTCGTGGCGTGATAGCACAGGTTACATCCTTCTAGGGTTCAAGGATCAACGCCCCCACCCGGCAGAAGTCGTCGGTATTCTGGACAGTATCGATGATGCGCAGATACAGCAGTTCATTAACGCTAAAGTAAAACCGAAGTTGACATTTCGCTACGAAGAACACCTGTATGAAGGGAAGACCGTAGGTGCTATAACCATTCCGAAGCAAAAGCGTCCCTTCTATCTCGCCAATGCTTACGGGAAAATAAAGAGCAACGTTGTGTACGTGCGGCGGGGCAGCAGCACTGACGAAGCGGAGCCTACAGAAATCGCCGCGATGGTAAACGACGACAGCGGACGCGGTGATATACGAATAGGCCTTTCATTGATAGCGCCTAATAACGAGGCCCTACCCAGCACTTTCGCCCGAACATACTTGGAGTTTTCCGAGGAATTTCCAGACTATAAGAAATCCCGAAAACCCTCAACTCCATTTGAGTTCCGGACTGAATCCATCATGGAGCGAGATAATAGTTATTTCTGGAGAGAATACGCTGAGTACATGAAAGTAGATGAAGCGGTTATCGCTGTTCAGTTTTTACTGTTGAATCAATCTGGTGTTCAACTTACAAACGCGAAGCTTGAGGTAGTAATTGATGCGCTTGATGACCAGCGCTTTCGGTTGCTTGAAGCGAGTGAGGTGCCGACTATGCCGAAGCCACAATGGAATTTCGCCGATAGACTAGCCACTCCCCCGTATGTGTTGACAAGGCAGAACTCAAGCTTGTTGGTAGATGACGAGAACGAATCAAAACCTGTAGTTCACATACGTTTTGGCTCTTTATTGCCTGGTGAGCAAGGCAGATCCGAGACTTTAGCTATCGTCCCGCAGGGCATCGGCAGGCTCCGCCTACGCATGCGTATCTTGGGAAGCGAGATAGCCACACCGATTGCAGAAGAGCATTTTCTTGAAGCAACAGGCGAATCTCAATCGCTTGACTTCGAAGGATTTCGACAGTTCGTGCAAAAGAAGCTTGCGGGTTCCAAAGTGCGCACGACCGAGTAACGGCTGGCATATTCGTGGCAGAGCAGAAATTCGCTGCTACCGGCCAATAGCTGACCTTTAAGTTATCTACAAAATCAGTAGCGATTCAGATCAGACGGTGACAGACGCCATCGCTTGCCTCACTCCCGATGACAGCCGGATGTCACTACGACGGAGGCCCCACGATTCGACAGAAAATTTTAGCCTCAATGATTCTTTTTATTCCTGTGGCAATACGCCAGCGGACATGCTACCAAGTAGACTTCGCCGGGACATTCGGATAAACGCTATCTCGCAGCATTTTTACGCATCGTCGCAAGAGTCAACAAAAGGTCTAATTCGCGGCATGGAAAAAAGCAATATAGATGGGTGATTTGGCTGCGCTACCTAAACTATCAAGGATTGAAGAATGGAAACAGAAATTGCTTCCGAAAACAGTGGCGAAATCACCGTCACCTGTGAAAGCGATTCACTTCATATTGCGCTAGACTTATTGTTGTCAGAGATACAAAACAACAAAGCACTGCTTAAAGATAATATCTTTCGAAAAAAACTAAACATCCTATTAAAAGAATCAAACTCCAAAAAGCTCATAACCTTAGATGGTAAAGATCCCCTTGAGCTATTAGCATTCCCAATTGATATCGATGCAGTATTACAGCACTTAAACCAAGATATGCGCGATGACTGGTTCGTTGACGTACTACAGCACCAAGACTTATTTTCTAATAAGTTACAACTGCACGACACGTTAAAATCTCTATTGCTTGAAGAAAATGGACGTTACTTAGGATGTGAAAGACAGGCGTACGACATCCCAAAGAAAGGTCTAGGGATTCGTTATTCATTAGAAACGGACTTCTATGATCGCTTCATATATCAAGCTATTTGCTCTTATTTGATGCCATTTTATGATCCGCTATTATCTCATCGGGTGCTAGGTCATCGATATAACAAAAAGCGACTGTCCGAGAAATACATATTCAAAAGCCGAATCGACTTATGGAAAACCTTCGAGGGCGTAACGAAAACAGCACTTTCTAATGACCAATCGCTGCTAGTCACCGATCTAATTAACTATTTTGAAAATATTTCCCTATCGGCCATAAGTACATCGTTTGAAACAATGCTTGAACAAGTGAGCGCATCAGGACCTGAGAAGACTTTAATTCGAAATGCGATACATACGCTATGTACGCTTCTGGCAAGATGGGGATACAACGAGAGACATGGCCTCCCTCAAAATAGAGATGCTTCTTCCTTCATTGCCAACGTAGTACTCAACTCAGTTGACCAGAACATGGTTGCATTGGGATACGACTACTATCGGTATGTGGACGACATCAGGATCATTTGCTCTTCACCGCGAACAGCCAAAAAAGCGCTTACAGATTTAATAAATCAGCTCCGGAAACTCGGAATGAATATTAACTCAGGAAAAACCGCGATCCTTACAAAGGATACTCCAGACTCCGAAATCGCCGAAAATTTCCCGACTACCGACGATAGGACACTTACAATCGACAGCATGTGGCGCTCCAGGAGTAGGAGAGTTATAGCCCGATCAGCAAAGTACATATATCAGTTACTTAAAGACTGCATAGACAACAAACAAACTCAGTCACGACAGTTTCGATTTGCAGTGAACCGTCTAATTCAACTAAGTGAAGCGAAGATCTTTGATATCCATACAGAGATTTCAGACGATCTTAAAATTCTAATAATAGAAACTTTAGAAGATCACGCTGCCTCTACAGACCAGTACTGCCGCCTTCTTTCAGCCCTAAACTTAACAGAAGATGACCACGGAAAAATCACTCAATATTTGATGGATGATGAGAAATCCATTCATTCCTGGCAAAATTTTCATCTTTGGTTGTTGCTTGCAAAGAACCGCTACAAAAGTGAAAGAATTCTTCAGTATGCATCCGCCAAAATACAGGCGGACGTTCTTCAAGCAGAGGCATCCGCGATCTTCATATACCTCCGCTGCGTTGATGAAAGTGCTGCATTAATTCCAGTCATACCGCAATTCAAAAGTACATGGCCTTTTTACCACCAAAGAAATTTTTTACTTGCCACTAGCGAATTTGGCAGGGAAGACTTACGGCCTTTAATATCAGAGTTGAAAACAAAGATAAAAGGTACTGCAACGCGAGCAAGATCTCATTTCAAAGACGGACGGCCTCTTACAGAGCGCGAATCAAGAAGCCCAATGGAACTATACGAAGAGATAAGCCCATATGACTAAGAAGGCTATAATTTTCATTAGGGATTACACGGATCAAGGAAAAGACAGATTTTTTATTTGGTCTGAAAAAGTTCTGAAAGAGGCATCTGCTGAAGATATATCCTCCCAAACAGAAGAGCTGGTTTGCCATGATTACTGGCTTATAGCCCCAATACTTTTCAGGCTAACTGGGAGGCTTCCAAAACTAATTACAGACGTCGAAGAGCTAAGGATTTCCATCTCTGGAAAGAGATCTGAGAGAGAGAAAAAAGAAAAGATAGACATCACCAATTCGCTTCAAGGCCTTATACCCAAAGAGACCATACAAAAGTATCTCGCGATATTTAACAGAAAAGAAGAAATCTGCGAAGAAACTCTTTCCATGTTTGCCGATGCTCTCGTATCGTATTCTAACCAAGTTGAAGCTGAAGCAAAACACGAGCAGGAATGGGATAGACTAGTCCAAGTAGAACAGCCTGTCGCGCGCTACCTGATAAGTTCTGCTGCGGCTGGAATAAATATAAGCACGGAACTGCTCAGAGGCCACAAGGATAAAATAGAATTCGATTTTTACATGGCCCTAAAGCACTTTTCGTCCAAATACAGTGTTCCTCTAGAGGTTCCGTCGGATGAAGATGTCGTGGAATATTTAGAGCCTCGCGGCTTTGATTTTTCTGGCGTAAATGTAGATTACGTACTCAATTTCGTCCCAATGCAGGACGAATATGCTGACGACTTACTAAATCTAAGAAAAATTCATAAATCTAGGATGGTATTGGCGGCAATACCGCTCAGCCAGAAAAAAATCTTCCCGATAGTAGACTCGTTCGGTTCGATTACCTCGCGCATTTACTTCAAAGACCCATCATTGCAAAATCTTGCTAAGCAGCACCGAAACATACTGATCCCAGATGAAGGAAAACTCTTCTCCTACGTCGATTACGATCAGTATGAGGCTGGAATAATGGCCGCGCTATCCGGCGATTCATTACTTACGAAACTTTATGCAGAAGGTGATCTCTATGAAATAGCGGCGGAATCTATTTTTCGGGATGTAACAAAGCGAAAAGAGGCGAAGCGACTATTCCTATCTTACGCGTATGGAATGAGGCATCGTGATTTAATTGATGCGGCTTACGGGTACGGCGCAGACAGACAACATGCAAAAGTTTTTTTTAAACAGTTCTCTGAATTTGAGGGTTGGAAATCCAAAGTTTATACTCAGTTTGAAACAGACGGCAAAATCGGAACCGCTCTTGGCAACCACATTAAGCGAGAGCGAACGGGAACTCTAAGTGAAAAGGAGAAGAGGTCTTCAATCAGTCAGCAAGTCCAAGGTACCGCATCACTTATTTTTAAAAAGGCTTTAATCACGATGAGCGGCGATCCACGAATCGAACTAAAAGTGCCGATGCATGATGCCGTGCTTTTCCAGCACCAGGCAGGTTTTGACCCGCAAGTCGTAGTCAAAATTTTTGCAGAGGCTATGTCCAACCACTTTGAACACAAGGTGACAGGGAAAGCATCGTTGGCGCCGTTTTGTCCTCCTCCAGAAGCAGTCCAGATTGCCTAACGAATGAAAATAACTAAGCCTATGCTAGCCCCGATTTTTTTTGTGGCGCCAACAATCGACGTTTCTGGTTACTAGCGGTGTCAATCTCCCGTGTTTCGGAGACACTTCTGTTAGTCCGCTTATGGCCGATAACTGCTTGTCGTGAAGGGCTGCAATTGGCAGATCTCTGCCTGTTGCGAGGGCCGTAGTGGACCCAGAGCGGATGCCCAGACATTCAAACCAAACGAGTAGATAATCGACTGCTATTCCAGCCATTTCTAGCGCGTATGAACAACGAATCTTCCCAACGCGAATCTACCGGCAGTACAGCATATAACCTTGCGCAGGCCCACGGTGCCCGGCCCCTGTCCGTTGATGGCTATCATCAAACGGTAGAACTGTGCGGTCGCGTCGCCTGCGGCTGGCTGTTCCGCTACAGAATCATTTGCAGCCTGGACATCCCAGCGCATGACCAAGAGTCATTCGCTGGCACTGTAGGTTGTTTGGTTGCTGACGACGGAGAGATACGTGATCTCTCAGGTCGGATGTCCATGGACATGTTTCATATGCTGGCATAGCTCGAGGGACACCTTGGCCGACCTCTGCCGGTGACGATGGGCGGGAGTCGGCCAACAGCAGCCTGGCTTGGCGCCTGCTGGGAAACATGGTTTACATCGACTTGACCGATACCACTTCTACATACCGGAATTTTTTCCTGGCTGTTTTGGTGGCTTCCTGCTCTGCCAGCAGCGTACTCAGAGTATCGGCTTCATGGACGATCTCGAGCGTCCTTCCTTCAAACTCATTGCTCACACGGAGAGTCACCAGAAGCCGCGGGGTAAAGGTTTTGGGGACCTTCTTTTTCGCCACTTTTGAGACGGACACGGCAGCGACGTCCGGCTGGATTTCTTCTAGGAGCGCGGTGCTCACCGGCGCAGATATTTCAGCGTTGCCAAACAAAGCTTGGCGCATCTCTTCTTCGGTCCATTCTTCGTTCATGCTGCTTCTCAAGGGCCTGATTACTAAACCAGCGCAATTCTAACAGCTAGTCATGGCAAGATAGTTTCCAGCACCGGAATGTGTTCTTAGCGCTACTCTCCGGTGGGGAATAAGGCTGGTCAATTCGCATCGGTACTCTCCACATCTCAAACGATCAGATCCAGCGAATCGGGTGAAAGATTACAGGTTGATTCAGCAGAATCATTTCGGTACCTGTGCAAGGGCGCAGCGGGCGTGAGATGAGGCCTATAAATGGCGTAGGCGCATAATCGCATCGGTGATGGCTCGTGCATTGCTGTCCAGCGTTTCCATGGCCCCCATTGCGTTAGAGGCGACACTTTCCACTCCATTCTCTGAGATCCATTTGGCCACTTCTTCAAGGGCCGCTGCTAGGGCGTGCTGGTTGTGCAGTAGGAGTGTGAGAGCGTCCGCTGTGGCTACGTTGGCTTCAGAGTTATCTGGCATGGGGATCGTCCTTGAGTAACTGGTATGGGAAGACTAGCTGAACACGCTGCTAGTTGAAGTCACTTCCTAGACCCGCTGGCACCTGGGTATTAGCACTGATTTGAAGACTCATTTGCAATTGACCTAACCAACCATTTGCAACGGATTCCCCCTCTAGCAACCATAACCGGCAGTGAACGGCCAAAAGCGTTCTTTGAGTGGCTACGAAATTAGGGGCTATTCACTTAGGCTAGATATTGATCAATCTACACCAGATTTTTTGCCCTCTGTTGGGGTACAAACTATTGAAAAGAATCAATCTGTGAGGGAAATATGGATCCTGAATGTGCTGACCAAGGCGAGCTGTCTGAAAAGTTGATTTGCCATGGATGTGTCGGTGAAGCCTACCTCTCACCTGTGATTTTCAGAGATGGTCGATCAGGGCCATGCTCATATTGCAGCGATCAAGAGGCTGTCTGTATCACGATTTTCGATTTAGCCAATCGCGTCGAAAAAACGTTTTCCGAACACTATTCTCGTACCTCAGACGAACCCGATGACTATCAATACGCGATGCTCCGTGATCGGGAGTCGGACTATGACTGGGAGCGCGATGGTGAGCCAATTCATGATCTGCTCTGCGAGTTGCTTGTTGTTGAAATGGATGTAGCTTCGGACATCGTCGAAGTTCTTGCTGATCGGTTCGATTGCCGAGGGCCGGGAGATCCAGATGAAGGAGAATCTGATTTTTCACCAACCACCTACTACGAGTTGAATTCGCTCTCGCTCGGCTTTTGGAATCAAAAGTGGGAACGTCTTGAAGATGCTTTGAAGAATGAGTCGCGGTTCTTCAACCGAGAGGTCTTAGAGGTGCTGAAGTCAGTTTTTGCAGACCTTCATGATGTGCGGTCCAGGAGCCATGGCCTGGCAGTGGTGACTGTGGGGCCTGACACATTCCTTCCTGCATTATTTAGAGCAAGGGAATTTCAAAGCGAGGAGGGGCTGCAAGCTGCACTTTCGGATCCGGTCAGAGAGCTTGGTCCCCCTCCAGGGAAGTTTGCCCGTGCAGGGCGCATGAATGCGTCAGGGATATCTGTCTTCTATGGTGCCGAACAACCTCAAGCTGCGTTATCTGAAGTCCGGCCGGTTGTGGGCAGTAACGTCGTTGTGGCGAAGTTTTCGATTGTCCGTCCACTGAGTCTCCTGGACCTACGTGCACTGGAGACTGTTGTATTCACGCGTAGTGTATTTGATCCGATCTCCGCCGAGGAAAGAGTGCGCATGGGATTTTTACGTACCCTAACGAAACGACTTACCGTTCCCGTGATGCCCGGTGCTCAAGATAGAGAATATCTGACCACACAGGCTGTCGCCGATTACCTGTCGGGCTTTACTGAACCACAGTTGGATGGGATTCTTTTTCCATCCGTACAAAACGGTAGCGGCGTGAATGTTGTGCTCTTTCATAAAGCTTCGTGGGTGGAGCCGTTGGACAAACCCGAGGGTACGGAACTCTGCGCATCCATCAAAGAATATGACTACGAATCTGGCAGTGAATACGACTGGTACCAGATTTCATTACGGGCAGCACCGGAAGGTAATGATGAAAGGTCTGCGAACGCTTCGTCGTCAGATATTCATAGCTTCCTGATTCCACAGCATGAAGCAACTGAGCGAAGGCCGGCGCTTCGCCTCGAAATGAATTCTATAGATGTCCACAAAGTCGATGCTGTAAAGGTTAAGACCACTCCACATTCGGTGTATGTGTCCTTCCGGAAACCGAATTCATAGCAATGCAAGGGATCTATGACTAGCGACGATTTCTGAACACTGCCGTGAACGCATTTTCTGAGAGATGAAACAGTGAAATTTGATAAGCCTTTTCATTTAAATACAGGTAACCAATCTGTGATGATTGGAGGCAAACCTCCTGCAATAGTTAAGAGTGACCTTGAGGCAGGTGTGGCTCGATTAGGGGGCCTTGGGCGCCACCCCAGCTATTTCGAGTCTTACCTATATTCTGCGTCGGTATTGATCGAACGAGGTCGGGTAACGGGAAGCTTGGATGAAGTTGGGCTGCCCGGTTTCTACCTTCAGCGCCATTCCATTGAACTCCTACTGAAAGAGTTATTGGGTTGGTTAACCAGCATTTCAGAGCTTCGTAATCAGTTAGGTCGATCTGTCAGTAAGCCGAGTGACGAATTACTACGGGATATGCGTACCAGTCACGACCTAACTGAACTCTACGATCACGTGATTGAGCTTGCTAGTATGCTCAGTCTTTCACTCCCGCCCGACGAGCTTGGAAGCTTGATCAGGGATATGGAAATATTAGAGATAGCTGAAACCTGGTCTCGATATCGTTCGTCATCGAAAAAGCAAAAAAACAGCGGCGCTCGATTACATGTGGATCACATCCCAGACGAAGTCGTAATTCCCATTGTCGAATTTCAAGAGCGATTAGATGCAATTGCCTGCCTCACATCCTCGCGTGAAGCTTTCGGGGCCACCTACGAGGACGAGTTCGTAGAGGTTTGGTCAGAGCTGAACGCCGCAATCGAAAATTATTAAAAGAGTATTCTCCTAGGGGGCGGTATTTGCATGTTGCGGGTGCGATTAGCATAGCCCCTATGCGAACGGCTGACTATGTTTTGGCCATTAAACATGGCATGGATACGGTCACGCTGAGTTTTTCCAAGTGATGTGCTTCACTGGTAAGCGTCTGGTGAACACGCCTTGCGTAGTTAAACGAACGCCCACCTGTGCGGCAGCAACTGCGTAAGCCAGCCGCACATCATGGACGCAGCGCGAAGACTGCAATTTTAAAAGCGCGCGCTAAATTGCTTAGATAATGGCACTCTGCTAGCGTCTCCTTACTTATAATCAGAAGGGAATCTTATGGACGCGCAGGGACAGGTACGCATCTGGCTACTTGAGCAGCCGGACTGGCTTCAGGAGGCTGCTGATCGGCTGCTTAAAAATGGTGATCTCACCCAGGATGATATTTCCCAGATTGCCGCACTGTTAAAAACGCCGTCAGGGCAGGCCGTTTCGAAACATCGAACATTCGATGAGCTAACGCACGCTCCAGCTGGCTCTGTGCTCCGATTGCGAAGCATTGCAGACGTCACAGGGATTGAGAGCCTTGGTCCCAGGGCGCCTTTAGACTTTGGCACCGGCAATTTAACGGTTATCTACGGGCACAATGGCTCCGGCAAGTCCTGTTACACGAGGATTCTGAAAAAAGCGACAGGCAAAGCTCGCGCCAGTGATCTGAAACCAAACGTTTTCCAAGCGGCTCCAGCTTCCAGCAAATGCACCCTCAGCTTTGAACTGGATCAGTCATCGGAAAGCGTTGAATGGCATATCACCCACCCCGCGATTGAACAATTGCGGGAGATAGACATCTTCGATAGTGAAGAGGCGCTCCATTACCTGAAAAGCGAAAGCGCGGCCACGTACAGCCCGCCCATCATGGGGTTGTTTGAGAAGCTGGCCAATGCGACTGATTCGGTTAGGGACGCCTTGCAGGCTGAACAAGATCAGCTTGTGAGCCAGCTCCCGGCTATCCCCGCTACCCTCAAAGACACGAGCGTCGGTAGGAGCTATCAAGGCCTTGGCACGCTGGCACCATCTGCTGTCGATAATCTTTTACGCTGGACTCCAGATAACGCAGGTAGCTTAGAAGCGCTCAATGAACGACTGAAGACCAGTGATCCCTCATCGCTTGCGAAACAGAAGCGCGACACCTGCGTCCAAGTAAACAATATCGTCAAAGGCATCAAGATAGCCGTGGCGGCGTTCGGCGCTGAGCAGATCCAAACTATCCGCACTCAACGATCAAACGCCCGTGACAAACGACGTATTGCGATCGAAGGCGCGCAGGCAAAATCAGCGATTCTAGAAGGCGTCGGTACGCCGACATGGAAAGCAATGTGGGAGGCGGCTCGCGCATATTCCCAAACGCCGTATCCGGAGCAGCATTATCCAGTGACCGTGGACGGGCGCTGCGTCCTCTGCCATCAAGAACTATCGGCTGAAGCCCAAGATCGACTCAACGATTTCGAGCTGTTTGTACAAAGCCGCCTGGAAACAGATGCAAAGTCTGCCGAGCAAACGTACAGCGAAACTCTCCGTACGCTTCCTAACAGCCCGACGGAGGCCGAGGTACAGACTCAGTGCACTGCGGCAGCTTTGACCACGCCTGAGTGGATGGCAGCAGTGTGGGGCTTTTGGAGAGGTGTCGGAGAATCTAGGAAAGCCCTACTGGATCACGAGCAGTCAGGCTTGGCGGGTACGGTCCCCGATGTAGCCGCGAATCTCCTTGTACTTGAACAATTCGCGCAGCAGCTGACTTTGGAAGCAGACCAATTCGATCAAGATGCGCTTCAGTTCGACAGGCCGAAAGCTGTCGCTGATAAAACGGCATTGGAAGCTAGCCAATGGGTTTCGCAGCAAAGTGAAGCAGTCAGGAAGGAACAACAGAGGCTCAAGGACCACAAGCTGCTCGACAAGCTGAAGACTAGTGCAAGCTCTCGTCGTATCTCTAACAAGGCAACCGAAATCTCCGAAAGCGTGGTTACCGAGTTGTACGTCAAGCGCTTCAATGATGAGCTGCGTGCCCTAGGTGCCACCCGAATTCAGGTTGAGTTGATAAAGACCAGAACCACTCGGGGTAGAGTGCTTCATCAGCTCAAACTCAAAGCTCTCAAAAATGGTGATCACTCGCCTGACAAAGTGTTGAGCGAAGGTGAGCGTAGGATCATATCCCTTGCAGCTTTCCTGGCGGACGTTACCGACAAACCAGGTGTCGCCCCTTTCATTTTCGATGACCCAATCTCGTCGCTAGATCATGATTTTGAATGGAAAGTCGCATGCCGCTTAGCTGAATTGGCTAAAGAACGGCAGGTCCTTATTTTTACGCACAGGCTTTCGCTTTACGGAGCGATGGATGACGTTGCCAAGAAAGTTGGTGATTCTTGGAAGAAGGATAACTTCCAGCAAATGTGCATCGAGTCCTTTGGTGGAGCATCAGGACACCCTGCTGATCAAGCTGTGTGGAATAGCTCGACGAAGACCGCAAACAACATCCTGCTGACTCGCGTCAGGGACGCCAAGAAAGCGGGCGAAGATTCAGGTGCAGCTGCTTACTATGCGTTAGCTCAAGGTATCTGTAGCGATTTCAGGAAATTAATCGAAAGGTCGGTTGAAGATGACCTTCTATTTAAAATCGTCGTACGCCATCGGCGCGGCATTTCCACAGATGGTCGTCTGCCTGCCCTTCTCGGGATCACCCGTGAAGATCTTCAAAAAATTGACGAGTTGATGACCAAATACAGCTGCTTTGAGCACAGCCAGTCTGATGAGATGCCGGTACAAGCTCCAGAAGAGCCCGAACTGAAAGCCGACATTGAATCGCTCAAGCATTGGCGAGATGACTTGGAAGGCCGAAGGAAAAAGACAGCTTAAATTCAGAAACCACGCAGAACAATCATCTGATTGCGCCGCTTGGCGAGCGGCGCAATCAACACGATTAGCGGATTAACCGTTCGCAGATGAAGACTTGGCGTACCCAAGGCTAGATCTTTGGGTCTATTCCGAATTGTCTGGTTAAGGGGCGTGGTATCTCTGGACCCCCTCTGTTGACATATGATGCCAAAGCAATGGCGTTGCCCCGGTTTTTGGCGAATGATAGCGTCTTCACCACGTGGGGATACGCCGACAACTGGAGGGGTGCCCATAGCGATTTTCCTCGTATGACCGCTGGCAGGGAGGCCTATATGTGGGCTGACGTCGATACAAAACAAGATTTCCTAAACTACTCTGAGGTCGCAGATCTCGTCATCGATGTGATCCGTGATCCCAACATGAGGCCGGTGACGGTTGGTGTATTTGGGTCATGGGGCACCGGAAAGTCGACGCTATTGAACTTGATCGAAGATGGACTTAACCCTGACGAGGAACATCCTGAGTTCGTCATCGTTCGATTCGATGCTTGGTTGTATCAAGGATTTGATGATTCACGTGCGGCGCTTATGGAAGTGATCGCGTCCACGTTGATGGATGCTACTCGGTCATCTGAGTCGTTATTCGAGAAGGCTGGAAAGCTTTTTTCCCGAGTAAGGAAAATGCGGTTGCTGGGCCTCATGGTGGAAGGCGGGGCGCTTGCGGCAGGTGTGCCCGCTTTTGGGGTCGGCATGAAAGGTATGGAAGCTCTTGGTAAGCTTGTTTCAGGCGACGTTGATAGTGATTCTGTAACGGCATTGAAGGAGGGAGGGGCGAAGGCCAAAGAGCACTTTTCCGGTCTTCTAGAGGACGAAAAGCAAAATACGCCGCCCAAGCAGATCGCCGCTTTTAGGGCAGAGTTTGCGGATGTGCTCGAAGGACTCGACAAGACTTTGGTGGTATTCGTCGATAACTTGGATCGGTGCTTGCCCGCCCAAACCATTCACACCTTGGAGGCGCTTCGGCTATTTCTCTTCATGGGGCACACCGCTTTTGTGGTCGCTGCTGACGAGGACATGGTTCGGCATTCTGTAAGTCAGCACTTCAAAGATCCTGGTGATAGACATGTTACTGACTATCTCGACAAGCTAATTCAAGTACCGGTTCGAGTACCCAAACTCGGCGTTCAGGAGGTGCGAGCTTACCTTTTTCTGCTCTTTGCGTCTGCCGGTGGTCAAACCAACTCCGAAAGCCTTGAAAGGCTGAGAGCGGGGCTTGAGGCGAACCTTCGTGAGGCTTGGAAAGACGAACCGATCAGCACGGAAAAAGCCCTAAGCCTCCTCGGCTCTGATGTTCCTAAAGACGTTGCAGAGGCGTTTCCAATTGCAGATCGAATAGCTTCTATGCTCGCCAACTCGACTTCAATTTCGGGAAACCCTCGAATCGTAAAACGCATGCTCAACGTGATTCGTATGCGTTCTCGTGTTGCGAAAGTCAGAAAAATGCCTGTCAACGAAGCATTGATCGCAAAAGTTGCTTTGTTTGAGAGGTGCATGGAGGAAAAAGCGATTGCTCACCTTTACTCCATTATAAATACCGCAGCGGGCGGGAAGCCTGAGACTCTGGCTTTGTTGGAAACTCTTCTTGAAGATCCTGAAAAATTCAAGGCAGCCTGTCCTGACGTATGGAGAGAAAAGAGCGAGCTGTTGCGGGAGTGGCTGACTCTGGAACCTCCCCTAACGTCGAAAGATCTTCGTCCAATCGTCTACTTGAGCCGTGAAACGACTCCACTGAGGGTCTTGCGCGCAGGCTTGTCGGCGGACGCCGCAAATGCCCTTGGCGTTTTGAAACGAGCAACCAATACTTCGTCTCCAGTGGCAACCTCGGCCGTTAAATCTATACCCGCGCCGGAGCGCAGTCTTGTTATGGCCCAGCTTATTGAGTCGATGCGCTCCCATTCTGATTGGTCCTTGAGGGCACCAGGTTTTGAGGGCGCACAATTGCTCGCAGAGAACTCAGCGGATGCGGGAGGCCTTTTATCTGAATTCATTCATACGGTTATGCCAGGAAAACTCAAACCATGGCTAAGCGCCAAGGTAAAGGGCGCGACCTGGTTTAAACAAAAAGAGTCCAAGTAACATGGGCACATCGACTTCAAGTAAAGGGCCTGGGGGGAATTCGCCTTATGTTCCTGGCTGGGTAGACACAAACGGACTACCTCCAATACCCCCGGTCCCACCACAGCGATTCAAGGACTTCCGCACGAGCCTAGGAAAATTCGTCGCCAGTGGTGATGGTGATTACCTTCGTTCAGCAGTGAGCAGCTATGCAGGTGCTGCAACCGGTGGCAGCGTTGTCGGTTCCGCCAGATTTGGGTCAATGGCAGGGGCGGGCGGAGCGCTATTCGGAGCAATGGCGGCGATCCGTGAAGGGCAGTCGATTCCGGGCCTTGATTTGGCATCTCTGAACGGACAAGACACTGATCTTGCAATTAGCATTATCGTGCAGGCTCTGGCAATCGAGGACGGCGATTCTGATCGTGTACGCGTAGCAATGAACGAGGCACTTTCTGAGTGCCTTCAAGGTTACGACGAATTTGATTTTTCGAGAATCACGGACGAGATGCTTGTGCAAATGATGCTGATCTACGTGACGAACTGTGTGTTCGGTCAGGTTGTTCTGGATTCGAATGATGCCTTTGCTAAAGCCAAGTCGGCTGGTCAAGTGGAACAAGCGGAGAAGGACCTGCACTCGCTGGTTGAGTCAGTTACAGATAAACATATGCGCCCACTGTTGAGTGGCAGCCTGAAGTCGTTCACCTCCGCCAGAGTTGAGCAGGTTCAGCTACTCGCTATCAAGGAAGTGTGGAGTGAATGGGAGAGCTACGAACAGTGACTAATCTTATTTTTCAGCATGAACCCCATTTGCTACCACCACCGTCGAAGAATGTTATTCCTGTACTGATGTACGGCACCCGGCCTCCAGCTCGTGGTACTTGTTCTATAGGGGGGCCGGTCAGGGCTGAAGTACGGCGACTGGGGGCGCCGGTCAGTAGAGTTGGGTTCGATTTGTTGACCATCGCGATGGCTATCACCGCCGCAGACACGTTCGTTGATAAGGCGGAAGCCGACGATGGGTGGGCTCGGGATCTACGCTTGTCGATTCCCATTGCCGATCCAGATCTTTGGAAGCCTGCCATCCCGCTACTCCAGAGGACGCTGCATTTTCTGAGTGGGGACACTTGGGATATTACGCTGTTGCCAGATGGACCCCGTCAGCTACCGTCGCAGAAACGCGGTCATATAACGGTTATGGCAGGCCATGACTGTGTAAGCCTTTTCTCTGGCGGCATGGACAGCGGGATCGGTGCGCTAGACCTGTTAGCCAGTGGACGGCGCCCTCTGCTGATCAGTCATTCCTATAGAGGTGACTCAGAAAAGCAGATCGCGATTCGTGGCCAGCTTCCTATCAATGTCTCTAGATTTGCCGCCGTAGCGAATCCGATTTCTTGGCTGGGGACCCAGACCGATGTGCAAATGCGTACGCGTAGTTTTAACTTTCTCGCATACGGCACGCTTGTGGCATCGACACTTGCTCAACTCCGCGTCGCAGGCCCCCCTGTGGAGCTGTTCGTTCCAGAGAACGGGCTGATCGCGTTGAACCCTCCAATGACTCGAAGGCGTATCGGAGCACTGAGCACACGAACCACCCATCCTTACTATCTGGGGTTGTTTCAGCAGATTCTAGATATGGTTGGTCTTCCAGTAAAAATCGCTAATCCGTACTCGCTAAAGACTAAAGGTGAGATGCTGCTTGAATGTTTGGATCAAGCTACTCTTGGAAAGTTAGTCTCAGATACAGTCTCATGTGGTAAGTGGAAACGAACGCACGTGCAGTGCGGAAAGTGCGTTCCATGCATTATCCGCCGAGCTTCATTCCACGCAGCGAGAATGGTCGACGCGACCACTTATGGCTCTAAAGGACAGGATCTCGCTTCTGTTATGAGCGACAGAGCGGCGCGAGATGACCTCATGGCAATGATTTTAGCCGCAAAGAGGCTTCCACATGTAGATGTTAGGAGATGGGTTCCTCAAGCTGGGCCTCTCCCTACAGAGAGAAAAGAACGTGACGCTCTGATCTCTGTAGCGGATAGGGGAATGAAAGAGGTTGGAGCGTATTTAGCTACCCTTGGACTTCTTTGATGATTTTCAACGGCCAATATTAAGCTTGAACTCTCTATGCAGGAACAGAGTTTGCTTTATGTACGCCTCCATGTCCTGAAAAATGAGTATATACGCATGAATTTATGGGGTTGGAACTCCTTAGAATTGCCAAGCTTTAGTGGCCCGATTACGCTTAAGTCACACTCTTTATTGATGGCTGATATTAGTAACGTGGTCGTTGCAAGGGACGATAGTCACAGGATAATGCTCAGGGTTTTTGCTAAGCCGAGTGTACATATTCCAGAACAATTGCGTACTCTTGGTGATCCAAGAAAAAGTTGTGATCGGATCCTGTTTAGCAGTCCTCTCGGCGCTGGTGAATTGGGTGGTGTCCTTATGGGTGATAGCAAAACATCGTGGGGGTATGAAGAAAATCATTCAATCGTCGAATATGAAGTTGCGGAAGTGAAATTTCAAGCTTCAAACGAGTATCAACCCGCGTATATTGTTGAATATCTAGATAATCTACCTACAGAATTTGAGTGGCCAACAGGGTTTGACGACAACATTACCACCCGTGGAATGCGCACTTTTGATGGGGATGAACTATATCAGTTTCCTATAAAAAGTTTGCGCGAAAGAGCTTTGTGCTCAAGTTTAAAGCTGGATGTCGGTGAGTATACCTGCATTTTGACTGCTATCGAGGATGAAGGAGATGAGGGAAATAAGGAGCGCCGTGGATATTTAGTTTATACCGGCCTGCCAGATGCTTCGACACGTGAAAAAATACGTCATAGCTTATCCTATGCTATTGGTTTGCCATTGATTTATTGTGGCCATACTAATTATTCGGCAGCTGGAGAGCTTTGTGAATTTGTCGCGGTTACTCCTGAAATGATCAACGGCCGTGCTTGGAATATCACTAAAATGCCACCTGCACCTTTAACTATTACACGGCATGAAGATGATAAGTATATTGACCCAGATAAGGTTTCTAGAGTTGCAAGTGGTATATACAAAAATATGGGAAGTTATGGCTTAGATTCATTGCCTTGGCGGTTATGGTATGCCGATACGGCCCCGTATTTTATGCGCCCAGCATATTACGGAGCTATGATTGAAGGTTTACAAAAAAGCTATCTAAAAAACAATTCGAAAAAAATTGATGGCCTGATTATTTCAAAGCTGGAGTTCAAAAGGCACCGGGAAACTTTGCAGAAATATATAAAAAAACAAGGCTTCGAGCATTCAGTTGAGGAGATTTATCTCAAGGTATTAAGTAACTGTAACTCTGCGTCACAGGCAGTAAAGGCTAAGAGGTTTTATGAGGGGTTAGGTTTAAAACTTGGAGATCTGGAAGTTTCTGCCTGGCAAAGACGAAATGATGCGGCGCATGGTAATGAGATCCCTGCTTCGGAAATTGACAATTTTATTAGAGTTACCTGCATACTAAGGACTATGCTTAATCGAATCGTATTAAGTTTGACTGGCGGCAGTGAAAGGTATGTGGACTACTATAGTTATACACATCCTGATCGTGCGTTAACGGATCCTATAATTTAATGGGGTGGTGTTCTTGATTATTAAACTACTGATAACTAAAGATTTAGTTGGCTCCTATGAAGGTTGGTGCGCAGTGACTTTGAACAAGATGCAAGAGGCAGTCGCAGCGCGCACGCATACCTCATCCTAGCTACCATCAGTTGACCTGACTTGAAATAGGTCACTGACTGACTCCGCAAATTCCTTACGCTTTCAGCTGGTAGCCCTTCGTTGAAGGCTTCAAGGTAAGTTATATCCCTGTCCAATCGTTTAAACTCTACTGCGTTTTATAGCCCTCGTTACAGGTTCTTGGAGCTTGAGAGCAGCTCATTCGGATTTGCAAAAATGGTCCCGTGCAGCAATGTGCAAATTTTGCATTTTGCTTACCACGAATAAAGGCGACAGAGCCCTCATTTTTACGTTCATGTAAGTTGACGGCCAGTAGTCGAAGTAGGTATCGTGACACGTAATGGGAGAGGTACGCCGCTTTAGCTCAGTTGGTAGAGCAGTTCATTCGTAATGAAAAGGTCACCAGTTCGAATCCGGTAAGCGGCACCAGTCCTGTCCAGCAATAAAAGGCAGAAGTCAGTTCTGAAAGCCGACCGATTTGCCTTTACCTGTCAGCGTTTAGGGAAGTCGATAATATTTGACCGCTTGGCTAATATCTTTTCAAGTTCATTTAAGCGTTGAGCTAGCAAAACCTCGCGAGCCCAGGCCTCATTCAATTGCATCTGCAAACGTTTGTTTTTTTTGGTAAGTGACTCGCATTTGGATTTCCATTCAGTGATGTCGGGGCGCGGCTTCCATGAAAGTTGGCACTTCTTGATCGCTTCAAGTATTTCATGGTGCTCTCGTTTCTCTTTGCGAATAAATCCCTTTTTCGCTCCGGCTTCTATCGCTACCGAGTCATTGTTTATCCGGTATTCCCCTTTTTTAAGGATGATAGGAGCATTATTTTCGAGACGAGAAAGAGCTTCGAAGAGTGACATAATGGTGGTCATTGAATTACTCCGTCGGCACTGATCTTTGAAAAGTATTTTTCAGCCTGAGAAAGAATTAATTCGGCGGTTAATCGCTCAGGAGAGTTCAAAGTAAGCTCTGTAGTAAATTGTTCATATATGAATAGTGCTTTCCGCATTTTCAATGGGTTAATCACAGAGTTTGCGCAACCTTTAAATGAGCATGCTGCAATTGGGTCTATAATCCACAAGTTACATGATGGCTTCGTACAGCCTCCCGTGGGACGGGATACGAAGAAAATCTCACCACGTTTGAAACTTTCCAAAGTTTCTTCTTTTTTCGCTGCCACTTTTACCGGTCCCTGCGATTTAATAAAGTTTTCGATCCAGGTGCCATGGCCCCCTGATAAGTTAACTGTAGATTGGAATACGTCGCGAAAATAAGTTAGCGCTTGTACGGTAGGTTTGCATTCATGGTATTCGTACCTGAAGTGATCGGGATCGTCGCCAAAAAAAGAACCGTATTGTGTGAATCCTTTGGCGTAGTAAATTGTCATCAACAAAGATAAGTGTTGCAGTTGACGCTTCAGAGACGTTAATTGAACGAGGCCTCCGTCGATAGCATAGTAAGCAAGTGATCTTCTGAATTGATGACTGGTGAAATGCCAATGTTTTCCGACTGCTAACTTACGTTCATTTGCCCAATCACGACCGATTTCCGTTAGGTAAAGATCTTGCAAGTCTGCTTCGCTGATAACTGTTTCATCAGACCTCAAGAACTTAGCGAATTTGACATGGACTAGGTCGGCAGGAACGATTCTCGAATCACTATTTTTCGCAAATTTGCCATGTGATAGGGCGCTTACGTTGGGGAAAAGCATTTTTTCCTCAGTTGCAGAAACTATCGCGCTGTAGGTATAAATAAATTCAGAAATATCTGCCGCAATTTTGCAAGCTTTTACTCCCGGCGCTCCTATGATCCATTGCGTCTTTTTTCGTCCCTTTTCTAGTTTTGTAGTTGTACCAATGACCCAAGTAACATTATTCCCATCAATAAGTTCATAGGAAATAGGATTGATGCCAAGACTGTAGGCTTCATCATCACGCATACCAGAGTAAGCATGTATGAGAAGCTTGCAAGAGTACTGAATCTCACTTAAAAGCCTGCCCAATTGATTTGTTGATTTAACTCCGCAATTTAAAAGGTATTCTCGCAGACCATGTGCGGTAGCTTCTGCCTCAAAGTTAGAAAGGTCACTTTGCTTATTGCGAGACCTGCTTCGTGATGTGGCAAAGCTGGGAGTTTCCTGACGCTTAGACATGAAGCTTCGAATCAAACTCCATCGGCTTTCGAACTCACTAGTCTTGCGGACAAGTTCAGTAAGAATGTCAGTGTAAATTCGTTGAGGAATAACTGGTGTCTGCGAGTAAGTACTTCTGTTTTTGCGTTTCGTTATTTTCTTTGGTGGCTTTACAGATGTAAATGGGAGGATGTTGCCGAGCTTATACAGCCATCTTCCCAGCGCATACAACTCTTCTTTAAGACGCTTTGACAGAGTTATTGCGAAAGGAACGAACCACTCATGCGATGAGAAAATGTTATATATTGAGATGTCATGGAGTAGGGAGTATTTAGCGGCTTTGCTGAGTAGTGAGTGACGACGAATAATAGTATTAACACTCAGGTTGTTATTGAACCCCTGAGGTGGATGAAGGATCAGAAGTAGAAGAAGTCGGTGTTGATCAATTAGTTCACTATTGAGGTTTTTGATATTTGTATCAAAATTTATAGAAGTATAGGACCTTGTAGTTTGGGCGTAGGAGCCCAATTCCCAAGTCATATCTGTAAGGCGTGATGTAATGTTCCCTTGCTCGTCTCTTGAAATTACAAAGTCCTCACCGGGGAGGCGAATTTTGAGATCGGCTGTATTTGTTTTGAAAGGATGTGAGTCAGGTTCCGAAAATTGGTTGAACGTCGGCAGCGAAAAGGTGCGAGTCATTGAACTAGTCCCAACTTTATAAGGAGGTCGAGGTACTGTTGCCAATAGTCGCTTAAATAACCTTCCTCGATTAATGAACTGCACTCGTCGACAATTACTTTTGTTGTCATATCCGTTGCTAGCTCCGTTATTAGTGAGTCAATAGCAATTATAACGAGCCTGATTGTTTCTTCGTTGCCTAGCTGTGCAGACTTGGTAAGATCACTACAGATATGCTTAATGCTTAACAGTTTCCAAATATCTTCTTTGTTTCGGTGTACAAGGAAGTGTTCACAAAAAATACAGCATATGTGAGTTGAACAGGATGGGGGGATTTCATTAATAATCTTTATGGGGTTATTGATTTCTGCACATTCGCCAGCTGGGATTTTTGATGAAGGACGAGTATTCTCGATAACTCGGTTAGCAAGTGCAGTAAAATAGTCTGTAATTTCAGTTGCTTGAATCAACCTGTTTCCGCGTGAATACTTCTCAGAAAATACTTGCTCGGTGTTTTGCGCGAGCTTCGCGCCTTCTTCAATATTTAGATTGTTTGCGGACCATTCAGTCTTGTATTTTCTAAATTCACTGGCGTTTATTGGTTCAAGTTCAGGGTCAAGAATATCTCGTGCTAGCTTGAAATACACATATATAAAATCCTCAGTAATTTGGGTGGGGATTCCTTTTTTTATTGTAAAAAACAGAAATGGATAATCTTCTCCTTGTAGCAAAAAAGTCCTAAGCTCGATAAATTTTCGAAAGTAAGGTATGAATTTCGATTTTATTTCATAGCTAACGATATGTCCTGCTCTGTTTTTAAAGGCTCGAAATCCTTGGCGTATGGGTTGTAGAGTGATGTTATTGTTCCATGGTAGGTCGATGAAAACAGAAAGATTGGCCCCAGTTACTGCGAATAGCATTACCATGAAAGAGTTATAGGCCCAGCTTGCCAGTTTCAGTCGACGCGGGTGGTATGCATCATTGTTAGCTATGAGCAGACGATTCGCTACTTTGAAATGCTCAGATTTAGCTTTTGAAGGTTGATACCCATAAAAGTCCTGTATCCATTCTGAGTGTTGGATTTGTCCGTTTGAATAATCCCATATCCAATTGGCATTATGGTGGTTATACCTATCTAGTAGCCTGTGTTTAGTATAAATCCAGCGAGTTGCGGGTATAACCCACGCGCTTTCGTTTGGTAGTTTTAATAAAAAAGGGTAATCTAGGTTTTGGGTGACGAAATTTCCTAGCTGATTAAAAAGATGTAAGGCGAGATTGAGCGCTCTATCCACATTCTTTTTTAGCGGGGCTTCGCAGGAGCTTTGCGGCCGTGACAGCATGAATGCTCCCCTGCCAACATTCGTTTCAGTATCACCTGATGCCCATATAAGTAGCGCCTGCGCGGATAATTGCCTATTACATCCTGCTACTGGACCGAGTTGGCCGTTAGTAACGCAATAATGTAGGTAGAAGCTATATTCTCTGAATAGCAGTTCAAAGTCATTTTTTTTAAGGGTGAGTGGTGATTTTTTTTCATCATACCAATCAAAAAAGTAAATGCCTTCGTATATGCGAGTTCTTACTGATGCTGGTTTGACTACTTTTCTGGTAAGCAAGGAAGCCAAGTGCAAAATAATTTCTTTCGTAAGTAGCGCTCTCTCCGGACACAGAGAGCTAAGATTTACTTCATATCTTCTCCTGTGTCTTGTTCTTTTGATGTAAGAAATTCCGCCAATATCTATTATGGATTTCTTTTTTTCACTGTAAATTACTATGTTTTCAGGGGCGTTATTTTCTAACAGCCAATTTAAGTCGTTGGAGTTTTTGATTTCTTCTAAGTCTACGTATTGCAGGTTGCGCAGGCTCATTTAAAATCGTCCCATTCCTTAAATAAAAAAGTTTCCCACGCATCCTGAGTTTTTGACTCGATTTTGTGGTTGCAATTGTAGCCAAGGTACTGAAGTGCGACATTTATGCTGTTCAGATTGAGCTTTTTTCTGACCATGTTCAGTAGTCTATCTCTCGAGATTTCCCCGCTTTCTACCAGATGCAAATTTGCATTGATCATATTTATGCCACAGGTCGCACGGAGGTCATGGAAGCTGAATGAGCGATAAAAGCCTCTTTTATTCAAAAGCGGTTTTAAGGTCTCTCCAATAAATTTTCTAATCGTTCCGCCATTAAAGTTATGGAGCATACGATGGTCGCTACTTGAGTAGTAGGGATTCCCTTGGTCAGTCAGAAACACGTACTGCTCCCTAGCATCTTTGTAAATGGGGGCCTTAGATTCAAGCTCCTTATAGTCAGGAGAGTCTAGGTAAGTTTTAATTTTGTTGTATACAAGGCCAGATACCTCAAGTATTTGAGGTTTATCTCTTTTGGTATCTATCCCTGTTCCTGGCCCAGCAGCAATATGTACGTACTCGCCGTTATCCACTGCTTTCTTTTCAAAATGTTTTTTCTTCAGTGTAAATGTGGATTCGATCCGTGCACCACTAGATATGGAAAATTGGAAAGAAAGTCCTATCGAGTAGCGATTCGACTCTCTCAAGCTTTCAAACATTTGTATTTGCTCAGTAGGCTCTAATGGAGTTAGACGGCCACCGTCAATAATAGTAGTGTCATTTGAGCTGCCTTCATTTTCAGCTTGTAATAAAAGGGATTTAGACCTTTTGCGAAAATCCCAAATCAGATCAAATCGTTTTTTTTCAAGATAAATGGTTCTCCCAATGTCGTCGTCAATTGGAATAGTTATCTCTGTCTCTTTCCACAAAGGGTATTTAAAAGTGGCGTGCTTATTTTCTTGTAGCCACTCATAAAAGCTTATCGTATTTCGGATTATCCGAATGCAAGAATCTTTGGACCTCCCTAAGCCTAGTCTTTCCCCTAGACGTTCGCAAAGTACGTATGTCGGGCGTAGGACTTTGTGAAGCGAGTCCGATAGATAACTTGTTTCATCTTCGTCTAGAATATTCCGCATTTCTGCTAAGTCTTTTGACTTTGAGAGGATTGTCTCGGGTTCTAGTTCCGGCATGTTTACATTGAATGTTATATCGAAGAGGTAAAGATTAGCCTCCTTCCATAGTTCCCCAGTATCTTTGTTCGTAATAATGGGGTATGCATGGATGTCTGTCCTTTGTACCTCTGAGTTTTGGTGCCAGCAGAGCGTTGGGACGCCACCAACCATAGAAGGATTTGTAGTCTCGCCTAAAGATACTTCAGGACGAAGTGGAATAAAGTTTTTGATTATGGTGGTGTTCCACATGGGATAAATCTCACGAACAAGTTTCATGAGGTTTGCATGTAGCCTGTTTTTAAGTCAAGTGGGTGATTTTTATACTTGGTTGATTCTTTATATATTATATAGAATGGTTTAACAGTATCTATAATTTAACTAAGTTCTGTGCCGGCATTGGTTGTTGTTTCTTGTCTCTTTTGTATATTCTGTATTGGCGTATTTCAGATTTTTCTATTGTTTTGTGCGATCTGTAAGATCAGTGAACGTGTTTTTGTCCAATTGAACGTTTTTTTGTAAGAAAATACCGTTCGTCGGTTTTTTTAGACTTTATCTCTGACACATTTTTGACTACGCTCTCTGGTAGGAAAAAAGGTATCAAGCTCGCAGGTAGAAGGTCGCAGGTTCGATTCCTGTCTCGGGCAAAAAGGCAACACAGTTTTCAGATGATCCCAGAATGGTTCTGAAGGCCAGACGAACCGGTATTCATGCCTGTTCTTTTGTATCTGCGCAACCTTGATGACCCAGATGCATCCCCATTCCTAGATCAAAGAGAACGACATGACCATAAAAGAAGTGACCCAGGAAGTGCGGCACGAACAAGCTCTCAAAAAGTACGTCGCAGAGTCTCCGGAACTCCTTGATGAGATCAAGGACCTGAGTGCCGATGATCAGAAGGACCAGATCCAATGGTCATTTGAGGATGAGGCCGAGGCCCAGGGGCTCCAACCGTGGGAGTTGACCCTCAAGTACACCTCCACTCCTGAAGAGTTCGAAGTGGCGCGCCTGGCCCTGCACAAAGAGGCTGCCGAAGTGCTGGGCGTCGACTGGAACGAGTACTGCGGGATGAATAACCTGGCGATTTGAGACGCAGTGGTAGGAGCGAGCTTGCTCGCGAGAAACCTGAGCGCTACGCGGGGTGCCAAGCTTCCCGCGTCATCGTTAACGCCCATCGCGAGCAAGCTCGCTCCTACATTTTAAAGCGACTCAGAGACTGAGGCGCATCGACAAATCCACGGCCTTCACATCCTTGGTCATTGCGCCAATGGAAATGTAGTCCACCCCGGTTTTGGCGATGGGCAGCAATGTGCTTTCGTTGATCCCGCCGCTGGCTTCCAGTTTCGCCTTTCCGTCATTCAGGCGCACCGCTTCGCGCATGTCGTCTAGGCTCAATTCATCAAGCATGATGATATCGGCGCCAGCCGCCAGTGCTTCGCGCAACTCCTCCAGACTTTCCACTTCGATTTCCACCCGTTTGCCCGGGGCGATCTTGTGGGCGGCGCTGATGGCCTGGGCAATGCCACCGCAGGCGGCGATATGGTTTTCCTTGATCAGGAAGGCGTCATACAAACCGATGCGGTGATTGTGACAACCGCCGCAGGTCACGGCATATTTTTGCGCCAGGCGCAGCCCCGGCAGGGTCTTGCGGGTATCCAGCAGCTTGACCTGGGTGGTGGCGACAAAGTCCGCCAAGTATTGCGCACGGGTGGCAACGCCTGACAGCAGTTGCAGGAAATTCAGTGCGCAACGTTCACCGCTGAGCAGTGAACGGGCCGGGCCTTCGAGGTGAAACAGTACCTGGTTGGGGCTCACGCGCTCACCGTCGCGCACCTGCCAATGCACGGCGACACGCGGGTCCAACTGGCGGAACACCGCATCGACCCAGGCTGTGCCGCTGATGACTGCGGCATCGCGGGTGATGATCGTAGCCTTGGCCAGCCGTTCGGCCGGGATCAGTTGCGCGGTGATGTCGCCGCTGCCGATATCTTCCAGCAATGCGCGGCGCACGTTGGCTTCGATTTCGGCGGTCAGGTCGGCAAGACGAAGATTGGGCATAACGGGCTCCACAAACAAAGTGGCTCGATTATAGGGGTATGGCAGCGCCTAACCCAAGGTGCCAAACCGCTGTGCCACCGTTGCTGCCCTGCCTTATTACAAGGCAAGTACAGAGTTCGCTGGCGCAATAGTCCCCATTTGCAAGATAATCTTGCGCCTTTCAATTGGCGTCATAGCTTTGACGTCTCGGTGATGTCCCGATAATTGTAGTGCCCATGGGTCTTGATGCCCTTGGCTGTATCGATTTTTCACAAAACCGAACCCACCGTTTCAGGAGGCCAGGATGCACAATGACGGAAAGGTGGTGCCGATCAACAAGATCGCTGCGCAGGCGAAGCCTTCGCCGCTTGCCCGCCTGCCAGTGATTTTGCTTCAGGTTCGTGACAAGGCGGTCCAGCAACTCAAGCAGGGTTTGCAGGAACTGTTCGATAACGCCGACGACACCCTGTTCGAAATGGCCGACAAGGCCCGCAACAATGTTGACCAGAACATTTTCTTTGAAGCCATGCGAGACCTGCGCCTCAAGCGCAAGAACTTCGAGCGTGGCTTTGTGGAGCAGCTCTTTGCAGCATTCATCAACCTGGGGCAAGCCGGGCGGGGCGAGTTGCAATTGCTGCCGACGGTTTCCTACGATGCGGTGCCCGGTGTGTCTGCGGACGATCTGGAAAAAGCCGTGGCCCTGGAGGCCATGCTCGGCAGGGTCCAGCACCGTGACGGTTTGGCCCTTGGCCAATTGACTGCACGCCTGGGTGCGCTGTTGGGCAAGCATCTGGATGATCGTGAAAACCCCCTCGGCCCGGCGATGCTCTGCGAGTACTTCCTGCAGGCCGGGCGTAGTATGGGGGTGGAAATTCGGGTCAAGCTGATCATTCTCAAGCTGTTTGAAAAATACGTACTCAGTGATGCCGATCAGTTGTATGGCGAAGCCAATCAACTGCTGCTGGCAACGGGTGTGCTGCCCGAACTCAAGGCGGTGCCATCCCGGCGTCTTGGTGAGCGCACTGCTCGGGTCCTCCCGCCAGCGGACGCCACGCCTGCTGGCGATTTCCAGGCCGACGAAGGCGAGCAGCAGGCCTTCGTTGCGCTGCAAAAATTGCTATTCGCGGTGCGTGGCAGCGTCGCCCCGACCCTTGAAGCCAGCGCCCAGGCCCAACCGATTTCAACCCGTGACTTACTGCGCCTGCTCTCCCATTTGCAGCAATACGTTCCGGAGCCGGCGGTCGAGGACGATTTCGACCTGCGCAGCCAGTTGGAAGAGTTGCTGACCCGCGTCAGCGTCAAAAGTGGCAAATCGCGAGTGGTCGACGTCGCCGACGAGGACGTGATCAACCTGATCGCGATGCTCTTCGAGTTCATTCTCGACGACCGCACCTTACCCGACTCCCTCAAGGCATTGATTGCCCGCTTGCAGATTCCCATGCTTAAAGTGGCGGTGCTGGACAAGAGTTTTTTCAGTCGTGGCAGCCACCCGGCGCGACGGCTGCTCAATGAAATCGGCACGGCCGCCATGGGCTGGGGCAAGCGCGACGACTATCAGCGCGACAGCTTGTACTTGCGCATCGAACAAGTGGTGCAGCGGCTGTTGAATGATTTTGTCGATGACCCAGCGATTTTTTCCGAGTTGTTGCTGGAGTTCACCACCTTTACCAGCGATGAGCGACGTCGCAGCGAATTGCTCGAACAGCGTACCCGCGACGCCGAAGAAGGCCGGGCCCGCACCGAACAGGCCCGCCAGCGGGTGGCCTATGCCCTCAACCGCAGGCTGCTGGGCAAAGTCTTGCCGCAAGTAGTGGTGCAGTTCCTGCAACAGGCCTGGAGCCAGGTCCTGTTGCTGGCGTGCCTCAAGCACGGTGAACAGTCGCCGCAATGGCAGGCCGGGTTGCAGACCATGGACGAATTGATCTGGAGTGCTGGCCTTAGCGAAGACACCGAGGCCGGGCGCCATCTGCTGGAGCAATTGCCGGCGCTGCTCAAGGCCCTGCGCGATGGCTTGAGCGGGGCGGCGTTCGATCCCTTTATTACCCGTGAATTCTTCACTCAGTTGCAAGCGCTGCATGTGCAATCGTTCCAGGGCGTCGGGGCGGGGCAATCGCCGCAGCCGATTGGGACCCTGGTCGAGGTACGCGAAAAAGTTGTGCTGAGCCCTGTCTTGCCGATCGATACGGTGAGCCTGCCGGATGATGATCCCGATATGCTCAAGGTTCGCCAATTGCGCATCGGCAGTTGGGTCGAGTTCCAGGAAGATGAAGAAAACACCCTGAGTTGCAAGCTGACGGCGATTATTGCGCCTGCCAACAGCTACATTTTTGTCAATCGCGCGGGCCTCAAAGTGTTTGAGAAAACCTGCACGCAGTTGGCCCTGGAGTTCAAGCGTGGTGGGGTGCGGACCCTTGACGACGCGCTGTTGTTCGACCGGGCACTCGCCTCGGTGATTGGCAACCTGCGCCAACTCAATCGCGCCAAGTGATCGCAACCACAGGGTGGATCGCGGCATACTGGTCCATCCCAGCCTTGCTCAAGGAACCTGTATGCAGTTGGACCCCACCAGCGGTTGGTGCCAGGGTATTCGCCATTGCCCATCGCCCAACTTTAATGAGCGCCCCAGCGGCGAGATTTCCCTGTTGGTGGTGCATAACATCAGCTTGCCGCCGGCGCAGTTTGCCACCGGCAAAGTGCAGGAGTTTTTCCAGAATCGCCTAGATGTCACGGAACATCCCTACTTTGAAGGGATCGCCGATCTACGGGTTTCTGCGCACTTTCTGATTGAGCGCGATGGTGCGGTGACGCAGTTTGTCTCGTGTCTGGACCGTGCCTGGCATGCCGGGGTGTCGAGCTTCGAGGGGCGCGAGATTTGCAATGATTTTTCCCTGGGAATTGAACTGGAGGGGACGGACGATCTGCCCTTTAGCGATGCCCAGTACCAATCCTTGATCGAGCTGAGCCGTCAATTGCTGGTTGCCTACACGGGCATTACGCGCCAGCGCATTTGTGGTCACAGCGATATCGCCCCGGGACGCAAGACAGATCCAGGACCGGCTTTTGATTGGGCGCGTTTTCGCAGCGCCTTGCAGGATGGAGGACAAGCACAATGAGTTTTCTGGTGTTGGTGTTGGCTGTATGGATTGAGAAGTTCTCGGCCTTGCGCCAGCGAGTACAGCGTGACGGCGGTTGGTTGCGAGAGTTGGCCAAGCTGGAATCCAGTGCGCGATTGGGCAAACAGCCTTGGTTGATCCTGGCGTTGTTGGTGCTGTTACCCGTAGCGCTGCTGGGTTTGTTGCTGCTGATGCTGGAGCCGGTGGCCTATGGTTTGCTGGCGTTGCCGGTGCACCTGCTGGTGGTGATCTACAGCCTGGGGCGGGGCGACTTGCTCGCCGGGCTGGGGCCGTTTCGCGATGCCTGGCGCCGTGGCGACCTGCAAGCGGCTGAACATGTTGCCGAGCGTGACATGGGTGTTGGCGCGGACAGTGGCGAACAACTGCTGGAGCAGGTCCAGGGCCATTTGTTGTGGCAGGCCTATCAGAGTTTCTTCGCTGTTATTCTCTGGTACTTCCTTCTCGGCCCAGTGGCGGCGCTGGCCTATCGTTTGTTGGCGCTGACGACTGAGCACGGGAAAAATCCCCTGGTAGTGGAGCGTGCCGGGCAGTTGCGTCATGCCTTCGACTGGTTGCCGGTGCGCTTGCTGGCGGCGAGTTTCGCCCTGGTAGGCAATTTTGTCGCGGTCAGCAGGGTCATGCTCCATGAGCTGCTGAACTGGGACATCAGCGCCGCCCAACTGGTGGAGAAGGTCGGCCTGGTAGCCGGCGAAATCCCGCCGCCGGTGGTGGGCGCTGACGGCATCAACAGCCTGGACCGTATCTGGGAGCTGCTGCTACGCGCTGCCGTACTGTGGTATGCCGGGTTTGCCATCTGGATCGTGTTGCCCTGAGTTGATATTGAAGCGGGCAAGGTCAGTGTGAGAGCTGGCTTGCCTGCGATGGTCGTTAACCTTAAGTTACAAAACTCCCCTTCAAATTGAGCTATACAGATTGAGCGCCAAATAGTGGCTATCTGCCGCCGCCCTGCGCCTCAATAAAAATAAAAGAAAAGGGAGTTCACCTGTGAATAGCTTGCTCTATCCCGCCATCGCGTTGATGAACCGTTTGAGCTTCGGCATGAAGTTCAGCTTGATCAGCGTGCTGTTTTTCCTGCCCATGCTGGTGACCAACTATTACCTGGTGCGCGATTCCTGGCGCGAGTTTCAGGGCACGCAGATTGAGCTGCAAAGCCTGGACCTGTTGGGCAGCAGTCTGACCCTGCGCCGCGACCTGGAGACGCTGAACAACCAAGTGCAGATCAACGCGACGCTGGGTCAATCAGGCAAGGCCGGTGATATCGAAGGCAAAATCAGCGCCCTGGAACAGAGCGTGCTGGAACGCCTGCAAGGCTTTAAGGCCATGGCGGCCGATCCCGAGCAAGTCGCGGTGTTTGAAGGCAAGCGCGACGAGATGATCGCCGCTTTCAAGGCCCAGCAAACGGAATCCTCTCTGCTGAGCAAAAGCGCGCTGATCGGCAAACTCCTCAACAAGGCGCAGATGCTCAGCCAGATCATTGCCAGCCAGTCAGGCTTGAGTCGTGATCCGCAAAGCGACCTGCGCCAACTCAGCGAATTGATCACCAGCGTTACCCCGCAAGTCACCCAGACCCTGGGCGAAGGCCGGGCGATGGGCGCTTATTCCCTGGGCCAGGGCTTTCTCAATTCATCTTCCAGCACCCGCTTTGACGAGTTGTTGCAGCAGTTGGAAAAGCTCCAGGCCGAATACGGTTTGAAGCTGCAAGATGCCCTCGGTTCGAGCAAGGCCGCCCACGGTGCGCTGGATGCCTTGGCTAATGCCAGCCAGGCCAGCCTCAAGCAAGGCAGCGAACTGTTCGAAGAGCAGGTAGTGATGGCCGAAACCCTAGACGCGCCATGGCAGGGCTTTTATGACGAGGTCAGCAGCCTGATGGCCAAGACTTACCAGTTCGATGACGCAACCCTGACCTTCCTCGACCAGCAGTTGCAGGCGCGTCTTTCGCAGAACCGCACGCACATGGTGGTGCTGGTGTCAGCCCTGGCGGCGGTGTTTTTGCTGATTGTCTATTTGTATGGAGGTTTCTACGCTTCCACCCGCACTACATTGCGCCGCCTTGGGGCGATGATGGACAAGGTCGCGGCTGGCGACATGACGGTCACGTTTGTCGCCCAAAGCCGCGATGAGTTGGGGGATCTGGGCCAAGTGTTCAATGGCACGGTAGCGAAAATCCATGACCTGATCGAACGGGTAGGGCAGACCGTCAGTGAAGTTGAGCGCCAGGCCGGGCAAGTGGAATCGGTATCGGCCCGCAGCAACCAGGCCGTTTCCGGCCAACGCAGCCAGATCGAACAGGTGGCGACGGCCATGAACCAGATGTCCGCCACTGCTCAGGAAGTGGCCCGCAGCGCAGCGGCTGCGGTCAGCAGCGCCCACAGCGTTAACGATGAAACTCTCAGCGGCCGTGGCCTGGTGCAATCCCAGCAGGGCAGCATTGCACTGTTGGCGTCCGAGATCGATCAGTCAGTGCTGGTGATCAATCAACTGGCCATCGACAGCCAATCCATCAGCCGCGTGCTGGAAGTGATCAAAAGCATTGCCGAACAAACCAACCTGCTGGCACTGAACGCGGCCATCGAAGCGGCGCGGGCAGGTGAGCAAGGCCGCGGTTTCGCGGTGGTGGCCGATGAAGTGCGCACCCTGGCAAAGCGCACCCAGCACTCCACCGAAGAAATCGAACAGATGATTGCCAAGCTGCACAGCGGCGTCGGCGCGGCGGTGAAGGCTATGGGCAGCAGTCATCAGATGGCCAATGGCACGGTCGGGCAGTCGGAAAAGGTCCAGCAGGCCCTGGAAAATATCCTGGGTGCCGTGGGCATGATTGTCGATCAAAACCAACAGATCGCCGCCGCCGTGGAGCAGCAGACAGCCGTGGCCCATAATATCGACCAGAACATCGTCGAAATTAACCGTGCCGGTGAGCATGCGGCGCAGGGGGCGCATCAGACCGAAGAGGCTAGCCGACACTTGTCATTGCAGGTGATCGAGTTGAAGCAGTTGATCGGTGCGTTTCGGGTGTGAGATGAGGCAGTAGGAACTGTCCGTTGTAAGTGTGGTGTATGTCTTGCGCCACGCCCGCCACCGGCATCGCATGACCCTGAAGTTTCAGGCGGTCAATCCCGTCAGGGTGTTACCAATTGAAGAGTTCGCAGGCATTGCGGGTGCTCGCTTGCGCCAGTGTTGACGGGCTGATGGCCATTCGCTCGGCCAGGGCTGCGCAGATATCGGGCAGATGTTCGGGGCTGTTGCGCTGGCCGGGATACATGACGGGAGCCATGTCCGGTGAGTCGGTTTCCAGTACGACCGAATCCAGAGGCAGTTGGGCGATCACTTTGTGCATGCGCAACGCCTGGGGCCAGGTCGCCGCGCCGCCCAGGCCCAGCTTGAAACCGAGCTTGATGTACTCGCGGGCTTCTTCCAGGCTGCCGGCGAAGGCGTGGATGATGCCGCCCCGTGGCAAGCGAATACGTTTGAGGGTGGCAATCACCATGGCATGGCTGCGCCTTACATGCAGCAGCGCCGGGAGTTGGAAGTCTGCCGCCAGTTGCAATTGGGCTTCAAACAGCGATTGCTGGCGTTCACGGTCCAGTTGTTCAAGGAAATAATCCAGACCGATTTCGCCGACGGCACACAGCTGGCGGTGGCCCTTCAAGCGAGTCAACCAGTCGCCCATCTCGGTCAGGTCAGCGGGGCGATGCTCGTCCAGGTAAACCGGGTGCAGCCCGAAGGCTGCGTACAACTGCAAATCCTGTTGCACCAGATCCCACACCCGCTGCCAATTCTGCTGATAAACCCCCAACACCACCATTCGTCGCACGCCCAATTGGCGGCAGCGGTTCAGGACCTCAACGCGGTCTGCGTCGAAGTCCGCAAAGTCGAGGTGGGTATGGCTGTCGATCAGCTCCACGCTCAGGCCTCGTGAATGCGCTGCTTGAAGGTCCGGCCAATGGCGTGGACGCCCGGCTGATACTGCTGCTGCTCAATGGCCGCCAGTGCCAGGCGTAAGGCGGTGTCGGCAATCAGTTGGTGTTGTTGGGCCATGGCGTTTACCGGCAACGGCAGGAAGTCCAGCAACTGGGTGTCGCCAAAGGTGCCAAGGCGCAGCGGGCGGGACTTGAGCGGAAAGTCATGCAGTGCGTCGAACACCCCTTGCAGCAGGACGTAGGACGTTGTCACCAGCGCGTCAGGCAAATGCACCAGGCGCTGCAGCAATTCTTCCATCAGTTGTCGGCCACAGTCCCGACTGAAGGCTTCGCCGTGTTCGATGAGCACTTCACCGTCGAATCCTTTCAGCGCTTGCTTGAAACCGGCAGCTCGTTCCTGGCTGATGCTCAGCTCTGGCCGGGCGCCAATCAGCACGATTTGCCGAGGCACGGGTTGCAGCAGGCTGCTGGTTAATTGCTGGCAAGCCTGGCGGTCGTCGCTGACCACCGAGCAAAACTGCGTAGACTCCATTACCCGGTCGATGGCAATGACCGGCAAGCCTTTGGTTTGCAGTTCGCGGTAACTGTCGTCGCTGGCCGGTAGGCAACTGGCGACGAACAACGCATCACAGCGCCGGGCGCGGAACAGTTTCAGCAACTGGCGCTCGCTGTTGGCGTCGTCGTCGGAGCTGGCGATCAGCAGTTGGTAGCCGCGAGCTCGTGCGCCTTGTTCCAGCAGCTTGGCGATCCGCGCGTAACTGGGGTTTTCCAGGTCCGGCAGGATAAAGCCCAGGGTACGGGTGTGCCGGCTGCGCAGCCCGGCGGCCTGAGGGTTGGGTGTAAAGCCGTGTTCTTCAACCACAGCGCGCACTCGTTCGACGGTTGCGCTGCTGATCCGTTGCTGTGCGGCCTTGCCGTTGATGACGTAGCTGGCGGTGGTGACTGACACACCGGCCAGGCGAGCAATATCACTGAGTTTCAAACCGGGATTTCCTTGTTTTTTAGAGCTTGCCCCGACACTTTGTCCAATCGTAACCGATTCCAGCAGGTGACCATTGTCGCAGCTCATGCGCCGAGTGGCGCTTCAAGGATGCAGAATTAATGCGTAATCTGCCATAAATTCTAGATTAAACGTTTCAGCAGGCGTATTTTTACGATGTTCGCCGCTGAGTTGTCTCTGCTAACTGACAACTCAGTCAATTTTTTCGAACGCTTTTTCGCTGATTTATTCAAAACAATACCTAGTGCGCCTGATGCACTAACTAGGAGAAAGGCATGCTTGAGCTCACCGTAGAGCAGATATCCATGGGCCAGAGGGCTGTGGATAAGTCTGTTGCCTTGCAACTGCTCGCCGACAAACTGGTGGCCGACGGCCTGGTTGCCGAGGGTTACCTGAGCGGTTTGCAAGCCCGCGAAGCCCAGGGCTCGACCTTTCTCGGCCAAGGTATTGCGATCCCCCACGGTACTCCTGAAACCCGAGACCTGGTGTTCGCCACTGGCGTGCGTCTGCTGCAATTTCCCGATGGGGTGGATTGGGGTGATGGCCAGAGCGTCTACCTGGCGATTGGCATTGCCGCCAAGTCCGATGAACATCTGCGCCTGTTGCAACTGCTGACCCGCGCCCTCGGCGAAACCGATCTGGGCCAGGCACTGTGCCGCGCCAGTTCCGCTGAGGCCTTGCTGAAGCTGCTGCAAGGCGCACCGCAAGAACTGGCCTTGGATGCGCAAATGATTGGCCTCGGCGTGTCCGCCGACGATTTTGAAGAGCTGGTCTGGAGAGGCGCCCGTCTGTTGCGCCAGGCTGATTGCGTGAGCAACGGCTTTGCCGCCGTGCTGCAGCAAGTCGATGCACTGCCCCTGGGCGATGGCCTGTGGTGGCTGCACAGCGAGCAGACGGTCAAGCGTCCGGGCCTGGCCTTTGTCACCCCGGACAAACCCATGCGTTACCTCGGCCAACCGTTGAGTGGGCTGTTTTGCCTGGCCAGCCTCGGCGAAGCTCATCAAGCCTTGCTCGAACGCCTGTGCGCCTTGCTGATCGAGGGTCGTGGCCAGGAACTGGGCCGCGCCACCAGCAGCCGTGCAGTGCTGGAAGTGCTCGGCGGCGAACTGCCGGCCGATTGGCCGAGTGCGCACATCGCCCTGGCTAATGCCCACGGTCTGCACGCGCGGCCAGCAAAGATTCTTGCGCAACTGGCAAAAAGTTTTGACGGCGAAATCCGCGTACGTATTGTCGACGGGCAGGGCGGCGCGGTGTCGGTAAAAAGCCTGAGCAAACTACTCAGCCTCGGCGCCCGTCGTGGGCAAATGCTGGAATTTGTCGCCGAACCCGGTATCGCGTCCGATGCCTTGCCCGCCTTGTTGGCTGCGGTGGAAGAAGGTCTTGGCGAAGAAGTCGAACCGTTGCCCGCCGTGAGCGCTCTGCGTGAAGTCGTAGAGGTCGAACCGCTGATCAGCGCGCCCTTGTCCGGCAGCCTGATCCAGGCCATCGCCGCCGCACCTGGTATCGCCATCGGCCCGGCGCACATTCAAGTGCTGAAGCCCTTCGACTACCCGTTGCGAGGCGAGTCTGCCGCCATCGAGCGCGTACGCCTGCAAGCGGCGCTGACTGACGTGCGCCGGGATATCCAGGGCTTGATCGAGCGCAGCAAGTCCAAGGCCATTCGCGAGATTTTCATCACCCACCAGGAAATGCTCGACGACCCGGAACTGAGTGACGAAGTCGACACGCGCCTCAAGCAAGGCGAAAGCGCCGAAGCCGCGTGGATGAGCGTGATCGAAGCTGCGGCCAAACAGCAGGAATCCTTGCAGGACGCCTTGCTCGCCGAACGCGCCGCCGACCTGCGAGATATCGGTCGCCGGGTTCTGGCGCAACTGTGCGGCGTTGAAACTCCACAAGAGCCGGACGAACCCTACATCCTGGTGATGGACGAAGTTGGCCCCTCGGACGTGGCCCGCCTCGATCCTGCACGAGTTGCCGGAATTCTCACCGCCCGCGGCGGCGCCACCGCCCACAGCGCTATCGTCGCCCGCGCCTTGGGGATTCCGGCGTTGGTGGGCGCAGGCGCGGCGGTGTTGCTGCTGACCTCGGGTACCCCCTTGTTGCTCGACGGCCAGCGCGGCCGTTTGCATGTCGACGCCGATGCCGCCACCTTGCAGCGCGCCACCCAAGAGCGCGACACCCGCGAGCAACGCCTGCAAGCTGCAGCCGCCCAGCGCCACGAGCCGGCCCTGACCAAAGATGGCCATGGCGTCGAAGTGTTCGCCAACATCGGCGAAAGTGCCGGTGTCGCAGCAGCGGTGGAGCAGGGCGCCGAAGGCATTGGTCTTTTGCGTACCGAACTGATTTTCATGGCCCATCAGCAAGCGCCTGACGAAGCCACCCAAGAGGCTGAATACCGTCGCGTACTCGACGGCCTGGCGGGTCGGCCGCTGGTGGTGCGCACCCTCGATGTTGGCGGCGACAAACCGCTGCCGTACTGGCCGATCGCCAAGGAAGAAAACCCGTTCCTCGGTGTACGTGGCATTCGTCTGACCCTGCAACGCCCGCAGATCATGGAAGCGCAATTGCGCGCGTTGCTGCGTTCGGCAGATAACCGGCCGCTGCGCATCATGTTCCCCATGGTCGGCAGCGTTGATGAGTGGCACCAGGCTCGGGACATGACCGAGCGTCTGCGCCTGGAAATCCCGGTGGCCGACTTGCAACTGGGCATCATGATCGAAGTGCCGTCGGCTGCCTTGCTGGCGCCAGTGCTGGCCAAGGAAGTGGACTTTTTCAGCGTCGGCACCAATGACCTGACCCAATACACCCTGGCCATCGACCGTGGGCATCCGACCCTTTCGGCCCAGGCCGATGGCCTGCATCCGGCGGTGTTGCAACTGATCGACATCACCGTGCGTGCAGCCCATGCCCACGGCAAATGGGTAGGTGTGTGCGGTGAACTGGCCGCCGACCCGTTGGCGGTGCCGGTGTTGATCGGCCTGGGTGTCGATGAGCTGAGCGTCTCAGCCCGCAGCATCCCCGAGGTCAAGGCGCGGGTACGAGAATTTAGCATGAGCGAGGCCCGAGTCCTCGCGCAAAAGGCGCTGGCGTTGGGTTCTCCCGAGCAAGTGCGAGCCCTAGTGGAGGCCATGTAAATGGCAAGGATTTTAAGCCTGACGCTGAACCCGGCGTTGGACCTGACGGTGCAATTGGCGCGCCTGGAACCGGGTGAGGTCAATCGCAGCGAAGCCATGATTACCCATGCGGCGGGCAAGGGCGTCAACGTCGCTCAGGTGCTGGCGGACCTGGGGCATCAGGTGACGGTGGGCGGTTTTCTCGGGGAGGACAATCCCCAGGCCTTCGAGGCGCTGATCGCCCGACGTGGTTTTGTCGACGCGTTTATCCGCGTACCGGGGGAGACCCGCAGCAATATCAAGATTGCCGAACAGGACGGGCGCGTCACCGACGTCAATGGGCCGGGGCCGCTAGTCAGCGAGCAGGCGCAACAGGCGTTGCTCGATCAACTGCAGCGAATTGCCCCCGGCCATGATGCCGTGGTGGTAGCCGGTAGCCTGCCCCGTGGCATCAGCCCGCAGTGGTTGCAGGGTCTGTTGGTGCAGCTGAAAACGCTCGGTTTGAAAGTCGCCCTCGACACCAGCGGCGACGCTTTGCGTGCTGGGCTCAACGCCGGGCCGTGGTTGATCAAGCCCAATACCGAAGAGCTGGCCGATGCCCTGGATTGCCCGACAGACTCTGTCGCTCAACAGGCGCAAGTGGCCACTCGGCTGCACGCGCAAGGTGTCGAGCATGTGGTGATTTCCCACGGTGCTGATGGCGTTAACTGGTTCAGCCCCGGCACGGCGCTGCACGCCACGCCGCCCAAGGTCAGCGTCGCCAGCACGGTCGGTGCCGGGGATTCGCTGCTGGCCGGGATGCTCCACGGCTTGCTCTGCTTCGATACACCCGAGAAAACCCTGCGCCGGGCCACTGCCATTGCGGCGATGGCGGTGACGCAGATTGGTTTCGGTATCAGCGATGACGCGCAGTTGGCGCGCCTGCAAAGCGGCGTCCATGTACGCACGCTGACAGAAGAATAAGAGGGTTTGTCATGAAGTTAGCCATTGTTACCGCCTGCCCGAACGGCATGGTCACCAGTGTGCTGTGCGCCCGTTTGTTGGACGCCGCCGCGCAGCGCCAAGGCTGGAGCACCAGCGTCGAGGTGGTGGATAAGCAACACCCGGAGCGCCAGTTGTCGCAGTCGACCATTGAAGCTGCCGAATGGGTATTGCTGGTCAGCAGCACGGCCGTGGACATGCAGCGCTTCGTCGGCAAGCGGGTGTTCCAGAGCACTCCGGCCCAGGCGTTGCAGGATGTCGAAGCGGTGTTGCGCCGGGGCGCTGAAGAGGCCGAAGTGTATGTCGCGACCGACGTGCCAGTGGCGGCCAACAAGGTGCCACGCATCGTCGCCATCACCGCGTGCCCGACCGGCGTGGCTCATACCTTTATGGCCGCCGAGGCTTTGCAACAGGCAGCCAAGCGCCTGGGTTATGACCTGCACGTTGAAACCCAGGGCTCGGTGGGCGCCCGTACGCCGCTGAACCCAGCGGCCATTGCCGATGCCGACGTGGTGCTGCTGGCGGCGGATATCGAAGTGGCCACCGAGCGTTTCGCGGGCAAGAAAATCTACCGCTGCGGCACCGGCATCGCCTTGAAGCAGGCCGAAGCGACCCTCAACAAGGCGCTGGCCGAAGGCAAGCAGGAAAGTGCGGCCAGCGGCGCAACGGCCAAGTCCGAGAAAACCGGGGTCTACAAGCATCTGCTGACCGGAGTGTCGTTCATGTTGCCGATGGTGGTGGCAGGTGGTTTGTTGATCGCCTTGTCGTTCGTCTTCGGCATCCATGCCTTCGAGGAAAAGGGCACCCTGGCGGCGGCGTTGAAAACCGTCGGCGACCAGGCATTCATGCTGATGGTGCCGCTGCTGGCGGGCTACATCGCCTACTCGATTGCCGACCGTCCTGGCCTTGCCCCCGGTATGATCGGCGGCCTGCTGGCCAGCACCTTGGGCGCGGGCTTTATCGGCGGGATACTCGCTGGTTTCCTGGCCGGTTACTGCGTGAAGCTGATCAGCAATGCAGTGCGTTTGCCGCAAAGCCTTGAAGCCCTCAAGCCGATCTTGATCATTCCCTTGCTGGCGAGCCTGTTTACCGGCCTTGCGATGATTTACCTGGTGGGTCCGCCAGTGGCGCAAATGCTCACGGGCCTGACTGATTTCCTCAGCAACATGGGCACCGCCAATGCCGTGATGCTGGGCATCCTGCTAGGCGCCATGATGTGTGTTGACCTCGGCGGGCCGATCAACAAGGCGGCCTACGCCTTTTCGGTCGGACTGCTGGCCGCGCAAAGCGGCGCACCAATGGCTGCGACCATGGCCGCCGGCATGGTGCCGCCGATTGGCATGGGCATCGCCACCCTCCTGGCGCGGCGCAAGTTTGCCCAGACCGAGCGCGAGGCGGGCAAGGCCGCGTTGATCCTGGGGATGTGCTTTATCTCCGAAGGTGCGATTCCGTTTGCCGCCAAGGACCCGCTACGGGTGATCCCGGCGAGCATCGCCGGTGGTGCGCTGACAGGTGCCTTGTCGATGTACTTCGGTTGCAAGCTGATGGCGCCCCATGGCGGGTTTTTTGTGATGTTGATCCCCAATGCGATCAATCATGCGTTGCTGTATTTACTGGCGATTGTTGCCGGGAGCTTGCTGACCGGTCTGGTGTATGCGCTGATCAAACGTCCTGAGACGGTGGAGCTGACAGTCGCAGCAGCTAAAGCCTAAGGCGGTTCACATTTGAACTGTCACATCCCTTTCATGGCACCGTGCTTAAGTTTCCCTTTTGATCTTCGAGGGAACCTGCATGAGCCACTTCAATCTCGGTCGCCGTCGTGTGATGCAGGCTGTCGGTGCCGGTCTGTTGCTGCCCGGCCTGGCACCTGCGGTAATTGCGTCGGTCAAGGACCGTCCGCAGTTGACCGACGGCGTGCAGTCCGGCGACTTGCTGGGCGACCGGGCGATGATCTGGAGTCGCAGCGACCGCCCGGCGAGGATGGTGGTGGAGTGGGACACGCGCAGCCTGTTCAGTAACCCGCGCCGCTTCGTCTCGCCCCTGGCCGACAGCCGCACTGACTTCACCGCCCGCGTCGAGCTGAGCGGTTTACCTGCCGACCAGGCGATTTTCTACCGCGTGTACTTCGAAGATGCCCAGACCGGTGTCGCCAGCGAACCCTGGTTTGGCCACCTGCGCAGCGTGCCGCAACAGCGTCGCGATATTCGCTTCGTCTGGAGCGGTGACACCGTCGGCCAGGGCTTTGGCATCAACCCGGACATTGGCGGCATGCGCATCTACGAAGCCATGCGTCTGCGTTTGCCGGACTTCTTTATCCACAGCGGCGACACCATCTACGCCGACGGCCCGGTACCGGCGCAATTACCCACCGAAGGCGGGCGCATCTGGCGCAACCTCACCACCGAAGCAAAAAGCAAAGTCGCTGAAACCCTGGATGAGTATCGCGGCAACTACCGCTACAACTTGATGGACGAAAACATCCGCCGCTTCAACGCCGAGGTGCCGCAGATCTGGCAGTGGGACGATCACGAAGTGGTCAACAACTGGTCGCCAGGCAAGCAACTGGACGAGCGCTATAAAACCAAAGACATCAACACTCTCGTCGGCCGTGCGCGTCAGGCCTGGCTGGAATATGCGCCGATGCGCCTGCAAGGCGCCGACCAGGGCGGGCGCATCTATCGCAAGCTCAGCTACGGGCCGCTGCTGGATGTATTTGTGCTCGACATGCGCAGCTACCGCGAGGCCAACGATGACAACCTGGGGGGCGAGAAACCCTTCTTGGGGCGTGAGCAACTGGACTGGCTCAAACGTGAACTCAAGGCCTCGAAAGCCCAATGGAAAGTCATCGCCGCCGACATGCCCATCGGCCTCGGCGTGCCAGATGGCGAAGTCAGCCCCGGCGTACCGCGCTGGGAAGCCATCGCCAACGGTGATCCGGGGCAGGCCCAGGGCCGCGAGTTGGAAATCGCCGAACTGCTGGCGTTTCTGCGCGCGCAACAGGTGCGCAACTATGTGTGGCTGACGGCGGATGTGCATTACTGCGCGGCGCACCATTACCACCCGGACCGGGCGGCGTTTCAGGATTTCGAGCCGTTCTGGGAGTTTGTCGCTGGCCCCCTGAATGCCGGCAGTTTTGGTCCCAACCCGCTGGATAAAACCTTCGGTCCTGAAGTGGTGTTCGAAAAGGCGCCGCCGGCGCAAAACACCTCACCGTTCGCCGGGTTTCAGTTCTTCGGTGAAGTGCAGATTGATGGGCAGACGGCGGAGCTGACGGTCATCTTGCGGGACCTGGATGGGGTGTCGGTATTTGAGCAGAAGTTGCAGCCGGTTTAGCGGATTGCTCCCACGCACCCACGTGGGAGCATTCAGCTAGTAGACATCCCGGCGATAGCGGCCCTGTTCAATGAGCCGCTCTACTGCCTCACTGCCCAACACTTGCACCAACACCTGATCCACCCCGGCCGCCATCCCCTGCAAACTCCCACACACATAAATCGCCGCGCCGTCCGCCAGCCACTGGCGTAATACATTCGCCGATTCCCGCAGACGATCCTGAACGTAGATCTTCTCTTCCTGGTCCCGGCTAAACGCCAGGTCCAGCAAGGCCAGGTCACCGCTGGCCAGCCAGCCTTGCAGCTCTTTCTGGCAGAGGTAGTCGTGGGCGATATTGCGTTCGCCGAACAGCAGCCAGTTACGCTGTTGGCCGTCGGCGATCCGAGCCTTGAGCAGGCTGCGTAGCCCGGCCAGGCCGGTGCCGTTGCCCAACAGAATTAGCGGCACAGGTTCGCTCGGCAGGTGGAACCCACTGTTGCGCCGTAGACGCAGGCAGATGGCCGCCCCCAGCGGCGCGTGCTCCGTGAGCCAGCCGGAACCCAGGCTCAGGCGGCCATTGGGATGGTATTCCTGACGCACGATCAGCTCCAGCACGCCGTCGCTGGCAATCGAGGCAATGGAATACTCACGCATGCCCAGTGGCACCAGCGCATCCACCAGAGCCTGGGCATGCATGCCCACCAGATGGGCACGATTGTCCGGTAATTGACGGCTGGCCAGGGCGTGGTCGAGAGGTTGCGCCAGACCGTCCACCAACACGCTGCCGCTGCCGGCAAGTCCCAAGCCCTCAAGGAAATGTTCGATGGCCCATGGGCCGTTGCGCGGCAGCACCTCTACCAGATCGCCCGCCCGCCAGTCCCTTTGCTGCGGTGGGGTCAGTTCCAGCAAATAGACACCCGCGCCGCTGCTGTCAGGATTGAGCAGTGTGCGATCGCTCAAGCTCCAGTTTTCATAGCTGGCGGTGGGCCAGGCTGCGGTCGGTGCATGGCCGGTCAGTTCACCCAATTGGTGTTGCCAGCGCAGCAAGGCGTCCTGGTCGCCGCTGTCGACTTCAATCGGCGCGAACATCGGGGTGCCGCCCTGGTTGGTCAGCCAGAAGTGCAGGCGTCGGGCAAAGCCACAGAAATGTTCATATTGGCGGTCCCCAAGGGCCAGGACCGAGTATTTCAAGCCGTTGAGGGGCAGGTCCCGGCCCAGCACGATACGTTCAAAGCCACGGGCGTTGTCGGGCGCTTCGCCGTCGCCGAAGGTGCTGACGACAAACAGCGCATGCTCTGACTGGCGCAAGTCGTCTTCGCTGACGTTGCCAAGGGCCTGGACCTTCACCGGCAATCCGGCGGCTTGCAGTTGGCTGGCGGTTTGCCAGGCCAGTTGCTCGGCAAAGCCACTCTGGCTGGCAAAACCAATCAGCCAGGTCGGCGCGTCACTGCGGTTTTCTCCCAGGCCTTGACGGGCATCGCGCACTTGGCGTTTTTTGCGGCGACGGTCCAGGTACAACAGCCAGCCGGTGATAAAGAACAGCGGCATGCACAGCGCGGTAATGGTCAGGATGATCCGCCCCACCAGGCCAAAGTAACTGCCGACGTGCAGCGCATAAATGCTGGTCAGCAATTGAGCCTTGAAGCTTTTGCTGGCGTAGCGTTCGTGGCGCTGGACCTCGCCGGTGGCCGGGTTCAGGGTGATTTGGTTCAACGCGCGGTCATGGGGCGATGTGTTTAACAGGTAGTAGACAGTGGCCGGTTGGCCCGCAACGGCTGGCATTCGGATGTTGTAGGCGCTCAAGGCGGGGCCAGCGTTGCTGTAGATGCTGCTCCACATGGCCTCGTAGTTGGCCGTTGGTGCGGGACCTGCCGGCGCTGGGCCACGATTGCGCACCCGCTCGTTTTGCGGGGCGTCGGACAGCAGTTTGTTCAGGCCCTGGCTGTACCACTCGTAGGACCAGGACAAGCCGGTCAGCGCCGCCAATAAATAGAACAGCAAGCACCAGGTGCCGAACACCGAGTGCAGGTCCCAGTTAAAACTGCGACCCTTTTTTCGCCAGTCCAGGGTCAACCAGGCGCGCCAACTGGCTACCTGGCGCGGCCAGCGCAAGTACAGGCCTGAAAGGCAGAAGAAAATCAGGATCAGGGTGCAGGCGCCGGTGATTTGCCGACCGGTGTCGCCGATGGCCAGGAAACGGTGCAGTTGCAGCACAAAGCCGAAGAAGCCCTGGCCGACGGCGTCACCCATGTAGGCGCCGGTGTACGGGTCGAAGTAGCGCATTTGGCCACGGCGTTCGCCCGGCGGTGGCGTGAAGAACACTCGCGCGGCATTGCCGCTTTCGCTCTCCACCCAGAGCATGGACACGGTCTTGTTTTCAGTGGCTTCCAGCGTGCGCACCAGTTCAGCTGGTGGTAGCACCCCGGCTGGGCGCATCTCCACGGTCAGTACGGTCGGGTTGAGCGCCCGCAGGATTTCATCCTGGAACGACACCGTAGCGCCGGTGATCCCCATCAACGCCAACACCAGCCCGGCGGTAATGCCGAAGAACCAATGCAACTGGAACAGGGTTTTCTTCAACACGTGGGACTGCCTCGTTCATCTGAATAGGTTCATCACGGCGCGCATTATGCCGTGGGTTGTCGAGAAACATTCTGTTTCACACGCAAAAGCCCCACGCATCCGATGCGTGGGGCTCTGTGCAGATAGCTCTACCGGTTTAGAAGTGGAAGCTGGTGCTCAACAGCGCCGTACGCCCGGCCGCCTGGTTGGCGAAGTGCGAGCCATAAGCCTTGTCGTAGTAGGTCTTGTCGGTCAGGTTCTGCACGTTCAACTGCAGGTCGACGTTCTTGGTCAGCTTGTAGCTGGCCATGGCGTCGTAGCGGGTGTAGGACGGCACGTACACGGTGTTGCCCGCGTCGCCGTAGACTTCGTCGACATAAAACGCGCCGCCGCCGATGGTCAGCTTTGGCGTCAGGTCGTAAGTGGTCCACAGGCTGAAGGAGTTCTTCGGCGTGTTGGGCATCTGGTTGCCTTTGTTGGAACCGGCCGTTACCACACCCAGGCGGTTGCCGTTCTTGCCGGGGTCAACCAGCTCGCTTTTCAGATAGCTGTAGCCGGCGAACACTTGCCATTGATCGGTGAGCTTGCCGCTGGCCGACAATTCCAGGCCGTCGACCCGGGACTCACCTGCGGTTTCATAGGTATTGGAGTCCATCAGGATGCGGGTGTTTTGCTTCTCGGTACGGAACACGGCGGCCGTCAGGGACAGGCGGTTGTGGAACAGGTCCCACTTGGTGCCCAGCTCGTAGTTGACGGTTTCTTCGGGTTTCAGGTCGCTGGTGTTGATGCCGGTAGGGATCGCGTTGTTATCCACACCTTCGCCCACCAGGCCGCCCGCTGGCGATGCCGAGGTGGCGTAGGAGGCATAGATGCTGCCGTTATCCAGGGGCTTCCAGACCAGGCCGGCCTGCCAGTTGAAGAACTGGCTGTCGTCCTTGATCTTGCTGCGGGCCTGTACGGTGGCGCTTGGCACGGCGTTGGTGTTGGCAACTGTGTCAAAGGTGTCGTAGCGCAGGCCGACGTTGAGCAGCCACTTCGGGTCCAGCTCGATGGTGTCGAACACATACGCGGCGCGGCTGGTGGCCTTGGTGTTGGTGCCGTTGTAATTGCGCGCGATGCTGCCGGTCCAGGCGTCGTCCGGGTTCGGATTGCCCAGGGAGGTGCACTGGCCACCCTTGCTGCCACCGGCCACGGTGCAGGTCGGGTTGCTGTTGGGGCTGATGGTGTAGCCGCTGACGCGGGTTTCTTCACCGGTGAATTCCAGCCCGGTGGAGTAAGAGTGCTTAAAGCCCAGGGCCTGGAAGCTGCCAAACAGATCAGTCTGGTTGGTGGTGGTTTCGGTAGTGGACACTCGTGCGTTGGCGCGGCGCCACACGGTACCGAAGCGGTTGACGTTGCGCTGGCTGTCGTCAGGCTGCGTGAGGACGTAATCCTGCCCGGTGTTGCCATGACGCAGGGTGTTTTTCAGCGTCATGTTGTCGTTCAGGTCGTGCTCGATGGAGAACGTGCTGATGTCGGCGCGGGTTTTGCGGAAGTCGCGATCCTTCAAACCGTAGAAATTGTTGCTGTCACCGCCGTCGGTGGGCTTGTCATGGCCGTGGGCGGTTGCCGTGGGCGAGCTGTAGCCATACGGAATCCCCGAATCAGGCAGATCGTTGCTTTCCATGTGGTAGTAGCTGAAGTTGACACGGGTTGGCGTGCCCAGGCCGAAGGTCAGCGAGGGTGCCACGCCCCAACGGTCATAGTTGATGGTGTCGCGGCCGGCCACGTTCTGGTCGTGGGTCATCAGGTTCAGGCGGAACGCTGCGTTGTCGAGGAACTGACGGTTGACGTCGAGTACATAACGACGGGTCTGGTCGGAACCGTAGGTGAAGCCACCGTTGGTGAAGTCCCGCGCCTGTGGAGTCTTGCTCACCAGATTGAGGCTGCCACCGGCCGAACCGCGTCCCCCAAAGGACGAGTTGGGGCCTTTACTGACTTCGATGGACTCGATGTCGAAGATCTCGCGGCTCTGGCCGCCGGTATCGCGCACGCCATCGAGGTAGGTGTCGCCCTGGGCGTCAAAGCCGCGAATGAACGGACGGTCGCCCTGGGGATTACCGCCTTCACCAGCGCCGAAAGTAATTCCTGGCACGGTGCGCAAGGCATCCTGCAACGAGGTGGCGGCGGTGTCCTTGAGTACTTGCTGTGGCACCACGGTGACCGAGCGCGGGGTGTCCACCAGCGGCGCGGTGTACTTTTGCGAAGAGGCTTTTTCAACCTGGTAGGACGTCGCGTCCTGTTCCTGCCCGGTGATGCTGGTTGCACCCAGGGAGATGCTGTTGCGCTCGCCTTTCTGCTCGGTGTTTTCAGCCGCTTGCGCCAGATGGGCGACAGAGCTGGCACTGATGGCGACGCCGATGGCCGAGGCCAGTAAACGCGGTGAACTGGCAGGTATTTTTATAGACGTGCGGGACATGACGTGTCCTTTCCCCAAGGATGTGAGGTCGCGGAATATAATGCGAAAAAGACTTTCTATCAATTGCGATACATTACTATTCGCACTTAATTTACATTCTTTACACTTTATTTTTACGGTTTTTGCGATCTCGTTCGTCCCTGGGGTTGGAGTGGGGTTGTACATGGACAATAAGAATCACTACCATTGGTGATCCTCTGCTTTCAGGTATTGCCCCATGTTGCTGCACATTCCCGGCTTGTTCTCTCGCGAGGAAGTGCTGCGCATCCGCGAAGCCCTGGCACAAGCTGATTGGGCCGACGGGAAAGTCACTGCCGGGCATCAGTCGGCCAAGGCCAAACACAACCTGCAACTGCCGGAAGGCCACCCACTGGCGCAGGAAATCGGCGCGGCGATACTCGATCGTCTATGGAAAAATCCGCTGTTTATGTCTGCGGCGTTACCTCACAAAGTCTTCCCCCCGTTGCTCAACTGCTACACAGCTGGTGGCAGTTTCGACTTTCATATCGATAACGCCGTGCGCCAGCCCAAGGGCAGCCATGAGCGGGTGCGTACCGACCTGTCCTCCACAGTATTTTTCAGCGACCCTGACGAATACGACGGTGGGGAGTTGGAAATCCAGGACACCTTCGGTCTGCAGCGGGTCAAGCTGCCAGCCGGAGACATGGTGCTGTACCCCGGCTCCAGCCTGCACAAGGTCAACGCCGTGACCCGTGGCGCCCGCTACGCCTCGTTTTTCTGGACCCAAAGCCTGGTGCGCGAAGACAGCCAGCGCACCTTGCTGTTCGAAATGGACGGTGCGATCCAGCAACTGACCACGGATGTGCCCGATCACCCGGCGCTGATACAACTCACCGGTACCTATCACAATCTGTTGCGCCGCTGGGTTGAGGTATGACTATGGATTTTCAATTGCGCCGTGAAGAGGTCCTCGACGGTGAACAACTGCGGGCCATGCTCTACGAATCCCCGGTGCGCGCCGCCCAGGCGATTTTGATGGCGGCGAAGGAGGGCGTGGTGGATGCCCAGGCGTTGCTGGGGCAGATTCTCCTGGAAGGACGCGGCATTGAGCGCGATGAGGCACTGGCATTGCGCTGGTTTCAGATCGCGGCCCAAGGTGGGCATTTGATGGCGCACAATATGCTCGGTCGCTGTTTTGAGCATGGCTGGGGCTGCACGGCTGATGCCGTGGCGGCTGCGCGGGAATATCGCCAGGCCGCAGACGCCGGGCTTGATTGGGGTTTGTATAACTATGCCAACCTGCTGGCGACGGGTCGCGGTGAGGCCGAGGATCAGCAGCAAGCACTGGTGTGTTATCGACAGGCAGCGCAGTTGGGTCATGCCAAATCGATGAACCTACTTGGGCGTTATCTGGAAGAAGGGCAGTTCTGCCCCCGAGATTTGGATGCGGCGGTTGAGTGGTATCGACGATCAGCGCAAGGTGGGGATTTTCGTGGGCAGTTCAGTTACGCAGCGGTGTTGGCTGACCGAGGCCAGATCGATGCAGCGCTGGAATGGTTGCGCAAGGCACTGGCGGGCGGGAATCTGAAGTTTTTGCGGGTGGCTTACAAAGCATTGTCGGCCGCCAATGATCCGCAGATTCGGGCAATGGCTGTGGATTACCAGCGACGTTCGACAGAGCTTTCCTAGGCCCACAAAAAAGCCCATGACACGCATGGGCTTCCTCTTGCAGCTTAAAACTTGCCGCTGCTTCTCTTACAGGTAGAACGATTTCAACGGCGGGAACCCATTGAATTCCACTGCGCTGTAGCTGGTGGTGTACGCACCGGTCGACAACCAGTACATCCGATCACCAATCGCCAGGTTCAGCGGCAAACCGTACTTGTAGTTTTCGTACATGATGTCGGCGCTGTCGCAGGTAGGCCCGGCGATGACCACTTCTTCCATCTCGCCGTTCTTCTCGGTCCAGATCGGGAACTTGATGGCTTCGTCCATGGTTTCGATCAGGCCGGAGAACTTGCCCACATCCGTGTACACCCAACGCTCGACGGCGGTACGGGATTTACGGGCGACCAGTACCACTTCACTGACCAGGATCCCGGCGTTGGCGATCAACGAACGGCCTGGTTCCAGGATGATTTCCGGCAGTTCATCACCGAAGTCTTCCTTGAGGAAGCGGATGATTTCTTCTGCGTAGGTTTCCAGGCTGTTGGTGCGGGTGATGTAGTTGGCTGGGAAGCCACCGCCCATGTTGATCAGCTTCAGGTGGATGCCGTCTTCTTCCTTCAGGCGTTCGAAGATCACTTTGACCTTGGCGATCGCCGCGTCCCACACGCTGATGTCGCGCTGCTGCGAGCCGACGTGGAAAGAGATGCCGTACGGCACCAGGCCCAGGTCGCGGGCCAGGATCAGCAGGTCCATGGCCATGTCGGTCTGGCAGCCGAACTTGCGCGACAACGGCCAGTCAGCGGTGGTCGAGCCTTCGGTAAGGATACGCACATAGACTTTCGAACCCGGCGCGGCTTTGGCGATGTTGCGCAGGTCGGCTTCGGAATCGGTGGAAAACAGGCGCACGCCCTTCTCGTAGAAGTAGCGGATGTCCTTGGATTTCTTGATGGTGTTGCCATAGCTGATACGGTCGGCGCTGACGCCACGGGCGAGCACTTTATCCAGCTCGTAGATCGAAGCGATGTCGAAGCTGGAGCCTTTCTCTTTCAGCAGGTCGATGATTTCGACAGCCGGGTTGGCCTTGACTGCATAGTAGATCTTGGCGAACTCGAAGCCGGCGCGCAGGTTATCGTAGGCCTGGCTGATCATCGCGGTGTCGATCACCACGAACGGGGTTTCTTGCGTATCGGCGAAGGCCTTCATTTTCTGGAAGGTTTCGCGCGCGTAATAGTCTTCGACCTTAATCGACATGCTGGGAACTCCTACTGGCAAACTAGATTGATCAATGGGTGCAAATGAACGTCCTCCGTATCCCCACTTTGGTTCGCCTACTTCCCAAGGCATGTCGCCGAAAGCAAAAAAGGCCATGAGATCAACCGCTTCCCTTGGCCTTGCTGTCTCGTCGTCAGTACTTGAGCCGGATGGATCGTTTCCAGCATGGACGTTCGGCGCGAACTTTAGGACTTGAGGGGCTTGAGATCAACTAAAAATGTCGCGTTTTTACACGCGCTCGTCGTGTGGGCATGTGCAGCTACTTATGTAACCGACAGGCATGACGGATTGATGTTCCCCGGGAAGGGAGATTTGAAGGGGGAACCGCTGGCGAAAGGGCTGCTCCCCTGTGGCGAGGGGGCAAGCCCCCTCGCCACAGGGGAGCAGCCCCACCAAACTGGTTTCGGTCAGGCCAACGCAGCCTCGGCTGGCGAAACAATGCTGGTCTTGCCGCCACGAGACTTGCCGGAACTCAGGTACTCGGCAATCGACTCCTGAGTCACCTCACCAAGGAACACCCGCTCGGCATCCATCACCGGCAACCACGAGCGGTTGAACTCGTACATGCGCGACAGCAGGATGCGCAAATGCTCGTCGTACGCTGCGGTGGCGTTGAATTCCTGCAGGAATTGCGCGCAGGTGCCGGTCTTGCGGTGCAGGTCGCGACGACGCACAAAGCCCAGGGCTTTATTCTCGCCATCGGTCACCACCACGTAGCGACGGTCGTGTTCGTCCATCAATTCCAGGGCGTCGGCCACTGGCGTTTCCGGGCTTACCGACGGTGCGTTATCCGCTGCATCCTCGGCCTTCACCAGCAACAGGCGCTTGAGGGTGCTGTCCTGGCCGACAAAGCTGCTGACGAATTCGTCGGCAGGGTGGGCCAGCAGGGTGTCCGGGTGATCGATCTGCAACAGCTTGCCAGCGCGGAAGATGGCGATTTTGTCGCCCAGCTTGATGGCTTCGTCGATGTCGTGGCTGACCATGATCACGGTTTTGTTCAGCGCGCGTTGCATCTCGAAGAATTCGTTCTGGATCATCTCGCGGTTGATCGGGTCGACCGCGCCGAACGGCTCATCCATCAGCAGCAACGGCGCATCGGCCGCCAGGGCGCGGATCACGCCGATTCGCTGCTGCTGGCCTCCGGACAATTCACGCGGGTAGCGGTGCAGATACTGCTTGGGTTCGAGCTTGATCATGCTCATCAACTCGCGGGCGCGGTCATGGCATTTCTGCTTGTCCCAACCCAGGAGCTTGGGCACCACCACGATGTTTTCTTCGATGGTCATGTTGGGGAACAAGCCGATCTGCTGGATCACATAGCCGATGTTGCGACGCAGGGTCACTTCGTCCAGGTCGGTGGTGTCTTCGCCGTTGATCAAAATCTTGCCGGATGTGGGCTTGATCAGGCGGTTGATCATCTTCAACGTGGTGCTCTTGCCGCAGCCCGACGGGCCGAGGAATACGCAAATTTCGCCTTCGTTGACGGTCAGGCTCACGGAATCAACGGCGGTGATGGTCTTGCCGTTGCTTTGAAAGGTCTTGGTCAGGTTTTGAAGTTCGATCATTTGAGCAGTCCTTTTGGAGTCAGCGTGCGTTGCAGCCATTGCAGAAGCAGGTCGGCGAAGATGGCCAGGAGACTGACCAGTACGGCGCCAACGATCAGCATCGACATGTCGCTGCGGCTGATGGAAGCCAGAATAAGTACACCCAGGCCACCGGCGCCGATGGTGGCGGCAATGGTCATGACGCCAATGTTCATCACCACGGCGGTGCGCACGCCGGCGAGGATCACTGGCACGGCGATGGGCAGTTCGACCATGCGCAGGCGCTGGCTGAAGGTCATGCCGATGCCTTTGGCCGCCTCGCGGATGCCTGGCTCGACGCCGGTCAGGGCCAGGTAGGTGTTACGCATGATCGGCAGCAGGGAATAGAGGAACACGGCGGTGATCGCCGGCATCGGCCCCAGGCCCTGGCCGAACTTGGAGTAGAACGGCAGCAGCAGGCCGAACAGGGCGATGGACGGCACGGTCAGCAGCACCGTGGCGCTGGCTTGCAGTGGGCCGGCCAGTGTCGGGAAGCGGGTCATCAGCACGCCCAGGGGCACGCCCACGACGATCGCGAGAATGACCGCGATGCCGACTAGGGTGATGTGCTGCCAGGTCAGGTGCAGGACCTGTGTCCAATCAAGGTGGGAAAAGGCGTTCAGAAATTCCATATCTTCTCCTCAGTTGATGGGATGTTGGCGCAGGAAATCTGCGGCGACAGCGGACGGGCTTTCATGATCGACGTCGACCCGCGCATTCAACTGGCGCATGGTCTGGTCGTCGAACAGCGCTGCCAGCGGCTTGAGGTCTGCGGCCAGTTGCGGGTGGGCATCGAGATAAACCTGACGCACCACGGGCGCTGCTGTGTAGTCTGGGAAGTAATGCAGGTCGTCTTCCAGCAGCTTCAATTTGAAGGCATTGAGGCGACCATCGGTGGTGTAGACCAAACCGGCAAACACCTGGCCGTTACGCAGGGCGGTGTAAACCAGGCCCGCGTCCATCTGCCGGGTGTTTTTGCGGGTCAGGTTCATGCCGTAGAGCTTGACCATGCCGGCCATGCCGTCGGAACGGTTGGTGAACTCGGTGTCCAGGGCCACCAGGCGGTTTTCCCTGGTTTTTTCGGCGAGGGCTTTGGTCAGGTCGCTGATGGTGTTGATCTGCGGGTATTGCTTGGCCACGTTTTCTGGCAGCGACAGCGCATAGGTGTTGCTGAATTTCGACGGCGATAGCCAGACCAGGCCTTTTTTCGCATCGAGTTCTTTCACTCTGGCGTAGGACTGTTCGCTGTCGAGTTTCTCGTCAACGTGGTTGTAGGCTACGAGCGACACGCCGGTGTATTCCCATATCAGGTCCAGTTGCCCGCTTTCCTGGGCACTGCGTGCCAGGTTGCTGCCCAGGCCTCCGGTCACTCGGGTGTCGTAACCCTTGGTGCGCAGGTACTGGGAAGTTATTTCCGCAAGCAGGGTCTGTTCGGTGAACACCCGGGCGCCGATGCGGATCACTGGTTTTTCAGCGGCTTGCGCAATCCCTGCAAACAGCAGGAGGCAGCCTAGTATCAAAGTCAGTTTTTTCATGTTGGTTCCTTTGCCAAGCCTTAAGACGCACGCACTCCGCGTTCCAGCCAGAGGCGGCTAGCCATGGTCACCAGACCGTCGAGCAGCAATGCCAGTAGCGCGGTGCAGGCGGCGCCGAGCAGCAGTTGCGGCTGATTGTTCAAGGCGATGCCGGGGAAAATCAGGCTACCCAGGCTGTTGGCACCAATCAGGAAGGCCAGGGGCGCGGTACCGACGTTGATCGCCAGCGCTACGCGCACGCCGCCGATGATGATCGGCACGGCGTTGGGCAACTCGACGCGAAACAGCACCTGGCGCGGGGTCATGCCGATGCCGACGGCAGCTTCTTTCAGGGAGCCCTGGACGTTTTTCAGGCCTTCATAGGTGTTGCGCACAATGGGCAGCAATGAGGCGAGGAACAGGGCGAAGATAGCAGGACCGCTGCCGATGCCCAGCACGCCCAGGGCAATGGCCAGTACGGCGAGGGGTGGGACGGTGTTGCCGATGTTGAAGATCTGCATGAAGCGTTCTGCGCGCCCGACCATGTTCGGTCGGCTGAGCAGGATACCGGCGGGAATCCCTACAATCAGGGCGGCCAGCATGGAAACAAGGACGAGAATCAGGTGAGCTTGCAGATAAAACAACAAATCGTCGCGGTACAGTTCGATCGTGTTGATGCCAATCCAGTGGACCAGCAGGGCCAGGAGAGCGACGACAACCGCTCCTCCTATCAGCCCTTTGCCATAGCGAATAGCCACAGGCGGACTCCTTTATTTCAGTCGGCGCGCACATTACCGTGCGGCAATGCCATTCCTGGCTGCCGGTAATGTGCTCGCGAAAAGCAGCTCGCCAACGCCGGCAAAACGGCGTGAGGTCGAGCCATGAGCGCAGCCTCGTCAGGCTAACTTGATGATTTTTCAGGCCCTGGTAACGAGTGCGGTACAGGGGAGTGGACGTCTCTACCTTTTAAAAGGTTCCATATTTAGCAGTAATTAGCCACCCTTGAAGTCACTGCAACCGGGTGAGCGGTGGTCCGTGGGCCTAGGTTTGCGCTATACTCGCCGCCCTTTTTTGACTCACCTGCCAGGCGATTTCCCATGACCCACCAGGCCGCCGAAGTCGCGAAACGCCGCACTTTCGCTATTATTTCCCACCCCGATGCCGGTAAAACCACCATCACCGAGAAGCTGTTGCTGATGGGCAAGGCAATCGCAGTGGCCGGCACGGTGAAATCCCGCAAATCCGACCGCCATGCCACCTCAGACTGGATGGAAATGGAGAAGCAGCGTGGTATTTCCATTACCACGTCGGTCATGCAGTTCCCGTATCGCGACCACATGATCAACCTGCTCGACACCCCGGGCCACGAAGACTTCTCCGAAGACACCTACCGTACCCTGACCGCGGTCGACTCGGCACTGATGGTCCTCGACGGTGGTAAAGGTGTCGAGCCACGGACCATCGCCCTGATGGATGTCTGCCGTCTGCGTGATACGCCGATTATCAGCTTCATCAACAAACTCGACCGCGACATCCGCGACCCCATCGAGCTGCTGGACGAGATCGAAGCCGTCCTGAAGATCAAGGCTGCGCCGATCACCTGGCCGATTGGTTGCTACCGCGACTTCAAGGGCGTGTACCACCTGGCTGACGACTACATCCTTGTCTACACCGCCGGCCACGGCCACGAGCGCACCGATGTGAAAATCATCGAGAAGCTCGACTCCGATGAGGCCCGCGCCCACCTGGGTGACGAGTACGACCGCTTTGTCGATCAGTTGGAACTGGTGCAGGGCGCCTGCCATGAGTTCAACCAGCAGGAATTCCTCGACGGTCAGATGACCCCGGTGTTCTTTGGCACCGCCCTGGGCAACTTCGGCGTCGACCACGTGCTCGACGCTGTGGTCAACTGGGCGCCGTTGCCGCTGGCCCGAGTGGCCAACGAGCGCACCGTGGAACCGGTGGAAGAGAAGTTCGCCGGCTTCGTGTTCAAGATCCAGGCGAACATGGACCCAAAACACCGCGACCGTATTGCCTTTATGCGCATCTGCTCCGGCAAATACGAAAAAGGCATGAAGATGCGCCACGTGCGCACCGGCAAGGACGTGCGCATCGGCGACGCCCTGACGTTCTTCTCCTCCGAGCGTGAGCAACTGGAAGAAGCGTTCGCTGGCGACATCATCGGCTTGCACAACCACGGCACCATCCAGATCGGCGACACCTTCACCGAAGGCGAAGCGCTGAGCTTTACCGGCATCCCGCACTTTGCGCCGGAACTGTTCCGCCGCGTGCGCCTGCGCGACCCGCTCAAGTCCAAGCAACTGCGTCAGGGCTTGCAGCAGTTGGCGGAAGAAGGCGCGACCCAGGTGTTCTTCCCCGAGCGCAGCAACGACATCATTCTTGGCGCCGTCGGTGTGCTGCAGTTCGATGTGGTCGCCAGCCGCTTGAAAGAGGAATACAAGGTCGAGTGCTCCTACGAGCCAATCACCGTGTACTCGGCGCGCTGGATCGATTGCAGCGATAAGAAGAAGCTCGAAGAGTTCAGGATCAAGGCTGTGGAAAACCTCGCCATCGATGGCGGCGGTCACCTGACCTACCTGGCTCCGACCCGGGTCAACCTGGCGCTGATGGAAGAGCGCTGGCCGGATGTGAAATTCCGTGCGACCCGCGAACACCATTAAGGTCTGAGCGGTAAATGAAAGGGCGAAGCTGTCATGGCTTCGCCCTTTTTTTGCGCGCCTGCCGGGGCTCAATTATCTGGCGAAAACCTCATATTGGGACTAGCGTCAAAGCTTGCGGCGGTAAACGACTGTCGTGCGGGATTTACCTACTGACTGGACGGAATCGACCATGAGTATTTTTCAACGATTCGTGTTGTTGATCAAAGTGCTGGTGTTGTTGTGCCTCGGGATGTCGACGGCTTGGGCGCACAACCCGGTGCATGGAGGCAATGGAGGCTTCTCGGCGGTGCAGAATGAGCAGGGCAGTGGCTTGCAACTGGCCAAATCGGAGTCTGAAGGCGGAGATCAGGGCCAAGGTGGCAGTGCCGACGATGATGACACCACCACCGAAGAGCCGGATACCGATGACAGTTATGAGGGCGATAGCCAGACGTAGACGGCAGGCAAAAGAAAGCCCCCTCTCGCCGGGCTGATGCGCAATCCGACGAGAAGGGCTGTAAAATTCAAGCAATGCTCTGGACTGAACCCCAGGGCATGATCGTTCCCACGCCGGAGCGTGGGAACGATCAACATCTACCGGCTAGGCCACAAACTGCTCCGCGTAGTGGCAAGCCACCTGGCGATTATCGAGTTCGCGCAAGGCGGGCTCGTCGGTGCTGCACAGTTCGGTGGCGTACGGGCAGCGCTTGTGAAACGCGCAGCCGGACGGCGGGTTGAGCGGGTTGGGCAACTCGCCGACGATCTTGATCTTCGGCTTGTTCGGGTCCGGGTGGATGGTCGGTGTGGCCGACAACAGCGCCTGGGTGTAGGGGTGCAGCGGGCGCTCATAGATGTCGTTCTTCGCGCCCATTTCCACCGGGCGGCCGAGGTACATCACCATCACGTCGTCGGCGACGTGCTGCACCACCGCCAGGTTGTGGGAGATGAACACGTAGGCGGTGTTGAATTCCTGCTGCAGGTCCATGAACAGGTTAAGCACCTGGGCCTGGATCGACACGTCCAGTGCCGAGGTCGGTTCATCCGCCACCAGCACCTTGGGTTGCAGCATCATCGCCCGGGCCAGGGCGATCCGCTGGCGCTGACCACCAGAAAACATGTGTGGGTAGCGCTGATAGTGCTCAGGGCGCAGGCCCACTTGCTTCATCATTGCCTGGACTTTTTCACGACGCTCGGCGGCCGACAGGTTGGTGTTGATCAGCAGTGGCTCGCCGAGCTGATCACCGACCTTCTGCCGTGGGTTCAACGAGGCGTAAGGGCTCTGGAACACCATCTGCACGTCTTTGCGCAGCTGCTTGCGCTGGGCCTTGTCGGCGCCAGTGACTTCCTGGCCGGCAATTTTCAAGGAGCCGGAGGATGGTTCTTCAATCAACGTTAGGGCGCGAGCGAGGGTGGATTTGCCGCAACCGGATTCGCCCACTACGGCGAGAGTCTTGCCGGCTTCCAGCTCAAACGACACACCATTAAGGGCGCGCACCAGGGCGTGGCCCTTGAACAGGCCACGGGACACTTCGTAGTGACGGGTCAGGTCGCGGGCGGTAAGAACGACGGCCATTACGCCACCTCCTGGTTCAAGGGGTAGAAGCAGCGCGCAAGGCTGTGGGCTTTAGGGTCCAGACCTGGACGCGTCTGACGGCAGCTGTCCTGAACGTAAGGGCAGCGCGGCGACAGCAGGCAACCTTGGGGACGGTCATAACGACCGGGCACGATGCCCGGCAAGGTCGACAGCCGGGCGGCGCCCATGCTGTGTTCCGGAATCGCCGCCAGCAATGCTTCGCTGTACGGGTGGCCGGGTACGTCGAACAGGCCAGGCACTTGCCCGACTTCCACGGCTTGGCCGGCATACATCACACACACGCGCTGGGCGGTTTCGGCCACGACTGCGAGGTCGTGGGTGATCAGCACCAGGCCCATGTTCCTTTCTTTTTGCAGGGCCAGCAGCAGCTCCATGATCTGCGCCTGGATGGTCACGTCCAGCGCGGTGGTCGGCTCATCGGCGATCAGCAGTTTCGGCTCGCCGGCAATGGCCATGGCAATCGCCACACGCTGGCTCATGCCGCCGGACAGTTGGTGCGGGTAGGCGTTCATACGGCTGGCGGCGCCAGGGATTTCCACCTTTTCCAGCAGTTCGATGGCGCGCTTGCGGGCTTGTTTGCGGGACATCTTGAGGTGCAGACGCAGCACTTCTTCGATCTGGAAACCCACGGTGTAGCTGGGGTTCAGGGCGGTCATCGGGTCCTGGAACACCATGGCCAGATCTTTACCGACGATTTGCCGACGCTGGCGGTTGCTCAGCTTGAGCATGTCCTTGCCGTCGAAGTTCAGGGCGTCAGCGGTGACGATGCCAGGGTGCTCGATCAGGCCCATCAGCGCCATCATGGTCACGGATTTACCCGAACCCGACTCGCCAACGATGGCCAATACCTCACCTTTGTCGACGCTAATATCGAGGCCGTCGACCACTGGGACTGCGCTCTTGTCGCCGAAGCGGACATTGAGATTCTTGATTTCTAGCAGTGACATGGGAATCTCCTCAGGCGGCATTCTTGAGTTTCGGGTCCAGCGCATCGCGCAGGCCGTCGCCCATCAGGTTGATTGCCAGCACGCTGAGCAAAATGGTCAAGCCAGGCAGGCTCACGACCCACCAGGCGCGTTCGATGTAGTCGCGAGCCGAAGCCAGCATGGTGCCCCACTCAGGGGTTGGCGGTTGTACACCAAGGCCGAGGAAGCCTAACGCTGCGGCATCGAGAATCGCCGAGGAAAAGCTCAAGGTCGCCTGGACGATCAACGGTGCCATGCAGTTAGGCAGCACGGTGATGAACATCAGGCGTGGCAGGCCGGCGCCAGCGAGGCGGGCGGCGGTCACGTAGTCGCGGTGCAGTTCGCCCATCACTGCGGCGCGAGTCAGGCGGACATAGGACGGCAGGGACACGATGGCAATGGCGATCACGGTGTTGATCAAGCCAGGGCCAAGGATGGCGACAATGGCTACGGCCAGCAGCAGCGACGGCAGGGCGAGCATGATGTCCATCAAACGCATGATGGTCGGGCCCAGCAGGCGCGGGAAGAACCCGGCGAACAGCCCCATCAGGATCCCTGGGATCAGCGACATCACGACCGACGACAAGCCGATCAGCAAGGACAGGCGCGAACCCTGGATCAAGCGGGACAGCAAGTCACGGCCCAGTTCGTCGGTGCCCAGCAGGAACTGGATCTGCCCACCTTCGAGCCACGATGGCGGGGTCAGCAGGAAGTCGCGGTACTGCTCGCTCGGGTTGTGCGGTGCGACCCAAGGGGCGAACAGCGCGCAGAACACGATCACGATCATGAACATCAGGCCGGCGACGGCGCCCTTGTTCTGGGAGAAGGCTTGCCAGAATTCTTTGTACGGGGACGGATACAGCAGGCTTTGATCGACTGCTACCGATGGAGTTGGTGTGCTCATGGTCATGATCTCAGCGCTGGTGACGGATGCGTGGGTTGGCGAAGCCGTAGAGGATGTCCACTACGAAGTTCACCATAATCACCAGGCAGGCGATTAACAGGATGCCGTTTTGCACCACGGGATAGTCCCGTGCGCCAATGGCTTCGATCAGCCATTTGCCGATGCCGGGCCAGGAAAAGATGGTTTCGGTCAGGACCGCACCGGCCAGCAGGGTGCCGACTTGCAGGCCGACCACCGTCAGTACCGGGATCAGCGCGTTGCGCAGGCCGTGGACGAACACTACGCGCGCCGGCGACAGGCCTTTGGCCCTGGCGGTACGGATGTAGTCTTCGCGCAGAACTTCGAGCATCGAGGAGCGAGTCATCCGCGCGATCACCGCCAGCGGGATGGTGCCGAGCACGATGGCCGGCAGGATCAGGTGGTGCAGGGCGTCCCAGAACGCATCCGGTTCGTCCGCCAGCAGGGTGTCGATCAGCATGAAACCGGTGCGCGGCTCGATGTCGTAGAGCAGGTCGATACGCCCGGAAACCGGGGTCCAGCCCAGGCTCACCGAGAAGAACATGATCAGGATCAGGCCCCACCAGAAGATTGGCATCGAATATCCCGCGAGGGAGATGCCCATCACCCCGTGGTCGAACAGGGACCCTCGCTTCAAGGCCGCGATCACCCCGGCTAAAAGCCCAAGGATGCCGGCGAACAACAGGGCGGCCAGGGACAGTTCCAGGGTCGCAGGGAATAGGGCGGAGAACTCGGTCCACACGCTGGTACGGGTGCGCAGGGATTCGCCAAGGTCGCCTTGGGCGAGTTTGCCGACGTAGTCCAGGTATTGCGCATACAGCGGTTTATTCAAACCAAGGCGTTCCATTGCCTGAGCGTGCATTTCGGGGTCGACTCGTCGCTCGCCCATCATGACTTCCACGGGATCGCCAGGAATCATGCGAATCAACGCGAAAGTCAGCAAGGTGATGCCGAAGAACGTGGGGATCAACAACCCCAATCGGCGGGCAATAAAACTAAACATCTTGTTGTGTACCTCAATCAGCCGGTTAGGCAGGTTCGGCACCGTTAATATCGACGGTGCCGAGCGTTTCTCTTATTTACTTCACCAGGGTGGTGGCGAAGTTATTTGTAGTCAGAGGGCTTTGAACAAAACCTTCGACGTTCTTGCGCATGGCGGTGAACATTTTCGGGTAAGCCATGGGAAGCCATGGTTGGTCCTTGGCGAAAACGTCCAGTGCTTGTTCATAGAGTGCAGCCCGTGCCGCCGGCTCAGTGCCTGCGCGGGCCTTGTCGATCAAGTCTTGAAACTCCTGGTTACACCAGCGTGCGTAGTTTTCGCCGTTTTTCGCTGCTTCGCAACTCAGGTTTGGAGTGAGGAAGTTGTCCGGGTCGCCGTTATCACCTGCCCAGCCGGCCGACATCAGGTCATGTTCGCCGGCTTTGGAGCGTTTGAGCATCTCGCCCCACTCAAAAACGCGGATGTCGATCTTCAGGCCGATACGCGCCAGGTCCGACTGCATCATCTGCGCGCCGAGCAATGGGTTGGGATTGGTCGGGCCGCCGCCGTTGCGGGTGAACAGTGTCAGCACGGTGCCTTCAGGCACGCCAGCTTCCTTGAGTAAGGCGCGGGCCTTATCCAGCTCTGCGGGCGTGCGGGGAGGGTTTTTCAGTTTGTCGCTGAAGCCCAGCAGCGTGTTTGGGTAAGGCCCCGTGCCGACCACGGCGTTGCCTTTGCCATACAGCGCGTCGGTGTAGGCCTCTTTATCGAACGCAATGTTGATTGCGTGACGCACGCGCGCGTCGCTCAGGTATTTGTGGGTAGTGTTCATGGCGGTGTAGCTGGTGGTCATGGCCGCCAGTTCCGCGACTTTCAGGTTCGGGTCGGCCTTGGCATTCGGGACGTCATCGGGCTTGGGGTACAGCGCGATCTGGCACTCGTTGGCCTTGAGCTTTTGCAGGCGCACGTTGCTGTCGGTGGTGATGGCCAGGATCAGCGGGTCGGCCGGTGGCTTGCCACGGAAGTACTCCGGGTTGGCTTTGAAGCGCACCTGGGCGTCCTTGGCGTAGCGAGTAAAGATGAACGGCCCGGTGCCGATCGGCTTGCTGTTGAGGTCGGCGGTCTTGTCGGCCTTGAGCAGTTGGTCGGCGTATTCGGCGGAGTGAATCGAAGAGAAGGCCATGGCAATGTCAGCCAGGAACGGTGCTTCACGGCGGGTCAGGGTGAAGACCACGGTATGGTCGTCAGTCTTCTCTACGCTTTTGAGCAGATCCTTGAAACCCATGCTTTCGAAGTACGGATAACCCACGTTGGACTTGTTATGCCAAGGGTGTTTCGGGTCCAGCTGACGCTGGAAGCTCCAAAGCACGTCGTCGGCATTCATGTTGCGCGTGGGTTTGAAGTAGTCGGTGGTGTGGAACTTGATGTCGTCACGCAGGTGGAACGTGTAGGTCAGCCCATCAGCGCTGATTTCCGGCAGGTCTTTGGCGAGCGCCGGTATCACTTCGGTGGTGCCGGGCTTGAAGTCCACCAGGCGGTTGAACATGGTTTCAGCCGCGGCGTCAGCGGTGACGGCCGTGGTGTACAGGACCGGGTCGAAACCTTCCGGGCTGGCTTCGGTGCAGACCACCAGCGGTTTGGCCGAAACGCCGATCGCAACGCTCAACAGCGCAGCGGCAACGGCGGCTTGTAGCGGGAGCATTTTCATTCAGAGCCCTCCTGCAATCGATGGGACCAGACAAGCGTAAACGGCGGGCTCTTCGTGAGCCCGCCGTCGACCTGGTGCTAATTAGAGAATGTTGAACGGGATGGTGGTGACCAGACGGAACTCTTTGATGCTGCCGTCGGACTGGAACTCGCTGCCGCGGTGCTCAACGTAGGTCGCACGCACAGTAGTGGCCTTGAGCGCGCCGCTCTGAATGGCGTAAGAGGCGCCTACACCGTATTCCTGGTGTTTCTCGCCGTCTTGCTTCTGGATACCGTCGTAGGCGAATTTGGCCCGGCCACCGTTGCCGGTGTAGTGGGTGCCGTCGATGTCCCAGCCGCGTGCTGAGTAGGCGTTGAATTTCAGGCCTGGCACGCCGTATTCGGCCATGTTGATACCGTAGGCAATCTGGAAGGATTTCTCGTTCGGACCGTTGAAGTCGGACGTCAGGGAGTTGGCCAGGTAGATGCCGTTGGTTTCGTGCAGGTAGTCGAAGTACTCGTTACCGTTCACTTGCTGGTAGGAGAAGGTCAGGCTGTGAGCCTGGTGAGCCAGGCCCAGGGACAGGGAGAAGGTATCGTTGTCGATTTCCCCCATCTCTTTTTTGCCTTCATCGACGGTTTTGTAGTAATTGAAACCGGTGGTCAGCGCCAGTTGCTGAGCGTCCCCCAACTCGTGGGTTGCGCCGAAGTAGTACTGGTTCCAGAAGTCCTTCACGTTGGCGGCGAAGAAGCTGGTTTTCAGGCTTTTCAGTGGCTGGTAGTTGGCACCCAAGGTGTAGACCTTGTCGCTTTCTGCGCCATTGCCGTATTCGGTACGGAATTTCGACAGGCTCTGTTCGGTACGTGGCGATACGCGGTCAAACACGCCGCCCTGGAACGACAGGTTGCTGAACTCTTCGCTGTTGAAGCTCACACCTTCGAAGCTCGAAGGCAGCGCACGGTTGCCGATGGTGTCGACGATGCCGCTGCTGAAGTTCTGGCGACCGGCGGTCAGCGTGGTGTTGGACACACGGAACTGCACGTTGGCCAGGCCCAGTTTGCTCCACTGGTCTACGGCGTTGCCGTCGGAGTCAGCCAGGGTACGGTTGGAACCGCCCTTGATGTCACGCTTGCTGCGGTCCAAGACCAGCGCGTTGTAGACGGCCAATTCGGTTTTGACGCCTACAGTGCCCTGGGTGAAACCCGAGCTGGCGTTGATGATGGTGCCCTGTACCCAGTTAGTACGGTTACGGTCGGTCAGGGTTTGACCATGCTTCTGGTATTCGAAGATGCCCCCACGGTATTTGTGCTCGTTGGAGTACCAGTTGCGCGTGCTGCCGCCCAGGCTGAAGTCTTCGACAAAGCCTTTGGCCTCGCTTTGGGCGCTGGTGCCGGCCAGTGTGGTTGGAACGAAGTCCTGGCTTACAGGTTCAGCGTAGGCCGTGGCCGTGGCCGTGATGCTGCTGATGGCCAGGGCCAGTAGCGCGGTGCTGCTCAGTTTCATGGGTGAAGCTCCTTTGGTTCTCTTTTTTTGATGCCGGTCTTTTTAGGTGAACCGGCTATTGGGTGTGGAACTCGTTCAAGCCTTGCAAACGTTTGCCGAAGGGAAAAACCCGAATTCAGGCTGCACGTTTGCTGGAGAGCCACTTTCGCTCTCCACAATCCGGTTAGTTTCTTATGGGGTAATGCTGACGCCCGAGAACACGTTGCGGCCGAAGGGGCTCACCTTGAAACCTTCAACTTTGGCGCTTAACGGCTGGTTGACCGTCGAGTGGGCGACTGGCGTGATCGGCACCTGTGCTTTAAGCAGTTGCTGCGCCTGTTTGTACAGAACAGTCCTTTGTTCGCGGTCGGTAACGACCTTGGCTTGCTTGATCAGCTTGTCGTACGCCGGGTCACACCACATGGAGTAGTTGTTCCCGCCGATGGCGTCACAGCTGTAGAGGGTGCCCAGCCAGTTGTCCGGGTCACCGTTGTCGCCGGTCCAGCCAATCAGGCTGACATCGTGTTCGCCATTCTTGGTGCGCTTGATGTACTCGCCCCATTCATAGCTGACGATCTTGACCTTGAGGCCGATCTTCGCCCAGTCACTCTGCAGCATTTCTGCCATCAGCTTGGCGTTGGGGTTGTACGGGCGTTGCACTGGCATCGCCCATAGGGTGATCTCGGTGCCTTCCTTGACGCCGGCGGCCTTGAGCAACTCCTTGGCTTTTTCCGGGTTGTAGGCGGCGTCCTTGATGGTGTCGTCGTAGGACCATTGGGTCGGCGGCATGGCATTGACGGCCAGTTGGCCTGCGCCCTGGTACACCGCATTGAGAATGCTCTGCTTGTTCACCGCCATGTCCATGGCCTGGCGTACTTCGAGTTGGTCGAAAGGCTTGTGCTGCACGTTATAGGCGATGTAGCCGAGGTTGAAGCCAGGTTTGGTCAGCAGTTGCAGTTTCGGGTCGGCCTTGAGGGCGTCTACGTCGGCTGGCCGCGGATGCAGAGTGATCTGGCATTCGTTGGCCTTGAGTTTTTGCACCCGCACCGACGCATCGGTGTTGATGGCGAAAATCAGTTGGTCGAGCTTGACCCGGCTCGGGTCCCAGTACTGTTTGTTGCCGGTGTAGCGGATCTGCGAGTCTTTTTGATAGCGCTGGAACACGAACGGCCCGGTGCCGATCGGCTTCTGGTTGATCTCGCTGGGCTTGCCGATCTTGAGCAAATGGTCGGCGTATTCGGCCGAGAGGATCGAGGCGAAACTCATGGCGATGTTCTGGATAAACGCGGCGTCTACCGTATTCAGGGTCATGACCACGGTCAGCGGGTCGGTTTTCTCGACCTTGGCGATGTTCTTGTTCAGGCTCATCCCGTTGAAGTACGGAAACTCGGTGGGGTAGGCCTTGCGGAACGGGTATTCGGGGTCAAGCATGCGATTGAAGGTGAACAGCACGTCGTCGGCGTTGAAGTCACGCGTCGGCTTGAAGTCCTTGTTGCTGTGGAACTTGACGCCTTCACGCAGATGGAAGGTGTAGGTAAGGCCGTCCGGCGAAATATCCCACTTGGTTGCCAGCCCCGGTACTACGTTGGTGGCGCCTTTCTCGAACTCGGCCAAGCGGTTGTAAAGCGGTTCGGCGGCATCGTTGTCCGTGGCGGTGGTGTATTGCGCGGTATCAAACCCGGCCGGGCTGCCTTCGGAGCAAAACACTAGGCTCTTCTTGTCGGCGGCCTGGCCCATCGAGGCGATGGCCAACAGGCTGGTACCCAATATTGCGGATAGAACGGTTGTATGGCGCATGACGGTCCCTAATCCTTGTTTATTGTTGTCGTCAGTGAGCAATTGCCGTGCCCGTCAGGACATGGAAACAACACTGATCTTCGTTCAGCAGCTGCCCTACAGGTACTACGCCTCTGCCCTTGCGCGACGTTATGGGTCGGCAGTTGAGCAGTAAATGCGGCAAACCTGACAGACCTTGTAGGAATGGGACGGTACATTCGCAGTTCGATGCCGTAGGACGGCGGCGAGTGCGTTTGTAGTTCCATTTCAGCGGTCTTGGCGGATGCAATAACGGCGACGTTATGCAACGTCGCCGCCAGAGCTCCTTACTTGCTGATGCTCACCCCGTAGAAGGAATTCAAGCCAAATGGGCTGATCTTGAAATCCTGCACGGTGGTGCGCATGGGTTGATACACCGTCGAGTGCGCGATAGGTGTCATCGGGACTGCATCTTTGAGGATGTGCTGCGCCTGCTTGTACAGTTCGGTGCGCTTGGCGACGTCGGAAGTGGACTTGGCTTCCTTGACGATGCCGTCAAATTTCTTGTCGCACCATTTGGAGAAGTTGTTGCCGGCCAGGGAATCGCAGCCGAACAGCACGTTCAGCCAGTTGTCCGGGTCACCATTGTCGCCGCTCCAGCCAATGATCATGGCCTGGTTCTCGCCGCCTTTGGAACGCTTGATGTACTCGCCCCATTCGTAGCTGACGATGTTGACCTTCAGGCCGATCTTGGCCCAGTCGCTCTGTAGCATTTCAGCCATCAGCTTGGCGTTCGGGTTGTACGGACGCTGGACCGGCATGGCCCACAGGGTAATGGCGGTGCCTTCCTTGACGCCGGCTTCCTTGAGCAGCGCCTTGGCTTTCTCAGGGTCGTACTTGGCGTCCTTGATGGTGTCGTCATAGGACCATTGGGTTGGCGGCATGGCGTTGACCGCCAGTTGGCCTGCGCCCTGGTACACGGAGTCGATGATTTGCTGCTTGTTGACCGACATGTCCATGGCCTGACGGACTTTCAGGTTGGCCAGTGGGTTCTGGTCAGTCTGGCCCTTGAGCACCGGCATGACGTTGTAGGCGATGTAGCCCAGGTTGAAACCGGCCTGGTGCGGCAGTTTCAAGAACTTGTCTTCGCCCAGAGCCTTGAGGTCGGCCGGACGCGGGAAGAGGGTGACCTGGCATTCATTTTTCTTGAGCTTCTGGATGCGCACCGACGGGTCGGTGGTGATGGCGAAGATCAGGTTGTCGATCTTGACGTCTTCAGGCTTCCAGTAGTCCTTGTTGCCGGTGTAGCGGATGTTGGAGTCTTTCTGGTAACTCTTGAACACGAACGGACCAGTGCCGACTGGCTTCTGGTTGATGTCCTGGGCCTTGCCTTCCTTCAATAGTTGGGCGGCGTATTCTGCCGACTGTACGGAGGCGAAGCTCATGGCCAGGTTCTGGATGAAAGCCGCGTCCACGGTGCCAAGGGTGAACTTGACGGTGTGGTCATCGACTTTCTCGATGTTCTTGATGTTGGTGTCCATCCCCATGTCCGTGAAGTACGGGAACTCGGTGGGGTAGGCTTTACGGAACGGATCATCCTTGTTGATCATCCGGTTGAACGTGAACAGTACGTCGTCAGCCGTGAACTCACGAGTTGGCTTGAAGTACGAGGTGGTATGGAACTTGACGCCTTCGCGAAGGTGGAAGGTATAAGTCAGACCATCCGGGGAAACGTCCCAAGTGGTGGCCAGACCAGGAACAACGGCGGTGCCGCCGCGCTCAAACTGGGTCAGGCGGTTGAACATGGTTTCGGCCGAGGCATCGAAGTCTGTTCCGGTGGTGTACTGGCCTGGATCAAAACCGGCCGGGCTCCCTTCGGAGCAGAACACCAGGTTAGTCGCCGCTTGGGCGAAAGGTGCAGCGGCCATTAAACCGGCGCTGACTAAAAACGGAATGACTGCGTGTTTAAGCATGTTGGCCTCATGATTTGTTGTCATTTTTGGTAGTGAGGGCGACCTCGTGAGTCGACCTGCGGATACTTACGCAGGGCCCATACCCAATGCAAGATGCAGAGAGGCTACAAGGGCTAAAGAGTGGTACGAGCGTACAGGAATGTCGCATTGATGTAAGTCTTGACACGTTTCGGCATGTTGGAGGGGTTTTTTCGGTGCGTTAGGCGCACCAAATAGGCCCAATCGAGGCGTCTGGCGCACCCGATTGGAGCATGGCTGTTACTTATTTAAACCCACACCGTAGAAAGGCGTCAGGCCAAACGGACTGATCTTGAAATCCAGGACTTCCTTTCGAAGGGGCTGGAAAACCGTCGAGTTTGCGATAGGTGTTATAGGTACTTGTTCTTTAAGTATTTTCTGCGCTTGTTGATACCACTTGATGCGCTCGTCACGGTCACTGCTGACCTTGGCCTTCTGCACCAGTTTGTCGTACTGCGGGTTACACCATTTTGCGTAGTTGCTTCCCTTGACCGCAGCACAACTGTAGAGCACGCCGAGCCAGTTATCCGGGTCACCATTGTCGCCGGTCCAGCCGTAGATCATCACGTCGTGCTCGCCGTTTTTTGCCCGTTTGATGTACTCGCCCCATTCATAGCTGACGATATTGGCGGTGATCCCGACCTTGGCCCAATCCTGTTGGATCATCTGTGCCGACATCCGCGCATTCGGGTTGGAGGCTCGCTGTACAGTCATCGCCCACAAATTGATGGTGGTACCAGGTGCAACCCCTGCTTCTTTTAGTAGCGCGCGAGCCTTGGCTGGATCGTAGGGCGCGTCCTTGATAGACGGGTCATAAGACCACTGGGCAGGCGGCAGGGCGTTCTGCGCCAATTGTCCGGCGCTTTGGTAGACGGCCTTGATAATCGCTGGTTTATCGATGGCCATGTCCAGTGCCTGGCGCACCTTGAGCTGGTCCAGGGGCGGATGGGTCACGTTGTAGGCAAGAAAACCCAGGTTGAAGCCCGCTTGTTGAAGTACCCGCAAGCTGGGGTCTTGTTTCATCACTTCGATATCGGAGGGGCGTGGATAACCGCTGACCTGGCATTCGCCGGCCTTGAGTTTCTGCAGGCGCACGGCGGCATCCGGGGTAATGGAGAACACCAGATTGTCGAGCTTCACATCCTCGGGCTTCCAATATTGCTTATTGGCGCTGTAGCGAATCTGCGAATCCTTCTGGTAGCGCTTGAACACAAACGGCCCAGTACCGATGGGCTTCTGGTTGATGTCGGCGGCCTTGCCTTGCTTGAGCAACTGCGCCGCGTATTCGGCGGACTGCACCGAGGCGAAGCTCATGGCCAGGTTCTGCACGAACGAGGCATCAACGTTGTTGAGGCTGAAGCGCACGGTGTGCTCATCGAGCTTTTCGACACTTTTGATGGTGGTGTTCAGGCCCATGTCGGTGAAGTAAGGCGACTCAGACGGATAGGCTTTGCGAAACGGGCTGCCGGCATCCAGCAACCGCTGGAAGGTAAACAGCACATCGTCAGCGTTGAAGTCGCGGGTTGGGGTGAAGTAGTCGGTGGTATGGAACTTGACTCCTTCGCGCAGGTGGAAGGTGTAGGTCAGCCCGTCCGGGGACACGTCCCAGCGTGTGGCCAGGCCTGGCTCGACTTGCGTACCCCCGCGCTTGAACTGGGTAAGCCGGTTGAACACGGTTTCGGCGGAGGCATCGAAATCGGTGCCGCTGGTGTATTGGCTGGGGTCGAAGCCGGCGGGGCTGGCTTCGGAGCAGTACACCAGGGTGGTTGCAGCTTGGGCCATTGGCATAAACGCCAGCAGGCCGGCAGCGAGGAGCAGCGGTTTAAAGGCGATTCTTTCCATGGAGACCCCTGAAATGGCAGGTACAAACTGCCCAAACGAAAATGGCGGTCACCGAGGTTACCGCCGTTCAGGTTCATCAGGTAGGGGTCAAGGCATCGAGACTTCGATCACGCCATCCGCGCTCATGCTGACCTGGCTGGTGCCGGCCTCGACTTCAGGTGTAGGCGCCGAATCCATGGCCGCTGCTTTCATCATCATGCCGCCACGCGCATACGGTTGTGGATAACCATTGGTGTTGAAGTTCAGGTTGACGATCTTGTAGCCCTTGCCACCCAGTGCGTCGGTGGCCAGTTGGGCACGGGCCTTGAACGCGGCAACGGCTTCTTTCAGAAGGGCGTCTTCGCTGGCCTTGCGGGTCGGGTTGGCGATGGCGAAGTCCATGCTGTCCATTTTCAGGTTGGTCAGCATCTCGCCGGTCAGCTTCGACAAGGCAGCAAAGTCCGAACTTTCCATGCGCAGTTCGGCGCGTTCACGCCAGCCGGTGATCTTCTGGTTCTTGTTGTCGTAGATTGGGTAGCTGTTGCGGCTGCCCTGACGCAGGGTGACGCCTTTGACTTCGCGCGCCTGGGCCAGCGCCTTGTTCATGGTGGTGGTGATTTCGGCGGCCAACTTGCCCGGGTCGGTGTTCTGCGACTCGGTGTAGAGCGTGACGATCATCTGGTCACGGGCCACTTCCTGGCTGACTTCGGCACGCAGGGAAATCTGGTTGTAATGCAGCTCATCGGCGGCCAGTACGGGCAGGCTGGCAAGGGTGCTGGCGCTGAGGGTAATAGCGGCGGCACTGCGAGTGAAACGTGACATGGAAGCTCCTTGGGGGGTGATCGTATTCGGTAAGACTGTAGACGGTCCGTTCGGGTTCAGCGGGTTACACATTCTCTACAACTTTCAGGGGCGCCGACGAACGGTCAACTCACCCGGCTCGTTCGTTAAAGATGATCTGCGTCAAAGGGCCACACGCTCGCTGACTGTACTGTTGCTTCGTTTATACTCGATCCGATCCGCCTGGAGCGCTCATCAGGAGAGCTCATGCTCGCCCCCGTACAACTAACTTCCGCCACTCGCCAGAACCTCTGGCGCCTGACGTTTATCCGCACTCTGGTGCTGGCCGCACAGGCCGGTTCGGTGGGGCTCGCCTATTGGTTCGACCTGCTGGTGCTGCCTTGGCTGCAACTGGCGGTGACCCTGGGTGTCTCCACGGTGCTGTGCGTCTTTACCGCTATTCGCCTGCGCACCACGTGGCCGGTGACCGAGCTGGAATACGCCCTGCAACTGGCGTGTGATCTGTTTATCCACAGTGTGCTGCTGTATTTCTCCGGCGGTTCCACCAACCCCTTTGTCTCTTATTACCTGGTGCCGCTGACCATCGCCGCCGTGACCTTGCCGTGGCGTTATTCGGTAGTTTTGTCTGGCATTGCGTTGACGCTTTACACCCTGCTGCTGGCGCGGTTCTACCCGTTGCAGACGTTCCCCATCGCCCGGGAAAACCTGCAGGTCTACGGCATGTGGCTGAGCTTTGCCTTGGCGGCGGCGGTGATTACGTTCTTCGCCGCGCGCATGGCCGAAGAGTTGCGCCGTCAGGAAGAGCTGCGGGCCATTCGCCGCGAAGAAGGCCTGCGTGACCAGCAGTTGCTGGCAGTTGCCACCCAGGCGGCCGGCGCGGCCCATGAGTTGGGCACGCCGTTGGCCACCATGAGCGTATTGATCAAGGAGATGCGCCAGGATCATCACGACCCGGCGTTGCAGGATGATCTGAGCGTGCTGCAGGACCAGGTCAAACTGTGCAAGCAAACCTTGCAGCAGTTGGTGCGCGCTGCCGAAGCCAACCGTCGCCTGGCGGTGGAGATGCAAGACGTCACCCAGTGGCTGGACGAAGCGCTGAACCGCTGGCACTTGATGCGTCCCGAAGCCAGTTATCGCTTCCACTTGCTGGGGCAGGGCACGGTGCCACGCATGGCGCCACCGCCAGACCTGACCCAAGCGTTATTGAACTTGCTGAACAATGCCGCCGACGCCTGCCCGGAAGGGCTGGAAGTGCAGTTGGACTGGGATTATGAAAACCTCACCATCAGCATTCGCGATCACGGCGCCGGTGTGCCGCTGGCCATTGCCGAGCAGATTGGCAAGCCATTCTTTACCACCAAGGGCAAAGGTTTCGGCCTGGGCCTATTTTTGAGCAAGGCCAGCGTGACCCGCGCTGGTGGCTCAGTGAAACTCTACAGTCATGAGGAAGGTGGCACGCTCACCGAGCTGCGCCTGCCCCGTGTCGCACGAGGAGACACCAATGAGTGACGAGATTCAAGTCGAAGGCGAAGAACTGCCGCATCTGTTGCTGGTAGATGATGACGCTACCTTTACCCGCGTGATGGCCCGCGCCATGAGCCGGCGCGGTTTTCGCGTCAGCACCGCGGGGTCGGCCGAAGAAGGCCTGGCCATCGCCGCGGCGGACCTGCCGGACTATGCCGCTCTGGACCTGAAAATGGACGGTGACTCCGGCTTGGTGCTGTTGCCCAAGCTGCTGGAACTGGACCCGGAAATGCGCGTGCTGATACTCACCGGGTATTCCAGCATCGCCACCGCCGTGGAGGCCATCAAGCGCGGGGCCTGCAATTATCTGTGCAAACCAGCGGATGCTGACGACGTGCTGGCCGCCTTGCTTTCCGAGCACGCCGACCTCGACACGTTGGTGCCGGAAAATCCGATGTCGGTGGACCGCTTGCAGTGGGAACACATCCAGCGGGTACTGACCGAGCACGAAGGCAATATCTCCGCCACGGCCCGCGCCTTGGGCATGCATCGGCGCACCCTGCAACGCAAACTGCAAAAGCGTCCGGTACGACGCTGAACGGCGGCTGAACAACTCGCTTCAGGCAGCACGGAGTCCTGGGCCGATCCTCTATGATCGGTTCAACGCCTGTCCTCTCTCTCCAGTCGAGCCTGAACGATGAATCAGAACGCTGAGTATTCTGCGGTCAACGATGCGGTGCTTGGGCAATTCTTGCGGCGGGTATGGCGACTGATCACCCCTTACTGGCGCAGTGAGGAGAAGGGCAAGGCCTGGCTCTTGTTGCTGGTGGTGTTGGGGTTATCGCTGTTCAGCGTGGCGGTCTCAGTGTGGTTCAACAGTTGGAACCGCGACTTCTACAATGCCCTGGAAAAGAAAGACTACGACGCCTTCACCCATCTGCTGATGTACTTCAGCGTGATCGCTGTAGTGGCAATTGTCACCGGCGTATTTACTTCCTATCTGCAGCAAATGCTCACCATCCGCTGGCGGCGCTGGCTTACCGAAACCTATTTCGCCAAATGGTTGAGCCAGAAGAATTACTATCACCTGGAATACGGCGGTTACACCGATAACCCCGACCAGCGTATCTCCGAAGACCTCAACGCCTTTACCAGCAGCACCCTGAGCCTGGGGCTGGGTTTTATCAGCAACCTGGTGAGCCTGGTGTCGTTTTCGGTGATTTTGTGGGGCGTGTCCGGCAGCATCGAGGTGTGGGGTATCACCATTCCCGGTTACATGTTTTGGGCGGCCTTGGTGTACGCGGTGGTAGGCAGTTGGTTGACCCACCTGATCGGTCGACGGCTGATTGGCTTGAGCAACCGGCAGCAGCGCTTCGAGGCTGACCTGCGTTTCAGTTTGGTACGTGTGCGCGAGAACGCCGAAAGCATTGCCTTGTTCAATGGCGAGCCCAATGAGCACCAGCAACTGAGCGCGCGTTTCGGGCGGGTCTGGAGCAACTTCTGGAGCATCATGCAGCTCAAGAAGCGCCTGAGTTTCTTCACCAGCGGTTATTCGCAGATCGCCATTATCTTTCCCTTCGTGGTGGCGGCGCCGCGTTACTTTGCCGGCAAAATCGAGTTGGGCGTGCTGATGCAGGTCGCCCAGGCGTTTGGCAGTGTGCAGGGCAGCCTGAGCTGGTTTGTCGACGCGTACACCGTGCTGGCCAGTTGGCGTGCCACATGTGATCGTCTGCTCAGTTTCGGCCATGCCATGGACGATAACGAAGAGCGCGTGATGGGTATCGAGTTACAGCGCCAGGGCGGCGATTTGCAGATGAATAATCTGAGCCTGGATCTGGCGGACGGTCGTCATTTGCTTGATGGTGCCAACTTGACGGTCACGGCAGGCGATCGACTGATGCTCAGCGGTCGTTCTGGCAGCGGTAAAAGTACCTTGCTGCGGGCTATGGGCAACCTGTGGCCAAACGGCCATGGCAATATTCGCCTGCCGGCCGAGCGCTATCTGTTCCTGCCGCAAAAGCCGTATCTACCGATTGGCACTTTGCGCGAGGTGTTGAGTTATCCACAGCCTGACGGCGCCTATCCTGCTGAACGTTATGCACAGGTCCTGGAAACCTGCCGCCTGGGGCATTTGATTCCTCGCCTGGAGGAGGCCAATCATTGGCAGCGCATGCTTTCGCCGGGTGAGCAGCAGCGTTTGGCGTTTGCTCGGGCGTTGTTGTTTGAGCCGCAATGGCTGTACATGGATGAGGCCACTTCGGCGATGGACGAGGAAGATGAGGCGGCGCTGTATCAGGCGTTGATCGACCAGTTGCCGGGGTTGAGCATCGTCAGTGTCGGCCACCGCAGCAGCCTCAAGCGCTTCCATGGGCGGCATGTGCGGATCGAAGGCGGGCAGTTGCAAGAACAGGCGGTCTGAGACGCCCAACAAAAAGCCCGGCTGATCATCGATCAGCCGGGCTTTTTATATCGCTTGAAAATGACTTACTTCTTCAAGCCGTAATGCTCATCCAGCATGCCAGGGGCATTCGGCGTTTTTGGCGCGTAGTCCCGAGGTGGTTCCTGATTTTCCCGTGGAGGGGTCAGGCGTTCCCGTGGTGCTTGCACCGCATCGGGATGCAGTGCGGCCAGCAGACGCTGACGAGTGATGTCGTCCAGGGCCAGGCGGTTGGCGCCCTCGGCGAGGTGATCTTGCACTTCCTGATAGCTCTGAGTGAGCTTTTTTACCAGGGTCGCGGTGCTATTGAAGTGGGTAACCACCTCATTCTGATAACTGTCAAAACGTTCCTGAATGTCATCCAACTGACGCTGCGTGCGGTTAGGCGCCGCATTGGGCAGCAGGCGAGCAACCAGGAATCCAATGGCGACACCGGCAACCAGGGCAAGAGTCGGCAACAACCAAACTAAGAGCGAGTGTTCCACGAGTCCTTCCTCTATAAACGGCTTTGCTTTACGTTAACGGCTCGGACCTGCGCTGTATACCGCGATTAAGCTCGCAATGATGCCATGCACAGACTTTTAGCTAGACGAGTCGACCCTTTGAGAGGTCACGGAGTTCCTTCCTTGCTGATGCGTGAAACCCCCGTTTTGATCGATGGCCCGGTAGGCCAATTGGAAGCCTTGTATCTGGATCGCTCCGAGCCACGTGGCCTGGCGCTGATCTGCCACCCTAACCCGGTGCAGGGCGGCACCATGCTCAATAAAGTGGTTTCGACCCTGCAACGCACCGCCCGCGATGCCGGGTTGATCACCTTGCGCTTCAATTATCGCGGTGTCGGCGCCAGCGCCGGGACTCACGACATGGCCACCGGTGAAGTGGACGATGCCGAAGCGGCCGCCGCCTGGCTGCGTGAAAAGCATCCCGACCTGCCAATCACTCTGCTGGGGTTTTCCTTTGGCGGATTTGTTGCAGCAAGTCTCGGTGGCCGTCTGGAAGCCAAGGGCGAAAAACTTGCGCACTTGTTCATGGTGGCGGCAGCGGTCATGCGTCTACGCGATCAGGACGTGTTGCCACAGAACTGCCCATTGACCCTGATCCAGCCGGAAACCGACGAAGTGGTCGATCCACAGGCCGTCTACGACTGGTCAGCAGCCTTGAATCGCCCCCATGAGCTGCTGAAAGTGGCAGAATGCGGACACTTTTTCCATGGCAAGCTGACCGATCTCAAGGATCTGGTCCTGCCGCGCCTTTCGAATTGATAGCAGTCTGATAAGCGATTACCCATGACGACTCGTACCCGTATCCTCACCGGCATTACCACCACCGGCACGCCACACCTAGGCAACTACGCCGGCGCCATCCGCCCGGCGATCCTTGCCAGCCAGGACGCCAACGCCGACTCCTTCTACTTCCTGGCCGACTACCACGCCCTGATCAAATGCGATGACCCGCAGCGTATCCAACGCTCGCGTATGGAAATCGCCGCGACCTGGCTGGCGGGTGGCCTGGATGTAAACCGGGTGACTTTCTACCGTCAGTCCGACATCCCGGAAATTCCCGAGCTGACCTGGCTGCTGACCTGCGTCGCGGCCAAGGGCCTGCTCAACCGCGCCCACGCCTACAAGGCCTCGGTGGACAAGAACCTGGAAAACGGTGAAGACCCGGATGCCGGGATCACCATGGGTTTGTATAGCTACCCAGTGCTGATGGCTGCGGACATCCTGATGTTCAACGCCCACAAGGTGCCGGTGGGTCGTGACCAGATCCAGCACGTGGAAATGGCCCGTGATATTGGCCAGCGCTTCAATCACCTGTTTGGCAATGGCAAGGAGTTCTTCACCATGCCGGAGGCGCTGATCGAAGAAAGCGTCGCCACCTTGCCGGGCCTGGATGGCCGAAAAATGTCGAAAAGCTACGACAACACCATCCCGTTGTTCACCAGCGCCAAGGACATGAAGGACGCCATCTCGCGGATCATCACCGACTCCCGCGCGCCCGGCGAAGCCAAGGACCCGGATAATTCGCACCTGTTTACCTTGTATCAGGCGTTTGCCACCAAGGCCCAGGAAAGCGAGTTCCGTGACGAGTTGGTCAACGGCCTGGGCTGGGGCGAGGCGAAGAGCCGTCTGTTCCAGCTGTTGGACGGCCAGTTGGGCGAAGCCCGTGAGCGCTACCACCTGTTGATGTCCCGCCCTGCTGACATGGAAGACTTGCTGCTGATCGGCGCCAAGAAAGCCCGCTCCGTGGCCGCGCCGTTCCTCAGTGAGCTGCGTGAAGCTGTAGGCCTGCGTTCGTTTGTCGCCCAGGCCGCGGTTGCCGCCACCACCAAGAAGAAAGCCGTGAAAGCTGCACGCTTCGTCAGTTTTCGCGAAGACGGTAGCTTTCGCTTCCGTCTGCTGGCAGCCGATGGCGAGCAACTGTTGCTGTCGCGCAACTTTGCCGATGGCAAGGCGGCGGGTGCGGTGACCAAGCAACTGCAGTCGGGTGAAGCGTTGGACGTGCGCAGCGAGGCCACCAGCTTCAGCGTGTGGCTCGAAGACGCCTGCGTGGCTGACAGCCCGGCCTTCCCCGATGCCGCGTCGCGGGATGCCGCCATCGAAGCCTTGCGCATCGCGTTGACCCCTATCGAGGATTGACCCGACCAAGGGTTGATTGCCATTCTCCGGGGCCGTCGTTACAGTGACGGCCCGTTTTTGTTGCCTTGCTAACGAATTATGACGCCCCTAGAACGATATCAAGCTGATCTGAAACGCCCCGAATTCTTCCATGACGCCTCCCAGGAAACGGCGGTGCGTCATTTGCAGCGCTTGTACGACGATCTGGTCCAGGCCTCGGAGAACAAGCCAGGGATGTTCAGCAAGCTGTTTGGCAAGAAAGACCACGCGCCGGTCAAGGGCCTGTACTTCTGGGGCGGCGTAGGCCGTGGCAAGACCTACCTGGTGGATACTTTCTTCGAAGCGCTGCCCTTCAAGGAAAAGGTTCGGACTCACTTCCACCGCTTCATGAAGCGCGTGCACGAAGAGATGAGGACCCTGCCGGGCGAGAAAAACCCGCTGACTATCATCGCCAAACGCTTCTCCGACGAGGCGCGGGTGATCTGTTTTGATGAGTTTTTCGTTTCTGATATCACCGACGCCATGATCCTCGGCACGCTGATGGAAGAGCTGTTCAAGAACGGCGTGACCCTGGTCGCCACTTCGAACATCGTGCCTGACGGCCTGTACAAGGACGGTCTGCAGCGTGCGCGCTTCTTGCCGGCCATTGCGCTGATCAAGCAGAACACCGACATTGTCAACGTCGACAGTGGCGTTGACTATCGTTTGCGCCACCTCGAACAAGCGGAGCTGTTCCATTCTCCGCTTGACGATGCAGCCCAGGAAAGCCTGCGCAAAAGCTTCCGTGCTCTGACGCCGGAATGCACCCTGGCGGTCGAGAACGACGTACTGATGATTGAAAATCGCGAAATTCGTGCCCTGCGCACATGCGACGATGTGGCCTGGTTCGACTTCCGCGAGCTGTGCGACGGCCCCCGTAGCCAAAACGACTACATCGAGTTGGGCAAGATCTTCCACGCCGTGATCTTGAGCGGCGTCGAGCAAATGAGCGTCACCACCGACGACATTGCCCGACGCTTTATCAACATGGTCGACGAGTTCTACGACCGTAACGTCAAGCTGATCATCTCGGCCGAAGTCGAACTCAAGGACCTCTACACCGGCGGTCGCTTGAACTTCGAATTCCAACGGACGTTGAGCCGCTTGCTGGAAATGCAATCCCACGAGTTCCTGTCGCGGGCGCATAAGCCTTAAGGCGTGTGAGTGAAACATCAAAAGGCCTGCAGCGATGCGGGCCTTTTTAATGCGCTCCAGAAAACATTGCTGAGCAATGTGGGAGCCGGGCTCGGGTTTAGTTATGCAGCCTGCTGAAACTGCTGCCGATACTGGTTCGGCGACAGCTCCGTGTGCTGCCTGAACAACCGCGCAAAGAAGCTCGCATCGTCATAACCCACCTCGTAGCTGATGGTCTTGATGCTTTTGCGGCTGCCTGAAAGCAAACCTTTGGCGGTTTCGATGCGCAGGCGTTGCAGATAGTGCAGTGGCTTGTCGCCGGTGGCGGTCTGGAAGCGGCGCATGAAGTTGCGGATGCTCATGCCGTGTTCGCGGGAGACGTCTTCGAAGCGGAACTTGTCGCAGAAGTGTTCTTCGAGCCAGTGCTGGATCTGCAGGATGATCACGTCCTGGTGCAGTTTCTGGCCGCCGAAGCCGATGCGCCCCGGTGCGTAGCTGCGTTGTACTTCGTAGAGAATATCGCGGGCCACGGCCTGGGCGATGTTAGCGCCGCAGAAGCGTTCGATCAGGTAGATGTAGAGGTCGCATGCTGAGGTGGTGCCGCCGGCGCAGTACAGGTTGTCGGCGTCGGTCAGGTGTTTGTCCTGATTGAGCTGGACCTTGGGAAAGCGTTCGCTGAAGGTGTTGAAAAAGCGCCAGTAGGTGGTCGCTTCCTTGCCGTCCAACAGCCCGGCTTCAGCGAGCCAGAACACCCCGGTGGCTTCGCCGCAGAGCACGGCGCCGCGGGCGTGTTGTTCACGCAGCCATGGCAGCACTTGCGGGTAGCGCTTGCACAGCGAGTCGAAGTCGTCCCAGAAGGCCGGCAGGACGATGATGTCAGCGTTTTCCAGGCCGCCGTCCACCGGCATGATCACATCGCTGAAGCTGCACACGGGCAGCCCGTCGGGGCTGACCAGGCGGGTTTCAAAGACCGACGTGAGGCCCTGGCCCAGCTGTTTGCCGTAGCGCAGGCTGGCGAGGTGGAAGAAATCCTTGGCTTGCATGAGGGTTGAAGCGAATACCCGATCAATGGCCAAAATACTGACGCGCCGTAAGGGCGTGGAGATTTGGTTAGACATAATTTCATTTATTCTTATAGGGGAAAGTGGTCACCAGACGGCTGGATCGTCTTATTTTTTGTCGCATGTGTCCAGTGTCCTGTGACGTCCGCGCAGCTTAGGCTCTGTGATCTTGTTCTTGTCTGACAATCCACGCAGGTGACCCATGATCCCCAGAACCTTGTTCAGTTCGGAACACGAACTCTTTCGCCAGAGCGTGCGAACCTTCCTCGAAAAAGACGCTGCGCCTTTCCATGGGCAATGGGAGAAGCAGGGGCACATTGATCGCAGCCTGTGGAACAAGGCGGGGGAGGCGGGGATGCTCTGCTCGCATCTGCCGGAAGAGTACGGTGGGCTGGGGGCGGACTTTCTCTACAGCACGGTGGTGATCGAAGAGATCGGTCGCCTGGGGTTGACCGGGATTGGTTTCTCGCTGCATTCGGACATCGTCGCGCCGTATATTCTGCATTACGGCAGTGAGGCGCTGAAACACAAGTACCTGCCCAAGCTGATCTCTGGGGAGATGGTTACGGCCATCGCCATGACCGAGCCAGGAGCCGGGTCCGACCTGCAAGGGGTGAAGACCACGGCGGTGCTGGATGGCGATGAGTATGTGATCAACGGCTCCAAGACCTTTATTACCAATGGTTTCCTGGCAGACCTGGTGATTGTCGTTGCCAAGACCGATCCCAAGGCCGGCGCTAAGGGCACCAGTCTGTTTCTGGTGGAGGCCAATACGCCGGGCTTCGACAAGGGTAAACGCCTGGAGAAGGTCGGTATGAAGGCCCAGGACACTTCCGAGTTATTTTTCCAGGATGTGCGCGTGCCCAAGGAAAATCTGCTGGGCCAGGCAGGGGCGGGCTTCGCTTACCTGATGCAGGAGTTGCCCCAGGAACGGTTGACGGTCGCCATTGGCGCCTTGTCATCGGCCGAAGCGGCATTACAGTGGACTCTGGAATACACCCGCGAGCGCAAGGCGTTTGGCAAGGCAATTGCCGATTTCCAGAACACTCGCTTCAAGCTGGCAGAGATTGCCACTGAGGTGCAGATCGGCCGGGTGTTTGTCGACAAGTGCCTGGAGCTGCACCTGCAAGGCAAGCTCGACGTGCCTACAGCGGCGATGGCCAAATACTGGACCACTGACCTGCAATGCAAGGTACTCGACGAGTGCGTGCAGCTCCACGGCGGCTACGGCTACATGTGGGAGTACCCGATTGCCCGAGCCTGGGCAGATGCGCGGGTGCAGCGGATTTATGCGGGGACCAATGAAATCATGAAGGAGATTATTGCGCGGGCGCTTTGATCTTGCGGCGTCTCTGAGGGGCTCATCGCGGGCAAGCCCGCGATGGCGATCTACCTATGTATCAAGGTGCAGGATTCGGATGATCCTTCTGAATCGCCTCGATCCCTGCCAGCACGTCATCCGACAGCTTCAGATCGAAGCTGGCAATGTTGCTGTCCAGTTGCTCCAGCGTCGTGGCGCCAATGATGTTGCTGGTCACGAACGGTTGCTGTGTCACAAAGGCCAACGCCATTTGCGCCGGGTCCAGGTCGTGTTCCCGGGCCAGTGCGACATAACGACTGCACGCCGCTTCTGACTGGGCATTGAAGTAGCGGCTGAAGCGGCTGTACAGGCTCAGGCGACTGTTTGCCGGGCGCGCGCCACCTTCGTATTTGCCGCTGAGCATGCCGAATGCCAGGGGCGAGTAGGCCAACAGGCCGCATTGTCCGCGGATGGCGATTTCTGCCATGCCCACTTCAAAGCTGCGGTTGAGCAGGTTGTAGGGGTTCTGGATTGACACGGCGCGGGTCCAGCCACGGGCCTCGGCCAGGGCCAGGAACTTCATGGTGCCCCACGGCGTTTCGTTGGACAGGCCGATGTGACGGATCTTGCCGGCCTTGACCTGCTCGTCCAGGGCCTCGAGGGTTTCTTCCAGCGGCGTCAGGTCGTCTTCTTCCTTGTGCTTGTAGCTCAGTTGCCCGAAGAAGTTGGTGCTTCGCTCTGGCCAATGCAACTGATAAAGGTCGATCCAGTCGGTCTGCAAGCGCTTGAGGCTGGCGTCCAGGGCGTCGACGATGTGCTTGCGGTTATGCTTGAGCTTGCCGTCGCGGATGTAGTCGATAGTGTTGCCAGGGCCGGCGATCTTGCTGGCCAGGACCCAGTCGGCACGGTCGCCGCGGCTTTTGAAGTAATTACCGATATAGCGCTCGGTGCTGGCGTAGGTCTCAGGCTTGGGCGGTACCGGGTACATTTCCGCTGTATCGAGAAAATTTATTCCCGCGCTCTTGGCTCGTTCAATCTGTGCAAAGGCTTCTGCCTCGCTGTTTTGCTCGCCCCAGGTCATGGTCCCGAGGCAGATCGCGCTCACGTTCAGATCGGTTCGGCCCAGCTGTCGATAATCCATCGGGTGCTCCTTCGGGGAAAACAATCATAAAAGCAGGTTGAAATTTTTTTCGCAATCTGCATAATTGCCCACCTCTTTCTGCAGTGGAAGTGATGCGCCGCCTGCCGAAGAATCTTGCCGTTGAACGGACGCGCTGACCCGAGCCCCCGATAGCGTCTGTATCCGGCTGCCTTTGACTTGTCAAAGTACGCACTATTCAGTAAGATCTGCCGTCTAATTTACAGGGCGGCCCCTGAGGCTATTAAAGAATGACAACTTTTACTGCAAAACCGGAAACAGTTCAGCGCGACTGGTTTGTCGTCGACGCTGCTGGTCAGACCCTGGGTCGTCTGGCCACTGAAGTCGCCAGCCGTCTGCGTGGCAAGCACAAGCCTGAGTACACCCCTCACGTTGATACCGGTGACTACATTGTCATCATCAACGCTGAGCAGGTTCGTGTGACCGGCAAGAAAGCCCAAGACAAAATGTACTACCGTCACTCCGGTTTCCCGGGCGGTATCAAGTCTGCCAATTTCGAAGGCCTGATCGCTCGTAAGCCTGAAGCCCCGATTGAACTCGCGGTCAAAGGTATGCTGCCTAAGGGCCCACTGGGTCGCGACATGTATCGCAAGCTGAAAGTCTATGCGGGCGCTGCTCACCCTCATGCTGCTCAGCAGCCCCAAGAACTGAAGTTTTAACGGAATAGTTCATTATGTCGGCGACTCAAAATTACGGCACTGGCCGTCGCAAAACCGCAACCGCACGCGTTTTCCTGCGTCCGGGCACTGGTACCATCTCGATCAACAACCGCACTCTGGAAAATTTCTTCGGTCGCGAAACTGCCCGTATGGTAGTTCGTCAGCCGCTGGAATTGACCGAGACTGCTGAGAAGTTCGACATCTACGTCACCGTTATCGGTGGCGGTGTAAGTGGTCAAGCTGGCGCAATCCGCCACGGTATCACTCGCGCTCTGATGCAGTACGACGAAACCTTGCGTGGCGCTCTGCGCAAAGCTGGCTTCGTTACTCGCGATGCTCGTGAAGTTGAACGTAAGAAAGTCGGTCTGCGTAAAGCGCGTAAGCGTCCGCAGTACTCGAAGCGTTAATTCGCTTTACGTTCCAGAAAACGCCCAGCCTCCTCGCGGAGCTGGGCGTTTTTTATTGCTTACGTTTTATGTGCGTTTTTTCACTGTGACAACTTGCCACACCCGTAGACGCCCTATACTACAAGGCTTGGAGTTTGGGCTTGGGGTAATTACCTTGTCAGAGGTGGGGCTTTTCATTACCATTCGGCAAAATTTTTATAAGTTCAGATTTAATACTTAGTAGACGCCTGATTTAACAGGCCAAAAAGCTGATGGGAGAGGACTGAATGAGCAATGACGGCGTGAATGCAGGCCGGCGTCGCTTCTTGGTAGCAGCCACGTCCGTGGTGGGTGCTGCAGGAGCGGTGGGGGCTGCGGTCCCGTTCGTGGGGTCATGGTTTCCCAGTGCCAAGGCGAAAGCCGCAGGTGCACCGGTGAAGGTGAATGTTGGCAAGATCGAGCCAGGCCAGCAGATGATTGCTGAGTGGCGCGGTCAGCCAGTGTTCATCGTTCGTCGTACCGAGGAAATCCTGGGGAACCTGAAGAAGATCGAAGGCCAGTTGTCTGACCCCACATCCGAAAGTTCCGACCAACCCGCCTACGCCAAGAACGAAGCGCGCTCGATCAAGCCAGAGATTCTGCTGCTGGTCGGTCTGTGCACCCATCTGGGTTGCTCGCCTACCTTCCGCCCGGAAGTTGCGCCCGTGGATCTGGGCAAGGACTGGGTCGGGGGTTATTTCTGCCCGTGCCACGGCTCTCATTACGACTTGGCCGGTCGTGTCTACAAGTCGCAACCTGCGCCATTGAACCTGCCGGTTCCACCGCATAACTACGAGTCTGACGACGTCATTGTCATTGGTATCGATAAGGAGAGCGCGTGATGAGCAAGTTCATGGATTGGGTTGATGCGCGCTTCCCCGCGACCAAAATGTGGGAAGACCATCTCAGCAAGTACTACGCCCCGAAGAACTTCAACTTCTTCTACTTCTTTGGCTCCCTGGCACTGCTGGTGCTGGTCAACCAGATCGTTACCGGTGTCTGGCTGACCATGAGCTACACCCCGTCGGCGGAAGAAGCCTTTGCTTCCGTTGAAGGTATTATGAGGGACGTCAACCACGGCGCCATCTTGCGCTTGCTTCACGCCGTTGGCGCTTCGATGTTCTTCATCGTGGTCTACCTGCACATGTTCCGTGGCTTGCTCTACGGCTCGTACCAGAAGCCTCGTGAGCTGGTGTGGGTGTTTGGCATGCTGATCTACCTGGCGCTGATGGCAGAGGCCTTCATGGGCTACCTGCTGCCGTGGGGCCAGATGTCCTACTGGGGCGCCCAGGTGATCATCTCGCTGTTTGGTGCGATCCCGGTCATCGGCAACGACCTGACCCAGTGGATTCGTGGTGACTACCTGATTTCCGGGATCACCCTGAACCGCTTCTTTGCCCTGCACGTGGTGGCCTTGCCGATCGTTATTCTCGGCCTGGTGGTGCTGCACATCCTGGCGCTGCACGAAGTCGGCTCCAACAACCCCGACGGCGTGGACATCAAGAAGCACAAGGACGAGAACGGCATTCCGCTGGACGGCATTCCTTTCCACCCGTACTACACCGTGAAAGATATCGTCGGCGTAGTCGTGTTCCTGTTCGTCTTCTGCTCGATCGTGTTCTTCTTCCCCGAGATGGGCGGCTACTTCCTTGAGAAGCCGAACTTCGAACAGGCGAACGCCTTCAAGACCCCGGAACACATTGCCCCGGTCTGGTACTTCACCCCGTTCTACGCGATTTTGCGGGCGATCCCCGACAAGCTCATGGGTGTTATCGCCATGGGTGCGGCCATAGCTGTGCTGTTCGTGCTGCCGTGGCTCGATCGTAGTCCGGTCAAGTCCATGCGCTACAAGGGCTGGCTGAGCAAAATCTGGCTGTGGGTGTTCTGCATTTCGTTCGTGATCCTCGGCGTGCTGGGCGTATTGGCCCCGACTCCAGGCCGTACGTTGCTGTCGCAGATTTGCACCTTCCTGTATTTCGCCTACTTCATTCTGATGCCGTTCTACACCCGGCTAGAGAAGACCAAACCGGTTCCGGAAAGGGTGACTGGCTGATGAAAAAATTATTCGCTGCATTGATTCTTGTTGCCCTGCCAGTACTGTCCTTCGCGGCTGAGCACGGCGCGGAACTGGAAAAAGTCGACATCGACGTTTCTGACAAGGCTGCAATGCAAGATGGCGCACGTACCTTCGCCAACTACTGCATGGGCTGCCACAGCGCCAAGTTCCAGCGTTACGAGCGCGTGGCCGACGACTTGGGTATCCCCCATGACCTGATGCTCAGCAACCTGGTGCTCACCGGCGCCAAGATCGGCGACCATATGAACATCGGCATGCAGCCTGCCGACGCCAAGGCCTGGTTCGGTGCGGCACCGCCCGATTTGACCCTGGTGGCCCGTGTTCGTGGTACCGACTGGCTCTATGGCTACCTGAAATCCTTCTATGAAGACCCGACGCGTCCTTGGGGTGTGAACAACAAGGTGTTCCCGAATGTCGGTATGCCTAACGTTCTGGTCGGCCTGCAGGGTCGCCAAGTGGTAGGATGTAAGCAAGTTCAAATCGTCGAGAACGGCAAGAAGCAGTATGATCCGCTTACCGGTACGCCTTTGACTCATGAAGCGTGCGATCAGCTGACCATAGTGCCGAAGTCCGGTACGCTGAACGAAGAGCAGTTCGACGAGAAGGTCAAGAATCTGGTGACCTTCCTGGCCTACTCGGCCAACCCAGTGAAGCTGCAGCATCAGCGCATTGGTACCTATGTATTGCTGTACCTGGCCTTCTTCTTCGTATTCGCTTATCTGCTTAAGCGCGAATACTGGAAGGATGTGCATTGATCAAACTGTAAGCAATTGCTGTTAATCGTGCGCGCCCAAGGGCGTCTCTGGTAGCGGGTCCGGGTTTCATCCGGACGTTACGTGAGACACCCTTTGGGCGCGCTCGTTTTTGAGCTTCCGATAATTTCAACAAGCGAGGAGGACCGCCATGGGCGTGACCAATCGGTTGGCCTGTTACTCCGACCCCGCTGACCAATATTCCCACCGAGTACGCATCGTGCTCGCAGAGAAGGGTGTCAGCGCCGAGATCATTACTGTGGAGGCAGGTCGTCACCCGCCGAAACTGATCGAAGTGAACCCTTACGGCAGCTTGCCCACCCTGGTCGATCGTGACCTGGCGTTGTGGGAGTCAACCGTGGTGATGGAATATCTGGATGAGCGTTATCCCCATCCGCCGTTGCTGCCGGTATATCCGGTGGCGCGTGCCAACAGCCGCCTGCTGATCCATCGGATCCAGCGTGACTGGTGTGGCCTGGTGGACCTGATTCTGGATTCGCGCAGTAAAGAAGCCGCCCGTGTTCAGGCGCGCAAGGAATTGCGCGAGAGCCTGACCGGTGTTTCGCCGTTATTCGCGGACAAACCTTTTTTCCTCAGTGAGGAACAAAGTCTGGTGGATTGCTGCCTATTACCCATACTCTGGCGTTTGCCGATTCTGGGCATTGAGCTGCCGCGGCCTGCCAAGCCGCTGCTTGATTACATGGAGCGCCAGTTTGCGCGTGAGGCTTTCCAGGCGAGTCTGTCTGGTGTCGAACGCGATATGCGCTAAGGCTTAAGGAGCCGCTGATGAACTCCAGTCGACCGTACCTGGTCCGCGCGCTCTACGAGTGGATAGTGGACAACGATTGCACCCCGCACATGCTGGTCAATTCCGAGTTTCCTGCGGTTCAGGTACCGCAAGGTTTTGCCAGTGACGGACAGATCGTCCTGAACGTTTCACCCAGTGCCGTGCGACAGCTGCACATGGACAATGAAGCGGTCAGCTTCGAAGGGCGTTTCGGCGGTGTGCCGCATACGCTGTACGTGCCCATCGGCGCGATCCTGGGGATTTATGCCCGGGAGAATGGCCAGGGCATGGTGTTTGATCTGGAGTCGTCTCTTGATGATGACGAAGCGATCGAACTTGATGGCGATGATAATCTGCCGCCGCCGGATTCCGAGCCGCCACGCCCTACTGGCCGGCCGAGTCTGAAAGTGGTGAAGTAACAGAGCGCGAGCCTTCGGGCGAGTGTTTAAAAATGCCTCGGCTGTGCCGGGGCATTTTTTTGTCCGACACAACAGGCCGTGGGATGCACATGAAAGTCGTGGCTGGACGGTGATCGTACAACTGGCATGGGCTATGATGCCCCTTTAGTTCGCCGAGATAGATGATTGATCATGGAAAACTCCAACACAGCCCCTCGTCTTCCCCGCAAGCGCCGCAGCCTTGCCCAGGAACTGGTCACGGTGCTGTCCGAGCAAATCCGTGACGGTCAGCTCAAGCGTGGCGACAAGTTGCCCACCGAGTCGGCAATCATGAATGCCCATGGCGTCAGCCGTACCGTGGTGCGCGAAGCCATCTCCCGGTTGCAGGCTGCAGGGCAGGTGGAAACCCGCCACGGTATCGGCACCTTCGTGCTGGATACGCCAAGCCCCAGCGGTTTTCGTATCGACCCAGCCACCGTGGTGACCTTGCGCGATGTGCTGGCTATTCTGGAACTGCGTATTAGCCTGGAAGTGGAATCTGCCGGCCTCGCCGCCCAGCGTCGTAACGACGAGCAACTGGCAGGTATGCGCGCGGCCCTCGACGCCCTGAACGAAAGCGCGGCCCACGCGGGTGATGCAGTGGTGTCGGACTTCCAGTTTCACCTGCAGATTGCCCTGTCTACTGGCAACCGCTACTTCACCGATATCATGACTCACCTGGGTACCAGTATTATCCCGCGTACCCGTTTGAATTCGGCTCGCCTGGCTCATGACGACCAGCAGCACTATATGAGTCGCCTGAGCCGCGAACACGAAAAAATTTATGAGGCGATCGCTCGCCAGGATTCGGACGCGGCGCGGGCCGCGATGCGCCTGCACCTGACCAACAGCCGTGAGCGGCTGCGCCATGCCCATGAAGAGGCAGAGGCGCAGCGCGGTTAAAGGTATTCAATGTAGGAGCTGCCGAGCTTTAGCGAGGCTGCGAATGTATCGCCGGGGTGTACTTGAAACTGCGCGGTGTCTGCATCGCAGCCTCGCTGGTGCTCGACAGCTCCTACGGGTTTAACTTTGCGGCTGATCGCTTAACTGGCAGGCTGATTCGGCTTGTAGTCCTTGAGCAACAGATACGTACTCCAGCCCCACCAATCATTGGTCCACTGCTTGTCGTTCAGGTTGTTGACGTCCTTGCGTCGCAGCACCTTGTCGCCTTCAGCCTTGAACAGCGCAGAGAAGTTATTGGCCGGGTTTTGCGCGGCATTCAGGTCCGGCACATAAAGCGGCGCCTTGAAGTTGGCCGGGGAGGGTGCGATGCCGCTGATAAACGTTTCGAATACTTCGTCCGCCGAGGCCTGTACGGCGCGTTTGACCTGCGCACGGTTGGCCGCGTCGTTTGCATCGAAATAGCGTTTGTCACCGTAGGCGTGCCATTGATCGCCCAAGGCATTGCGCACATTGAGCCCGAACTTGCTGTCCTCGTCGTGCATGAAGCGGCTGATCAATGAGCCCAGTTCACCCGGCGTAACCACGGCTGCCAGTTGCTTGCGTGGTACCCGCAGGTGGCCGGCTGAAAACAGATCGGTCAAAAAGTGATCAGCAAAGCTGTTCATGGCGTAAGCCAGTTCCAATGCCTGGTCGGTGCCACTTTGATGCGCCACGACGGCTTGTTGCAGTGCCGCCGTATGGCCCGCCTGATAGGCCGACAATGCCCACTCGCCGAAGTGATCGGCATTGTCCGCAGCCAGTAGCAAATAGCGTCCCAGCGGAATCAGCGCCGACACGGCACTGCCGCCGCCGGTAATGCGGTTCCATTCCTCGGACAACGTATCACCCAGGGCATCGTAGGCTTCATGGGGTTGCTTGCCATCCCTGATCGCCTGGTTGACCGCGTTGATCTCCTTTTGCATCACCGCGAGGATCTTGCCCGCCTCATCTCGTGACGCCGGCAATACCGCCAGCGAGTTGAAGGCAGCAGTAAAGCGGCGCACCCGATCACCGGGCGACGCGCCATCGTTGATGGGCTGACCGGGGATGCCATAGAAATCACCGCCCAAGGAAATGATCTGGCCGTAGGTCAGCGCCAGGCCGTTGGGCAGGTGCAACTCGACCTGTCGGGCAGGAATCGCCGGGGCATCCTTGACGAAACGCAACAGTGTGTCATCGCCGATGGCCGTGTGTTCGCCCCCTTCGAAACGCAGGGTTGGCGGTTTTTTTTCAGTAGTAGCGAGTTCAAGGTCTGACATGTTAGCTCCTTGCTATGTCGTGGGAATCTTCCTTGGTAGCTGTATGTATATACAGCTATTGCGATAATAGCGGAATGATTTCCTACGTCAAGAAGGGCGTTCTCAACCCTCAACCCTTTCACAGGGCCGATGAATTGCAGTTGACGAATCTTTTTATAGTTGTACGATGACGTATGACGTCAAGCTAGCTCCCAGCAATCTCTCAACAGAAAGTCTTTACCCAGGGTGTTCGAATAATGAATCCACAAGAACTGAAGTCCATCCTTTCCTCCGGTCTGCTGTCTTTTCCCGTGACCGACTTCAACGCCCAAGGTGATTTCCACCAGGCCGGCTACGTCAAACGCCTGGAATGGCTGGCCCCTTATGGCGCCACTGCCTTGTTCGCCGCTGGTGGCACCGGTGAGTTTTTCTCCCTGGCGGCCAGCGAATATTCGCAAGTAGTAAAAACCGCCGTCGATACCTGCGTTAACAGCGTGCCGATCCTTGCTGGTGTCGGCGGTTCGACCCGCCAGGCCATCGAATACGCCCAGGAAGCCGAGCGTCTTGGTGCCAAAGGTTTGTTGCTGCTGCCGCACTACCTGACCGAAGCCAGCCAGGACGGCGTCGCCGCGCATGTTGAAGCCGTGTGCAAGTCGGTAAAAATCGGCGTGGTGATTTACAACCGCAACGTCTGCCGCCTGACCGCGCCACTGTTGGAGCGCTTGGCCGAACGCTGCCCGAACCTGATCGGCTACAAGGACGGCCTGGGTGACATTGAACTGATGGTGTCGATCCGACGTCGCCTCGGTGATCGTTTCAGCTACCTCGGCGGCCTGCCGACTGCAGAAGTCTACGCAGCAGCCTACAAGGCCCTGGGTGTGCCGGTGTATTCCTCGGCGGTGTTCAACTTCATTCCGAAAACCGCGATGGATTTTTATCACGCCGTTGCGCGCGAAGATCACGCCACCGTCGACAGGATCATCGACGACTTCTTCCTGCCGTATCTGGATATCCGTAACCGCAAGGCCGGTTACGCCGTGAGCATCGTCAAGGCCGGGGCAAAAATTGTCGGTTTCGACGCAGGTCCTGTGCGTACGCCGCTGACCGATCTGCTGCCGGAAGAATACGAAGCCCTGGCCGCGCTGATCGACAAGCAAGGCGCGCAATAACCCATCACCAAGGCCGCTGAGTAATCAGCGGCCTTTTGCGTCAGGAGAAGATTTGTGTCCCAAGCCAAGCGTTTTGAAAATTACATCGACGGCCAATGGGTGGCCGGCGTCGACTACTCGGCCAATATCAATCCGTCAGAGTTGTCTGATGTCATTGGTGAGTTTGCCAAGGCCGACCTGGCTCAGGTCAATGCCGCCATCGACGCCGCCCGCGCTGCTTTCCCGGCCTGGTCGACCTCCGGCATCCAGGCTCGTCATGATTCCCTGGATAAAGTCGGCAGCGAAATCCTCGCCCGTCGTGAAGAACTCGGCACATTATTGGCCCGGGAAGAGGGCAAGACTTTGCCCGAAGCCATCGGTGAAGTGACTCGCGCCGGTAACATCTTCAAGTTCTTCGCCGGCGAATGCCTGCGCCTGTCCGGCGATTACCTGCCGTCGGTGCGCCCGGGTGTCAACGTCGAAGTGACCCGCGAAGCCTTGGGTGTGGTCGGCTTGATCACCCCGTGGAACTTCCCGATTGCCATCCCTGCCTGGAAAATCGCTCCGGCCCTGGCCTACGGCAACTGCGTCGTGCTCAAACCGGCCGAACTGGTGCCGGGTTGTGCCTGGGCCCTGGCAGAAATCATCTCCCGCGCCGGTTTCCCTGCTGGCGTGTTCAATCTGGTGATGGGCAGCGGACGTGTTGTAGGCGATGTATTGGTCAACAGCCCGAAAGTCGATGGCATCAGCTTCACCGGTTCCGTGGGTGTCGGTCGGCAGATCGCTGTCAGTTGTGTGTCGCGCCAGGCCAAAGTACAGCTGGAGATGGGCGGCAAGAACCCGCAGGTCATCCTCGACGATGCCGATCTCAAGCAGGCCGTCGAGCTATCGGTGCAGAGCGCGTTCTACTCCACTGGCCAGCGTTGCACCGCGTCCAGCCGCTTTATTGTTACCGCCGGGATCCACGACCAGTTTGTCGCGGCCATGGTCGATCGCATGAAGTCGATCACGGTCGGCCATGCCCTGAAAAGCGGTACCGATATAGGCCCTGTGGTTTCCCAGGCCCAGTTGGACCAGGACTTGAAATACATCGACATCGGCCAAAGCGAAGGCGCGCGACTGGTGAGCGGTGGCGGCCTGGTGACCTGTGACACCGAAGGCTACTACCTGGCGCCGACATTGTTTGCCGACAGCGAGGCTGCCATGCGCATTAGTCGTGAAGAGATTTTTGGTCCGGTGGCCAACGTGGTTCGTGTCGCAGATTACGAGGCAGCGCTGGCCATGGCCAACGACACTGAGTTCGGCCTGTCGGCCGGTATCGCCACCACGTCGCTGAAGTACGCCAACCACTTCAAACGCCACTCCCAGGCCGGGATGGTAATGGTCAATCTGCCGACGGCAGGTGTGGATTATCACGTTCCTTTCGGTGGCCGTAAGGGCTCATCCTACGGTTCGCGTGAGCAGGGTCGCTATGCGCAAGAGTTCTATACGGTGGTGAAAACCAGCTACATCGGTTCGTAAACGCAATACCTCTGTAGGCGCGAGCAAGCTCGCTCCTACAGAAAACAAAGCCAAGACAATCACCCGCAAAAAAAAATAATTAGTGGGAGTACTTCTACATGCAAGCGACCAAGCCGACCCATGTCCGCTATTTGATCCTGCTCATGCTGTTTCTGGTGACCACGATCAACTACGCCGACCGCGCCACTATCGCCATCGCGGGCTCCAGCCTGCAAAAAGACCTCGGCATCGACGCGGTCACCCTCGGTTATATCTTCTCCGCATTCGGTTGGGCCTACGTGGCTGGGCAAATTCCCGGCGGCTGGCTGCTAGACCGTTTTGGCTCGAAAAAAGTTTACGCCTTGAGCATCTTCACCTGGTCGCTGTTCACCGTGCTGCAAGGCTATGTCGGTGAGTTCGGTATCTCGACTGCCGTGGTTGCGCTGTTCATGCTGCGCTTTCTGGTGGGCCTGGCTGAGGCGCCATCCTTTCCCGGTAACGCGCGCATTGTCGCTGCCTGGTTTCCCACCGCAGAGCGCGGTACCGCCTCGGCGATCTTCAATTCGGCGCAATACTTCGCCACTGTATTGTTTGCACCGTTGATGGGCTGGATCGTCTACAGCTTCGGCTGGCAGCACGTGTTTATCGTGATGGGCGTGATCGGCATCGTGTTCTCGCTGATCTGGCTGAAAGTTATCCACAGCCCGCGCCAGCACCCACTGATCAACGAAGCTGAGTTCAAGTACATCGCCGAAAACGGTGCCATGGTCGACATGGACCAGGACAAGGGCAAAGACAAAAAAACCGACGGTCCGAAGTGGGATTACATCCGCCAACTGTTGACCAACCGCATGATGATCGGCGTGTACCTAGGCCAATACTGCATCAACGGCATCACTTACTTCTTCCTCACCTGGTTCCCCGTGTACCTGGTCCAGGACCGTGGAATGACCATCCTCAAGGCCGGCTTCATCGCCTCGCTGCCGGCGATCTGCGGTTTTATCGGCGGCGTGTTGGGCGGGGTGATTTCCGATTACCTGCTGCGCAAGGGCCATTCGCTGACCTTCGCCCGCAAGGCGCCGATCATCGCTGGCCTGCTGATCTCCAGCAGCATCATTGCTTGTAACTACGTGGACGTTGAATGGATGGTGGTGGGCTTCATGGCCCTGGCTTTCTTCGGTAAAGGCGTTGGCGCACTGGGTTGGGCGGTGGTGTCTGACACCTCGCCGAAACAGATCGCGGGCTTGAGCGGTGGATTGTTCAATACCTTCGGCAACCTGGCTTCGATCACCACGCCGATTGTGATTGGCTACATCATCAGCACCACTGGCTCGTTCAAATGGGCGCTGGTGTTTGTTGGCGCCAATGCGCTGGTGGCGGTGTTCAGCTACCTGGTAATCGTCGGCCCGATCAAGCGTGTGGTGCTTAAAGAGCCGCCGAGCAAAGGCCCTGAGCTGACTAAACTTTCCCAAGCGCATTCCTGAAGGGGCCCGCGTCATGCAGTTGATTGAACATGCCGACTCGCCGCGCTCCATTCGTTTGCACGAGCGCGATAATGTGGTGATTGTGGTCAACGACCAGGGCGTGCCGGCCGGGACCGAGTTCCCGGACGGCCTGGTGACCATCGATTTCATCCCCCAAAGCCACAAGGTGACCCTGGAAGACATCCCCGTGGGCGGTCAGATCATTCGCTACGGACAGACCATCGGTTACGCCTTGCAGCCGATTCCACGGGGCAGTTGGGTCCAGGAAGATCAGTTGCGCATGCCGACAGCACCGCCCCTGGACAGCTTGCCGCTGTCCACCGAAGTGCCCGAGGCCCAGGCGCCGCTGGAAGGTTTTAGCTTCGAGGGCTACCGCAATGCCGACGGCACCGTCGGCACGCGCAATATCCTCGGTATCACCACCACGGTGCAGTGTGTGACGGGCGTGCTGGACCATGCGGTCAAGCGCATCAAGGACGAGTTGCTGCCCAAGTACCCGAATGTCGATGATGTAGTGGCGCTGACCCACAGCTACGGCTGTGGCGTGGCAATCACCGCGACGGATGCTTACATCCCGATCCGCACCGTGCGCAATCTGGCGCGCAACCCGAACCTGGGGGGCGAAGCCCTGGTCATCAGCCTGGGCTGCGAGAAACTGCAGGCCGGGCAGGTGATGCACGACAACGACAGCTCGGTCGACCTCAGTGAGCCATGGTTGTACCGGCTGCAGGATTCCAGCCACGGCTTTACCGAGATGATCGAACAGATCATGCAACTGGCCGAAACCCGCTTGAAGAAGCTCGACCTGCGCCGCCGGGAAACCGTGCCGGCGTCGGAGTTGATCCTCGGCATGCAGTGCGGCGGCAGCGATGCGTTTTCCGGCATCACCGCCAACCCGGCCCTGGGTTACGCCTCGGACCTGCTGTTGCGGGCGGGGGCGACGGTGATGTTTTCCGAAGTCACCGAAGTGCGCGACGCCATCTACTTGTTGACCTCCCGCGCCGAAAGCCAGGACGTAGCCCTGGAGTTGGTGCGGGAAATGGACTGGTACGACCGTTACCTGGCCAAAGGCGAGGCCGACCGCAGTGCCAACACCACGCCGGGCAACAAGAAGGGCGGGTTGTCGAATATTGTCGAGAAGTCTTTGGGCTCCATCGTCAAGTCCGGCAGCAGCGCCATCAACGGCGTGCTCGGCCCGGGGGAGCGCTTTAAGCGCCGTGGGCTGATCTTTTGCGCGACGCCGGCCAGTGACTTTGTCTGTGGCACCTTGCAACTGGCGGCGGGGATGAACCTGCATGTGTTTACCACTGGTCGCGGCACGCCCTATGGGCTGGCGATGGCGCCGGTGGTGAAGGTTTCGACCCGTACCGAACTGGCTCAGCGCTGGCCGGACTTGATCGATATCGATGCGGGGCGGATTGCTACTGGTCGCGCGACGATTGAGGAATTGGGCTGGGAGTTGTTCCACTTCTATCTGGACGTGGCCAGCGGCAAGAAGCAGACCTGGGCCGAGCGGCACAAACTGTATAACGACATTACCTTGTTCAATCCAGCGCCTATTACCTGACGATTGTTCCCACGCAGGGCGTGGGAACATCAGGGTGAAAGTGGCTTATCATTAGCCACCTACTGACGCTCGCTTAAGGTTCTCCCCGGCATGCTGGCTATCTTCTTCGCAACCCTCGCCATCACCGCGCCGGTGTTTGCCATGCTGTTCCTCGGTGTGCTGCTCAAGCGCATTAACTGGATCAATGACAACTTTATCCATACGGCCTCGTCCCTGGTGTTCAACGTCACCATGCCTGCGTTGCTGTTCCTCGGTATTCTCCATGCCGACCTGCACTCGGCGCTTAAACCCGGATTGTTGATTTACTTCGCCATCGCCACCGTGTTGAGTTTTGCCTTGGCCTGGAGCTGGGCGATCTTTCGTTGCCCACGGGAAGACCGTGGCATCTATGCCCAGGGCGCGTTTCGTGGCAACAACGGAGTAATTGGCCTGGCACTGGCAGCCAGCATGTACGGTGACTACGGGATTTCCCTAGGGGCGATCCTCGCGGCACTGGTGATCTTGTTCTACAACACCTTGTCCACCATCGTCCTGGCGGTCTACAGCCCGGTGATCAAATCCGACCCGTGGAGCATCTGCAAGAGCGTGGTGGCCAATCCCTTGATCATCAGCGTGATCGTCGCGGCTCCCTTTGCCTACTTCCAGATCGGCTTGCCCGGCTGGCTGGAAACCTCCGGCCAATACCTGGCAGACATGACCTTGCCTCTGGCATTGATCTGCATTGGCGGTACCTTGTCGTTGGCGGCTCTGCGCAAAAGCGGTGACATGGCGTTGAGCGCCAGCCTGCTGAAGATGATCGTCCTGCCAGTGCTGGCAACCCTCGGTGCCTGGCTGTGCGGGTTCCGTGGGCCGGAGCTGGGGATTCTGTTCCTGTACTTCGGTGCCCCGACGGCGGCGGCCAGCTTTGTTATGGCCCGCGCAGCGCAGGGCAATCATGAACTGGCAGCGGCGATTATTGTGATCACCACGCTGATGGCGGCGGTGACCACCAATATCGGAATCTTCGTGTTGCAGGCGGGTGGCTGGGTGTAGGCGCGAGCTTGCGCGCACCTACACTGGATTTTGCTGGTAACTGTCGATCACTTCCTGCGCCGCCCGAAACGCATCAACCGCCGCCGGTACGCCGGCATACACCGCGCAATGCAGCAGCGCCTCGCGAATCTCTTCTACCGTGCAGCCATTGTTCAGCGCGCCACGTACGTGGCCTTTAAGTTCTTGCGGGCACTTGAGGGCAGTCAGGGCGGCGAGAGTGATCAGGCTGCGGGTTTTCAGCGGCAAGCCTTCGCGATTCCAGACGCTGCCCCAGGCGTGTTCGTTGACGAAGTCCTGCAGCGGCTGAGTGAAGTCGGTGGCATTGCCCAGGGCGCGGTCGACGAAGGCATCGCCCATCACCTGACGGCGCATTTCCACGCCTGGTTTTTTTTGATCGGTCATTACGATTCCCTCTTGTGTTGGCGGCGCCAGGCTCGCAGCGAGGTGAAAAACACAAAGGCCACCAGCGCCGGCAGGACGTAATACAGCATCAGTTGTTCCAGCTTATTGGCCAGGGGCATGCCGGTAGTGAACGACACCATATGCAGCCCATACGCCAGGTACAGCGCGAGTAGCAGCAAACCTTCGGCCCGGGTGATCCGGTAGCCGGAATAGAATACTGGAAGGCACAATACGACGACGCCGAGCATCACTGGCAGGTCGAAGTCCAGGGCATTGGGTGAGACCGATAGGGCAGAGGGTGCGACGAGGGCGGTAAAGCCCAGCACGCCCAGCAGGTTGAACAGGTTGCTGCCGATCACGTTGCCCACCGCAATTTCACGTTCACCGCGCAGGGCGGCAATCAGCGAAGTTGCCAGGCAGGGCAACGAGGTGCTGACGCCGACGATGGTCAGGCCGATGACCCGCTCGGAGAGGCCAAGGTCGCTGGCCACATCTACTGCCGCGCGCAGCAGAAGGTGCCCGGCGAACACCAGCAACACGAGCCCGCCGATCATCCACAGCAAGCTGCTCAGCCACGGTGCCTGTACCACCGTGTCACGGGTGCGAGGGCGGCGTGAATGGCGGGTCTGGTACAGCAACAGGCCAAGGTAGGCCACCAGCGCCGTCAGCAGCATCAGGCCATCAACAGGTGTCAGCTCTTCATTGGCGGCGAGGACGAACACCAGCAGTCCAGCAAAGATCATCACCGGGATGTCCAGGCGCACCAGTTGCCGGGACACTCGCAGGGGAATGATTAGCGCCGAGAGGCCGAGGGTGACGAGGATGTTGAAGATGCTGCTGCCGATCACGCTGCCCACGGCGATGTCGGTGTTGCCAGCCAGGGTGGCTTGCAGGCTGACGGCCATTTGCGGCGCGCTGCTGCCGAAAGCGACGATGCTCAAGCCGATGATCAGCGGTCGCACCTTGAGGCCGGCAGCCAGCCGCACGGAAGTGCGCACCAGGATTTCGGCACCGGCAATCAGCAGCACCAGGCCGCTGATGAGTTCGATCATGCTTAAGGACGAGAGAGCGGTTAATCCGGAAATGGTCAGGGCTCCCTCGGTCAGTCGTTCAGGGCTTGCACGCGAACGCGCGCGGTCCCGCTGCGCAGCATACCCAACTGCTCGGCGGCTTTGCGTGAAAGATCAATCAGGCGGCCACGGGTGTGTGGGCCACGGTCGTTGATGCGGACCACGACGCTTTTATCGTTACTGAGGTTGGTGACCTGCACCCGCGTGCCAAAGGGCAGGCGAGGATGGGCAGCAGTCAGGGCATTCTGGTTGAAGGGTTCACCGCTGGCGGTGCGTTTGCCGTGGTGTTTGGCGCCGTAATAGGAGGCGGTGCCGGTTTCGTCGTAGCCGTTGGGGTCGATGAGGCCGCTGGCGCAACCGGTGAGCAGAGAGAACAGGGCCCAGAGGCCGAGTAGACGCTTCATTCAAGATGTCCCCGAAATTAATGCGGGAACCGACTTGTGTGGGATCTGGCTTGCCTGCGATAGCATCACCTCAGTGTCTTTGACAGACCGAGGCGTTTGCATCGCGGGCAAGCCAGATCCCACACAAGCCGGTTCCTACAGAGAGGCCGCCGCTATCAGCCTTCGAGTTTGCTTTTCAGCAGTTCGTTGACCTGTTGCGGGTTGGCCTTGCCTTTGGAGGCTTTCATCGCCTGGCCGACAAAGAAGCCGAACATTTTGCCGCGCTTGGCTTCATCCGCCGCACGGTATTGTTCGACCTGTTCGGTGTTGGCTGCCAGCATCTCGTCGAGCACCGCCGAGATCGCGCCGCTGTCAGTCACTTGCTTGAGGCCGCGCTTATCGATGATCTCGTCAGCGCTGCCTTCGCCTGCGGCCATGGCTTCAAACACGGTCTTGGCGATTTTGCCGGAGATGGTGTTGTCCTTTATCCGCAGCAACATGCCGCCCAATTGCTCGGCTGAGACTGGAGCTTCGTCGATTTCCAGGCCCTGTTTGTTCAACAGGCTGCCCAGCTCAACCATCACCCAGTTAGCCGCCAGCTTGGCGTCGCTGGCGATGCTTACCACTTTCTCGAAGTAGTTCGCTTGCTCGCGGCTTGAAGCCAGCACGCTGGCGTCGTAGACCGACAGGCCGAACTGTTCCTGGAAGCGCTCGCGTTTTTGCGGTGGCAACTCCGGCAGGGTCGCGCGGATGTCCGTGAGGAATGAATCCTCGATGATCACCGGCAACAGGTCTGGATCGGGGAAGTAACGGTAGTCGTTGGCTTCCTCCTTGCTGCGCATGGAGCGGGTTTCGTCTTTGCTCGGGTCGTACAGGCGGGTCTGCTGGATCACCTTGCCGCCGTCTTCGATCAGTTCGATCTGACGACGTACTTCGGTGTTGATCGCCTTCTCGATGAAACGGAACGAGTTGACGTTCTTGATCTCGCAGCGGGTGCCGTACTCGGCCTGACCTTTTGGACGGATCGACACGTTGCAGTCACAACGCAACGAGCCTTCGGCCATGTTGCCGTCGCAGATGCCCAGGTAGCGCACCAGTGCGTGGACCGCCTTGACGTATGCCACGGCTTCCTTGGCGCTGCGCATGTCTGGCTCGGAGACGATTTCCAGCAGTGGCGTGCCAGCACGGTTCAGGTCGATGCCGGTAGCGCCATTGAACTCTTCATGCAGGCTTTTGCCGGCATCTTCTTCCAGGTGCGCGCGCGTGATGCCGACGCGTTTGACTGTGCCGTCTTCCATCGGGATGTCCAGGTGGCCCTTGCCGACAATCGGCAATTCCATCTGGCTGATCTGGTAGCCCTTGGGCAGGTCCGGGTAGAAGTAGTTCTTGCGGGCGAATACGTTGTGCTGACCGATCTCGGCATCAATTGCCAGGCCGAACATCACCGCCATGCGCACCGCTTCCTGGTTCAGCACCGGCAACACGCCGGGCATGCCCAGGTCTACCAGGCTGGCCTGGGTATTGGGCCCTGCGCCGAACGTGGTGGCGCTGCCGGAGAAAATCTTTGATTGGGTGGCGAGCTGGGTATGAATCTCCAGCCCGATCACGACTTCCCATTGCATAGTGTTCTCCTCAGAAGCCAGTAGGGGTGCGAGTGTGCCAGTCAGTGTTCAACTGGTACTGGTGCGCCACATTGAGCAGGCGGCCTTCCTGGAAATACGGGGCGAGCAATTGCACGCCGACCGGCAGACCGTCGACGAAACCTGCTGGCATGGACAAGCCCGGCAGACCCGCGAGGTTGGCAGTGATGGTGTAGAAGTCTTCCAGATACGCGGCAATTGGGTCGTCGTTCTTGGCGCCGATCTTCCATGCCGGGTTGGGCGTGGTTGGGCCGAGAATCACATCGACTTCTTCAAACGCAGCCATGAAATCGTTCTTGACCAGGCGGCGGATTTTTTGCGCCTTGAGGTAGTACGCGTCGTAGTAGCCGGCTGACAGAGCGTAGGCGCCGACCATGATCCGGCGCTGTACTTCGGCGCCGAAACCTTCGCCACGGGAGCGCTTATAAAGGTCGGTGAGGTCTTTCGGGTCTTCGCAGCGATAACCGAAGCGTACGCCGTCGAACCGCGACAGGTTGGAGGAAGCTTCTGCCGGGGCAATCACGTAATAAGCAGCAATCGCATGCTGGTTGTTAGGCAGGCTGATTTCCTTGATCACTGCGCCGAGCTTTTCCAGCTCCTTGACGCTGTTGTGCACCAGTTCAGCGATGCGCGGGTCGAGGCCGGCGCTGAAATACTCTTTCGGCACGCCAATGCGCAGGCCTTTGATCGAGGTATTGAGGCTGGCACTGTAGTCCGGCACCGGTTCATCGATGCTGGTGGAGTCCTGCGCATCGAAGCCTGCCATGCCTTGTAACAATATTGCGCAGTCTTCGGCAGTGCGCGCCAAAGGACCGCCCTGATCGAGACTGGAGGCGTAGGCAATCATGCCCCAGCGGGAAACACGACCGTAGGTCGGTTTCAGTCCGGTGAGGTTGGTGAACGCTGCCGGCTGGCGGATCGATCCGCCGGTATCGGTGGCCGTGGCGGCAGGTATCAGACGAGCTGCAACTGCCGCAGCCGAACCACCGGATGAACCACCGGGCACGTGTTCCAGGTTCCACGGGTTTTTCACCGCGCCGTAGTAGCTCGACTCGTTGGCCGAACCCATGGCGAATTCGTCCATGTTGGTCTTGCCCAGGGTTACAGACCCGGCAGCGGCCAGCTTGGCGACCACGGTGGCGTCGTAGGGCGCCTTGAAGTTGTCGAGCATCTTGGAGCCGCAGCTGGTGCGAATACCCAAGGTGCAGAACAAGTCCTTGTGGGCAATCGGTGCGCCCAGCAGGGCGCCATTTTCACCGTTGGCGCGACGGGCGTCGGCGGCTTTGGCCTGGCTCAGGGCCAGTTCTTCGGTGAGGCTGATGAAGCTGTTGACCTTTGGATCGAGCTCGGCGATACGGGCCAGTAGGGTCTTGGTCAGCTCTTCGGATGAAAACTTTTTATCGGCGAGACCGCGGGCGATCTCGGCCAGAGTCAATTGATGCATTGCAGGCTCTTTCCCTTTAGTCGATGACTTTCGGAACCAGATACAGGCCGTTTTCGACCGCTGGTGCGATGGACTGGTAGGCCTCGCGATGATTGCATTCGGTCACGACGTCAGCGCGCAGGCGCTGGCTGGCTTCCAGTGGGTGAGCCAGGGGCTCGATGCCGTCGGTATTGACGGCCTGCATTTGGTCAACCAGCCCGAGAATGCTGTTCAGGGCTGCGGTGGTCTGTGGAAGATCGGCTTCATTAAGGCCCAGGCAGGCCAAATGAGCGATTTTTTCCACGTCGGAGCGTTCAAGCGCCATGGGATTCTCCAGTGGAAAACAGAACGGAAGCTATCCGTGTGTTAGATTGTCGGAACACTACCGCATTTCTACGGTCATATGGCCGCGATTGTGGGGGTTGGTGCACAGAAAGTCGGCTAATTTAACATATTGGCGCCTTGCCCAAAATCCCTGTCGTTGTTAGAGTTTGCCGCACTTTTTTACCCACGCGTTGCCTAGGGTCCCTTTCCCATGTTCAAGAAACTGCGTGGCATGTTTTCCAGCGATCTTTCCATCGACCTGGGCACTGCCAACACCCTTATTTACGTGCGCGAGCGCGGTATCGTCCTGAATGAGCCATCGGTTGTGGCCATTCGGACCCATGGTAATCAGAAAAGTGTCGTTGCCGTCGGCACCGAGGCCAAGCGCATGCTCGGCCGTACACCAGGCAATATTGCTGCCATTCGTCCTATGAAGGATGGTGTGATTGCCGACTTCAGCGTCTGCGAGAAGATGCTGCAGTACTTCATTAACAAGGTTCACGAAAACAGCTTTCTGCAGCCCAGCCCTCGTGTGCTGATCTGCGTTCCGTGCAAATCCACCCAGGTGGAGCGTCGTGCCATCCGTGAATCGGCCCTTGGTGCCGGTGCTCGTGAAGTGTTCTTGATCGAAGAGCCTATGGCTGCTGCGATCGGTGCCGGCCTGCCGGTTGAAGAAGCTCGCGGTTCGATGGTGGTGGATATCGGTGGCGGCACCACTGAAATCGCCCTGATTTCCCTCAATGGTGTGGTGTATGCCGAATCCGTGCGGGTTGGCGGCGATCGCTTCGACGAAGCGATCATCACCTACGTGCGTCGCAACTACGGCAGCCTGATCGGCGAATCGACCGCCGAGCGCATCAAACAGGAAATCGGCACCGCTTATCCGGGCGGCGAAGTTCGCGAAGTTGATGTTCGCGGTCGCAACCTGGCCGAAGGCGTTCCACGTGCCTTCACCCTGAACTCCAATGAAGTGCTGGAGGCTCTGCAAGAGTCCCTGGCCACCATCGTTCAGGCTGTGAAGAGCGCCCTGGAGCAATCGCCGCCGGAACTGGCTTCCGATATCGCCGAGCGTGGCCTGGTACTGACCGGTGGTGGCGCCTTGTTGCGCGACCTCGACAAGTTGCTGGCCCAGGAAACCGGTTTGCCGGTGATCGTCGCCGAAGACCCGTTGACCTGCGTCGCTCGTGGCGGTGGCCGTGCACTGGAAATGATGGATAAACACACCATGGACCTGCTCTCCAGCGAATAAGATTCCCTGGATCGTTCATGCTTCGCCCGCAGGCAGCACTTTGCAGTGCTGCCTGTTGGCGTTTATCTTCTTCAATCTGCATCCAGGCCGGTTTGATGCCGTATGAATAAAGTAAACATTTGCCTGGGAGGAGCGGCCTATTAAACCGCTTTTCGCCAAGGGTCCCTCGTTGGGCGTGCGCCTGTTGGTGCTGGTCGTGCTATCGGTCGCGCTGATGGTGGTCGATGCCCGCTTCACACTGCTCAAGCCAGTGCGTAGTCAGATGTCGCTGGTTTTGATGCAGTCCTACTGGATCACTGACCTGCCGCAACGGCTATGGCAAGGTGTGGCCAGCCAGTTTGGCAGCCGGACCGAACTGGTCGCCGAGAACGAAAAACTCAAAACTGAAAACCTGCTGCTGCAAGGGCGCATGCAAAAGCTCGCGGCTCTGACGGAGCAGAACGTTCGGCTGCGCGAGTTGCTCAACTCTTCCGCGCTGGTCAACGAGAAGGTCGAAGTGGCCGAGTTGATCGGCATGGACCCCAACCCCTTCACCCATCGCATCATCATCAACAAGGGTGAGCGCGACGGCGTGGTTCTTGGCCAGCCGGTGCTCGATGCCCGTGGTTTGATGGGCCAGGTGGTGGAGTTGATGCCGTACACCTCCCGGGTACTTTTGCTCACAGATACGACCCACAGCATTCCGGTACAAGTTAACCGCAATGGCCTGCGGGCGATTGCCAGCGGTACCGGTAACCCGGAACGCCTGGAATTGCGTCATGTAGCGGATACCGCCGATATCAAGGAAGGCGACCTGTTGGTCAGTTCCGGCCTGGGTCAGCGTTTCCCTGCGGGCTATCCCGTGGCGACGGTCAAGGAAGTGATCCACGACTCCGGCCAGCCGTTCGCCATTGTCCGCGCCGTGCCCACAGCCGCGTTGAACCGCAGCCGCTACCTGCTGCTGGTGTTCAGCGACAACCGCACCGCGGAAGAGCGCGCTAACGAGGCCGCCCAGGCTCAGGAAGCGCAAGACAAGCAAAACGCTGTCACGCCGATCATTCCTGCGACGGTGCCTAAACCGGCTGTGCCTGGCACGCCTGCGGCGATACCGGCTGCTGCCGCGCCAGTGGCAACCCCGGCCAACCCCGTGGTTCCCGGTTCGCGTCCCGCCAAGCCACCTGTGACACCCCCCGCAGCCAAACCACCGGCTGCGGCTCCTGCAACCACTCGGCAGAGGGCACAATAATGGCCGGCACTCACTCTAGTAATGGCTGGATCGTCTGGCTGACCTTCGCCGTTGGCCTGTTGCTCAGCGTTTCACCGCTGCCGCAATTCATGGAAATCCTGCGCCCGCTATGGTTGGCATTGCTGCTGGCATTCTGGTCGCTGGCGATGCCTCACAAGGTTGGCATGGTCACGGCAATGTGCCTGGGGCTGGCGGAAGACGTACTGTATGGCACGCTGCTCGGCCAGAACGCCCTGATCCTGACCCTGATTACCTTCCTGGTGTTGTCGTTGCAGCAGCGCTTGCGAATGTTCCCGATGTGGCAGCAGTGCCTGGTGATCCTGGTGATCTTCGGCCTGGCCCAACTGGTGCAATTGTGGCTCAGCGCCCTGACCGGCAACCGCCAACCAACGCTGGCGCTGGTGCTGCCGGCCTTGGTCAGTGCCTTGCTCTGGCCCTGGATCAGCTTTGGCCTGCGTGGCTTGAGTCGCCGCTATAAAATCAATTGAACGGATCGCGAGGCTCTGCCTGGTTATCGAACCCTACAGGGAGAGTCTGGAATGAACTCGCTTTATCTGGCATCCGGCTCACCTCGGCGGCGTGAACTGCTGGCACAAATCGGTGTGCCTTTCACTGTAGTCAGTGCCGCTATTGATGAAACTCCCCTGACAGATGAATTGCCTGCGTCCTACGTCGAACGCTTGGCTCGTGGCAAGGCTGCGGCGGGCTTGGCTGCGTTGGCGGATGCTTCGGGCGCCTGTGTACTGGGTGCCGATACGGCAGTGGTCCTCGACGGCCGGATACTCGGCAAACCGCTGGATCAGGCCGACGCCCTGGCCATGTTGCTGGCTCTTTCTGATCGTGAACATGAAGTCCTCACCGCCATCGCCCTGCTGGATGATCAGTGTTGCGAAACGCGGCTGGTCAGCAGTCGCGTGCGCTTTCGCCAGATCTCAGCGCAGGAAGCCACCACTTACTGGCACAGCGGCGAACCTCAGGACAAGGCCGGCGGCTATGCTATCCAAGGGTTGGCGGCTGTGTTTGTGGCTGGACTCAATGGCAGTTATTCCGCCGTCGTCGGTTTGCCCGTATGCGAAACCTTCGAGGTGCTGGGCCATTTCGGCATACCCTGTTGGCAAAATCTTAGCGCGTGCTAAACGCCTACCCCAGCGCCAAACCCAAGCGATCGGCCACTATTGTGAAAACGCCTGAACGAGACCCAGCCATGAGTGAAGAGATTCTGATCAATATCACGCCGATGGAATCGCGCGTGGCGGTGGTAGAAAACGGTGTTCTGCAAGAAGTGCATGTCGAGCGCACCCAGAAGCGCGGGATCGTTGGCAATATCTATAAAGGCAAGGTCGTGCGGGTGTTGCCGGGCATGCAGGCGGCGTTCGTCGACATCGGCCTGGACCGTGCGGCGTTTATCCATGCCTCGGAAATCTCTCTGCGCGAAGGCCCGGCTGTCGAAAGCATCAGCGCCTTGGTGCATGAAGGGCAAAGCCTGGTGGTACAAGTCACCAAGGACCCGATCGGCTCCAAGGGCGCGCGCCTGACCACCCAGTTGTCGATTCCCTCACGTTATCTGGTGTACATGCCACGCACTGCCCACGTGGGAATCTCCCTGAAAATCGAAGATGAAGGCGAGCGTGAGCGTCTGAAAAGGGTCGTCAGCGACTGCGTTGCCCTGGAAGGTATCAAGGAGGCTGGTGGCTTTATCCTGCGTACCGCTGCGGAGGGTGCCGGTGCTGATGAAATTCTCATGGATATCCGCTACCTGCGCCGTCTTTGGGATCAGATCGCTGCCCAGATCAAGACGATTGGCGCGCCGAGTGTCATCTATGAAGACCTCGGCCTGGCGCTGCGTACTCTGCGAGATTTGGTCAGCCCAAAGATCGAGAAAATTCGGATCGATTCGCGGGAAACCTTCCAGCGCACCACGCAATTTGTCGCTGAGTTGATGCCGGAAATTGCCGACCGCCTGGAGCACTACCCAGGCGAGCGGCCGATTTTCGACCTGTATGGCGTCGAGGACGAAATCCAGAAAGCCCTGGAACGCAAGGTGCCGCTCAAGTCTGGGGGCTACCTGGTGGTAGACCCGGCGGAAGCCATGAGCACCATCGACGTCAACACTGGGGCTTTTGTCGGCCATCGCAACCTTGAAGAAACCATCTTTAAGACCAACCTCGAAGCGGCCACCGCCATCGCCCGCCAACTGCGTCTGCGCAATCTTGGCGGGATCATCATCATCGACTTCATCGACATGGAAGATGAAGAGCATCAGCGCCAAGTATTGCGCACTCTGGAAAAACAGCTGGAGCGCGACCACGCCAAGACCAACATCATCGGTATCACCGAGTTGGGCCTGGTGCAGATGACCCGCAAGCGCACCCGCGAAAGCCTTGAACAAGTGCTGTGTGAGCCGTGCAGCAGTTGCCAGGGGCGCGGCAAGTTGAAAACCCCGGAAACGGTTTGCTACGAGATTTTTCGGGAAATCTTACGAGAGGCGCGGGCCTATCAGGCCGAAGGCTATAGAGTTCTGGCTAACCAGAAGGTGGTTGATCGGCTGCTGGACGAAGAGTCAGGCAACGTTGCGGAGCTGGAAGGCTTTATTGGCCGCACGATTCGCTTTCAGGTTGAAACCATGTACTCCCAGGAACAATACGACGTGGTGTTGCTCTGATCCGCTGTGCTGCTTTTCCATTTGATCGTTTTTTACGAGACCGACAGACCTTGATCTGTCGTCCGACTATTGTCTTGAGGGTCGCCTGACATGGAGCGTCTGATACGCTTTTTTGCCGCATTGACCCGCTGGGGCCTCGGCCTGTGTGCCTTGCTGCTGGTACTGGCGGCGGTCTACGTCAGCCTGGGCCGTGAATTGACGCCCCTGGTGGCCGAATACCGTGGCGAAATCGAAGCCAAGGCCCGTGCCGCCGTTGATATGCCCTTGAGCATCGGCAGCCTGGAAGGGCGCTGGAGCGGCTTTGCGCCGGTATTGTTCGCCCATGACGTGATGGTTGGCGAAGGCAGCAGTGCCTTGCGCCTGGATCAGGTGCAAGTGGTACCCGACCTCTGGGCCAGCCTGTTGGCGCGGGAAGTGCGCATCGCCAACCTGGAAGTCAGCGGCCTGCAGGTCAGCGTGAAAGAGGACAAGGACGGCCACTGGGCACTGCAAGGCTTGCCGATGCAGGACGGTCAGCCTCTGGAACCAGAGCAACTGCTCAAACGTATGCAGGTGGTAGCGCAAGTGTCACTGCTCGACAGCCAGGTGACCTTGCAGCCCTTCGATCAGGCGCCGTTGACCCTGACTTACGTTGGTGTGAGCCTGAAAACTGGCGCTACGCGACAACGCTTGGAAGCCCGTTTGACGTTACCGGACGGTCAGCCTCTGGCGCTAAGTTTGCGTACCCGAATCCGGGCCAGCCAATGGAAGGACGGTGAAGTCCAGGCTTACTTGAGTTTGCCGCAAAGTGATTGGGCTCGCTGGATTCCGGCCAAACTGACCCAGCAATGGAAACTCAGTGAGTTGAAGGCAGGTGGCGAGTTCTGGCTGACCTGGAACAAGGGCACCATACAAAGCGCAGTCGCGCGCCTCAATGCTCCGCAACTAAAGGGTCGTTACGCCGAGCGCAAGCCCGCCCATATTGAGAACCTTGCGCTCACAGCTTACCTGCAGCGTAGTGACAGTGGCCTCAAGGTGGTCTTCGATTCGCTGGCGATGAACCTGGGGGACACCCGCTGGGAAACCCGCCTGAAATTGCAGCAGACATTGGCCTCTGGCAGCGCCCAGGAAGTCTGGAACCTGCAGGCAGATCGCCTGGACCTTACGCCTATTACCCCTTTGCTCAATGCCCTGGTACCGTTACCGGAGGGTGTGGCCGCAGCGGTCGAACACCTGAAGGCTACCGGGATGCTGCGCAATGTCCTGGCAGATTATCGACCCCAGGACACCACTGATCAGCAGGTCAGTTTTGCCGCCAACCTTGATCGAGTCGGTTTCGATGCCTATTTCGGCGCGCCGGCTGCCCGCAACGTCACCGGTAGCATCAGCGGCGATTTGGGGAAGGGCGAGTTACGCATGGACAGCAAGGACTTTTCCCTGCACCTGTTTCCGATTTTTGCCAAGCCCTGGCAGTACATTCAGGCCAACGCTCGCCTGACCTGGACGCTGGATAAAGACGGCTTCACCCTGATTGCGCCGTACATCAAGGTGCTGGGGGAAGAAGGCAAGGTTGCCGCCGACTTCCTGATTCGCCTGCGTTTCGACCACAGCCAGGAAGACTATATGGACCTGCGGGTCGGCATGGTCGATGGCGACGGGCGTTTCACACCCAAGTACTTGCCAGCTGTGTTGAGTCCGGCCCTGGATGAATGGCTGCGTACGGCGATTCTCAAGGGCGCGGTGGACGAAGGTTTCTTCCAGTATCAAGGCTCGCTGGACCACGATGCCTTGGCCGCCTCGCGCAATATCAGTTTGTTCTTCAAGGTGCACGACGCCGAACTGGCGTTCCAGCCGGGCTGGCCCCATGTCGGCAAGGTTGCTGGTGAAGTGTTTGTCGAGGAGACCGGTGTTCGCATCCTGGCCAGCAAGGGCCAGTTGCTCGACACCAAGGTCAAGGATATCTACGTCAATATTCCCCATGCCCCCAGCGGCCAGGACAGTCATCTGCTGCTCACCGGCGGGTTTGCCGGTGGCTTGGGCGATGGCCTGAAAATCCTCCAGGAAGCGCCAATCGGCACGGCTTCGACTTTTGCTGGCTGGAAAGGCGACGGTGACCTGCAGGGCAAGCTGGACCTGGATATTCCCCTGGCCAAGGGTGCAGAGCCGAAAATCGTAGTGGACTTCAAAACTGACAAGGCGCGCCTGCAGCTGGCCGAGCCAGTCCTGGATCTGAGCCAGCTCAAGGGGGATTTCCGCTTTGACAGCGCCAAGGGTTTGAGCGGCCAGAACATCACTGCTCAAGCCTTCGACCGGCCGATCACTGCGCAAATTTTTGCCGATGGCAAGCCGGGGAACATCAGCACCCGGGTAACAGCCAAGGGACAGGTGACGGTGAAGAGGCTCGCCGACTGGCTGAAGGTCAGTCAGCCGCTGCCGGTTTCCGGTGATATCCCTTATCAACTGCAACTCAACCTGGACGGTGCTGACAGTCAACTGATGGTCAGCTCCAATCTCAAGGGGGTGGCGGTGGAATTGCCGGCCCCGTTCGGCATGCCCGCCAGCCAGGGCCGTGACAGTGCGTTCCGCATGACTTTGCAGGGGGCGGAGCGTCGTTACTGGTTTGATTATGGCGAGCTGGCGAACTTTACCTTTGCCGCGCCGGCCGACAAGTTTGTCGAAGGTCGTGGCGAATTGTTCCTTGGCGATGGTGATGCGCTGTTGCCCGGCGGCAAAGGGTTGCGCATTCGGGGAGTGTTGTCGGAGCTGGATATCGACCCCTGGAAAAAACTGGTGGACCGCTACGCCGGCAATGATCCAGGCGGCAGCGCCAAGCAGTTGTTGAACGGGGCAGACTTCAAGATCGGCAAGTTGACCGGTTTTGGCACCCAGTTCGATCAGGTCAATTTGCAGTTGGACCGCAACCCAGCCACCTGGGCCATGCGGTTCGACAGCCAGCAAGCCAAAGGCACCGTGGGTCTGCCGGATGCCAAGGGTGCGCCGATTGCGATTAATCTGCAGTACGTGCGCTTGCCTGCGGTCGATCCCTCAGTGCAGGCCGATGAAAACGCACCAGATCCGCTGGCGGACGTTGATCCCAAGAACATCCCGGCGCTGGATATCGCCATCGATCAGTTGTTCCAGGGCCCGGATTTGATTGGTGCCTGGTCGTTGAAGATTCGCCCGACCGCCAAAGGCATGGCGTTCAACAGCCTGGACCTTGGCCTCAAGGGCATGCAGCTCAAAGGTGCCGGTGGTTGGGAAGGCGCGGCTGGCGCCAGCAGCAGTTGGTACAAGGGCCGGCTGGACGGCAAGAACATTGCCGATGTACTCAAGGGTTGGGGCTTTGCGCCGACCGTGACCAGCGAGGATTTCCATCTGGACGTCGATGGCCGCTGGCCAGGCTCACCCGCCTGGGTCGGCCCCAAGCGTTTCTCCGGCAGCCTGGACGCGAGCTTTCGCAAAGGCCAGTTCGTTGAAGTGGAGGGCGGCGCGCAGGCGCTGCGGGTGTTTGGTCTGTTGAACTTCAACTCGATTGGCCGGCGTTTGCGCCTGGACTTCTCGGACTTGCTCGGCAAGGGCCTGAGCTACGACCGGGTCAAAGGTTTGTTGGCCGCCAGTGACGGTGTTTTTGTCACCCGTGAGCCGATCATCCTGACCGGCCCTTCAAGCAACCTGGAGCTCAACGGCACCCTGGACCTGGTGTCGGATCGCGTCGCTGCCAAGCTGCTGGTGACCTTGCCGGTGACCAACAACCTGCCGATTGCCGCATTGATCGTCGGCGCGCCGGCCATTGGCGGCGCGCTGTTCCTGATCGACAAGCTGATTGGTGATCGGGTCTCACGTTTTGCCAGTGTGCAATACAAGGTCGAAGGCCCTTGGAAGGACCCGAAAATCAGCTTCGACAAGCCATTTGAAAAACCAAACTGAGTACCCGTGGAGTAGCATGGCCCCATGCTTTTTATGGAGTGTCGGTCCATGTCCCTTGCGGTAATTCAAATGGTCAGCCAGAGCGACATACTGGTCAACCTGGCCCAGGCCCGGCGTCTGCTGGAGCAGGCGGCGGCTGGCGGTGCACGGCTCGCGGTGTTGCCGGAGAACTTTGCCGCCATGGGCCGTCGCGATGTCGCCGATATCGGCCGCGCCGAAGCCTTGGGCGAAGGTCCTATCCTGCCATGGTTGAAACAGGCCGCCCGTGACCTCACCTTATGGATAGTGGCTGGCACTTTACCGTTGCCGCCGCTGGATCAGCCGGGCGCCAAGTCCAATGCCTGCTCGTTGCTGATCGATGATCACGGCGAGATCATAGCCCGCTATGACAAGCTGCACCTGTTCGATGTTGACGTGGCGGATGCCCGTGGACGTTATCGCGAATCCGATGACTATGCTTACGGTGGCCAGGTGGTGGTGGCGGATACGCCAGTGGGGCGCCTGGGATTGACGGTTTGCTATGACTTGCGTTTCCCGGAGCTGTACAGCGAATTGCGTGCAGCGGGCGCTGAGTTGATTACTGCACCGTCGGCATTTACTGCGGTGACCGGTGCGGCACACTGGGATGTGCTGATTCGCGCCCGAGCCATTGAAACCCAGTGCTACCTGCTGGCGGCGGCGCAGGGCGGCGTGCATCCAGGACCACGGGAAACCTTTGGCCACGCAGCAATTGTCGACCCTTGGGGGCGAGTGCTGACGCAACAAAATCAAGGCGAAGCGGTGTTGTTGGCCGAACGCGATAGCAGTGAACAGGCGTCGATACGGGCGCGCATGCCGGTGGCGGGCCACCGGCGCTTTTTCTCGCAGGGCGCGCAGCGACCTGCTTCAGAACGATGAATTTAAGGCCAAACCTATGAGCGAGTTGTTGTCCTCAGTCAGTGAACACCTCCTGGCGCCCGGTGGCGTGACCATCGAAAGCTTGCAAACCGTGCTGGGCGACCTGGCAGGTCCTGGTATCGATGCCGCCGACCTGTATTTCCAGGGCCAGATCTCCGAGTCCTGGGCCCTGGAAGATGGCATCGTCAAGGACGGCAGCTTCAGCCTCGACCAAGGTGTGGGCGTGCGTGCGCAATCGGGCGAGAAAACCGGGTTTGCCTACAGCAACGCTATCACCCTTGAAGCCCTCGGCCTTGCCGCCCGCGCCGCGCGTTCGATCTCCCGCGCCGGCCAGAACGGGACCGTTCAGGCATTCAGCACCCAGGACGTGACGCAACTGTATGGCCCGGATAACCCGCTGGAAGTGATCAGCCGCGCAGAAAAGGTTGAGTTGCTCAAGCGTGTAGATGCCGCGACCCGTGCCCTGGACCCGCGTATCCAGCAAGTGACCGTGAGCATGGCCGGTGTCTGGGAACGGATTCTGGTGGCTTCCACCGACGGCAGCCTGGCGGCGGATGTGCGGCCGCTGGTGCGTTTCAACGTCAGTGTGATCGTCGAGCAGAACGGTCGTCGCGAGCGCGGCGGACATGGCGGCGGCGGGCGTACGGATTATCGTTATTTTCTCACTGAAGACCGCGCCATGGGCTATGCCCGTGAAGCGCTGCGTCAGGCGCTGGTCAATCTGGAAGCTATTCCGGCACCCGCCGGCACCTTGCCGGTGGTACTGGGTTCCGGCTGGTCGGGAGTGTTGCTTCACGAAGCGGTGGGCCACGGCCTGGAAGGTGACTTCAACCGCAAGGGCAGTTCGGCCTACAGCGGGCGTATGGGCGAGATGGTTGCGTCCAAGCTTTGCACTATCGTCGATGACGGCACACTAGCCGGGCGTCGCGGTTCGCTGAGCATCGACGACGAAGGCACGCCTACCCAATGCACCACGTTGATCGAAAACGGTGTGCTCAAGGGCTATATGCAAGACAAGCTCAATGCCCGCCTGATGGGCGTGGCCCGCACCGGCAACGGCCGTCGCGAGTCCTACGCGCACTTGCCAATGCCGCGCATGACCAATACCTACATGCTCGCTGGCGAAAGCGACCCGGCGGAAATCATCGCCTCGGTGAAGCGCGGTATTTACTGCGCTAACCTCGGCGGCGGTCAGGTGGACATCACCAGCGGCAAGTTTGTGTTCTCCACCAGCGAGGCGTACTTGATCGAAAACGGCAAGATCACCGTGCCGGTCAAGGGTGCAACGTTGATTGGTAACGGTCCGGAAGCCATGAGCAAGGTGTCGATGGTCGGTAATGACTTGGCGCTGGACAGCGGGGTAGGGACGTGCGGCAAGGATGGGCAGTCGGTGCCGGTGGGTGTTGGCCAGCCAACCCTGAAGATTGATGCGATCACCGTGGGTGGCACGGGGTCGTAAGAAGGGAGCTTCGGGTGGCGAAGGCCGCCACCCGGGGAAGAGGATCAGCGCAGGCCGCGTTGAGTCTCGTCCAGCTCACGGATGTACTTGAAGATTTTACGGCCGGAAGCCGGTGGCTTGCTTTGCGCCAATTCGTGCTGGGCCTGACGGATCAGGGAGCGCAGTTGCTGACGGTCCGCATCGGGATACTCGATGACGAACTTCTCCAGGACACCGTCATCGCCTGCGATCAGGCGATCACGCCAGCGTTCCAGGTTGTGGAAGCGTTCGTTGTACTGGCGAGTGGAGTTATCCAGTTGATCGAGCAAGCTCAGAATGGCGTCAGTGTCCTGGTCGCGCATCAGTTTGCCGATGAACATAAGGTGCCGTTTACGCGCGATATTCGCGGTGTGCTTGGGCGCATCGGTCAAAGCCCGGCGCAGAGCGTCGGTCAATGGCAGTTTTGCCAGCAAGTCAGGCTTGAGTGTTGTAAGGCGCTCGCCGAGGCCAACCAGAGCATGCAGCTCACGTTTGACCTGGGTTTTGCTTTTCTCCCCATCGAGGGAGTCGTCGTAAGAATCAACCATGGTGGCAGTCCGCAAAGAAACGCCGCCATGATAACCAGTCGGGGGCCGCTTGTCCGGCCCGGTCGCTCGAAGGCCTTAACCGAAAGCAGAATTTGAGTGGAGAAAACCATGAGTGCAGCCCAAAGCGTCGGTCCACAAGCATTACCGGCACTGCAGGAACAAGTCGAGCAGATCATTGCCGAGGCCAAGCGCCAGGGCGCCAGTGCCTGTGAAGTGGCGGTGTCCCTGGAGCAGGGGCTGTCGACGTCGGTGCGTCAGCGGGAAGTGGAAACCGTTGAATTCAATCGCGACCAAGGGTTTGGCATCACCTTGTATGTGGGCCAGCGCAAAGGCTCGGCCAGTACATCCGCCAGCGGCCCGGAGGCGATTCGCGAAACCGTTGCGGCTGCCCTGGCCATCGCCAAACACACTTCGGAAGACGAAGCCTCGGGCCTGGCCGATGCTGCCTTGATGGCTCGGGACCTGAAAGATTTCGATCTGTTTCACGCCTGGGACATCACCCCGGAGCAGGCCATTGAGCAGGCGTTGACCTGCGAAGCGGCGGCGTTTGATACCGACAGCCGGATCAAGAACGCCGACGGTACTACCTTGAGTACCCACCAAGGCTGCCGTGTGTATGGCAATAGTCATGGTTTTATCGGTGGTTATGCGTCCACGCGCCACAGTCTTAGCTGCGTGATGATCGCAGAAGCCGATGGTCAGATGCAGCGCGACTACTGGTACGACGTGAACCGTCGGGGCGAGTTGCTGGCTGATCCGGCAAGCATCGGCCAGCGTGCAGCACAGCGGGCCGCGAGTCGTCTGGGCGCACGTCCGGTGCCGACTTGCGAAGTGCCGGTGCTGTTTTCCGCAGAATTGGCTGGCGGTTTGTTCGGCAGCTTTCTGGGGGCGATTTCCGGTGGCAACTTGTATCGCAAGTCGTCGTTTCTTGAAGGCGCGATTGGCCAGAAGCTGTTCCCGGAATGGTTGACCCTGGATGAGCGTCCTCATTTGATGGGCGCCATGGGCAGTTCAGCGTTCGATGGCGATGGCCTGGCCACCTATGCCAAGCCATTCGTCGAGAAAGGTGAGTTGGTCTCCTACGTGTTGGGTACTTACGGCGGGCGCAAGCTTGGCCTGCCAAGCACGGCCAACTCCGGAGGAGTTCACAATCTGTTTGTGACCCATGGCGACGAAGACCAGGCTGCGCTGTTGCGGCGCATGGGACGTGGACTGTTGGTCACTGAATTGATGGGCCATGGTTTGAATATGGTCACCGGCGATTACTCCCGTGGCGCGGCGGGTTTCTGGGTAGAAAACGGCGAAATTCAATTCGCCGTCCAGGAAGTGACCATTGCCGGCAATATGCGCGACATGTTCAAGCAGATTGTCGCGGTGGGAAATGATCTGGAACTGCGCAGCAACATTCGCACGGGCTCGGTGTTGATCGAGCGGATGACGGTCGCCGGCAGCTAAGCCTGCGACGCTTGAAAAAAGCGCGCCCCCATTGGGAGGCGCGCTTTTTTTGTGCCTGCAATACGGAAGGATTAGACGCTGCGCTTGTTTTGATTCTCGATATCATTTAATAATAAATATCATTACCGAATGAGCGTGGATCATGATTTCTGTCCTGCATGAGGATCCCTACCTGGAAAGCTGGCGCTGGATGAGTCGTCAGATTCGTTGCGGTCTCGATCCTGATGAGCCGCGCCTGATCGAACACTATCTGAACGAAGGCCGATACCTGGCCTGTTGTACGGCGACTCATCCCTGGACCATTGCTGAAACCTCATTGCGCCTGCTGCTGGACACCGCCGCCGACATCGCCTTGCCCTGGCACTGGCGATCCATGTGCCTGGATCAGGCCTGGCGCCCGCTGCGTGACCTGGAAAACCTTTCTCACTGTGCCTGCCGCCTCAAGCGCTGGCAGACCTTTGCCTGGCAATTGGCGACCTGCGAGTTGCTGCCGTCTATTTCTCACTCCGACTTGGTGCAAGGATCTTCCGATGAGTAACACCCGTATCGAACGTGACAGCATGGGCGAACTGCAAGTCCCGGCCGAGGCGTTGTATGGCGCGCAAACCCAGCGTGCGGTAAACAACTTCCCTATCAGCCACCAACGCATGCCTGCGCAGTTTATTCGCGCGCTCATCCTGGCCAAGGCCGCTGCCGCCAGGGCCAACGTTGATCTCAAGCAGATAAGCGAATCCCAAGGCAAGGCCATCGTCGATGCTGCCCTTGGCTTGCTCGAGGGTGACTTCATGCAGCACTTCCCGGTGGATATTTTTCAGACCGGCTCCGGCACCAGCTCCAATATGAATGCCAACGAAGTGATCGCGACCCTTGCCAGCCGCCTGCTCGGCGAGCCGGTCAATCCCAATGATCACGTCAACTGTGGGCAAAGCAGCAACGACATCATCCCCACTACCATTCACGTCAGCGCAGCCCTGGTGTTGCATGAACAAACGCTGCCGGCGCTGCTGCACCTGGTGCAAGTGATCGAGCACAAGGCCCAGGAGGTCCATCCCTTCGTCAAGACCGGCCGTACCCACCTGATGGACGCCATGCCGGTGCGCATGAGCCAGGTGCTCAATGGTTGGGCGCAGCAGCTCAAGGCGAATGTCGGCCACTTGCAGGATTTGCTGCCGAGTTTGCAGGCACTGGCCCAAGGCGGCACCGCAGTGGGCACCGGAATCAACGCGCACCCTGAGTTTGCTGCACGCTTCAGCCAGCAACTTAGCCGTTTGACTGAAGTTCAGTTCACTCCCGGCAAGAACTTGTTTGCCTTGATTGGCTCCCAAGACACCGCCGTCGCCGTCTCCGGACAACTGAAAACCACCGCCGTGTCGCTGATGAAGATCGCCAACGACCTGCGCTGGATGAACTCCGGCCCCTTGGCCGGCCTCGGCGAAATCGAGCTGGAAGGCCTGCAGCCAGGCTCCTCGATTATGCCGGGCAAGGTCAACCCGGTGATCCCTGAGGCCACGGCAATGGTTGCCGCCCAAGTGATCGGTAACGACATGGTTATTACGGTCGCCGGCCAGTCCGGCAATTTCGAACTGAACGTGATGTTGCCGATCATCGCCCAGAACCTGCTCAGCAGCCTTGAGCTGTTGGCCAACGCCAGCCGTCTGCTAGCGGACAAGGCCATCGCCAGCTTCAAGGTCAACGAGGCCAAGCTCAAGGAAGCGCTGTCGCGCAACCCGATTCTGGTCACGGCACTCAACCCGATCATTGGTTACCAAAAAGCCGCTGAAATTGCCAAGAAGGCCTATCAACAAGGCCGGCCGGTGATTGACGTGGCGCTCGAACACACCGATTTGCCTCGCAGCCAACTGGAAATCCTCTTGGATCCGGAAAAGCTCACGGCCGGCGGCGTGTAATTACCGACTCTGCTTTGGAGGCTCTCCATGGAGCACTGGAAACGCACGATCGAAAGGGCTAATCACTGCTTTATGCAAGGCGAACTGGTGGATGCTCGCGAGCATTACCTGCAAGCCCTGGCCTTGGCCCAAGTGTTGTTCGAGCGCTGGGGCGATGCCGACGAAGCGGTGGCGGCTTGTGTCATTTCCCATCACAACCTGGCGGATCTGCACCTGCGCCTGAACCAGCCGGAGGAGAGCGCGGAGTACCTCTGCGCGATCCATCAGCGCCTGTTGCAGGCCATGCAGGACACTCGCCTGACCCCGCAGTTGCGGGAAGCGGCGCTACGTCAGAGCAGCAAAACCTACGTCGAACTGTTGAATTTCATCAGCGATCACGGCGAGTACCCACGTACCCATCGTTTGCTGGGCAGCAATACGGCGCAACCGGATGCGTCGACCCGCAACAGCCCTTTTTATGGAGCACATTGATATGTCCTACACCTTGCCTGCCTTGCCTTACGCCTACGATGCCCTGGAACCGCATATCGATGCGCAAACCATGGAGATTCACTACACCAAACACCACCAGACCTACATCAATAATCTCAATGCCGCAGTTGAGGGCACTGAGTGGGCGGGCTGGCCAGTGGAAAAACTGGTCTCCAGCGTCCAGCAATTGCCGGAAAAGTTGCGTGCTGCCGTGATCAATCAGGGCGGGGGACATGCTAACCACTCGCTGTTCTGGGCGGTGATGTCGCCCAAGGGCGGCGGTAAGCCAGGCGGCGCGCTGGGCAAGGCCATCGATGAGCAGTTGGGTGGTTTTGACAGTTTCAAGGAGGCGTTTACCAAGGCTGCGTTGACCCGTTTCGGCAGTGGCTGGGCCTGGTTGAGCGTGACTCCGCAAAAGACCCTGGTAGTGGAAAGCAGCGGCAACCAGGACAGCCCGCTGATGAATGGCAATACGCCGATCCTCGGCCTGGACGTTTGGGAGCACGCTTACTACTTGCTGTACCAAAACCGCCGTCCCGAATATATCAACGCCTTCTATAGTGTTATCAACTGGCCGGAAGTTTCTGAGCGTTACCAGGCTGCGCTTGCTTAACGCTCTTTTCATAACAGGATCTAGATCTAAGGCCGACTATGGGCACTGAAACACTGGCGATCAGCAGCGTGCGAATGTTCCGTTATGCGTTTGGCTCGCTGTTGCTGTTGGCGGGAATTGCATTGCTGGTGGCTCAAGGGCTGGCCTGGCTGGATCTGGAACCGCGTATCCTGCGCGCCCTGCAAGGCGGGGCCATCTGTGCCCTGGGCACGGCGCTGGGCGCGGTGCCGGTATTGGTGATCCGTCGGATGCCGCTGGCGGTGAGTGATACGTTGCTGGGTTTCGGCGCCGGCGTGATGTTGGCCGCGACGGCGTTCTCGCTGATCGTGCCCGGCATCGCTGCTGCCGAAAACCTCGGGCTGACACCTTGGGCCGCCAGTGGTCTGATCAGCTTTGGCATCATGCTGGGCGCTTTCGGGCTGTTTCTGGTGGATCGCAAGGTTTCCGGTACCAGCGCGGAAACGCTGGTGGGCACGCCGGAAAAACCGGTAATCGCGCCGCGTATCTGGCTGTTCGTATTCGCCATCATCGCCCATAACATTCCCGAAGGCATGGCGGTGGGGGTTTCGGCAGGTGGCGGCATGCCAGACGCCGACAGCCTGGCCATGGGCATCGCCCTGCAGGACGTACCGGAAGGGCTGGTGATTGCACTGGTGCTGGCCGGGGCAGGGATGTCGCGGGTCAAGGCGTTCCTGATTGGTGCGGCATCCGGGTTGGTAGAGCCGGTATTCGCGGTGCTCTGCGCTTGGCTGGTGAGCCTGGCTGAGGTGCTATTGCCGTTGGGCTTGGCGCTGGCCGCGGGGGCGATGCTATTGGTGGTGACTCACGAAGTGATTCCCGAATCGCGGCGCAATGGCCATGACAAGCTCGCCAGTTTGGGGCTGTGTATTGGGTTTTGTTTGATGATGGTGATGGATACAGCGTTGGGGTGAAGTGAGGATCTGTGGCGAGGGAGCTTGCCCCCTCGTCAGTGGGGCTTACTCGCCCTCGTCAAAGTAGTTATTGATCAACTTCACCAGCGCATCCAGAGCTTCTTGCTCCTGCTCGCCTTGCGTCTTCAGATGAATCATGGTGCCTTTGCCCGCAGCCAGCATCATCATCGCCATGATGCTTTTGCCGTCGACCGTGGATTCCGGGGTACGCCCGACCCTGATCTGGCAGGGAAACTGCCCCGCGACGCCGACGAACTTGGCCGAGGCCCGGGCGTGTAAGCCCAGTTTGTTGATGATTTCAATTTCCAGAGCGGGCATCGCGGGGGTGTTCCTTTCAGCTAAGGTCGCGGTGGCGAACCTGGACGTTCTTGAGGGTTTGCTGCAAAACCTGGCCGAGGCGCTCGGTCAGGTACACAGAGCGGTGGTGCCCGCCGGTGCAGCCAATGGCGATGGTGACATAGGCTCGGTTGCTGGCGGCAAAGCGCGGCAGCCATTTGAGCAGGTAGCTGGAAATGTCCTGGAACATATCCTCGACATCCGGTTGCGCCGCCAGATACTCGGCTACGGGTTGGTCGAGTCCCGACTGATCACGTAGTTCCGGCTTCCAGTACGGGTTGGGCAGGCAGCGCACGTCGAACACCAGGTCGGCGTCCACTGGCATGCCCCGCTTGAAGCCAAAAGACTCCACTAGGAACGCCGTGCCAGGTTCTGGCTGGTTCAACAGGCGCAACTTGATGGTATCGCGCAGTTGATACAGGTTCAGGCTGGTGGTGTTGATCTTCAGGTCGGCCAGGTCAATGATCGGCCCCAGCAGCTTGGTTTCGTCTTCGATGGCTTCTGCCAGCGAGCGGTTGGCGCTGCTCAGAGGGTGACGACGACGAGTTTCTGAAAAACGCTTGAGTAGGGTTTCTTCGTCTGCATCCAGGTACAACACGTCGCAATGAATGTGTTTGCCGCGCACCTCCTCAAGCAATTCCGGGAATCGCGTTAGGTGGCTGGGCAGGTTGCGGGCGTCGATGGATACAGCGACCAGCGGCTGTGCCAGTTCGGTGTGGATCAACGCGCGCTCAGCCAGTTCAGGCAGCAAACCGGCCGGCAGGTTGTCGATGCAATAGAAGCCATTGTCCTCAAGCACATTGAGGGCAGTACTTTTACCTGAGCCGGAGCGGCCGCTGACGATGATCAAACGCATGATTACTGCCCGTTCTGCTCTTCCAGGACGACCTGATACAACGCTTCATTACTGGAGGCGCTACGCAGTTTTTCGCGTACTTCTTTGCGGTCGAGCATGCTGGCGATCTGCCGGAGCAGTTCCAGGTGCGCATCGGTGGCCGCTTCCGGGACCAGCAGAACGAACAGCAGGTCTACCGGGGCACCGTCGATGGCGTCGAAATCGATAGGAGCGTCCAGGTGCAGCAAGGCGCTGACTGGAGACTCGCAACCTTTAAGGCGGCAATGGGGGATGGCGATGCCGTTACCAAAACCGGTCGAACCCAGTTTTTCACGGGCAATCAGCGCCTCAAAGACATCTTGCGTCTTCAGATTAGGCACTTCGCGGCCGATCAGATTGGCAATTTGTTCGAGGGCGCGCTTTTTACTGCCGCCCGGCACGTTCATGAGGGAACGGCCGGGGGTCAGGATATTTTCGAGTCGGATCATGGGTTGGGAGTGTTAACGACCGGTTGCGCCCTGGAGGAGGCTCTGGGTCTTTTCCTTATGCTTTTTGAGTTGGCGATCCAGCTTGTCAGTCAGCAGGTCAATGGCGGCATACATGTCTGAATGCTCGGCATTGGCGACGACTTCCCCGCCGGGGATATGCAGGGTGGCTTCGATTTTCTGCAGCAGCTTCTCGACGGTCATCGTGACTTGCACGTTGGTTATCTTGTCGAAATGCCGTTCCAATCGGTCGAGTTTTTCGCCGATGTAGGTGCGCAGGGGGTCGGTAACTTCCAGTTGGTGTCCACTGATGTTGACTTGCATACAGCTTCTCCTTCGTTGCCAGTGCATAAAGCGGCAGGCAGAAATGCCTGCCACTGGAACGCTGTGGCTAGCCCGTCACATCAAACGCTTACGCTCGCTGGAAGGCGCGATCCCAAGGGACTCGCGGTACTTGGCGACGGTTCGACGGGCTACCTGAATGCCTTGTGCCTCCAGTAAACCAGCGATCTTGCTGTCACTCAACGGCTTTTTCTGATTTTCCGCGGCAACCAGTTTTTTGATGATCGCGCGGATCGCCGTGGACGAGCATTCGCCGCCTTCGGAAGTACTTACATGACTGGAGAAAAAGTATTTCAGCTCATAAATACCCCGTGGGGTATGCATAAACTTCTGCGTGGTCACCCGGGAAATCGTCGATTCATGCATGCCTACTGCCTCGGCAATGTCATGCAGGACCAGCGGTTTCATCGCTTCATCGCCATATTCCAGGAAGCCGCGCTGGTGCTCGACGATCTGGGTGGCGACTTTCATCAGGGTTTCATTACGGCTTTGCAGGCTCTTGATGAACCAGCGGGCTTCCTGTAACTGGTTGCGCATGAAGGTGTTATCGGCGCTGGTGTCGGCCCGACGGACAAAACCTGCGTATTGCGGGTTGACCCGCAGGCGTGGCACCGATTCCTGGTTCAGCTCCACCAGCCAGCGCTCGTTGTCCTTGCGCACGATCACATCGGGAACGACGTATTCGGCTTCGCCGGACTCGATTTGCGAGCCAGGGCGAGGGTTGAGGCTTTGCACCAGCTCGATGATCTGGCGCAGGTCATCTTCCTTGAGCTTCATGCGCCGCATCAGCTGGCTGTAGTCGCGGCTGCCCAGCAGGTCTATGTAGTCGGTGACCAGGCGTTGTGCCTCGGTCAGCCACGGCGTCTTGGTGGGCAACTGACGCAGTTGCAGCAGCAGGCATTCGCTGAGGGTGCGGGCGCCGATACCGGCCGGTTCGAACTGCTGGATACGGTGCAGGACGGCTTCGATTTCGTCCAGTTCGATATCCAGTTCCGGGTCGAAGGCCTCAAGGATTTCCTCAAGTGTCTCGTCCAGGTAGCCCTGATTGTTGATGCAGTCGATCAGGGTCACGGCGATCAGTCGATCGGTGTCGGACATCGGCGCCAAGTTCAGTTGCCACAGCAAGTGGCTCTGCAGGCTCTCGCCGACGGAGGTGCGGGTGGTGAAGTCCCACTCGTCATCGTCATTGCTGGGCAGGCTGCTGGTGCTGGTCTGGTAGACGTCTTCCCAAGCGGTGTCCACCGGAAGTTCATTGGGAATGCGCTCATTCCACTCGCCTTCCTCAAGGTTATCCACCGTAGGGGCGGTTTCCTGGTAGGACGGCTCCTGGACATCGGCGTTGGGTTTTTGCTCGGTGTTGTCGGTCGGCAGGTCGGCATTATCGAAGTCGTCGCCTTCTTCCTGGCGTTCGAGCATCGGATTGGACTCCAGGGCCTCCTGGATTTCCTGTTGCAGGTCCAGGGTTGACAATTGGAGCAGGCGGATGGCCTGTTGCAGCTGCGGTGTCATCGTCAGCTGCTGGCCCATTCTCAGAACTAGCGATGGTTTCATGGCAGGGGCTTAACACCTTATTCGCCGGCGCAATGCGCCATCCACGACAGGGCGCGTGAGCGCCAAACATAAGCAAATTATATGCCTGATATCGGGGGCTTTGCCTAGAGCGCGGTAACAATAAAAATATTGAGATTTTTATTGACGCTCGCGCTCCTTGGCGAATGGCCAGGTATCACAGTACTTACAGGCGGAATTCGTGGCCCAGGTAAACTTCCTTGACCAGTTCGTTGGCCAGGATAGTTGCGGAGTCACCTTCGGCAATCAGTTGCCCGTCGTTGACGATATAGGCGGTTTCGCAGATATCGAGGGTTTCGCGCACGTTGTGGTCGGTGATCAATACACCGATCCCTTTGGCCTTGAGGTGGTGGATGATCTGCTTGATGTCGCCGACCGAGATCGGGTCGACACCGGCGAAGGGTTCGTCCAGCAGGATGAACTTCGGCGCAGTGGCCAGGGCGCGGGCGATTTCCACACGACGACGTTCGCCACCGGACAGGCTCATGCCAAGGTTGTCGCGAATGTGGTTGATGTGGAATTCCTGCAGCAGGCTTTCCAGCTCTTTCTTGCGTGCGGCGCGGTCGAGTTCCTTGCGGGTTTCGAGGATCGCCATGATGTTGTCGGCTACCGACAGTTTGCGGAAGATCGACGCCTCCTGGGGGAGATAGCCGATACCAGCCTGGGCACGGCCGTGCATGGGCTGGTGGCTGACGTCCAGGTCGTCGATCAGTACGCGACCCTGATCCGCCTGGACCAGCCCGACAATCATGTAGAAACAGGTGGTCTTGCCGGCACCGTTGGGGCCAAGCAGGCCGACGATCTGGCCGCTGTCGATCGATAGGCTGACATCGCGCACGACCTGACGGCCTTTATAGGCCTTGGCCAGATGCTGGGCTTTCAGGGTTGCCATTACTCGGCCTTCTTCTTCGGCTGGATAACCATGTCGATGCGTGGACGTGGCGTAGTGACCTTGCTGCCATTGGCGCGACCAGCTTGAGCGATCTGGGTCTTGGTGTCGTAGATGATTTTCTCGCCTTCGGTAGAGTTGCCGTCGCTGCTCAGAACCTTGGCGCGGTCGATCAATACGATGCGATTTTGTTGGGCGTGATATTGGATCGTCACGCCGTAGCCCTTGATGGGGGCCGGGTCCGTAGCTTTCTGTTGTTGCTCGAAATAGGCCAGGTTGCCCACCGAAGTCACTACGTCTATCTCACCAGCAGGGTTGCGGGTCAGCGTCACGGTGTTGCCGGTGATTTTCATCGAGCCTTGAGTGATGATCACATCACCCTTGTAGGTTGCGACACCTTGCTTGTCATCCAACTGAGCGTCGTCAGCCTGAATGTGGATTGGCTGTTCGCTATCGTTCGGCAGAGCCCAGGCGCTCACGCTTCCCAGTGCTGCGCCCAGACCGAGCAAAATAGGGAGGGTTTTAACGAGCCTCATACTGTCCTCTTACGTTCGATAGCAGGTGTATCCTGCTTTCTTTCAAATACGCTTTCATTCCCTTGCCAGTCGATACACCGCCAGCGCCGTCGATTCTAACGTCTTGCTCGGTCTGCGCATATTGCTTCTGAGGGAATACGGTCATGCGACTGCTGGTAATAATGGTCTCGCGGTCCTTGGCGTCGGTGCGAGCTACGCGCACCGAGTCGATCAGTTCGACTTCGGTACCGTCAGGATTGACTTCGCCGCGCTTGCTGGTGACGTGCCAGGGGAATTCGGTGCCGCGATACAGGTTCAGGTCCGGGTTGGTCAACAATGTGACCTCGGTGGCCTTCAGGTGTTCGACCTTGTCCGAGGTCATCTCGTACTGCACCTTGCCATCGGGCAGGAACTGCACGCTGTGGGCGTTGATGGCGTAATAGTCGATAGCGCCCTCGTCGACCTGCGCTGCAGGCTGGTCGAGGAAGCGCTCCGGGCTGATATTCCAGTAGCCGACCGCCAGGAACAGCGCGGTGATGGCTGCGAATACCAGGAGATTTCGAATCTTTTTGCTCAGCATAGATAGCTCTATAGGTAGGCGGCGTGGGCCGCTTCAAGGCTGCCCTGGGCGCGCAGGATCAACTCGCAGAACTCGCGTGCGGCGCCTTCGCCACCGCGGGCCTGGGTGACGCCATGGGCATGCTCGCGAACAAATGCTGCGGCATTGGCCACCGCCATGCCCAGGCCGACCCGACGAATCACCGGCAGGTCAGGCAAGTCGTCGCCCAAGTAGGCAACCTGCTCATAGCTTAGGTTGAGTTGGCCAAGAAGTTCGTCCAAGACCACCAGTTTATCCTCACGGCCTTGATAGAGGTGAGGAATACCCAGGTTTTGTGCGCGGCGTTCCACAACGGGCGTCTTGCGACCACTAATAATGGCTGTTTGCACGCCTGCTGCCATCAGCATCTTGATGCCCTGGCCGTCGAGGGTGTTGAACGTCTTGAATTCGCTGCCGTCTTCGAGGAAATAAAGGCGGCCATCGGTCAGCACGCCGTCGACGTCGAAAATTGCCAGCTTGATGGCTTTGCCCCGTTGCAAAAGGTCGGTGCTCATTTACATCACTCCTGCGCGCAGCAAATCATGCATGTTCAAGGCGCCAACCGGGTGATCGTCGCCATCGACCACCACCAGGGCGCCAATCTTGTGGTCTTCCATGATCTTCAGGGCTTCGGCTGCGAGCATTTCGGCGCGGGCGGTCTTGCCATGAGGAGTCATTACCTCGTCGATGGTCGCGGTGTGGATATCAATGGTGCGGTCCAGGGTGCGGCGCAGGTCGCCGTCGGTGAAAATCCCGGCCAGGCGTCCATCGACTTCCAGGATGACGGTCATGCCCAGGCCCTTGCGGGTCATTTCCATCAGCGCGTCCTTGAGCAAGGTACCGCGCGGCACATTTGGCAACTCGTCGCCGGCGTGCATGACGTTTTCCACTTTCAGCAGCAGGCGACGGCCCAGCGCACCACCTGGATGGGAAAATGCGAAGTCTTCGGCGGTAAAGCCGCGCGCTTCCAACAGTGCCACGGCCAGTGCATCACCCATGACCAGGGCGGCGGTGGTGGACGACGTCGGCGCCAGGTTCAGCGGGCAGGCTTCGTGGGTGACGTGTACGTTCAGGTTTACCTCGGCAGCCTTGGCCAGCGTCGAATCCGGGTTGCCGGTAACGCTGATCAGCTTGATACCCAGGCGCTTGATCAGCGGCAGCAAGGTGACGATTTCGTTGGTGGTGCCGGAATTGGACAGGGCCAGGATGATGTCGTCCCGGGTGATCATGCCCATGTCGCCATGGCTGGCTTCGGCCGGGTGCACGAAAAATGAGGTGGTCCCGGTACTCGCCAGGGTCGCGGCGATCTTGTTGCCGACGTGGCCTGACTTGCCCATGCCAACCACGACAACGCGGCCTTTGCTGGCCAGAATCATCTCGCAGGCGCGTACGAAATCTGCGTCGATATGGGTCAGCAAGCCTTCTACGGCTTCCAGTTCGAGACGGATGGTGCGTTGTGCGGATTGAATAAGGTCGCTGGATTGGCTCATGTCTGAAATCGTATAGCCTGACGAAAAGTCGGCGATTATAGCGGGAATGCGCAATTCCCTCACGCAAGTTCGTTAGGCTTTGTTCCGGCCGGGATGTGTGGCCGCTCTCAAATACGTTTTTTTAGCTGTCCTGTTTCTGAACAAGCTCTGTTCCGGCCTTGGGCGCTCTGTGTCAGCAGTGATATAGTTCGCCGCCAGTTCGGTCCGCACAGCCCATGTGTCTATCTGTCGCAAGCAGTTGTCCCAAACATGGCGTCTGAGTGAGAGGCTGCATTCCAAGGAGTTTAGATGAGTGCCGATAACGCTTACGCGGTCGAGCTGAAGGGCCTTTCCTTCAAGCGCGGTACGCGCAGCATCTTCAATAACGTAGATATTCGCATTCCCCGCGGCAAAGTCACGGGCATCATGGGGCCTTCCGGTTGCGGCAAGACCACCTTGCTGCGCCTGATGGGTATGCAATTACGACCCAGCGCAGGCGAGGTCTGGGTCAATGGCCAGAACCTGCCGACGTTGTCGCGCAGCGATCTGTTCGATGCCCGCAAGCACATGGGCGTGTTGTTTCAGAGCGGCGCGTTATTCACCGACCTGGATGTATTCGAAAACGTCGCGTTCCCGCTGCGGGTGCATACCCAGCTGTCCGATGAAATGATTCGTGACATTGTGTTGCTGAAACTGCAGGCCGTTGGGCTGCGCGGTGCTATCGACCTAATGCCCGACGAGCTCTCCGGCGGTATGAAGCGTCGGGTCGCCCTGGCTCGCGCCATTGCGCTGGACCCGCAGATTCTCATGTACGACGAACCATTCGTCGGCCAGGACCCGATTGCCATGGGTGTGCTGGTACGCCTGATCCGCTTGCTTAACGATGCCCTGGGTATCACCAGCATCGTTGTGTCCCACGATCTGGCCGAAACCGCGAGTATTGCCGACTATCTTTATGTAGTAGGCGATGGCCAGGTGCTGGGGCAGGGCACGCCTGAAGAGCTGATGAACGCTGACAACCCGCGTATTCGCCAATTCATGACCGGCGATCCCGATGGCCCGGTGGCTTTTCATTTTCCGGCAGCGGACTACCGCTCAGATCTTCTGGGGAAGCGCTGATGCGCAAGACATCTTTAACCGAAAAGGTTCGCCTTTTCGGCCGTTCCGGCATCGACATTGTCGAAGTACTCGGCCGTTCGACGATTTTTCTGTTTCACTCCTTGCTCGGTCGCGGCGGTATCGGCGGCAGCTTTGGCCTGTTGATCAAGCAACTGCACTCCGTGGGCGTGATGTCCCTGGTGATCATTGTGGTCTCCGGCATGTTCATCGGCATGGTGCTGGCATTGCAAGGCTTCAGCATTCTTTCCAGCTACGGTTCCGAACAGGCGGTGGGGCAGATGGTTGCCCTGACATTGTTGCGTGAGCTGGGGCCGGTGGTCACTGCGCTGCTGTTTGCCGGTCGCGCCGGTTCTGCGCTGACCGCAGAAATCGGCAACATGAAAGCCACCGAGCAGCTGTCCAGCCTGGAAATGATCGGCGTGGACCCCCTCAAATACATTGTTGCCCCGCGCCTGTGGGCTGGCTTCATTTCCCTACCTCTGCTGGCAATGATTTTCAGCGTGGTCGGCATCTGGGGCGGTTCGTGGGTGGCGGTGGACTGGCTGGGAGTCTATGAGGGCTCCTACTGGGCCAACATGCAAAACAGCGTGACCTTCAGCGGTGACGTGCTCAATGGGCTAATCAAGAGCATCGTCTTCGCCTTTGTTGTGACCTGGATCGCCGTATTCCAAGGCTACGACTGTGAGCCCACTTCAGAAGGGATCAGTCGCGCCACCACCAAGACTGTTGTGTACGCCTCGCTGGCGGTACTGGGCCTTGACTTCATTTTGACTGCTTTGATGTTTGGAGATTTCTGATGCAAAACCGCACTGTGGAGATCGGTGTCGGCCTTTTCTTGCTGGCTGGCATCCTGGCTTTACTGCTGCTCGCCCTGCGAGTCAGCGGCCTTTCGGCTAGCCCTGCTGCCGATACCTATAAACTTTACGCCTACTTCGACAATATCGCCGGTTTGACTGTCAGATCTAAAGTGACCATGGCCGGGGTGACCATCGGCAAGGTCACGGCTATCGATCTGGACCGCGACAGCTTCACCGGCCGCGTGACGATGCAACTGGAAAAGCGCGTAGATAATCTACCGACTGACTCCACTGCCTCTATTCTCACGGCGGGTCTGCTGGGCGAAAAGTACATCGGTATCAGCGTGGGCGGGGAAGAAGCCTTGCTCAAGAATGGTTCGACCATTCACGACACACAGTCGTCGCTGGTGCTGGAGGACTTGATCGGTAAATTCCTGCTTAATACGGTTAGTAAAGACGCCAAATGAGGAGTTTGTTCATGATCTCTACCTTGCGACGTGGCCTGTTAGTGCTGCTGGCAGCCTTGCCGTTGATGGCTGGTGCCGCTGTGGCTGCGCCTTCCGCGCACGACATCGTCCTGGACACCACCACCCGTTTGCTGGCAGACCTTGCCACCAACAAAGAAAAGTACAAGCAAAGCCCAAGCGAGTTCTACGACGCCCTCAACGGCATCGTCGGCCCGGTGGTGGACGCCGACGGCATCTCCCGCAGCATCATGACGGTCAAGTACTCGCGCAAGGCCACGCCCGCGCAAATGCAGACCTTCCAGGACAACTTCAAGCGCAGCCTGATGCAGTTCTACGGCAACGCATTGCTGGAATATAACAACCAGGGCATCGTTGTTTCCCCGGCCAAGGATGAGTCCGGTAACCGTACCAGCGTGGACATGCAGGTCAAGGGCAACAACGGTTCGGTCTACCCGGTTTCCTACACTCTTGAGAAGATCAACGGTGAATGGAAAGTGCGCAACGTGATCATCAACGGCATCAACATCGGCAAACTGTTCCGTGACCAGTTCGCGGACGCGATGCAGCGCAATGGCAACGACCTGGACAAAACCATCAATGGTTGGGCCGGTGAAGTGGCCAAGGCCAAGGAAGTGACCGAAAAAGCCTCTGAAGAGAAGGCCCAATGAGCGAGTCGGCTGTCCGTCTCGGCGAGGCCGGCGAGCTGCTCTTGAGCGGCGTACTGGATTACCTCACTGGGCCTGGCCTGCGCAAGCAGGGCCAGGCGCTGATCAATGCCAGCACCGCGTCTGCATTGGTGCTGGATTGCTCGTCAGTGGTGAAGTCCAGCAGCGTTGGTCTGTCGTTGCTGCTGTGCTTCATACGTGATGCCGCCGCGGTCAACAAAGCTGTCAGTATTCGTGCATTGCCCGAAGATATGCGTGAAATTGCTCAGGTTTCGGGTTTGACTGAGCTGTTGGCGCATCCTTAATACACATTATTAAAGAAGCCCCCCGTCAGAGTCCTGCTATGCGGGGTTCGCAGGCGCGGGGCTTTTTTGTATGATGTCCGACCCGCGCGCACTGGGCGCCGATAGAGGTTGAGCATGCAGGCCGTAGAAGTGAAGAGCTTCCTTGAAGGAAAGCTGCCAGATACGAAGGTGGAAGTTGAAGGCGAAGGCTGCAACTTCCAGCTGAACGTAATTAGCGATGAACTGGCGGCATTGAGCCCGGTCAAGCGTCAGCAGCAGATCTATGCCCATTTGAACCCATGGATCACCGATGGCAGCATCCATGCGGTCACTATGAAATTTTTCAGCCGCGCGGCCTGGGCCGAGCGCACCTGAGCCCCTAGGCGTCGAGATTCTTATGGATAAATTGATTATTACCGGTGGTATTCGTCTTGATGGCGAAATCCGTATCTCCGGGGCAAAAAACTCTGCCTTGCCAATCCTCGCAGCTACGTTGTTGTGCGATGGCCCGGTCACCGTGGCCAACCTGCCGCACCTGCACGACATCACCACCATGATCGAGCTGTTCGGTCGCATGGGCATCGAGCCGGTGATCGACGAAAAGCTGTCGGTCGAAATCGACCCGCGCACCATCAAGACCCTGATCGCCCCGTACGAGCTGGTGAAAACCATGCGCGCCTCGATTCTGGTACTTGGTCCTATGGTTGCCCGTTTCGGCGAAGCCGAAGTGGCCCTGCCTGGCGGTTGCGCCATTGGCTCGCGTCCGGTGGACCTGCACATCCGTGGCCTTGAAGCCATGGGCGCAACCATCGACGTCGAAGGCGGCTACATCAAGGCCAAGGCGCCGGAAGGCGGCCTGCGTGGTGCCAACTTCTTCTTCGATACCGTCAGCGTGACCGGTACCGAGAACATCATGATGGCCGCCGCACTGGCCACTGGCCGCAGCGTGCTGCAAAACGCCGCGCGCGAGCCGGAAGTGGTCGACTTGGCCAACTTCCTGATTGCCATGGGCGCCAACATCACCGGCGCCGGCACCGACACCATCACCATCGAAGGCGTGAAGCGCCTGCACCCGGCCACCTACAAGGTCATGCCGGACCGAATCGAGACCGGTACCTACCTGGTCGCTGCCGCCGTTACCGGTGGTCGCGTCAAGGTCAAGGACACTGATCCGACCATCCTTGAAGCTGTCCTGGAAAAACTCAAGGAAGCGGGCGCTGAAATCACCACCGGCGACGACTGGATTGAGCTGAACATGCACGGCAAGCGGCCCAAGGCCGTCAACGTGCGGACCGCTCCGTACCCGGCGTTCCCGACCGACATGCAGGCGCAGTTCGTTTCCCTGAACGCAATTGCCGAAGGCACCGGTGCGGTTATCGAGACCATCTTCGAAAACCGTTTCATGCACGTGTATGAACTGCACCGCATGGGCGCCAAGATTCAGGTCGAAGGCAACACTGCCATCGTCACCGGTATCGAGAAGCTCAAGGGCGCGCCAGTAATGGCCACCGATCTGCGCGCTTCCGCCAGCCTGGTGATCTCGGCTCTGTGCGCTGAAGGCGACACCCTGATCGATCGCATCTACCACATCGACCGTGGTTACGAGTGCATCGAAGAGAAGCTGCAGATGCTCGGCGCGAAGATCCGCCGCGTACCGGGCTAGTTGCTGCAAGGGCACAGGGAGGTGCCCACGGTTTTGTTTTAAGTCGAGGTCTGTAAAGGCCTCGATCTGTGTCTGGCGCCGCTTGCGACCGGACAGCAATTGCCTGATGAAGGACTGACGTTTCCCATGTTGACCATCGCACTGTCCAAGGGCCGCATCCTTGACGACACTTTGCCGCTTCTGGCTGAAGCGGGCATCGTGCCGACCGAGAATCCGGACAAAAGTCGCAAGTTGATCATTCCCACGACCCAGGCTGACGTACGCCTGCTGATCGTGCGCGCCACTGACGTACCGACCTACGTTGAGCATGGTGCCGCTGATCTCGGCGTGGCCGGTAAAGACGTGCTTATGGAATACGGTGGCCAGGGCCTGTACGAGCCACTGGACCTGCGCATTGCCTTGTGCAAACTGATGACTGCTGGCCGTGTTGGCGACGTCGAGCCCAAGGGCCGCCTGCGGGTGGCGACCAAGTTCGTCAACGTTGCCAAGCGCTACTACGCCGAACAAGGCCGCCAGGTCGACATCATCAAGCTCTACGGCTCGATGGAACTGGCGCCGCTGATTGGTCTGGCGGACAAGATCATCGATGTGGTCGACACCGGTAATACCCTTCGTGCCAATGGCCTGGAGCCCCAGGACTTCATCGCCGATATCAGCTCCCGGCTGATCGTCAACAAAGCCTCGATGAAAATGCAGCACGCCCGTATCCAGGCGTTGATCGACACCCTGCGCAAGGCAGTGGAGTCTCGACACCGCGGTTGACTCACCCGCGTAGCTGAAAAGCTACGCCCGTCTATCCGCCTCATAGCCAGAATTCTCAGGTGCCCAAGCGGATCGACTGCTAACTTTCGGCGCCTGAGCACTTTTGTCAATCCTATGAGGCCCTCGCTATGACCACGTCCACTGCAATTGCCCGACTCAACGCTGCCGATCCGGATTTCGCCCATCATCTGGATCATCTGCTGAGCTGGGAAAGTGTGTCCGACGAATCGGTCAACCAGCGGGTGCTCGACATCATCAAGGCCGTGCGCGAACGCGGTGATGCGGCGCTGGTGGATTTCACTCGTCAGTTCGATGGTTTGGACGTCGCCTCCATGGCCGACCTGATCCTGCCCCGCGAACGCTTGGAACTGGCCTTGACCCGCATCACCGAACCCCAGCGCGAAGCCCTGGAAGTGGCAGCGGCGCGGGTGCGCAGCTACCACGAAAAACAGAAGCAGGACTCCTGGAGCTACACCGAGGCCGATGGCACGGTGCTGGGCCAGAAGGTCACCCCCCTGGACCGTGCCGGCCTGTACGTACCGGGCGGTAAAGCATCCTATCCATCATCGGTGCTGATGAACGCCATTCCGGCCAAGGTTGCTGGCGTTATCGAAGTGGTCATGGTGGTGCCAACCCCTCGTGGTGAAATCAACGAACTGGTGCTGGCCGCTGCCTGCATCGCCGGCGTTGACCGGGTGTTCACCATCGGCGGCGCCCAAGCGGTCGCAGCGCTGGCGTACGGCACCGAAAGCGTGCCGAAGGTCGACAAGGTGGTCGGCCCCGGCAACATCTATGTCGCCACTGCCAAGCGCCACGTGTTTGGCCAGGTCGGTATCGACATGATCGCCGGCCCTTCGGAAATCCTCGTGGTGTGCGACGGCCAGACTGATCCGGACTGGATCGCCATGGACTTGTTCTCCCAGGCCGAGCACGACGAAGACGCCCAGGCGATCCTGGTCAGCCCCGATGCCGAATTCCTCGACAAGGTCGCCGCCAGCATTGCCAAGTTGCTGCCGACCATGGAACGTGCCGAGATCATCGAAAAATCGATCAATGGCCGTGGTGCTCTGATCCTGGTTCGTGACATGGAGCAGGCCATCGAAGTGGCCAATCGCATCGCCCCGGAACACCTGGAGCTATCCGTAGCCGACCCACAAGCCTGGCTGCCGTTGATTCGTCACGCCGGCGCGATCTTCATGGGTCGCCACACGAGCGAAGCCCTGGGCGACTACTGCGCCGGTCCCAACCACGTGTTGCCGACGTCCGGTACCGCGCGGTTCTCGTCGCCGCTGGGTGTGTATGACTTCCAGAAGCGTTCGTCGATCATCTTCTGTTCGCCCCAAGGCGCCTCTGAACTGGGCAAGACTGCCTCGGTGCTGGCGCGCGGTGAGTCGCTGACGGCCCACGCCCGCAGTGCTGAATACCGCATCGTTGACGACAAGAAAGGGAACTGAGAAATGAGCAAGTTTTGGAGCCCGTTCGTCAAGAACCTGGTGCCCTATGTGCCTGGTGAACAACCGAAGCTGGCCAAGTTGGTTAAGCTCAACACCAATGAAAACCCTTATGGCCCATCGCCCAAGGCGCTGGCGGCCATGCAAGGCGAGTTGAACGACAACCTGCGTTTGTACCCGGACCCCAATGGCGACCTGCTCAAGCAGGCTGTTGCGCAGTATTACGGTGTGCAAACGGCACAGGTGTTCCTGGGTAATGGTTCCGATGAAGTTCTGGCCCATATCTTTCACGGTTTGTTCCTGCACGATCAGCCGCTGCTGTTTCCGGACATCAGCTACAGCTTCTACCCGGTGTACTGCGGCCTCTACGGCATTACCTTCGACGCGGTGCCACTGGATGAACAGTTCCAGATCCGTGCTGCGGACTACGCCAAGCCTAACGGCGGAATCATCTTCCCCAACCCGAACGCGCCCACCGGTTGCGTGATGGCGCTGGACGCTGTGGAGCAGATCCTCAAGGCTAGCCCGGACTCAGTGGTAGTGGTCGATGAAGCCTATATCGACTTTGGCGGCGAAACTGCCATCAGCCTGGTGGACCGTTACCCAAATCTGCTGGTGACCCAGACCCTGTCCAAGTCGCGCTCCCTGGCAGGATTGCGCGTGGGCCTGGCAGTGGGCCATCCGGACCTGATCGAGGCGCTGGAGCGAGTCAAGAACAGCTTCAACTCCTACCCGCTGGATCGCTTGGCGATTGTCGGGGCGGCGGCGGCATTCGAGGATCGAGAGTACTTCGAGAAGACGTGCCGTCTGGTAATCGACAGTCGTGACAAGGTGGTCGGGCAGTTGCAGGCGAAAGGTTTTGAGGTGTTGCCGTCGGCAGCGAACTTCATCTTTGCCCGACACCCACAACACGACGCGGCCGGTTTGGCTGCGAAGTTGCGCGAGCAAGGGGTGATTGTGCGGCACTTCAAGCAGGAGCGGATTGCCCAGTTCCTGCGCATCAGCATCGGTACGCCCGAGCAGAACCAGGCGTTGATCGACGGGCTGGGCGAGCTCTAAGGGATTTAAGAGCGTTATGTGGCGAGGGAGCAAGCTCTCTCGCCACGGGGAGCACAGCCGAAAGTTGTGCCTTACAGCAACGGCTCATCCGGCTTTTTGTTCTTCCAGCCATCATTTCCCGGCAGCAGCAGATTCAACCCCATTGCCACTACCGCACACAGGGCGATGCCCTTGAGGCCGAAGTCGTCCGGGCCAGTCCCAGTGCCGATCAACACGCCACCAATCCCGAACACCAGGGTCACCGAAACAATCACCAGATTGCGCGCTTCCCCCAAGTCGATCTTGTGACGAATCAGGGTGTTCATCCCCACTGCGGCAATCGAGCCGAACAGCAGGCATAGAATCCCGCCCATCACCGGTACCGGGATGCTTTGCAGCAGCGCGCCGAACTTGCCGACAAAAGCCAGGGTGATGGCAAACACCGCCGCCCAGGTCATGATTTTCGGGTTGTAGTTCTTGGTCAGCATCACTGCGCCCGTTACTTCGGCGTAGGTGGTGTTGGGCGGGCCGCCGAGCATGCCGGCAGCGGTGGTGGCGATACCGTCGCCCAGCAGCGTGCGATGCAGGCCGGGTTTTTTCAGGTAGTCGCGACCGGTAACGCTGCCCACGGCAATCACGCCGCCGATGTGCTCAATGGCAGGCGCCAACGCCACGGGGACGATAAATAGAATCGCCTGCCAATTGAACTCTGGCGCCGTGAAGTGGGGCAGGGCGAACCAGGGTGCGGCGGCAATCTTGGCCGTGTCGACCACGCCAAAGTAGAACGCCATGGCAAAACCCACCAGCACGCCGGAGATGATCGGCACCAGGCGGAAAATGCCTTTGCCAAAGACCGCCACGATCAACGTGGTCAGCAGCGCCGGCATCGAGATCAGCATCGCCGTCTGGTAATGAATCAGCTCGGCACCATCACTGCCTTTACCCATCGCCATGTTCGCGGCAATCGGCGCCATGGCCAGTCCGATGGAAATGATCACCGGGCCGATCACCACCGGCGGCAGCAGACGGTCGATGAAACCGGTGCCCTTGATCTTCACCGCAGCGCCCAGGAAGGTATAAACGAAGCCGGCGGCCATCACCCCGCCCATGGTTGCCGCTAGGCCGAACTGCTCCTTGGCGAGAATGATCGGGGTGATAAAGGCAAAGCTCGACGCCAGGAACACCGGCACTTGCCGTCCTGTGACTACCTGGAACAGCAACGTGCCCAGGCCTGCGGTAAACAGCGCAACGTTTGGATCAAGACCTGTGATCAGAGGCATCAACACCAGCGCACCAAATGCCACGAAGAGCATCTGTGCGCCAGACAGGATCTGGCGCCAAAGCGGGTCGTTGAATTCATCCTGCATGATCACGCGTCCTTCTGCTTGGTACCGAAGATCTTGTCGCCGGCATCGCCCAGGCCCGGAATGATGTAGCCGTGCTCGTTCAGGCGCTCATCGATGGAGGCGGTGTAGATCACCACGTCCGGGTGCGCTTTCTCGACGGCGGCGATGCCTTCGGGAGCAGCAACCAGCACCATGGCGCGGATGTCTTTGCAGCCGGCTTTCTTCAGCAGGTTGATGGTGGCAACCATGGAACTGCCGGTGGCGAGCATCGGGTCGATGATCATCGCCAGGCGTTCGTCGATTTCCGGCACCAGTTTTTCCAGGTAGGTGTGGGCCTGCAGGGTTTCTTCATTGCGGGCCACGCCTACGGCGCTGACCTTGGCGCCCGGGATCAGGCTCAGCACGCCTTCAAGCATGCCGATACCGGCGCGCAGGATCGGGACCACGGTAATTTTCTTGCCGGCGATCTTCTCGACCTGGACGGGACCGCACCAACCGTCAACCTCGTAGGTTTCCAGGGGCAAATCTTTAGTCGCTTCGTAGGTGAGCAACGCTCCGACTTCCTGAGCAAGCTCACGGAAGTTCTTCGTGCTAATGTCGGCGCGGCGCATAAGGCCAAGTTTGTGTCGGATCAGCGGATGGCGGATCTCACGGATGGGCATGGGGAAGGGCTCCGGCGGCGGGCAAAAAAACCGGATTAGATTAATCTATCTGAGGGTGTTGTCCTATAGACATCTGGCACATTAGTCCATAAAGGCTTGAACGTTGCGTCCCAGAAGCGTACCTTCGCCCGCTTTTCTTGCCACAGTACCCTTGGAGAGCGCCATGTCCGCTGATCTCGAGCATATCCGTCAAATCATGCGAGAGGCTGACTGCCTGTACACCGAGTCGCAAGTCGAAGAGGCGATCGCCAAGGTCGGCGAAAAGATCACTCGGGAAATGGCCGACACCAACCCGGTGGTGTTCTGTGTAATGAACGGCGGTCTGATTTTCGCCGGAAAATTGCTCACTCATCTGAAGTTTCCCCTGGAAGCGTCCTACCTGCACGCCACCCGCTATCGTAATGAAACCACTGGTGGCGACCTGTTCTGGAAGGCCAAGCCGGAAGTCTCGCTGGTCGACCGCGATGTGCTGATCGTTGACGATATCCTTGATGAAGGCCACACCCTGGGCGCGATCATCGACTTCTGCAAGCACGCTGGCGCCCGCGCTGTACACACCGCCGTACTGATCGACAAGGACCACGACCGCAAGGCTCGTCCAGACCTGAAAGCCGATTACATGGGCCTGCCGTGCATCGACCGTTACCTCTTCGGTTACGGCATGGACTACAAGGGTTACTGGCGCAATGCTGCGGGCATCTACGCCGTCAAGGGGATGTAATCGATGGTCAGCTTTCTCGATCAATCACTGTTTGCCGAGTTGGCCGAGAAAGCATCCGCCAGCCCCCGTGGCCGTCACCATCACAACTTCCACCAGATGGACGAGCCGTGCCACCGCATGGCGGTGGGCATGCAGCCAAGCACCTACGTGCCACCGCATCGTCACTTGAGTGCCGACAAGGCGGAAACCCTGTTGGTGCTCAAGGGCTGCCTGGGTTTGTTGATTTTCAGCGAGACCGGCGAGGTGCTGGCCAAGCGTGTCATGCAGGCCGGTGGCGAGTGCCAGGGCGTCGATTTGCCGCCGGGGGTGTTCCATGGGCTAGTGGTGCTGGAGCCTGACTCGCTGATGTTCGAATGCAAGGCCGGGCCTTATCGGCCGGTGGGCGAAGGCGAGCTGGCGACCTGGGCACCCCGTGAAGGCGATCCCGAGGTGCCTGCCTATCAGCGCTGGATGCTTGCCCAGTTCGATTGAGCTACAGTGCTGGGCCATCTTCCACGGAGCGGCCCATGAGCCTTTTGATCCGCAGTTGCGCCATCCTGGCGCTGATCGTCAGCCTGCCTCTGGCCGCGGCTCCAGCGCCGATGCACAGCCAATTTCTGCCACCTGATGACCTGACGCTGCGCGGCGAGAGTCCCGAGCAGCAGCAACTGCTGCAAGTTACCGAGTATTCGGTGGTGGTGGGCAACCAGCGTCAATCCAATCAGCAGCCGATTCCGGTGACATCACCGTTGTTGGTACGCCTCAAGGGCAAATCCCTGAACAAGGGTGCGAGCATCAGCCAGGTGATCCTTAACTTTGACGGCGAAAGCAAGAGCCTGAAAAAACCGGCCTTCGACGGTAAAAGCAAAACTCTGACCCTGTATTACCCATTGGCTCAGTACCGGGTGATCATCGACTTGCTGCGTAATGAAACCCTGTATGTGCAGTTTTTAAGCTATGCCAACGGCCATATCTGGGCGGATTTGCACACCGGGGCGGTGCGCTCAAGGTAAGAGCGCAGGTAAACTGCTCACCCCGTGTAAATGTCTGCAAGCTGGAGTCAGCAATGCGTAAAGATAAGAAGCAATTGATTGGTGATGAAATCGGCGATGAGCAGATCAAGCTGTTCCTGGATTTTGAACCGGTCGATGCCACTTCGCCTTCCCACCACAAACTGATCAAAGCCTACCGTGGCCTGCGCATCGACGACTTCGAGCGGTTCCTGGTTTTTTTCAAAGAGGCGAGCCTGGACCTGGACGGTAAGGATGAGCACGGCTTGACCTTCGTTGAAGTGATCAAGGACCAGCGCAACGCTGCCGAGTACATGGAACTGATCGACAAAGCTCGCGGCTGATTTTGCCTGGCGAAAAAAAAACGCCCCGTTCTCACTATGGAGAACGGGGCGTTTTTTATGAGCGGGCTTTAAGCGTAGCTTTCGGTCTCGCTGCTTTGCTCAACCAGTTCCAGGCTGATGTTGTTCTGCGCGTTGATCTTGCGATACAGCGCAGCATCGGTTTCCAGGATTTTCTCCCGGGCCGGGAAGATTTCCGAAAGCTTGGTGGCCCACTCACCGGACGCCTTGTCCGGGAAGCAGCGTTCGATCAGGTCGAGCATGATCGAAACGGTGACCGACGCGCCTGGAGAAGCGCCCAGCAGTGCCGCCAGTGAGCCATCCTTGGCCGCTACCAACTCGGTGCCAAATTGCAGCACGCCGCCTTTTTTCGGGTCTTTCTTGATGATCTGTACCCGTTGGCCGGCCACTTCCAGGCGCCAGTCTTCGGCTTTCGCCTCAGGGTAGAAGCGGCGCAGGGATTCCAGGCGCTGTTCCATGGATTGCATGACTTCGCTGACCAGGTACTTGGTCAGGTCCATGTTGTCCCGGGCCACGGCCAGCATCGGACCGATGTTGCCGGCGCGAACCGACATTGGCAGGTCGAGGAAGGAGCCGTGCTTGAGGAACTTGGTGGTGAAACCGGCGTATGGCCCGAACAGCAGGGATTTCTTGCCGTCGACCACGCGGGTGTCCAGGTGCGGCACCGACATCGGTGGCGAACCCACTGCCGCCTGGCTGTAGACTTTGGCCTGGTGGTGCTTGACCACTTCCGGGTTGTCGCAACGCAGCCACTGACCACTGACCGGAAAGCCACCGAAGCCTTTGCTTTCTTCGATGCCCGAGGCTTGCAACAGCGGCAGTGCCGCGCCACCGGCACCAAGGAATACGAACTTGGCGTCGACGTCACGGGAGTTGCCGCTGTTGACGTCCTTGATGCTCACGGTCCATCCGGCGCTGTTGCGCTTGAGGCCGGTAACACGCTTACTGTACTTGACCTGGGCATCGGCCGAGCTGGTCAGGTGCGCCAGCAACTGATTGGTCAGGGCGCCAAAGTTGACGTCGGTGCCGTTCAGTACGCGGGTAGCAGCGATTTTTTCGTCAAGCGGGCGGCCGGGCATCATCAGCGGCATCCATTCGGCCATCTGCGCACGGTCTTCGGTGTAATGCATGTCCGCGAAGGCGTGGTGCTGGCTGAGGGTTTCAAAGCGCTTCTTGAGGAACGACACGCCTTTTTCGCCCTGCACGAAACTCAGGTGCGGAACTGCACTGATAAAGGACTTGGACGAGCCAAAGGTGCCTTTTTTGGTCAGGTACGCCCAGAACTGCTTCGACACCTCGAACTGGGTGTTGATATGCACGGCCTTCTTGATGTCGATCGAACCGTCTTGAGCCTGGGGTGTGTAGTTCAACTCACACAGCCCGGCGTGACCGGTCCCGGCGTTGTTCCACGGGTTGGAACTTTCCGCGGCACCCGAATCCATCAGCTCAACGACTTCCAGCTTGAGGCCGGGGTCGAGCTCTTTGAGTAGTACGGCGAGGGTGGCACTCATGATGCCTGCCCCTACCAGTACTACGTCGACTGCTTCGTTATGCGCCATTTAACGCGTCTCCAAAATCTGCAGCACAAAATTGACGGCATGGCTGCCAGGAGTGACGGGGCGGTTCATATGATGCCCCAGGTTACCCATGGTCAGGATCGCCATGTCCGCTTCGCAATTTTTCGCATCTCTTTACAACATCGGCGCACACTGCCTATCGGGCCTTATCTGCATATGAACGCATTTAAGGGCGCCTGTGGCAATTCGACTTATGGTCAAGTACGTCCGATCGTGCAACCAAATCCGTAGCGGACAGGCTTCAAGCTCCAGTTCTTGAGGAGTACTCGGTCCTGTGTGGTTGGGCAGTGCCAGACGCTGATGGTGCTTGTACAAACGCAAAACTATTCATTTGCTCGCCACACTCTTGTGAAGTTGTGAAAACCCGTTTTTTTCACGCTCTTTTGAAGACGTGAACCTCAAAAAAGGGCTGCCCCAGTCTGGCACCTGGCCCGAAATCACTGCCGACAAGCGGCATAACGGGCAAACAACTCAAGTGGCCGAGCGCAATGGCAGCTCTGGCAGATTGGGTAAAGGAGGTGGTTTTGCAGAAAAACAGCAAGCACGCCAGCTTCACTTAATCTGTGTGGGCGGCTCTCTGTGGGCGGTGCGGGGGAGCTAATACAGGAGCATTAGCGATGCTGCGAGGCCCGATCAGGAGACGTCCTTATAATCGGGGGGAGATTGTAGCGAAGAAGTGCGGGTAAATGGTCGTGTTTTATGACTTTTATTAGCCGTTCGGTCAGGCGGTCAACGGCTGTCGCTGCAATGACCTTGAAATACGTGGGCTCAAACGTGCTCGTGCGGGCAAGGGGTGATGCATCCAGCTCAAGCGAATTTCTTCGACTTCGACCCAGCCATTGCCCACGGGGGGCAGGCTGCACTGCTTGAAAGCCTGGCAGCGGCCTTGTTGATCGAGCAGGGCAAAGTGCCGGTGAGCGGGTTTGCGCATGAACAACGACCAGAAAAAGTGCATGGCGATCAACCTCCTGTGAGTTGAGGCCAAGGTTGCCTGCAAGGCATGACGCCAGCGTGTAACCGCTGTGACATATCAGTGACACCGAACCGCTACAAGCCCGTCGGGTCTGAGTTGTAACTGGTGCTAGTTCAAGGACATGGCGCACCGCTATACTGCCGGCCTGTCGGTACCTGATTTCTGGAGAGAAACGCATGTTGCAACGCCTGTTGTTCGGTTTGATCACTGTGACCAGTTTGACCCTGGTTGGCTGCGCCCACAGCCCGCAACAACTGAGCCCGCAGCCGAAAATCACCAGCCAGCTGGCAGCTGTCGGCCATGGCCAGCCGGTGTCGGTGCGTGTGGTCGATGGTCGTCCGTCGCCTACCCTGGGCACTCGTGGTGGCCTGTACCCGGAAACCAGCGCCATTACGGTGACCGGTGCTGATGTGCTGCCCAAGCTGCAAGCCCAGGCTGAAGCGGCGGTACGCCTGCTGGGTTTCACCCCTACCAGCAATTCCCCGGGCGCGCCGCAATTGACCGTGACTTTGGCTGAGCTGAAATACCAGTCGCCTAAAGAGGGGCTGTATGTGACCGAAGCCACCATCGCCGCGACCTTCCGCTCCGACGTGTCCGCCGGCAGCCGTCGTTATAGCGGCCGTTATGGCGCTTCCCTGGATCAGCGCTTCGGCATGGCGCCGAATCAGGACACCAACACCAAGCTGGTCAGCGACGTGTTGAGCGATGCCCTGACGCGCCTGTTCAAGGACCCGAGCATCGGGCAGATCCTCAGCTCGCAGTAATTGCTTCAAAAAAAACCGGGCTCAGTGATGAGCCCGGTTTTTTATTGCCTGTAACTGTCACGCAGCTGTTTCGACGTAAAAGTCGAGCACACTCACCCCAGTCAGCAAATCCAGCTCCGGCAGGTCGGCATGCTGATGCCCGCCGAGGGCGCAATACACCAGCCAGTGGCGGTCCTGCACATTGAACGCCAGGCCGTCGACCAGCGCCTCTTGCTCGTCGTTTTGAGGCATCAGATACAGCCTATCCTGGTTTTGCGCGTGCAACATGACAAGCTCCCGGGCGTTCGAAGGGCAACAGCGTGGCTTGTTAAGGTGACGTTCAGGTGACGGTGTAAATTACTCGATACATTAGCCGTCAATGGAGGAGGGAGTTGGCAGGCGCAGGCTGCGCATATCGTTCAGGTTTGTATCTGAATGGATACCAATACACTGTTACACCGAGGTTTGTGATGGTGCTGCCTGCAATACTGATCAATGCGTTTGCCCTGTTGCTGGCTTGCCCCGGTGCATGTCTGCTGTTCATCACCCGTCTGCGGGAGCAACGAGCGATGGCCAATCTCGCCGCGCAGAGCGAGGAGCGGGCTATCGACCAGCCGATGCTGTTTTTGGACGTGAGGACCGAGCGTGTCCACCGTCTTTCCTACCGGCTCGGTTTTGCCGGCCTTGGGCTTGCGCTGCTGGTTTCCTGGTTCAGTACCCGCCTGTAGAAGCCGGCGTACTCGCGAAGAACCTGAGGGCACCGCGCTAAACCAGGAAACCCTCGTTATCGTTAACGACTTTCGCGAGTAAGAACTAGGCGTCCCCTCGCTCCTACAGTGGGTCGGGTTTACAGGGGGATGCCGGCTTTGACTCGGTATTGATTACGTACCGGTGTCGCGTACTGCAGCACCAGATACGGCCGATGCTCGCTTGGGCACGCATTCAATCGACGCTCCCACTCCGCTTTCGCCTTGGCCAGTTCATCTGTCGGGAACATCTCGGCAGCTGCCGGTACCTGTAATAGCGGGTCGGTATCGCACCACTGGGCATACGCCAGGTAATGCACCGGAAACAACCGATAACCGCCCAGAATCTGCCGATCCATCTCGATAGCCAGCAGTTTGGTGTCTTCGAAGCGTTCGGTGATCGGCGAGGCGAAGTTGACGTGGACCCGGCCCTTGTAGCCGGTAATGCCCAAGGCGATGCTCCCATCGTCCTCGCCCATCGCCTTGCTGTAGGTGCCGGTGGTGGCGCGGATGTACAGTTCGCGGGCCTTGGCCGAATCGCACGGGTCGTATTCGTAGCTGATGGACACCGGCGTCAGGTTCAGCGACTGAATGACCTCGGCGAACGGCTCGTCCTTGCGGCTCATGTGGAACATCTTGAGGATCGCTGACTCGGTGCGATCATCCCCGTCCTTGGCGCGACCTTCGGCCTGGGCGATCCAAATCGACTCGCAGTCGTTGCGGATCGAGTGGTTGATATAGGCCGACAGCAACTGATACGCCGCCATCTTCTCGCGCCGCCCAGCGATTGAACGGTGCACGATAAAGCTCTTGTTCAGGCGCATCAGGTCGCTGACAAACGGCTTTTGCAGCAGGTTGTCGCCAATGGCAATGCGCGGCGTCGGCAGGCCGGCGTGGTATATCGCGTAGTTGACGAAGGCCGGGTCCATCACGATATCGCGATGGTTGGCCAAAAACAGGTAGGCGCTGCCAGACTTGAACTGCTCGACACCGGTATAGGTCACGCCGTCGGTCGCGCGATCTATAGTGTGGTCGACGTAGAGTTCGACTTTGTCCTGCAGTGTGGCGACGGTGGTCACGCTGGCGAACTCACGGCGCAGTTTGTAAGCGATTATCGGCTTGAGCAGCCAGCCAAAGGCGCCGGCAAAGCGCGGGAAGCGAAAGTGGGTCAGGATGTCCAGAAAGGCCTTGTCACTGAACAGCCGTGCCAGCACTGCCGGGACTTCGCTGTCGTTGTAAGGTCGGATGGTATCGAATTCGCCCATCATGCTCTCTTGTTAGAAACGGCTAGGGTAAGTAAAAGGTTTGGATCGATAAGTGACAGGGCGCGGTCTGAACAATGGGATCAAACGACAATAGCCCTGCAAATAGACCGGCGATTATACGCACAAGTCACTTGGGAGACCGCGATGCTGGAAACTGAAGTCTACGATTGTCCTTATTGTGGTGAAGCGGTCGAGGCGATACTGGATTTGTCCGGTGGCGATCAGACCTATATTGAAGACTGTCCGGTGTGCTGCCGGCCCATTACTTTCGTACTGCAGATCCACGATGGTGAATGGATGCTCGAAGTGCGCAGCGAAAACGAATAATGCGTCGCGAGAAGGAATAAAAAGGTACGCCATGCAGCGAATCTACGAACCGGAAAACCTGATGGAAGGCGAATTGCTCCAGGGCATGCTCGCCAGTGAAGGCATCAAGGCCCACCTGGTGGGGCGTGACTTGCTGGGCGGCACCGGCGAGTTGCCGATCTATGGCCTGCTGGCCCTGGCAGTGGAGGACGAACAGGCCGCTTACGCCCGGGAGTTGATCACCGCCTACAACGGCGCGCTGCCGATGCCCGGCGATGAACCCGACAGCTTCCCCGACGTGCTGGTCTGTTAGGCTGTTGGCCGGTTTACCCAAGAGTCGTGTTGCCCCATGTGTGGACGTTATGCCCTGTTTCGCTGGAACCCTGCCTTTGCTGCCTTGCCGGGCTTCCCGGCCGATCAAAAGGCCCAGTGGAACATTTCCCCCAATGATTCGGTGCTGATCCAGCGCGCGGCCAACGGTCAACACGAGCTGGCGCGGGCGCGCTGGGGCCTGACTCCGCCGTGGCTGACCGACTTGTCCCGCACGCCGGCCCATGCCCGCGCGGAAACCCTGGCGGAGCAGCCAATGTTTCGCGAGGCCTTTCGCCAGCGTCGTTGCCTGTTGCCGGCCAATGGTTTCTACGAATGGCGTGGTACCCAGCGTAAACGACCGTACTGGCTGACGCCGGGAGAGGGTTCGACGCTGTTTTTCGCCGCTATCTGGGAAGCTTATCCGGTGCAGGAGCAGGTGTGGCTGAGCGCGGCGGTGGTGACGCAGGCGGCGTCGAATCAGCGTCGGCCGTTGATTCTCGATGCGGCGGGGCAAGAAGCGTGGCTAAACCCCGAGACCCCGCTGCACGTTTTGCAGGCTTTACTGGCCAGCGAACCCGCTGCGCTGCGCGAGCGGGTACTGGCCAATATGGTGAATGATCCCAAGCTTAATGGGCCGGAGTGTCTGACGCCGGGTTGATCCTGGATTTTTGTGGTGCAAGCACCCGCTTCATCGCAGGCGCTCGACGGCTGCTATGGGAAATAGCAGGGCTACACGATGTGTAGATACCTGTGCTGTCATGGGGCTGGCCGGTTATGAGTTTTTTGCGACGTTGTGGGAAGTATCCGAAATTTAACGGTTAAACGTCTGGTGTATCTGGCGCCGATACAATTCCCCGCCTACGATACGCGCCATGTTTTCAGGGAGCGTGTTCATGAAGAAATCATTGGTGGTATGTACATTGGGTGCAGCGTTGCTGCTCGCCGGTTGTCAGTCGGTTAACACCACCAGCGGCGGCGCCGTGGGTGTGGAGCGCAAGCAGTACATGTTCAGCATGTTGTCGAGCCAGGAAGTCGACCAGATGTATGCCCAGTCTTACCAGCAGACGCTGGGTGAGGCGAGCGGCGAAGGCATGGTGGACAAGACCAGTGCCAACGCCAAGCGCGTACAGGCTATTGCCACTCGCCTGATTGCCCAGGCGCCCACCTTCCGGCCCGATGCGGCCCAGTGGAAGTGGGAGGTGAACCTGATCAAGAGCGACGAGATTAACGCCAACTGCGGACCTGGCGGGAAGATCTTTGTCTACAGTGGTTTGATCGACAGCCTCAAGCTGACCGACGACGAACTGGCGGCGGTGATGGGCCATGAAATTGCCCATGCCTTGCGCGAGCACGGCCGCGAAGCCATGTCCAAGGCCTACGGCATTGAAATGGCCAAGCAGGGCGCTGGCGCGTTGTTTGGTTTGGGTCAGGACAGCCTGGCGCTGGCCGATACCGTGGCCAACTACGGCATGACCTTGCCTAACAGTCGCGGCAATGAAAACGAAGCTGACCTGATCGGCCTGGAACTGGCCGCCCGTGCCGGTTACAACCCGAACGCCGCCATCACGCTGTGGAACAAAATGGCCAAGGCTTCGCAAGGCTCGTCACCTGAGTTCATGAGCACTCACCCCGCCTCCGAAAGCCGGATCGCCTCGCTGCAGGCGGCGATCCCCAAGGTGATGCCGCTTTACAAGCCGCAGTAAGTTTCAAGCTGCAAGCTGCAAGTCAGAAGCAAACAGCTTGCAGCTAGACCCACCCACTACTCTGCATGGCCTTGTAAACCGCCACAATTGCCAGAATGAAAAACGCCGAAGCTGCCAGGCGCCGAATCAAGGTCAACGGCAGTTTCTCTGCCGCAAAATTTCCTGCCAGAACCACCGGTACGTTGGCAATCAACATGCCCAGGGTGGTGCCGATAATCACCAGCCACAGCTCAGGGTATTGCGCCGCCAGCATCACCGTGGCGATTTGTGTCTTGTCGCCCATTTCCGCTAGGAAGAACGCAATCAGCGTGGTCAGGAACGGTCCGAACTTGCGGGAGGTACTGGCTTCGTCATCGTCGAGCTTGTCCGGCACCAAGGTCCATAGGGCTGTGGCGCAAAAGCTCGCGGCGAGGATCCAGTGCAACATTGCATCCGAGAAGAAAGTGCTGAACCAGGCGCCCACGGCACCGGCGGCGGCATGGTTGGCCAGGGTCGCGGCGACGATGCCGGCGATGATCGGCCAGGGCTTGCGAAAGCGTGCGGCAAGAATGAGGGCGAGCAGTTGCGTCTTGTCGCCAATTTCGGCCAAGGCAACGATTGCGGTAGGAACGAGAAGTGAATCCAGCATCAGGTAGGCTTCCAGGGGCGGGTCGACACGGCTATGACACGTACAGCCTTCCCGCCCCGGGTAAGGTGTTCGTGTCATAGGTCTTGTCAAACCCCGGTCCGTCTGTGCGGACTCCTGGGTCGCATACGCCATGGCCTGTTGACCAAGTATGTTGACGTATGCCGGACGAGCATGGCGCTCGTGGGAGACTACTCCCCTAGGACGGAGCGGATTCTGCCTCGGCAAAATCCATTCGGCAAGCCTTCTTTTTCAAACGCCCGTTAGCCGCGCTTGGCGCGGTAGATACGAAAACCCTGGCCTTCGGCCTTGATCGCACACACGCCAAGATGCTCTTCGATCAGCGGTTGGTACTTCAGGAAGCTGTTGGCGACTAACCGGAGTTCGCCGCCTTTTGCCAGATGTTTGGCTGCTTTTTGTAGCAAGTTCTCGGTGGCATGATAGTCGGTGTGCACGCCGACATGGAACGGCGGGTTGCTCAAGATTGCGTTCAAACCCATCGGTGCTGCGTCGATGCCATCGCCGGTCAACACCTCGGCTTCCAGGCCATTGGCGGCCAGGGTCAGGCGACTGCTGGCGGCGGCGAAGGCGTCGACGTCCAGCAGCGTGACGGTGTTGTGAGGATAGCGGCGCTTGACCGCAGCCCCAAGCACCCCAGCACCACAGCCGAAGTCCAGCAAATGTCCGCTCGGCAATTTATCCAGGTGCTCCAGCAGCAGCGCGGTGCCGCGATCCAGGCGCCCATGGCTGAACACGCCCGGCAAGCTGACCACCTTGAGTGGCCCTTCGGCCAGCGGTACCTCAAACACCTGGGCCAGGCTCTCCAGCTCAACCGCTTGCGGGGCGTTGGCCACCGTGACTTGCCACAGCTGGCAGTGCCGCGCGTTGTCGAGCTTGCGGGGTTTGCCGAACGGGTTCAATTGCTTGGCGGCGCTTTCAATACCGCCGCGTTTTTCCCCCACCAGATACACCTCGGCGCCGGGCAGGCGCGCAGCCACGGCGTTAAGGATGTAATCGGTCAGCTCCTTGGACTTGGGCAGGAACACCACCGCCGAGTCGAATGAACGCTGGGGCACATTCACGCCGAAATGGCTGCGCTCGGCGAAACGCGCATCCAGTGCGGCCTGATCACCGGCATGCCAGCACCAGCCATGGGCATTGGGCAGGTGACCGAGCAAGTCGTCGGCGGGCAAGCCGGCCAGCAGCAAGTCACCCTGAAAAAGTTTGGCCTGACGAAGCAGTACTTCACTGCGCGGATCCATGGTCTGCTCCTTGAAAAGGGGCGCAGTTTAGCAACTGACGACGCGCTGCGGTGCGCCACTGAAAAACCCCTGGGCGTTTTCCGTCAATTGGCCAACGATTCGTTGCCGTGCTTCACGGCTGCCCCACGCGCAGTGTGGCGTGACGATTAGCCGTGGAATGTCGCCAGCCAGTAATGGATTGCCCACCGTCGGCGGTTCCACGCTCAGCACATCGGTAGCCGCACCGCTTAGATGACCGTTGCGCAGGGCGTCGGCCAGGGCTTGCTCGTCGATCAAGCCACCGCGCGCGGTATTGACCACGAACGCGCCGGGCTTGAGCAGCGCCAACTCCCGAGCGCCGATGAAGTGGCGGGTATGTTCGTTGAGGGGGCAGTGCAGCGTCAGGGCGTCGACTTGGGACAGCAGCTCATCCAGAGGCACCCGGTCGGCGCGGGCCGGACGCCCCGGTATTGCTCCCAGCACCACGCGCATGCCGAAGGCTTCGGCCAGGCGCGCCACGGCACTGCCCAACTCACCGTGACCGAGCAAACCGAGGGTTTTACCTTCCAGCTCGACGATCGGGTGGTCCAGCAGGCAGAACTGTTTTGCCTGCTGCCAGCGACCGGCGCTGACGTCCTTTTGATAGTCCTGCAAGCGCGTGGCGAGGTTGAGCAAAAGCATGATCGTGTGTTGCGCCACCGAAGGTGTGCCGTAACCCTGGCAATTGCTCACGGTAATGCCCTGGGCGCGGGCGGCGGCGAGGTCGACGTTATTGGTGCCGGTGGCGGCGATCAGGATCAGCTTCAGGTCGGGGCACGCTGCCAGGGTCTCGGCGTTGAGCAGGATCTTGTTACTGATTGCCACCTGAGCGCCGTGCAGGCGCTCGACAACTTGCGCAGGCGAGGTCTGTTCACAGAGTTGCAAGTCGCTGAAGGTTTTTCGCAACCCGCTCAGGTCAAGGTCTCCAAGGTCCAGGGAGCTGTAATCGAGAAAGACGGCGCGGCGATTGTTCGTCATCAACTGTACCTTTTGCGGCAGGGTTCAAAGGCGTAATCTGCCGAGCCTATCAGATGAAATAATCAGTTACTTCCTGGAGTGTGCATGTACCTCACCGAGTTCTTGACCGTCGCCCTTATTCACCTGCTGGCGGTGGCCAGCCCTGGGCCGGACTTTGCCGTGGTGGTGCGCGAGAGCGTGACCCATGGCCGGCGTGCCGGGACATGGACGGCGTTGGGTGTTGGTTCAGCGATTTTCCTGCATGTAGGCTACTCGTTGCTCGGTATTGGCTTGATCGTGTCCCAGTCCATCGTGCTGTTCAATGCGCTGAAATGGGCAGCAGCAGCTTACTTGCTGTACATCGGTTTCAAAGCCTTGCGTGCCCAACCGGCCAAGCCTGCGAGCGAAGACGATCTGCACCGTGAAGCGGGCGAGCGCACTGCGCGCGGGGCGTTTACCTCGGGATTTGTCACCAATGGCCTGAACCCCAAGGCCACGCTGTTTTTCCTGTCGCTGTTCACCGTGGTTATCAATCCCCACACGCCGTTGGCGATCCAGGCCGGTTATGGGGTTTATCTGGCAGTGGCGACGGCGATCTGGTTTTGCCTGGTGGCAATGCTGTTCAGCCAGCAGCGGGTGCGCGCCGGGTTTGCCCGCATGGGCCATTGGTTCGACCGGACCATGGGCGTAGTGCTGATTACCATTGGTGTGAAGCTGGCGTTTACCGAGATGAAATGAGGCGGTTGATGGCGCAAGGCTAGTATCCACAGGGTTCTGCAAATCATTCCTTTGGCTGATTTGAGCGGCGCGCAAGGTCTCTAAAGTGCAAATCCTTTAGCCCAGACCGTGCAGTCAGAAAAGGGATTCGTATGTTGCAGACTCGTATTATCCCGCCCGCCGAAGGCGCCTACCAATACCCGCTGTTGATCAAACGCCTGTTGATGTCCGGCGCCCGCTACGAGAAAACCCGGGAAATCGTCTACCGCGACAAGCTTCGCTACACCTACCCAACCCTTATTGAGCGGGTTGCCCGCCTGGCCAACGTGCTGACCGAAGCCGGGGTCAAGGCCGGTGACACCGTGGCGGTGATGGACTGGGACAGCCATCGTTACCTGGAATGCATGTTCGCCATCCCGATGATTGGCGCGGTGATCCACACCATCAACGTGCGCCTGTCGCCGGAACAGATTCTCTACACCATGAACCACGCCGAGGACCGCTTTGTGCTGGTCAACAGCGAGTTCGTCGGCCTTTACCAGGCCATTGCCGGGCAGTTGACCACCGTCGATAAAACCCTGTTGCTGACCGATGGTGCGGAAAAAACCGCCGACCTGCCCAACTTTGTGGGCGAATACGAGCAATTGCTGGCCGCCGCCAGCCCGCAATACACCTTCGAAGACTTCGACGAGCACTCGGTCGCTACCACCTTCTACACCACCGGTACCACCGGCAACCCGAAAGGGGTGTATTTCACCCATCGCCAACTGGTCCTGCACACCATAGGTGTGGCGACCATCATGGGCAGCGTCGACAGCGTGCGCCTGCTGGGCACCAACGACGTCTACATGCCCATCACGCCGATGTTCCATGTGCATGCCTGGGGCCTGCCGTACGTTGCCACCATGCTCGGCCTGAAACAGGTCTATCCCGGACGTTACGACCCGGAATACCTGGTGGAGCTGTGGCGTAAGGAGAAGGTCACGTTCTCCCATTGCGTGCCGACCATCCTGCAAATGGTGCTCAACGCCAAGGCCGCTCAGGGCGTGGATTTTGGCGGCTGGAAAATCGTCATCGGCGGCAGCTCTCTCAACCACTCGCTGTATGAAGCGGCCAAGGCTCGCGGCATTCAGTTGACCGCCGCCTACGGCATGTCCGAGACCGGCCCGCTGGTGTCGTGCGCGCACCTCAACGATGAGTTGATCGCCGGCACCGAAAACGAACGCACCACCTACCGCATCAAGGCCGGTGTGCCTGGCCCGTTGGTGGAAGCGGCGATCATCGACGGCGACGGTAACTTCCTGCCGGCTGACGGCGAATCCCAGGGCGAACTGGTGCTGCGGGCGCCGTGGCTCAGCGAAGGCTATTTCAAAGAACCGGAGAAGGGCGCCGAGCTGTGGGCCGGCGGCTGGATGCACACCGGTGACGTGGCAACCCTTGACGCCTTTGGCGTAATCGACATTCGTGACCGCATCAAGGACGTGATCAAGACCGGCGGCGAATGGATCTCTTCGCTGGCTCTTGAAGACCTGGTCAGTCGCCACCCGGCGGTACGCGAAGTAGCGGTGGTGGGGATTGCCGATCCGCAGTGGGGCGAGCGCCCGTTTGCCTTGCTGGTGGTGCGTGAGGGGCATGGAATTGGCGCACGTGAACTCAAGGAACACCTCAAGCCGTTTGTCGAGCAGGGCCATCTGAGCAAGTGGGCGATCCCGAGTCAGATTGCCATTGTTACGGAAATTCCCAAGACCAGTGTTGGCAAGCTCGACAAGAAACGTATCCGCATTGACATCATTGAATGGCAAGCTAATAACAGCACCTTCCTCTCCACCCTTTGATGCCCTTTGCCGTGCTCTTCGGAGCACGGCAAAGCTCTATCACAAGCCTTCGCCTTGTCATTTGCCGATTTTCAGCCATCCTCTCTCGCGTCAGCCCTCGCTGACATGGTGAAAGGACTGCGGCAGACGGGTTGGTGATGCAAATCACACTTTAGAGGGATCAAGCGGTACCCCCTGCTGGCTATAGTCCTTCCCAGAGTTTTTCAAGGGTGCAGCGCTGCGGGCCATGGAGGTTCGACGGTCGTCCGGCATTGGAATCGTTGTATTCCGGCCGTTACAAGCATGTTTTGAAAGGGCTCACTGCCATAACAATAATGCACATGGAGTAGCGTCGATGACCTCAGTAAACCAGTTCTGGCGCCGGGCGAGATTGCCCCTGGCTGTCAGTCTTGCCTCGACCCTCGCCGGGCCCGCATTCGGCGTCAGTTTCAACATCGGTGAAATCGAAGGCAGCTTCGATTCGTCCCTTTCCGTGGGGGCCAGTTGGTCCACGGCCAACGCCAACAAAGACCTGATCGGTGCCAACAACGGTGGCAAGGGGTTGTCGCAAACCTCCGATGACGGCCACTTGAACTTCAAGCGCGGTGAAACGTTCTCGAAGATCTTCAAGGGCATTCATGACCTGGAGCTGAAATACGGCGACACCGGTGTGTTTGTGCGTGGCAAGTACTGGTACGACTTTGAACTCAAGGATGAAAGTCGTCTGTTCAAGGACATCAGCGACAACAACCGCAAAGAGGGCGCCAAGTCTTCTGGCGGACAGATTCTCGATGCGTTCGTTTATCACAACTATGCGATTGCCGATCAGCCGGGTTCCGTGCGTTTTGGTAAGCAGGTGGTGAGCTGGGGTGAGAGTACTTTCATCGGCGGCGGCATCAACTCCATCAACCCGATCGACGTGTCCGCATTCCGTCGTCCGGGAGCCGAGATCAAGGAAGGCCTGATCCCGGTCAACATGTTCTACGTGTCGCAAACCCTGACCGATAACCTGTCGGCGGAAGCCTTCTATCAGTTGGAATGGGACCAGACGGTTACCGATAACTGCGGGACGTTCTTCTCCCAGCCGGATGTGGTGTCCGATGGTTGCGACAATAATCTGCGGGTGCTGAACAAGCGTTCGACCATACCTGGCGCCGCTTTGCCGACCCTCAACGCTCTCGGCGTGGACGTGAATAGCGAAGGTGTCCTGGTGCGTCGTGGTCCTGACCGTGATGCGCGCGATAGCGGCCAGTTCGGCGTGGCCATGCACTACAACTTCGAACCGCTGGACACCGAGTTTGGCGCGTACTTCATGAACTACCACAGCCGTGCGCCGATCTTCAGCGCGCATGGTGCTCCAGCATCGGCCTTCACCCGGCCACTGGGACCTTTGGCTGCATTGCGGCCGTTGATTGTCGCGGGCAGCTCCAACTACTTCATCGAGTACCCTGAAGATATTCGTCTTTACGGCTTGAGCTTCTCCACCACGCTGCCTACCGGCACCGCCTGGAGTGGTGAGTTGAGCTATCGGCCAAACGCGCCGGTCCAGCTGAGTACTACCGACATCCTCTTCGCCGGCGTCACACCGATCCCGGGTTATGGCAATGCCTCGGTATTGAAAGGCAGCCCAGGCCAGGACCTGCACGGTTACAACCGCAAGGAAGTCACCCAGTTCCAGACCACGTTCACGCATTTCTTCGACCAGGTCATGGGCGCCAGCCGCCTGACCACCGTCGGCGAAATCGGTGTGACGCATGTGGGTGGATTGGAAAGCAAATCCGAGGCCCGTTATGGCCGCGACCCGGTGTTCGGCCCCGGCACCCTGCCTGGTGGTTTCTGTAATGCCCTCAACAACTCCACCGCAGCGGGCGCAGGGCTGCCGAACGCAGCCGGCCTGAACACCAACTGTAACAACGACGGCTTCACCACAGCGACTTCCTGGGGCTACCGCGCTCGGGCCATCTGGGAATACCCGGACGTGTTTGCTGGGGTCAACCTCAAGCCAAGCGTGGCCTGGTCCCATGACGTCAAGGGTTACTCCCCTGGCCCTGGCGCCAACTTCGAAGAGGGTCGCAAGGCTGTCAGCCTGGGTGTCGATGCCGAGTACCAGAACACCTACACCGTCAGCCTGAACTACACCAACTTCTTCGGTGGCGACTTCAGCACTGTGGATGACCGCGACTTTGTCGCACTCAGCGCCGGCGTGAACTTCTAAGCACACTCTTTCAAGCAGCATGTATTTTCAGGAAGACCAGAACATGAAAATAACCAAAAGTCTGTTGCACGTGGGTGTGCTTGGGCTGTCGATAATGGCCGGCAGCGTCATGGCGGCGGTGTCGGCGGATGAAGCCGCCAAGCTGGGCACGAGCCTGACCCCGATGGGTGCGGAAATGGCCGGTAACGCGGCGGGTACCATCCCGGCCTGGAAGCCGTTGGCGACCAATGCCGGTGCTGTGGACGCGCGGGGATTCCTGGCCAACCCTTACGCCAGTGAGCAACCACAGTTCACCATCACCGCGCAGAACGTCGAGCAGTACAAGGACAAGCTGGCGCCGGGGCAGTACGCGATGTTCAAGCGCTACCCGGAATCCTTCAAGATGCCGGTGTATCCGTCCCATCGCGGCGCGACCGTGCCGGCAGAGGTGTTCGCCTCTATCAAGAAAAATGCTACCAGCACCAATCTGGTGTCCGGCGGCAACGGCCTGGAAAACTTCGAGAGCGCCGTGCCATTCCCGATTCCCAAGACTGGCGTTGAGGTGATCTGGAACCACATCACCCGCTACCGCGGCGGCAGTGTGACGCGTCTGGTGACCCAAGCCACGCCACAACCCAACGGCTCCTACAGCCTGGTGTACTTCCAGGACCAGTTCGTGTTCCGCGACAAGATGAAGGACTACGACCCGAAAAATCCGGGCAATATCCTGTTCTACTTCAAGCAGAAAGTGACCGCGCCGGCGCGTTTGGCTGGTGGTGTGCTGCTGGTGCACGAGACCCTCGACCAAGTGAAGGAGCCGCGTTCGGCGTGGGTCTACAACGCCGGTCAGCGTCGTGTGCGTCGGGCGCCGCAAGTGTCCTATGACGGGCCGGGTACTGCTGCTGATGGCCTGCGTACTTCCGATAACCTCGATATGTACAACGGTGCCCCGGATCGCTACGACTGGAAACTGGAAGGCAAGAAGGAAATCTACATCGCCTCCAACAGCTACAAGCTCGACGATCCGAAGCTCAAGTACGCCGACATCATCAAGGCCGGCCATATCAACCAGGACCTGGCTCGTTACGAGCTGCGCCGGGTCTGGCATGTGGTTGCTACCCTGAAGGAAGGCCAGCGTCACATCTACGCCAAGCGTGACTTCTACATCGACGAAGACACCTGGCAGGCAGCCGTGATCGATCACTACGACGGTCGTGGCCAACTGTGGCGTGTGGCTGAAGCTCATGGCGAGAACTACTACGACAAGCAAGTGCCGTGGTACGCCCTGGAAACCCTCTACGACCTGCAGTCTGGGCGCTACCTGGCCCTGGGTATGAAGAACGAAGAGAAGCAGGCCTATGATTTTGGCTTCACCGCCACCACCAGCGACTTCACCCCTGCGGCATTGCGCCAAGAGGGTGTTCGCTAACGTGCTCTAAACGAGGCCGCATCCTCGTAAAACGCCCCGACTGGTTCGGGGCGTTTTTTTTGCAGCTCTGAATATTTCTTGTTGTAGTTTTTTTCAGACAATTGTTGCAAAGATCTACAAAGCTGCAGCTTTTACCGCTAGTCTGCGGACATCTGCAATGCCGACCACAGCCTATTACAAGAGCCCGGCGATGACTGATCTGTCCCGAATTCAAGGGCCTGCCAGCGCGGTAATCCCGTCCCTGGAAGCGCGCTTCTATCGACCCCCACTGCCGGATGGCTATGTGTTGCGCCCTCGCCTGTGCGAACGGCTGAGCGCTGGCCTGCATGGGCGCTTGTTGCTGGTCAGCGCACCGGCCGGGTTCGGCAAGAGTTCGCTGGCGGTGGAGTTCTGCCAGAGCCTGGCGCCCCACTGGCAAAGCCTGTGGCTGGGGCTCAGCTCGCGTGACAGTGATCCGGGGCGTTTCCTTGAGCGTCTGCTCGATGGCTTGCAACAGTATTTCCCGCAATTGGGCGCCCAGGCCCTGGGCCTGCTGAAAATGCGTCAGCGCCATCAACCGTTCGCCTTTGAAGAATGGCTCGATGGCCTGCTCGATGAGCTGACGGTCCACTTGTCCACCCGTAAACCTCTGTTGCTGGTGCTGGATGACTACCATCTGGCCCAGGGCCCGGTGCTCGACCGTTGCCTGCAATTTTTCCTCAATCATTTGCCCGATGGCCTGCTGGTGCTGGTTACCAGTCGCCAGCGTCCGGATTGGCACCTGGCGCGCTTGCGCCTGTCCCGGCATTTGCTGGAGTTGCATGAGCAAGACCTGCGCCTGACCAACGATGAGTCCCTGGCCTTGCTCGACCGGCACAGCAGTTCATTGCGCGGCGAGGCGCTGGACAACCTGATCCGCCGCAGCGAAGGCTGGGTTGCTGGCCTGCGCTTCTGGTTGCTGGCGGCTTCCGAAGCCGGTAGCGACGGCGCCTTGCCCCAAGGCTTGCACGGCGGGGAAGGGCTGATACGTGATTACCTGCTTGAAGAGGTGATCGACTGTCTGCCGCCGGAGGTGCAGGGGTTTCTCTACGACACTGCGTCCCAGGAACGCTTTTGCAGCGAACTGTGTGACGCTGTGCGTGAAGCCCACGATAGCGCCGAGATCCTGCGTTACCTGCAAGCTCATCAGGTATTCCTGGTGCCGCTGGATGAGCAGGGCCACTGGTTCCGTTATCACCATCTGTTCTCCGACCTGTTGCGTACCCGGCGTGCGACCAATGCGGTGTTGCCGGCCGCCACTCTGCACCTGCGGGCATGTCGCTGGTTCAATACCCAGGGCTTGCTCGATGAGGCCGTGGAGCAAGCGTTGCGCGCCGGCCATCTGGATGTGGCGGCGAACCTGGTGCAAAACCTTTCCGAAGAACAACTGTTGGCCGAACAGAACGTTGGCATGCTCCTGCGCTGGAAGATGGACTTGCCCGACAGCTTGCTGATCAGCACGCCGCGCTTGATCGTGCTTTATAGCTGGACCTTGGGGCTTGCTTGCCAGTTGGATGCGGCGCAAGAGTTATCCAGCCACCTCAGCCGATTCCTGCCAGCACCGTCGGCCACCGCGCAGAAGTCGATGCTTGCCCAGTGGTTGGCGCTTAGCGGGATCATCGCCCGTGGGCGCGGTAACCGCGAGTTGACCCAGCTGTATTGCAACGAGGCATTGGAAAGCCTGCCGCAGAAGCGTTATGGCCAGCGGCTGATGTGCCTGTCGACGCTGTCCAACCTGGCCATCGTCGACGCCGACCTATGGCGCGCCCGTGGTCTGAATCGCGAGTCCCTGGAGCTGGCGCAACGGGTTGGTAATCCGCTGTTTGAGGCCTTGGCCCACTACGACCGCGCGCGCGTGCTGCAGGCGCGCGGCGAAATCCTGCGCTCTTTGGATGAGGTGCGCCAGGGCCTGCAGCGTCTGCAAGGCTTGGCACCCCAGCGACTGTATGCAGTGCGCGCGCGTCTGGCGTTGTACGAGGGATATCTGTTGCTGATGCGCTGCCAGCCTGAGGCAGGCCTGTTGCGCCTACGCGCTGGACTGGTCGAGGCCCGTGCCTGCCGGGATATCAGCGTGCTGATCGGCTATTGCGTAATCGCCAATCTTGAAGGCCATCGGGGGGATTTCCCCAAGGCCTTTGCCGAACTGGCCGAGGCTGAACGGCTGATGCATATCTGGGATGTGCCGCCGATCTACTACCTGGCGATGATCACCCTGATCAAATGCGAATTGTGGCTGGCCCAGGGTCGCACCGACCTGGCCGAAGCCTGGCTGACACGCCTGGGACAAACCTATAACGGTGGACAGGCTGCGGCGGCGCCGGAGTTTCATCCACACCTGCCACAACATATCGAGCTGCAACAAGCTGCACTGGACGCGATTCGTCATCAGCCCGCTGCCTCGCTCCAAAGGCTTGACGAACTGGCACAGCGGGCTCGACAGGACGGCCGACAGATGATCGATCTCATGGCACTGACCCAGCAGGCGCTGTTGCTGCTGGAGTGTGGTCAGGAACCTCTGGCCCGCCCGGTGTTTGCCCAGGCACTTGAAGCGGCCGCCGGAGGCGCATTGCAGCCCTTCCAGCCACTGTTTAAGCGTTATCCCGACTGGGCGCGGGAACAACTCGGCTACGCCCCCCATGACCTGCTGAACCAAAGCCTGCTGGCGTTATTGCCGGCCATCGTCCCTCGCGAACCCATCGAGGCTGCACACACCTGTGAAACCCTGAGTGTGCGAGAGCTGGCGGTGCTGCACCTGATCGCGCAAGGGTGCTCGAACCAGGAAATCAGCAATCAGCTGTTTATTTCCCTGCACACGGTCAAGACCCACGCCAGCCATATCAACAGCAAGCTGGGGGTTGAGCGCCGCACGCAGGCTGTGGCGAGGGCGCAGGAGATGGGGTTGTTGGGGTAGGTGTCGTGCATTTTGTGCCAGAATCGCCTCATCACAGCATACCGAGCCAACCCGATGTCCCAAGTGCCCGCCCTGATCCGCGAAACCTTCCCCGTCGGCCCGTTGCAGTGCAACTGCACCATCATCGGCGACCCCATCACTAAAAAGGCCATCGTGGTTGACCCAGGGGGCAACCATGAGCTGATCCTGGCGCGGCTCGATGCCTTGGGCCTGAAAGTGGTGAGCATCATCCATACCCATGCTCATCTTGATCACTTCCTGGCTTCCGGTCAGTTGAAGGAAAAGACCGGCGCCACGCTGCACCTGCACAAGGAGGATCAATTCCTCTGGGACAACCTGGAAATGCAATGCCAGATGTTTGGTGTGCCCTACACGCCGGTACCTTCGCCGGACCGCTGGTTGGCCGACGATGAGGAGTTGGCCTGTGGCTGCGGTGTGGCCTTGCACACGCCTGGGCATACACCGGGGTCCATGAGTTTCTGGTTTGCCGATGCCAAGTTGCTGATCGCCGGGGACACGCTGTTTCGGCGCGGCGTCGGGCGCACGGATCTGTGGGGTGGAGATCAGGCGACCATCGTGCGGTCCATCAAACAACGGCTTTACACCCTGGATGAGGACGCGACGGTGGTAACCGGCCATGGCCCGGACACGCGACTGGGGGATGAAATGCGTGAGAACCCCTTTGTCAGGGCTTGATGTTGAGAGGCGTTGTAGCAAAAAGGCAGGTCCGATTTTGTGAGCTTCTGCTACGGTTTCTGTAGCCACGCTTGCCCTGATTTTTTGTTACAGGACCGGAGCCGAACACGGAATTTTTACCGTTTGTCGTGTTCAAACCTCGACACAGGTCCATTGCCAATGTCCTCTGCATCATAGAATGCAAAAGTAGGAGCTTCTCCATGTTCACTTCGCGTCGTCTGCTTGTTGTTGCTACGGCTGTAGCCTTGTTGTCGGGCTGTGCTTCACCCAATCCTTATGATGGTAGCCAGGGACAGGCGAACGAGGGTTCGCAAGGCATGAGCAAAACCGCCAAGTACGGCGGGCTTGGCGCACTGGCTGGTGCGTTGGCCGGTGCGGCCATTGACCATAACAACCGTGGCAAGGGTGCGCTGATCGGCGCCGCCGTCGCCGGTATCGGCGCTGCAGGTTATGGCTACTACGCTGACCAGCAGGAAAAGAAACTGCGCGAAAGCATGGCCAATACCGGTGTCGAGGTTCAGCGCCAGGGCGATCAGATCAAGCTGATCATGCCGGGTAATATCACCTTTGCCACCAACCGTGCCGACATTGCTCCCAGCTTCTACCAGCCCCTGAATAACCTGGCGAACTCCTTGAAGGAGTTCAACCAGAACCAGATCGAAATTGTCGGCTATACCGATAGCACCGGCACTCGTCAGCTCAACATGGACCTGTCCCAACGTCGTGCGCAAAGCGTGGCGACCTACCTGACCTCCCAGGGTGTCAGCGGTGCCAACCTGTCGGCCCGTGGTGCCGGCCCGGATAACCCGATTGCCAGCAACGCCGACGTCAATGGCCGCGCGCAGAACCGCCGTGTCGAGGTCAACCTCAAGGCGATTCCTGGCCAGCAGTACGGCCAACCGGCACAGCAGCAACAAGCGCCGCAGCAGAACAACCAGTTCCAGGGCAATCCAGTAACCGCAAGCCAATAAAAAGGGCGCCGTGCAATCAATGCACGGCGCCCGTTTTCGTTGCGGCCCGGTTACATCAATCGATGTACTCGAACAACTTTACAATTTTCTGAACCCCGGATACGCCCTGCACCAGGTTGGTGGCGCGAGTGGCTTCCTGCTGGGTCAGCAGGCCCATCAGGTAAACGATGCCGTTATCGGTGACGACCTTGATCCGTGAGCCGGGAATCGCGCTATCGGTCAGCATCTGTGTCTTGATCTTGGTGGTCAGCAGCGCATCGCTGCTGATTGCCAGGAGCGTGATGGGTTGCAGTACCTGCAGCTCGTTGTGGACCTTTTTGACCCGTTGCACGGTGGAGGCCGCTTGCTCAGCCTGTGCCTTGAGGTCGGTGCGCGGAGTTTGTCCGGCGAGCAGCACCACACCGTTGAAGCTGGTCACGACAATGCGCGACGCGCCGTTGCCCAGATCCGGGCTGGCCTTGGCGACGTTGACGGCGACCTTGGTTTCGATCAACGAGTCATCGATCTTGCTGCCGAACGTACGGGTGCCCTTGTCATCGTTGATCGGTGTGTCGCGGCTCGCGGTGATTACCGAGCTGCAGCCGCTGATGCCGAGGCACAGCGTAAGGGCCAATAGGCTGAGACGGTTAACGGTCATTCTTCACTCCCAAACAGTTGGCTGTCGATCAGATCGCACAGGCAGTGGATCGTCAGCAGGTGGACTTCCTGAATACGTGCGGTGACATTGGCCGGGACGCGGATCTCCACGTCTTCGGGCAACAGCAGCGAGGCCATACCGCCGCCATCACGGCCGGTCAATGCTACGACAATCATTTCACGATCATGTGCGGCCTGGATCGCTTGAATAATGTTCGCCGAGTTACCACTGGTGGAAATCGCCAGCAGTACATCGCCCGGTTGGCCGAGGGCGCGAATTTGCTTGGAGAAGATTTCGTTGTAGCTGTAGTCGTTGGCGATCGAAGTGATCGTCGAGGTGTCGGTGGTCAGGGCGATGGCCGGCAGGCTCGGGCGCTCACGCTCAAAGCGGTTAAGCAGCTCGGAAGAGAAATGCTGGGCGTCGCCGGCCGAGCCGCCGTTGCCGCACGAAAGCATTTTGCCTTCGTTGAGCAGCGCGTTGACCATGACTTGGCTGGCTTGCTCGATGTGCGGTGCAAGTACGTCCATCGCCTGTTGCTTGGTATCGATACTGGCCTGGAAAAGCTGGCGAATTCGGGATTGCATGTCCATCTGTGTGACCTTAAGTAGCGCGGCTGTTTGGCACAAGAATGTGCAGCCCGCAAAGCAAAGAGCAAAAGTGTGCGGTGAAGATGTTCGGCCCGGCCTGAGTGCTGGTCAGCCGTCAAACGCGTTGCGCAGCCAGTTCAGATCGGCGGTTCCGTGCGGGGTGCTTTCTATGGCGACCACATCGAAACGGCAGGGGTAATCGGCCCAGCGACGCTCGCTCAGCAGGAAAAACTGCGCGGCGAGTATCAGCTTTTGACGCTTGCGCCCGTCGATACTGGCGAGCGCGCCACCCCATTGTGCGTGTTTTCTGTAGCGGACTTCGACGAATACTACTGTATCGCCGTCAAGCATGACCAGATCAAGCTCGCCGCGTTTGCACAACCAGTTCTGCGCCACCAGCCGCAGGCCCTGTTGTTGCAAGTGTTTGAGAGCTTGAAGTTCGGCGTCCTTGCCGCTTTGTGCGCTTGACCGCTGGGGCATCAGCGCGGGGTATCGGGCAGGCGTTGAACCTGGCCACTGACGAACTGTGCCCATGGCATCTGGCGTTCGACCCGCTGAGTCGGGGTCATGCCCAGGCTGCCGGAGAGGCCGTCAATGCGAGTATCCGGCAGTGCCTTGAGCTGACCCAGGCGTGGGGCCAGGCGGTAGGCGTCAACGCCCATTGCGTAGAGTCGGCCCAGGCTGCCGTTGGCCTGTGGCCATTGTGCGGCGACCTGATTGCGCAACGGGTCAGTGGTATTGAGCAGCCATGGCGTTTCGCAGAACAGAATGCCGTTCATGTCGAGGTACTGGTTCTTGTCGCCACTGGCGCTGAACACGTGGGAGGTGGCATACACCGGAACATCACCTGCGTACTGGAAGTTCAGGGTCGGCTTGATCTGCTGGGCTTGCTGCGGTGTTACGGCCAGGAAGATGAACTCGATGTCCTGGCGGCGCGATGGCTGCGCGGAAACATCGGTGCCGACGGTGCTTTGCAGGCTCTTGGCGCGACCTTCGCTTTGGCGCAACTGGAACAGATCGGCAATCTGCTGGGCCAGGGCGACCGGCTGGTCAACGTGTTCGACACCGATCACGGTGCCGCCATTGGCTTCCCAGTCCTGGCGGAAGGCCTTGAATACACGGTCACCCCATTCGCCTTTCGGCACCATGGCGGCTGCGCGGTGCAGGCCGTCGGCGCGGGCGCGGCGGGAGACTTCGCGGGCTTCGTCCTCGGCAGCCAGACCGAACTGGAACAGTTGCGCAGGACCTTGGTCACCCTCGCTGTAGTTCAGGGCGAGGGTAGTGATAGGTAATTGCGGGCGAGCATTGAGTTGCTTGACCAGCGGTTTCTCCAGCGGGCCGATCACTAGTTGCACACCGGCAGCCTGGGCCTTGCTGTAGAAATCATCGATGGAGGTCAGGCGCGAGCTGTCGTAAAACTCGATGATCGGTGGTTTTTGCCCGGCTTGTTCAGCCTGGTAGTGCGCAGCCATGAAGCCTTCGCGCAGAGCCTTGGCTACTGCGGCCAGCGGACCTTCCTGGGGCAGCAGCAGGGCGATTTTGTTCAGGGGCTGGCTGGCCAGTTCCTTGAGCTTGGTCAGCGGCAGCGGCAGTTGGATTGCAGCAGGGTGGCCAGGGTTCTGGGCGCGCCATGTGTCGATGGCGGCTTGCTGTTGTTCCAGAGTGCCGGCGCTCTTGACTGCAAGGGCGAGGCTGATCCAGCCGTCGAGCGTTGGGTTATTGGTCGCTTGCAGTTGCTCTGCAGGCAAGGCAGCAATCAAGGTCCAGATGGCTTCATGGTTGCTGCTGGCGGCGTCGCCGCTGAGCAGCGGGGCCATGTCGACACGCTCGCGAGCGGCGGCCAGGGTCTGGCCATCAGCTTCATAAGCGCGTGCATGCACGGTGCCTGTACGGATCTGTTGTTCCGGCGGCAGCTCCTTGAGGTTTTTCAGGCTCAGATGGTTCAGGGCCGTCAACGCCGCCTTGGGCTGGTTGCGAGTCATGGCCAGTTCTGCCGCCAGGGTGCTGGCGAACACCTGTCCCGCAGGCTTGAGGCTATCCAGTGGCACTTGCGCAAGGATCTGCGCGGAACGTCCGGGATTGTTCTGGTGAAAAGCCAGGTCCGCCGCGCTCAGGCGCAGCAGCGAGGCTTTTTCAGGCGTCTTGGCCGAAGCGGCCTGTTCGAGCAGTTGCTCGATACTGGCATCCGGAGTCCGTGGGAGGTCGCCAAGGCTGGACGAGGGCGAGCTGGCGCAAGCGGCCAACAGGGCAGCGAGGCAGAGGGCAGAGAACAGCCGCAGACAAGCGATCATGTAAGTGTTCCTGATACCGATCAAATTAGCGTGGAATTGTACCCAAGCACTGGCCGGGGCGCGATGTTACTGGCGTGAAACCGTCTATTTAGATCGTGTAAATATTGCCGGGCACTACCAAAGTCAACAAACAGGCCGGCCGCGAGCGATCCCGGTGGCGCATTTTTTTGACGTCTACGCGCTACAATGTGGCTTTTGCCAATCATCGAGGTGTGCGCTTTGACTGCTCCAGGTCCTTTGAATTCCACTGCTGGCTCGCTTTTTGTGGTGGCGACGCCCATTGGCAATCTGGACGACATCAGTGCACGGGCATTGAAAGTGTTGCGTGAAGCCAAACTGATTGCCGCTGAAGATACTCGCCACTCCCTGCGTTTAATGCAGCATTTCGGTATTTCCACACCGCTTGCGGCTTGCCATGAGCACAACGAGCGTGAGGAGGGTAGCCGCTTTATCACCCGACTGCTGGCTGGCGATGATGTGGCGCTGATCTCCGATGCCGGCACGCCGTTGATCTCCGATCCTGGCTACCACCTGGTGCGTCAGGCGCGGGCTGCTGGTATCAATGTAGTGCCTGTTCCGGGAGCGTGCGCGCTGATTGCGGCATTGTCTGCGGCCGGTTTGCCGTCGGACCGCTTTATCTTTGAAGGCTTTCTGCCGGCTAAGGCCGTAGGGCGACGGGCGCGTCTTGAATTGTTGAAGGAAGAGCCGCGCACCCTGATCTTCTATGAAGCCCCACACCGCATTCTTGAATGCCTGCAAGATATGGAGCTGGTGTTTGGTGGTGAGCGCTTGGCGTTGCTGGCACGGGAGCTGACCAAGACTTTCGAAACCCTCAAGGGCCTGCCGTTGGAAGCGTTGCGCGCGTTTGTCGAGGGTGACAGTAACCAGCAGCGCGGCGAATGCGTGGTGCTGGTGGCGGGTTGGTCGGCACCGGAAAGCGAAGATGCTGTCGGTAGCGAGGCGATGCGGGTCCTGGATTTGCTGCTTAAAGAGATGCCCCTCAAGCGTGCAGCCGCCCTGGCGGCGGAAATTACCGGCGTGCGCAAGAATGTGCTTTATCAAGCCGCGCTCGATAAGCAGAAGAGTGAATAGTTCCGCCGTTTAACCTGCGATACGTCGGAAGATGATGGCACTGCTGGCTTTAAAGCTTGTTCTGAAGGGCCCGTGCCGTTAATCTTCGCGGCGGAGAGTCGATTGGACAGTCGCTGCCCTCTATGAAAATTAGGGGGGGGAGGAAAGTCCGGGCTCCATAGGGCGAAGTGCCAGGTAATGCCTGGGAGGCGTGAGCCTACGGAAAGTGCCACAGAAAATAACCGCCTAAGTACTTCGGTGCCGGTAAGGGTGAAAAGGTGCGGTAAGAGCGCACCGCACGACTGGCAACAGTTCGTGGCTAGGTAAACCCCACTTGGAGCAAGACCAAATAGGGTTCCAAGGCGTGGCCCGCGCTGGAACCGGGTAGGTTGCTAAAGATGTCCAGTGATGGCCATCGTAGACGAATGACTGTTCAAGACAGAACCCGGCTTATAGATCGACTCTCCACCTTTTTCCCCTCTGTCCGACTCTCGGGCAGAAACCTGGTAGTAACGCAAGAATCCCTCCCTGCCAAATCGTTGGCAGATGCGTCTTCGTAATACCGAAAAAATCTTACTCTTAATAAATTACTTTAACTTCAATCTCTAGTTCTTTGAGTCACTTGTGGTTGTTGAGTCAAAACCGCCTTGGAACTCTCGTTTCTCTTCCTTTTACCTTCCTAAATCTCCGTTCTGTAAGGCTTTTCCTTTAATCCGCGCCTTGACGGTGTGGTAGGCGCATTCCTATAGTGTGCGCAAGTGGCGGAAAGTGGCACAAAGTGGGTTTTTTGAACGTAAAACGCTAAAAATGGGAGAAGCGCATCTGTGTTTCGCGGAGCTAACGCTATCAGTCTCGATGCAAAAGGCCGTCTCGCTATGCCGAGCCGGTATCGTGACGAGCTTATTTCGCGAAGTTCCGGACAGTTAATCATCACTATCGATGCCGTTGACCCTTGTTTGTGCGTTTACCCACTCGACGAGTGGGAACTGATTGAAACCAAGTTGCGTGCCCTGCCTTCATTGCGTGAAGAAAACCGCCGTCTGCAACGTTTGCTGATTGGTAATGCCGTCGACCTTGAGCTCGATGGCAGTGGTCGTTTCCTGGTCCCACCGCGTCTGCGCGAATACGCCAAGCTGGATAAGCGCGCAATGCTGGTAGGCCAACTGAACAAGTTCCAATTGTGGGACGAGGATGCCTGGGATGCTGTTTCTGCAGCGGACCTGGCTGCTATTCAACAACCGGGCGCCATGCCTGATGAACTGCGTGATTTGATCCTGTGACTATTGATAGCGGCTTTAACCACATCACCGTACTGCTTGACGAAGCCGTCCAGGCTCTCGCCGTACGCCCTGATGGTTGCTATTTAGATGGCACATTCGGGCGTGGCGGGCACAGCCGCTTGATACTCAGTCAGCTCGGTTCCGACGGGAAACTCCTCGGGTTCGACAAAGACCCTCAAGCGATTGCCACCGGGCAAGCGCTAGCGGCCGAAGACGGCCGCTTTGTCGTTGTGCAGCGCAGTTTTGCCGAGCTCGGTGCGGAAGTCGCTGAGCGTGGCATGGCAGGTAAGCTGGCCGGGGTCCTGCTGGACCTGGGCGTGTCGTCTCCACAGCTGGACGACCCTGAGCGCGGCTTCAGTTTCATGAACGACGGCCCGCTGGACATGCGCATGGACCCGACCCGTGGTGTCAGCGCCGCGCAGTTCATCGCCACCGCTCCAGTGGAAGAAATCGCCCGTGTGTTCAAGGAGTACGGTGAAGAGCGTTTCTCCGGTCGCATGGCCCGCGCCGTGGCCGAGCGCCGGGTAATCCAACCGTTCGAACGCACCGCCGACCTGGCCGAAGTGCTGAAAGTTGCCAACCCTGCGTGGGAAAAGGGCAAGAACCCGGCCACCCGCGCTTTCCAGGGGCTGCGCATTCACGTCAACAACGAATTGGGCGATCTGGAGACCGGCCTCGAAGCTGCTCTGGAATCCCTGGAAGTGGGTGGTCGCCTGGTGGTGATCAGCTTCCACTCCCTGGAAGACCGTATCGTCAAGCTGTTCATGCGTCGTCTGGTCAAGGGCGAAACCGATAACCTGCCGCGCAACCTGCCGGTACGTTTCGAAGCCTTTGTGCCGAAAATAAAAATCCATGGCAAAGCGCAGTTCGCCTCCGAAGCCGAACTCAAGGCCAACCCACGTGCTCGCAGCGCTGTCATGCGCGTCGCGGAGAAGCTGCGGTGAGCAAGCTCTTCGCCAAGCCCCTTCCGGGCGGCAGCTTCTTTATGTTGCTGCTGTTTATCGGCGTGCTGGTGTCCGCGATTGCGGTGTCCTATAGCGCCCACTGGAACCGCCAATTGCTTAACTCCCTGTACGGGGAGTTAAGCGTGCGCGACAAGGCGCAGGCAGAGTGGGGCCGGTTGATTCTTGAGCAAAGCACCTGGACGGCCCACAGCCGGATCGAAGTGCTGGCCGCCGAACAGCTGAAGATGCGCATTCCGGGCGCTGCAGAAGTTCGCATGGTGGCGCCATGATGAAACTCGAAGGCGCACTCTACCCATGGCGTTTCCGTGTGGTGCTGGGTTTGCTGGCACTGATGGTCGGCGCGATTGTCTGGCGCATTGTCGACCTGCAAGTGGTAGATCGCGACTTCCTGATCGGTCAGGGCGATGCCCGCAGCCTGCGTCATATTCCGATTCCTGCGCACCGCGGGCTGATTACCGACCGCAACGGCGAGCCTCTGGCCGTTAGTACGCCGGTGACCACCTTGTGGGCTAACGCCAAGGAACTGCAAGTCGCCAAGGACAAATGGCCGGAACTGGCCACCGCCCTGGGCCAGGACCCGAAAGCCCTGAAGGAACGCCTGGAAGCCCAGGCCAATAAAGAATTCATCTACCTTGTTCGAGGGCTGACCCCTGAGCAAGGTCAGCAGGTGCTCGACCTGAAAATCCCTGGTGTCTATGGCATCGAGGAGTTTCGGCGTTTCTATCCGGCCGGTGAAACCACTGCCCATATGGTTGGCTTCACCGACATTGATGACCACGGCCGCGAAGGCGTGGAACTGGCCTACGATGAATGGCTGGCCGGGGTCCCCGGCAAAAGACAGGTCATCAAGGATCGGCGCGGCAGACTGATCAAGGATGTCCAGGTCACCAAAAACGCCAAGGCCGGTAAGCCCTTGGCGTTGTCGATTGACCTGCGCCTGCAATACTTGGCCAACCGCGAGCTGCGTAACGCCATCATCGAGAACGGCGCCAAGGCCGGCAGCCTGGTGATCATGGACGTGAAGACCGGCGAGATCCTCGCCATGGTCAACCAGCCGACCTACAACCCCAACAACCGTCGCAACCTGCAACCGGCGATGATGCGCAATCGCGCCATGATTGACGTGTTCGAGCCGGGCTCGACCATGAAAGCTATCTCCATGAGTGCCGCTCTGGAAACCGGACGCTGGAAGCCCAGCGACAAGGTCGAGGTTTATCCGGGCACCCTGCAGTTGGGCAAGTACACCATTCGTGACGTGTCCCGCACCGAAGGTCCGGTACTGGACTTGACCGGCATCCTGATCAACTCCAGTAACGTCGGCATGAGCAAGGTCGCCTTCGATATTGGCGGTGAAGCCATTTACCACCTGGCCCAGAAGGTCGGCCTCGGTCAACCTACCGGCCTGGACTTCCCGGGTGAGCGCGTCGGTAACCTGCCGAACTACCGCGAATGGCGCAAGGCCGAGACCGCCACGCTGTCCTACGGCTACGGACTGTCGGTGACGGCGATCCAGTTGGCCCATGCCTTTGCCGTGTTGGCCAACAACGGCCGCATGGTGCCGCTGAGCCTAATCCATGTCGACGAAGCGCCAAAGGCGACTCAGGTCATCCCGGAAAACGTCGCCAAGACCATACAAGGCATGCTGCAACAAGTGATCGAGGCGCCGCGCGGTGTGTTCCGTGCCCAGGTACCGGCGTATCACGTGGCCGGCAAGTCCGGTACCGCCCGTAAAACTTCGGTCGGCATCAAGGGCTACGCAGAAAACTCTTATCGCTCGCTGTTCGCTGGCTTCGGCCCCATGAGCGACCCGCGCTACGCCATCGTTGTGGTCATCGACGAACCGAGCAAGGCCGGCTACTTCGGTGGCCTGGTCTCGGCACCGGTATTCAGCAAAGTGATGTCCGGCACCCTGCGCCTGATGAACATCACGCCGGATAATCTGCCGCCTACTCAACAAGCGAACGCCGGACCACCGGCCGCTGCTGTAAAAGCCAATGGAGGGCGCGGCTGATGTCTCTTAGCCTGAACAAAATTTTTGCCCACGCTGGCCGCGATCTGCTGATTCGCGAATTGACTTTGGACAGCCGTAACGTACGTGCCGGCGACCTGTTCCTGGCGGTGCCAGGCGGCAAGTTCGACGGCCGCTCCCATATCGCCGACGCCTTGCAGCGTGGTGCGGCAGCAGTGGCCTATGAAGTCGATGGTACTACCGTACTGCCAATTACCGATGTGCCCTTGATTCCGGTCAAGGGCCTGGCGGCGCAGCTGTCGGATATCGCCGGACGCTTTTATGGCGACCCGAGCCGTACCCTGAACCTGATTGGTGTCACCGGTACCAACGGCAAGACCAGCGTGACCCAATTGGTCGCCCAGGCTCTAGACCTGCTAGGCCAGCACTGCGGCATTGTCGGTACCCTGGGCACTGGTTTTTATGGCGCGCTGCAAAGCGGCCTGCACACCACGCCCAACCCGATTGCCGTCCAGGCGACCCTCGCCGACCTGAAAAAGGCCGGTGCCAAGGCGGTTGCCATGGAAGTATCGTCCCACGGCCTGGATCAGGGCCGGGTCACCGCCCTGGCCTTCGACGTGGCGGTGATGACGAACCTGTCTCGCGATCACCTGGATTACCACGGCACCATGGAGGCTTACGCTGATGCCAAGGCCAAGCTGTTTGCCTGGAATGACCTGAAGTGCCGGGTAGTCAATCTGGATGATGAATTCGGTCGGCGGTTGGCAGCACAAAAAAGTGAAGCACGCCTGATCAGCTACAGCTTGGAAGATTCCAGCGCGTACCTTTATTGCCGCGAAGCCCGGTTTGACGACGAAGGCGTGCGCGCCACGCTGGTGACGCCTCAGGGTGAGCACCACTTGCGCAGCACCTTGCTGGGTCGCTTCAACCTGAGCAATGTCCTCGCTGCCATCGGCGCCTTGCTCGGTCTGGATTACGCCCTGGACGAAATCCTGCGAGTGCTGCCCAAGCTCGAAGGGCCAATTGGTCGCATGCAGCGCCTCGGCGGCGGCACGCAGCCGTTGGTGGTGGTCGATTACGCTCACACTCCCGATGCCCTGGAAAAAGTCCTGCTGGCCCTGCGCCCCCACGCCAAGGGCAAGTTGCTGTGCCTGTTCGGCTGTGGCGGTGACCGCGATCGCGGCAAGCGCCCATTGATGGCCGAAGTGGTGGAGCGTTTGGCCGATGGCGTGCTCGTCACCGACGACAACCCGCGCAGCGAAGCACCGAGCCAGATTTTCGACGATATCCGCGAAGGATTTGTCGACGTCGCGAAAGTGACCTTTGTTGCCGGCCGCGGCGCCGCCATCGCCCAACTGATTGCCAGCGCCGGCGCTGACGATGTGGTGGTGCTCGCCGGTAAAGGCCACGAGGATTACCAGGAAATCAACGGCGAACGCCATGCCTTCTCCGATCTGGTAGAAGCCGATCACGCCTTGACTGCGTGGGAGGTGGCCCATGCTTAAAGCGCTCAAACTCAGCGAACTTACCCAGATTTTGTCGGCTCGTGTGCTGTCGGCCGATTGCAGCTTTGACGGCGTCAGCATCGACAGCCGGGCGATCAAGCCTGGGCAACTGTTCGTCGCCTTGGCCGGTCCTCGCTTCGACGGCCATGATTACTTGAATGACGTTGCTGCCAAAGGCGCTGTCGGCGCCCTGGTACAACATGAAGTCGCTGATTCGATGCTGCCGCAGTTGCTGGTGGCCGACACTCGTCTGGCCTTGGGCCAACTGGGTGACCTGAACCGCGCCGCCTTCGGCAATCCTGTCGCGGCCATTACCGGCTCCAGCGGCAAGACCACCGTCAAGGAACTGCTGGCCGGCATCCTGCGCACGCGCGGGCCAGTACTGGCCACTCGTGGCAACCTGAACAATGATTTCGGCGTCCCGCTGACCCTGCTCGAACTGGCCCCGGAACACACGGCGGCGGTGATCGAGTTGGGGGCTTCGCGCCTTGGCGAAATCGCCTACACCGTGGCCATGACCCGGCCCCATGTCGCCGTGATCAACAATGCGGGCACTGCCCACGTTGGCGAGTTCGGCGGCCCGGAGAAAATCGTCGAGGCCAAGGGTGAAATTCTTGAAGGCCTGGATGCTTCCGGCACCGCGGTGCTGAACCTTGATGACAAGGCTTTTGAGATCTGGCGTGTACGCGCCGCCGGTCGCAAGGTCTTGAGCTTCTCGGTGCGTAATGCCGCCGCCGATTTTCACGCATCAGGTATCACCGTCGACGCACGGGGCTGCCCGGCTTTCACCTTGCATAGCCCGCAAGGCGATGAACACGTGCAGTTGAATCTGCTGGGCAACCACAACGTCGCCAACGCACTGGCCGCTGCTGCTGCCGCTTACGTATTGGGCGTCTCGCTGTTCGGTATTGCTACCGGCCTTGGCGCGGTGCAACCGGTCAAGGGCCGCACCGTTGCGCAGTTGGCAACTAACGGCATGCGCGTCATTGATGACACCTACAACGCCAACCAGTCCTCGATCTGTGCCGCCATCGACCTGCTGACCGGCTTCGAGGGTCGCAAGGTGCTGGTTCTTGGCGATATCGCCGAACTGGGCGACTGGGCTGAACAAGCTCACCGCGAAGTCGGCGCTTATGCCGCAGGCAAAGTGGATGCGCTGTACGCCGTGGGATCGAACATGGCCTACGCCGTGAACGCCTTCGGGCCGGGCGCGCAGCACTTCGCTACTCAGGCCGAGCTGATCCAGGCGCTGAACGCCGCAGAACAAGACAAACACACCACTATTTTGATCAAGGGATCGCGCAGCGCGGTGATGGAAAACGTCGTCGCGGCCTTGTGTGGCTCAAGTATGGAGAAACATTAATGCTGCTGCTGCTGGCTGAGTATCTGCAACAGTTCCATAAAGGCTTCGCGGTCTTTCAGTACCTGACCCTGCGCGGGATTCTCGGGGTGCTGACCGCGCTGTCGTTGTCGCTGTGCCTGGGGCCCTGGATGATTCGCACCCTGCAAAGCCTGCAGATTGGCCAGTCGGTCCGTAGCGACGGCCCTCAGTCGCACCTGGCCAAGTCCGGCACTCCGACCATGGGCGGCGCTCTGATCCTCTCGTCCATTGGCATCAGCACCCTGCTGTGGGCTGACCTACATAACCGCTACGTCTGGGTGGTGCTGCTGGTGACCCTGCTGTTTGGCGCCATCGGCTGGGTCGATGACTATCGCAAGGTGATCGAGAAGAACTCCAAGGGGCTGCCAAGCCGCTGGAAGTATTTCTGGCAATCGGTGTTCGGTCTCGGCGCGGCGATCTTCCTTTACATGACCGCACCAAGCGCGGTGGAAACCACACTGATCCTGCCGATGCTCAAGGACATCAGCATTCCCTTGGGCGCAGGCTTCGTGGTGCTGACCTACTTCGTGATTGTCGGCTCCAGCAACGCAGTCAACCTGACTGACGGCCTCGACGGCCTGGCGATCATGCCGACGGTGATGGTGGGCGGCGCCCTGGGCATCTTCTGCTACCTGTCGGGTAACGTGAAATTTGCTGAATACCTGCTGATCCCATATGTCCCGGGGGCCGGTGAGCTGATTGTGTTCTGCGGCGCGCTGATCGGCGCCGGCCTGGGCTTCCTGTGGTTCAACACTTACCCGGCACAAGTCTTCATGGGCGACGTCGGCGCACTGGCGCTGGGCGCCGCACTGGGCACCATCGCTGTGATCGTCCGTCAGGAAATCGTCCTGTTCATCATGGGCGGTGTCTTCGTAATGGAAACCTTGTCAGTAGTGATCCAGGTGGCCTCCTTCAAGTTGACCGGTCGCCGTGTGTTTCGCATGGCGCCGATTCACCACCACTTTGAACTCAAGGGCTGGCCTGAGCCGCGTGTGATTGTCCGTTTCTGGATCATCACCGTGATTCTCGTACTGGTCGGCCTTGCCACCCTGAAGCTGAGGTAGAACGAGTGTCTCTGATCGCTTCTGACCACTTCCGCATCGTTGTCGGCCTCGGCAAGAGCGGCATGTCCCTGGTTCGCTTCCTGGCGAACCGGGGCACGTCGTTTGCCGTGGCCGATACGCGGGAAAATCCACCGGAGCTGGTCACGCTGCGCCGTGACTACCCGCACGTGGAAGTGCGTTGTGGCGAACTGGATGTCGAGTTTCTCTGCCGTGCCGACGAACTCTACGTGAGCCCCGGCCTGGCGTTGGCGACTCCAGCCCTACAAGCGGCAGCGGCCCGTGGCGTGAAGCTGTCCGGCGATATCGAGCTGTTCGCGCGTAACGCGAAGGCACCGATCGTGGCCATCAGCGGTTCCAACGCCAAGAGCACTGTTACCACCCTCGTCGGCGAAATGGCGGCTGCGGCCGGCAAGCGTGTGGCCGTGGGCGGCAACCTTGGCACCCCGGCGCTGGACTTGCTCAGCGACGACGTCGAGCTGTACGTGATGGAGTTGTCGAGCTTCCAGCTGGAAACCACCGACCAACTGGGCGCCGAAGTGGCCACCGTGTTGAACGTCAGTGAAGACCACATGGACCGCTACAGCGGACTGCCGGCGTATCACCTGGCCAAGCACCGGATCTTCCGTGGTGCGCGGCAAGTGGTGGTCAACCGCCAGGATGCCCTGAGCCGTCCGCTGATTGGCGAAGGTTTGCCGTGCTGGACCTTTGGTTTGAGCAAGCCGGACTTCAAGGCTTTCGGCCTGCGGGAAGAGAATGGCGAGAAATACCTGGCCTTCGAATTCCAGAACCTGATGCCGGTGCGTGAGTTGAAAATTCGTGGCGCCCATAACCAGTCCAATGCTCTGGCGGCGCTGGCCCTGGGGCATGCCGTCGGTTTGCCGTTCGACGCCATGCTCGAAAGCCTGCGCACCTTCACCGGTCTCGAACACCGCTGCCAGTGGGTTCGCGACCTGGATGGCGTGAGCTACTACAACGATTCCAAGGCCACCAACGTCGGTGCCGCACTGGCCGCCATCGAAGGCCTGGGTGCTGATATCGAAGGCAAGCTGGTGCTGATCGCCGGCGGCGACGGCAAGGGTGCCGACTTCAAGGACCTCAAGGCTCCGGTGGCTGCTCATTGCCGCGCCGTCGTCCTGATGGGCCGTGATTCGGACCTGATCGCCACTGCCCTGGGCGAAGCGGTGCCACAGGTTCGCGCGCAATCCCTGGATGACGCCATCGCCCAATGCCGAGCCCTTGCTCAGCCGGGTGATGCAGTGTTGCTGTCGCCAGCGTGCGCCAGTTTCGACATGTTCAAGAACTACGAAGAGCGCGGCCAGTTGTTCGCCCGCGCCGTGGAGGCCTTGGCATGACGCTCGATCTGCGCAACATCATCAAGCCATACCCGTCGCCGCTCATTACCGGGCGTGGCATTGATCTCGACTTCCCAATGCTCGTCGGGTGCCTGGCGTTGCTGGGCCTTGGCCTGGTGATGATCACTTCGGCGTCCTCGGAAGTGGCCGCCGTTCAGTCGGGCAACACCCTGTACCACATGCTCCGCCACCTGATTTACCTGGTGATCGGTTTGGGCGCGTGCATCGTCACCATGATGATCCCCATCGCCACCTGGCAACGCCTGGGCTGGCTGATGCTGATCGGTGCCTTCGGCTTGTTGGTGATGGTGATCGTCCCCGGCATTGGCCGCGAAGTGAACGGTTCGATGCGCTGGATCGGTTTCGGTGCGTTTAACGTGCAGCCGTCGGAAATCGCCAAGGTGTTCGTGGTGATCTACCTCGCCGGCTACCTGGTGCGGCGACAGAAGGAAGTGCGCGAAAGCTGGATGGGCTTCTTCAAGCCCTTCATCGTGCTGCTGCCCATGGCCGGCCTGTTGCTGATGGAGCCGGACTTCGGTGCCACCGTGGTGATGATGGGTGCGGCGGCGGCGATGCTGTTCCTGGGTGGAGTGGGCTTGTTCCGCTTTGCCTTGATGGTCGGGCTGGCAGTAGCGGCGGTGACGATCTTGGTTCAGGCGCAACCCTACCGGATGGCCCGTCTGATCACCTTTACCGACCCCTGGTCCGACCAGTTCGGCTCCGGCTACCAGTTGACCCAGGCCTTGATCGCCTTCGGTCGCGGCGAGTGGCTGGGCGTGGGCCTGGGCAACAGCGTGCAGAAACAGTTCTACCTGCCGGAAGCCCACACCGACTTCGTATTCTCGGTCTTGGCCGAAGAGCTGGGCGTGGTTGGCTCCCTGGCTACCGTCGCACTGTTCGTCTTCGTCTGCGTGCGGGCCATGTACATCGGCCTGTGGGCCGAGAAAGCCAAACAGTATTTCGCCGCTTATGTGGCGTACGGGCTGGCGTTCCTGTGGATCGGCCAGTTCCTGATCAACATCGGCGTGAACGTCGGCCTGTTGCCAACCAAAGGTCTGACGCTGCCGTTCCTCAGTTATGGCGGTAGTTCGCTGGTTATTTGCTGCGCCTGTCTGGGCTTGTTGCTGCGTATCGAGTGGGAGAGTCGAACCCATTTGGGCAGTGAGGAGATGGAGTTCAGCGAAAGCGACTTTGCCGAGGAGCCGACCCATGGGCGCTAACGTGCTGATCATGGCGGGCGGCACCGGCGGCCACGTGTTTCCGGCGCTGGCCTGTGCCCGTGAATTCCAGTCGCGCGGTTACAGCGTGCATTGGTTGGGGACCCCGCGCGGGATTGAAAATGAATTGGTACCCAATGCCGGGTTACCGCTGCATTTGATCAACGTCACCGGCCTGCGGGGCAAGGGCAAATTGTCCCTGCTCAAGGCGCCGTTTGTGTTGCTTAAGGCCGTATGGCAAGCACGCAAGGTGATCCGTGAATTGAAACCGGTCTGCGTGTTGGGCTTTGGCGGTTATGTGACGGGGCCTGGTGGTGTCGCGGCCAAGCTCGCTGGCGTGCCGGTGATCGTCCACGAACAGAACGCCGTCGCCGGGACTGCAAATCGCCTGTTGGTGCCGTTGGCTGCTCGGGTCTGCGAAGCGTTCCCCAATACCTTTGCTGCATCGGACAAACGCCGCACCACCGGCAACCCAGTACGTACCGAACTGTTTATGGAAATCTCCCGTCAGGCCCTGGCCGGGCGCAAGGTACATCTGCTGATTCTGGGCGGAAGCCTGGGGGCCGAGCCGCTGAATAAATTGCTGCCTGAAGCCCTGTCGCAGCTCCCGGTGGAACTGCGTCCCGAGGTCTTCCATCAGGCGGGCAAGAATCACGATGAAGTGACCGCTGGGCGTTACCGCGATGCAGGTGTCGAGGCCAACGTACAGCCTTTCATCAAAGACATGGCCCAAGCCTATGGCTGGGCCGACCTGGTGGTCTGTCGCGCAGGTGCGTTGACCGTCAGTGAACTGGCTGCCGCCGGTCTGCCGTCCTTGCTGGTGCCTTTGCCCCACGCCATCGACGATCACCAGACCCGCAACGCCGAATATTTGGCCGGGGAGGGCGCTGCCTTCCTGCTGCCGCAAAGAACGACTGGCGCCGCCGAATTGGCCGCACGCCTGACCGAGGTTTTGATGCAACCGGAACGACTCAATAGCATGGCGAGCACCGCAAGCCGCCTGGCCAAACCTGATGCAACCCGCAACGTGGTCGATATCTGCCTGGAGGTGGCCCATGGTTGAGAATCAAAAAGCCATGCCGCAACCGGAAATGCGCCGCATCCGTCGCATCCATTTCGTGGGCATCGGCGGCGTGGGCATGTGCGGGATTGCCGAGGTGCTGCTGAACCTGGGCTACCAGGTGTCCGGTTCCGACCTGAAAACTTCGCCGGTCACTGAGCGCCTGAAGTCTTTCGGTGCGCAGATTTTTATCGGCCACCGTGCCGAAAACGCCACCAATGCCGATGTGCTGGTGGTGTCCAGCGCTGTGAACACTTCCAACCCGGAAGTGGCCGCCGCCCTTGAGCGCCGCATTCCCGTGGTGCCTCGCGCCGAGATGCTGGCCGAGCTGATGCGCTACCGCCACGGCATTGCCGTCGCCGGTACTCACGGCAAGACCACCACCACCAGCTTGATGGCCTCGGTATTCGCCGCTGGCGGCCTGGACCCGACTTTCGTGATCGGTGGCCGGCTGAATGCAGCGGGCACCAATGCACAGTTGGGTACCAGTCGCTACCTGATTGCCGAAGCCGATGAAAGCGACGCCAGCTTCCTGCACCTGCAGCCGTTGGTGGCCGTGGTCACCAACATCGACGCCGATCACATGGCGACTTACGACGGGGACTTCAACAAACTGAAGAAAACCTTCGTTGAATTTCTCCACAACCTGCCGTTCTACGGTTTGGCGGTGGTGTGCCTGGACGATCCGGTGGTGCGCGAGATCCTGCCGCTGGTCAAGCGTCCGACCTTGACCTACGGCTTCAGCGAAGACGCCGACGTGCGCGCCATCAATGTGCGCCAGCAAGGCATGCAGACCTTCTTCACCGTGCTGCGCCCTGATCGCGAGCCGCTGGACGTGTCGGTGAACATGCCTGGTAACCACAACGTGCTCAACTCCCTGGCAACCATCTGTATTGCTAGCGACGAGGGTGTCAGCGATGAAGCCATCGTCGAAGGCCTGTCGTGCTTTGAAGGTGTGGGCCGGCGTTTCCAAGTCTACGGCGAGTTGCCGGTGGAAGGCGGCAACGTGATGCTGGTGGACGACTACGGTCACCACCCAACCGAAGTCGCCGCTGTGATCAAGGCCGTGCGTGGTGGCTGGCCGGAACGCCGCCTGGTGATGGTCTACCAGCCGCACCGTTACAGCCGTACCCGCGACCTGTACGACGACTTCGTCAATGTATTGGCCGATGCCAACGTACTGCTGCTGATGGAAGTCTATCCGGCCGGTGAAGAACCGATCCCTGGTGCCGACAGCCGCAAGCTGTGCAACAGCATTCGTCAGCGCGGGCAACTGGACCCGATCTACATCGAGCGCGGTGTCGACCTGGCGCCTATCGTCAAGCCGCTGCTGCGTGCTGGTGACATCCTGCTGTGCCAGGGCGCCGGTGATATCGGCGGCCTTGCCCCTAAATTGCTCGCCAGCCCGCTGTTTGCCGGCGCCGTGGCCGCACCACAGGGGAAGTCGAAATGACTACTGACTACGGCTCCCTGTTCTCCACCATCAAGCCAGCGGACTTTGGTCGTGTGGCTGTGCTGTTCGGCGGCAAGAGCGCTGAGCGTGAAGTGTCCCTCAAGTCCGGCAATGCCGTGCTGGAGGCGCTGCTCAGTGCTGGCGTGAACGCGTTCGGTATCGACGTGGGCGACGACTTCATGTCGCGCCTGCAGGCCGAAAAGGTTGATCGCGCCTTCATCATTCTTCACGGCCGTGGCGGTGAAGACGGCAGCATGCAGGGCCTGCTGGAGTGCCTGGGTATTCCTTACACCGGCAGCGGCATTCTTGCTTCGGCGCTGGCCATGGACAAGCTGCGCACCAAGCAAGTGTGGCACAGCCTGGGCATTCCGACGCCGCGTCACAGTGTTCTGCGTAGCGAAGAAGATTGTATTTGTGCAGCCAAGGAACTGGGCCTGCCTTTGATCGTCAAACCAGCCCATGAAGGTTCCAGTATCGGCATGGCTAAAGTGAACTCAGCCGCCGAATTGATTGACGCATGGAAAGCGGCCAGTACCTACGACTCGCAAGTGTTGGTGGAACAGTGGATCTGCGGTCCCGAATTCACCATCGCGACTCTTCGTGACCAGGTATTGCCGCCTATCGCATTGGGCACGCCCCACACCTTTTACGACTACGACGCCAAGTACCTGGCTTCCGATACCCAGTACCGGATTCCGTGTGGCCTCGATGCAACCAAGGAACAGCAATTGATGGACCTCACGGCGAAAGCCTGTGAGGCGCTGGGTATCGCCGGTTGGGCGCGGGCAGACGTGATGCAAGATGACCAAGGGAACTTCTGGTTCCTCGAAGTCAATACCGCACCAGGGATGACCGATCACAGCCTGGTACCCATGGCAGCTCGTGCGGCCGGATTGGATTTCCAGCAGTTGGTGCTGGCCATTCTGGCCGCCAGTGTCGCCAGTAACGAAGAGCCGAGAGATTAAGACCATGCAAGGCGCATCGCTTCGACATCAGCAACCCGCTCCCGGCCGCAAGCCGGTGCCGCGTGGTGCCAGCCGAATGGTGGCTAAAGAGCCGATGTCGGCGCGCCTGCCGAAAGCCAACTTTGGTTTTCTCAAGGCCCTGTTCTGGCCGGTGCTGTTGGTGGCGTTGGGTTTCGGTACTTATGAAGGTGCCCAGCGTCTGCTGCCTTACGCCGACCGGCCGATCACCAAGATCAGCGTGCAGGGCGACTTGAGCTACATCAGCCCTCAGGCGGTACAGCAGCGGATTGCGCCCTATGTGAGCGCGAGCTTCTTCACGATCGACCTGGCTGGCATGCGTGCGGAGCTAGAGCAAATGCCCTGGATTGCCCACGCCGAAGTGCGTCGAGTGTGGCCGGACCAAGTGACGATTCGCCTGGAAGAGCAACTGCCGGTGGCCCGTTGGGGCGAAGAAGCGCTGTTGAATAACCAGGGCCAGGCTTTTAATCCGCGCGAACTGGCCAATTACGAGCACCTGCCGAAGCTGCTCGGGCCACAACGGGCGCAACAACAAGTGATGCAGCAGTACCAGGCCTTGAGCCAGATGCTGCGGCCACTGGGTTTCTCCATTGCGCGACTGGAATTGCGCGAGCGGGGCAGCTGGTTTTTGACCACCGGGGCAGGCAGTTCCGGCCCGGGCATCGAGTTGTTACTGGGACGTGACCACTTGGTGGAGAAGATGCGCCGTTTTATCGCCATCTATGACAAGACACTGAAAGAACAGATTACGAACATTGCGAGCATCGACCTGCGTTACGCCAACGGCCTTGCCGTTGGCTGGCGTGAACCGGCTGCGCCCACGGCAGCGCAGCCCGCTGTCGCGAAGAATTAAGAAGAGGCAGGACCCATGGCAAACGTGCAAAGCGGCAAAATGATCGTCGGTCTCGATATCGGCACCTCCAAGGTGGTGGCGCTGGTAGGCGAGGTTGCGGACGACGGCACGCTGGAAATCGTCGGAATCGGCACGCATCCGTCCCGTGGCCTGAAGAAGGGCGTGGTGGTCAACATCGAGTCCACTGTGCAATCGATCCAGCGCGCCATCGAAGAAGCGCAGTTGATGGCCGGCTGCCGAATTCACTCGGCGTTCGTCGGTGTTGCCGGCAACCACATCCGCAGCCTGAATTCCCACGGCATCGTGGCGATTCGCGACCGTGAGGTCAGCGCTGCTGACCTGGAACGGGTACTTGACGCGGCCCAGGCCGTGGCGATCCCGGCCGACCAGCGGGTGCTGCACACCCTGCCGCAAGACTATGTGATCGACAATCAGGAAGGTGTTCGCGAGCCCCTGGGCATGTCGGGCGTACGTCTGGAAGCCAAGGTCCATGTAGTCACCTGCGCCGTAAACGCTGCACAGAACATTGAAAAATGCGTGCGCCGCTGCGGCCTGGAAATCGACGACATCATTCTCGAGCAACTGGCCTCCGCGTATTCGGTCCTGACCGACGACGAAAAAGAACTGGGCGTATGCCTGGTGGACATCGGCGGCGGCACCACCGACATTGCGATCTTTACCGAGGGTGCGATCCGTCACACCGCAGTGATCCCGATTGCCGGTGACCAGGTGACCAACGATATCGCCATGGCGTTGCGCACACCGACCCAGTACGCCGAAGAAATCAAGATCCGTTACGCCTGCGCCCTGGCCAAGCTGGCCGGCGCTGGTGAAACCATCAAGGTGCCGAGTGTTGGCGACCGTCCGCCGCGCGAACTGTCGCGCCAGGCGTTGGCTGAAGTGGTCGAGCCGCGCTACGACGAACTGTTCACCTTGATCCAGGCTGAGCTGCGCCGCAGCGGCTACGAAGATTTGATCCCGGCCGGCATCGTGCTGACCGGTGGCACCTCGAAGATGGAAGGCGCGGTGGAACTTGCCGAAGAAATCTTCCATATGCCAGTGCGCCTGGGCGTTCCCCATGGCGTCAAGGGCCTGGGCGACGTGGTGCGCAACCCTATTTATTCCACCGGCGTGGGCTTGCTGTTGTACGGCCTGCAAAAGCAGACCGACGGCATTTCCCTGTCGGGCATTGGCAGCCGCGAAAGCTACAGCAACGACGAGCCGAAAACGCCGTTGTTCGAGCGCCTGCAAGCCTGGGTGAAAGGTAACTTCTAGATTTACCGTGACACCGTTTCACTGTTGTAGATGCATCGATGCAAGTAGTAGGCGAAAAAACTAGAGAAATGAAAGGAGAGGGAACATGTTCGAACTCGTAGACAACATCCCGCAAAGCCCGGTCATCAAAGTGATCGGTGTTGGCGGTGGCGGCGGCAACGCAGTCAACCATATGGTCAAGAGCAACATTGAAGGCGTCGAGTTCATCTGCGCCAACACTGATGCCCAGGCGCTGAAAAGCATCGGCGCACGCACCATCCTGCAATTGGGCACAGGCGTGACCAAGGGCCTGGGCGCTGGCGCTAATCCGGAAGTCGGCCGTCAAGCCGCCCTGGAAGACCGTGAGCGTATTGCCGAAGTGCTGCAGGGCACCAACATGGTGTTCATCACCACTGGCATGGGCGGCGGTACCGGTACCGGTGCTGCACCGATCATTGCCGAAGTGGCCAAGGAAATGGGCATTCTGACTGTCGCGGTTGTGACACGTCCGTTCCCGTTCGAAGGTCGCAAACGCATGCAGATCGCCGATGAAGGCATTCGTCTGCTGTCCGAAAGCGTCGACTCGTTGATCACTATTCCCAACGAGAAGCTGCTGACCATCCTCGGTAAGGACGCCAGCTTGCTGTCGGCTTTCGCCAAGGCCGATGACGTACTGGCTGGTGCCGTTCGCGGTATCTCCGACATCATCAAGCGTCCGGGCATGATCAACGTCGACTTTGCCGACGTACGTACCGTGATGAGCGAAATGGGCATGGCGATGATGGGCACTGGCTGCGCCAGCGGTCCCAACCGTGCACGTGAAGCTACTGAAGCGGCCATCCGCAACCCATTGCTGGAAGACGTGAACCTGCAAGGCGCACGCGGCATCCTGGTGAACATCACCGCCGGTCCTGACCTGTCCCTGGGTGAGTACTCCGACGTGGGTAGCATCATCGAAGCCTTCGCTTCCGAGCACGCCATGGTCAAGGTCGGTACCGTTATCGATCCAGACATGCGCGATGAACTGCACGTGACCGTAGTTGCTACCGGCCTGGGTGCAAAAATCGAGAAGCCTGTGAAGGTTATCGACAATACCGTTCATACCGGCCACAACAGCCAGTCGGCTGCCGCTTCTGCGCCTTCGCGCCAGGAACTGCCGTCGGTGAACTACCGTGACCTGGATCGTCCGACCGTGATGCGCAACCAGGCTCAGGCCGGGGCTGCGGCGTCGACTCGCTTGAATCCGCAAGATGACCTGGACTACCTGGACATCCCGGCTTTCCTGCGTCGTCAGGCCGATTAATGGAATGTATCAGGGCTATGAAGGTGATTGGTGTTCAGCAAAGGTCTGGTCTGCTATTATCGCCAGCCTTTGTTGATACCAGTTCGCAATTTGCGCTGAAGCGGTCCAAGCCATGATTAAACAACGCACCCTGAAAAATATTATCCGTGCCACAGGTGTAGGTCTGCACTCCGGGGAGAAGGTATACCTGACCCTCAAGCCTGCGCCTGTCGACACCGGCATCGTGTTTGTTCGTGCCGACCTGGACCCTGTCGTGCAGATTCCTGCTCGCGCGGAAAACGTTGGCGAAACCACTATGTCGACCACATTGGTCAACGGTGACGTCAAAGTAGACACGGTGGAGCATTTGCTCTCGGCCATGGCTGGCCTGGGCATCGATAACGCCTACGTCGAGCTCTCCGCGTCCGAAGTCCCAATCATGGATGGCAGCGCTGGACCCTTCGTATTCTTGATTCAATCTGCCGGCCTGGAAGAACAGGACGCAGCCAAGAAGTTCATTCGCATTCTGCGGGAAGTGACAGTAGAAGACGGCGACAAGCGCGCCACCTTCGTCCCGTTCGAAGGCTTTAAAGTGAGCTTTGAGATCGATTTCGATCACCCGGTATTCCGTGACCGCACCCAAAGTGCAAGCGTGGATTTTTCCAGCACTTCGTTTGTAAAAGAAGTCAGCCGCGCCCGTACCTTTGGTTTCATGAGTGACATCGAGTACCTGCGCAAGCACAACCTCGCACTCGGCGGTAGCGTTGAAAACGCCATTGTGGTCGACGCGGATGGTGTACTGAACGAAGACGGTCTTCGTTATGAAGACGAATTCGTGAAGCACAAGATCCTCGATGCAATCGGTGACCTCTACCTGCTGGGCAATAGCCTGATAGGCGAGTTCAAAGGCTTCAAGTCGGGCCATGCACTGAACAACCAGCTCCTGCGCAAGTTGATTGAGCAGAAAGACGCTTGGGAAGTCGTGACCTTCGAAGATGCCAGCACCGCACCGATCTCTTACATGCGTCCCGTTGCGGCGGTGTAAGTAACAACTCTCTTTCCTTTTGTTTTTAAAGGCTGCCTGCGGGTGGCCTTTTTTTACGCCTGCGAATCGGCCTCGACGATACGGTTGCGACCGCCGTGCTTGGCCTCATAGAGGGCGCGGTCGGCACTGAGCAGCAGTTCTTCCAGCGATGCTGCGCTCCTTTTGTTCCAAGTGCTGAGGCCGATGCTCACGGTTATCGGCTGGGTATCTGCGGCCAACCGTGGCAAATACTCGATGCTGCTGCGGATATGCTCAGCGATCACCCCTGCACCACTGCTGTCGGTGTGGGGCAGAATCACAGCAAATTCCTCACCACCATAGCGGGCGGCCAAATCGGCCGGGCGCCGGATGTTGCTGTCGATCACCTGTGCCACGGCGCGCAAGGCTTCGTCGCCACCTTGATGGCCATGACGGTCGTTGAACGCCTTGAAGTGGTCGACGTCGATCATCAGCAACGCCAGGGGTTCGTTGGAGCGTTGCGCGCGCTCCCATTCCAGGCGCAGGCGCTGGTCAAGCGTGCGGCGGTTGGCCAGGCCGGTGAGGGCATCGGTGGCTGCCAGTTCTGACAGCACGCCTTCGGCGCGGTATCGCCGACGCAGTTCCATGCACAGCATCCAGGTCAGCCAGAGCAAGCCGAGACATAGCACGCCAGTTGCGCTGCTGATCAACAGCGCGGCACGTTTCCAGGGGGCGAAGATTTCATCGGACGACAACGCGACGGCGACGATCAGCGGCAAGGTGCCGACATTGGAGAAGGTATAGAGGCGCGGGTGGCGGTCGACGCTAGAGATGCCGGTGAAGCTGCCGTTACGTTCGCGCAATATGCGCGCAACGTTTGGTCGCGCGCTGAGGTCCTTGTCGATCATGTCCTGTTCCAGCAACGGCTGTTGGGCCAACAGAATGCCCTGGTGATTGATCAGGTTGATGGTGCTGTTGCTGCCAATATTGAGGCTGTTGAACAACTGGGCGAAGTACGACAGGCGCATGGAGGCTACCGCCACCCCGAGGAATCGCCCGTCCGAGGCGGACACCCGGCGACTGAAGGCGATGCGCCATTTGTCCTCGCACACACTGCAGGCCATAAAGGGGCGACTGATAAACAGCCCGCTGTCGGGATTCTGCTGGTGGGTCTGGAAATAGTCGCGGTCGGCGAAGTTGCCGGGCATGGGTGCCAGCAACGAAGAGTCGGCGATCACCTCGCCAGCCTTGTCCAGCAACAGGATGTCGCCCTTGTACGGCGCTGCCGCTGACCGGTCGAACAGTACCAAATGGCGGATGTTCGCCGACACATCCTGCAAGTCGCTGCGTTCGGTGGCGGCAATCAGGCCTTTGAGGGACATGTCGTAGAGCTCGACGTTACGCAGCACGTCGGCGTCGATCAGTTGGGTAATGTTACTCGCTGTGCGCTTGGCCGCCTGCAGGGCGTTGGCGTGTTCGCGAATCAGCAGGATGGTGACGATGGCCACAATCAGCAGGACCGTGAGGCCGCTGCCCAGGATCAACAGGAACTCCGGGCGGCGGCTAGGACGTGGTAGACGGGCAATGCTTGGGCTCATCAGGCGTACTTCTGCTTCGAGGATGCCTTTAGCGTAGTTCCTGATACATGCCCATGTGTGAACGTTCCTGTTGCATGGCAACGATCATCACAGACCCTGGGCGTCGACGATGCGATTTCGCCCTGTGTGCTTGGCCTCATACAGCGCCCGGTCGGCACAGAGCAGCAGTTCTTCCAGAGAGCCATGGCTGTTTTTGTCCGCGACGCTGATGCCGATGCTCACCGTGATCGGCAGGGTATCCCCAGCCACCCGAGGCAGGTGTTCGACGGCGCTGCGTATATATTCAGCAATGACTCCGGCGCCGTTGCTGTCGGTATGAGGCAGGATCACTGCAAATTCTTCGCCGCCATAACGGGTAGCCAGGTCAGCGGGGCGCCGCACACTGCTGGCAATGGCCTGGGCCACGTTGCGTAACGCTTCATCGCCGCCCTGATGGCCATGGCGGTCGTTGAAGGATTTGAAATGATCGATATCGATCATCAACAGCGCCAGCGGCTCCCCCGAACGTTGCGTGCGATCCCACTCCATACGCAGGCGCTGGTCCAGGGTGCGGCGGTTGGCCAGGCTCGTCAGGGCATCGGTGGCGGCCAGTTCCGACAGCACTTTTTCGGCGCGGTAACGGCGGCGCAACTCCAGGCGCAACATCCACGTCAGCCACAGGAGGCCTACGCACAACACTCCGGTGGCGCCACTGACCAGCAGCGCCGCGCGTTTCCAGGCGGCAAACACGTCCTCGCTGGACAACGCCACGACGACGATCAGCGGCAGCCGGCCGACGTTGGTGAAGGTGTACAGGCGAGGTGTGCCGTCGAGGCTGGAGACCCCACTGAAACTGCCGCTGCCTTCGCGCAGCATTCTTTTAAAGTTTGACCGTGAGCTGAGGTCTTTGTCGATCATGTCGCGTTCCATCAAGGGTTGCTGGGCGAGAAGAATGCCGTTGCTGTTTAGCAGGTTGATGGTGCTGCCACTGCCGATCGTGAGGCTGCTGAACAACTGATCAAAATACGCCAGGCGCATGGTGGCCACCGCTACCCCTGAAAACTCGCCATTGACCCCTTGCACCCTGCGGCTGAACGCGATGCGCCATACCTGCTCGCAGTCGCAGGGGACCTTGAACGGGCGGCTGATAAACAGCCCCGCATCGGTGCTCTGTTGATGGATCTGGAAATAATCGTGGTTGGCGAAGTTACGGGGTGTGGGGGTGAGCATCGATGAGTCGGCGGTTACTGCTCCGCTCTTGTCCAACAGGAGGATTTCGCCCTTGAAGGGGGCTGCCGTTGATTGGTCGAACAGTACCAAGTGACGGATGTCCGCCGACACCTGCGCTAAATCTTTGCGCGACGTAGCCGCGATCAGGCCTTGCAGGGCCAAGTCATAGAGTTCGACGTTACGCAGCACATCGGCGTTGATCAGTTGGGTGATGTTACTGGCTGAGCGCTTGGCCGCCTGCAGGGCGCTGGCATGCTCGCGAATCAACAACACAGCGATGATGACGATGATCAGCGTGACGGTGAGGCCACTGCCCAGAATCAGAAAAAGCTCCGGGCGTGCAGGACGACTATAGGTAGGGCGTTGATTCATCGGACTGACTTCGGCGACGACGATGCTGGCAGTCTAATTCGAAGCCGTGTGAATTAAGTCATTACCGGTGAAAGAAAGATTAGCGTGGTGGCGCTTTCGGTGGTTTCAAAACACATCAATCGGGTAATCCACAATCACCCGGTATTCATCCACGTCCCGGTCCACGGCCGAGTAGCCGTTGCTGCCACGGTTGGTCGCCCACTGCAGGCGCACGGCCAGATCCTTGGCTTTACCGCCTTGCACCACGTACTTCAAATCGATGTCCCGCTCCCAATGCTTGGCGTTCTTGCCATCGGCGCTGTACCAGGAGGCATAGCCACGGCTGTCGGGATCAACCTTGGTCAGGTCGGTCTTGCCGCTGGAGTAGGACACGGCCGAAGTCAGGCCCGGCAGGCCAAGGCCGACAAAATCGTAGGCGTACTTGAGCTTCCACGAGCGCTCGTTAGGGCCGTTGAAGTCCGAGTATTGCTGGGAGTTGTCCAGGTATACGCTGTCGCCCTGGGTGATGTAGTCGAACGGCGTATTGCCGTTGACCCGCTGGTAGGCAGCGGTGACGCTGTGATTGCCGACGCCGACAGTGAAATGCAGGCTGTAGGTGTTGTTGTCGATATTGCCCAGCAGGGCGTTGCCGGTGTCTTGCGTATGGTAGTAGTGCAAGCCGGGGTTAAGGCTTACCAGGTCGTTGACCGCGTAGGTGTAGTCCAGGTCGTAGTAGTACTGGTTCCATACGTCCTTGAGTTCGGAGGCGTAGAGGCTGCTGGTCAACCCAGGAACGCCGCTCCAGGCCACGCCGGCCCAGTTCAGATGCTGGCTGTCGTCGCCGCCCTGCAATGCGCCATAGCTGGTGCCGATGCGCTGGTGGCCGCTCTGGTTGTAGAGCTTGGTAAAGCTGGCCTGGCCGCCTTCGATCATCAGCCCGTCGAAGCTGTGGTTGGTCAGGCTCAGGCCACGAAAGGTCTGGGGCAGCATGCGTGTCATGCCGCCGGCGATCACCGGGTTGTTGAGGAACAGGTCGCCGGCTTTCAACTCGGTGTCGAAGGCGCGCATTTTCAGGGTGCCGCCCGCGGTGGAAAACGAGCCGGGTGCCTTGCCGTTGCCGCTGCCGTAAGGGAGGATGCTGGAGCCGTCGGTGCCGCCACCGCCGTCGAGCTTGAGGCCGAGCATAGCGTGGGCATCAAGGCCGAAACCGACGGTGCCTTGGGTGTAGCCGGATTCGAAGATGCCGAGAAACCCCTGGCCCCACTCCTTGCTGTCATCGGTGTGAGTGTCGCGACGGTCGCGGTTCATGTAGTAGTTGCGAGTGTTGATTTTGAAGCTTGAGCCTTCGACGAAACCGTCGGTGGGCGTGGTGTCTGCCGCGTGGGCGAAAGGGACGATAGTGGCAGCAATTGCGAGGAATAATGGGGTTAACGTCAGCGAGGTTTTCACCTGGTTGGAGCTCCTTTGGGTCAATCGAAACCGGCTAATGTTGTTGGGTTTGCCTGGCCTTTTTTACGGTCAAAAAAAAGCCGCTGAAGTCAGCGGCTTTAGGACAGATTCCCAGTGTAGAGCCCTGGAAATAAGTCGAGGGAAATCTGGGGAGGGCGGGTCAGCTGTCTTTGCCGTCGCGCTCGTCGATGCGATAAATTAGCGCAGGTGAGTGGCGGTATACAGAGTGTAACAAGATAATTACCATTGCCAAAATCGCAACAGTTGAACGAGGGCAGAGCTTTTGTAGCGAGCAGGCAAGCTTCCTCTCCACTGTTAGACCGGCAAGGTTATTCCGAAGGTATTGCCGCTGCTGTCACTGCGCACAAACACATCCCCGCCATGCATCAACGCAATCGCCTTGACGATGGCCAACCCCAGCCCATGATTGGCGCCGCTGTTGCTGCGCGAAGCATCCACCCGATAAAAGCGCTCAAACAAACGAGGCAAATGTTCGTTGGCAATCACCTCGCCAGGGTTGGTCACGCCAATCGCCACCTGATGCTCCAGCACCTCGATCTTCACTTCGATCATCTGCCCCGGCGCCGTGTGCTGCACAGCATTGCTCAGCAAGTTAATCAGCGCCCGGCGCAAGTGGGCCTTTTCGATATGCACTTGGGCGTCGCCGGTCACCTGCACCTGCACCTGGGCGTCTTCAAGGATGAAGTCCAGGTAATCCAGAGTGGTGGCGACTTCATCGGCCAACGAGCTGCTGATCAGCTTGGTGGCTTTGCTACCCTGGTCGGCGCTGGCCAAAAACAGCATGTCGTTGATGATCGAACGCAGGCGTTCCAGCTCTTCCAGGTTCGATTGCAGCACCTCGAAGTAATGCTCCGCCGAGCGCCCGCGGGTCAGGGCGACCTGGGTCTGGCCAATCAGGTTGGTCAGCGGCGAGCGCAGCTCATGGGCGACGTCGGCGTTGAAGGATTCCAGGCGTGAGTAGGCCTGTTCCACCCGCTCCAGGGTGGAGTTGAACGAGTTGACGAACTGCTTGAGCTCCGGCGGCAGCGGCGACAGTTGCAGGCGCCCGGAGAGTTTCGGCGGCGCCAGTTTTTGCGCTTCATCCGAGAGTTTGATCAGCGGCTTGAGGCCGATGCGCGCCACCCAGAAGCCGAATACTGACGCCAGCAGCACCCCGACAAACGCCAGGCTGACCAAGGCCGTCAGCAAGTGATGCTGGGTGGCACGGAAGTTCTCGGTGTCGATGGCGATCATGAAGCGCAGCGGCGGGCGCTGGTCCTTGGCGGGAAACTGGCTGACCAGCACCTTGAACGGGTAATCATGGCCCGGCAGGTACAAGTCGCGTTTGCCGGTCGGGCCCTCGGCGAAGGTGCGAATCTGCGCATCAGCGTTGCCATATTCGTAGGCCGGATCACTGCTCACCACCCAGAAACGGATGCGCTTGTCTTCCTCCCCCAACAGCTTGAGCTTGCTGTTGATCTTCACCCAGTGGTCCGGCGTACCGTAGCGCCCCAGGGACGATTCCAGCACGCTGTAGCGCGCATCCAACTCGGCGCCCGGCAACAGGTCCAGGCCCTTGTCCACCTGCTGATACAGCGCACCGCCGATCAACAGGAAGATCAGCAGCGCCACGAGGGTGAACATGCCGCTCAGGCGCAGGGCGATCGAGTTAGTCGACACCGCGGTTCTCCAGCACGTAGCCCATGCCGCGAATGGTGTGCAGCAGTTTCTGTTCGAACGGCCCGTCGAGCTTGGCCCGCAGCCGCTTGATCGCTACTTCGACGACGTTGGCGTCGCTGTCGAAATTGATGTCCCAGACCATTTCCGCAATCGAGGTCTTGGACAGAATCTCGCCCTGGCGCCGCGCCAGCACGCTGAGCAACGAGAACTCCTTGGCGGTCAGGTCCAGGCGAATGCCTGCGCGGCTGGCCTTGCGGCTGATCAGGTCGATCCACAGGTCGGCGATGGTGACTTGCACCGGCTCATGGCCGCCACTGCGTCGGGTCAGGGCTTGCAGGCGTGCCACCAGTTCCAGGAAGGAGAAGGGTTTGCCCAGGTAATCATCAGCGCCTTCACGCAACCCGCGAATGCGGTCTTCCACCCGCTCGCGCGCGGTGAGCATGATCACCGGGGTCTGCTTGCGGGCTCGTAGCGCGCGCAATACGCCGAAGCCGTCCAGGCCCGGAAGCATCACGTCGAGCACGATTACTGCGTAGTCACTTTCCAGGGCCATGTGCAAACCCTCGACACCCTCCCGGGCAACATCGACCGTATAGCCTTGCTCGGTCAGGCCGCGATGCAGGTAATCGGCGGTTTTTTCTTCGTCTTCAATAATCAGGACGCGCATGACCCCGCCTCAGTGTGTGGTCGCCAGCCCGAGAGCCGGTTTGGGTCTATGAAAGAATTTCTCAAGGTACAAGTATATGACCGGCGTGGTGAACAGCGTCAGCGCCTGGCTCACCAGCAGCCCGCCGACTACCGCGATCCCCAGTGGCTGGCGCAACTCGGCGCCGGGACCGGAACCCAGCATCAGCGGCACGGCGCCCAACAGCGCGGCGAGGGTAGTCATGATAATCGGCCGGAACCGCGTGACACAGGCTTCATAAATCGCTTCATCGGCCGGCAACCCGCGCACGCGCTGGGCTTCCAGGGCAAAGTCGATCATCAGGATGCCGTTCTTCTTGACGATGCCGATCAGCAACACCAGGCCAATCAGCGCCATGATCGAAAAGTCCTGGCCGAACAGCCAGAGCATGATCAGCGCGCCCAAACCGGCGGAGGGCAGGGTGGAGATGATGGTCAGCGGGTGCACGAAGCTTTCGTACAACACACCCAGGATGATGTAGACCGCCACCAGCGCCGCCAGGATCAGCCACGGCTGGCTGGCCAGCGAGCTTTGGAACGCCTGGGCCGCGCCCTGGAAGTTACCGATGATGCTGGCTGGCATGCCGATCTCGTTCTTCGCCTGGTTAAGCATAATCACCGCATCGCCCAAGGCCACGCCGGGCGCCAGGTTGAACGACAGGTTGGCGGCCGGGAACATGCCGTCATGGCTGATGGACAACGGCCCGACAGTCGGCGGATCGACCTTGGCTACCGCCGACAGCGGCACCATCTCGCCGCTGAGCGGTGAGCGCAGGTAGAAGTAATTGAGGCTTTCGGCCTTGCCTCGTTGCTGGGTGTCCAGTTCCAGTACCACCTGATATTGGTTGATCTCGGTCTGGAACTCATTGACCTGGCGTTGTCCGAAGGCGTCATACAGCGCCTGGTCGACATCGGTGGCGGTCAGGCCGAAGCGTGCGGCGGCCTGGCGGTCGATACTGATGTGGGTGATGCTGCCGCCCAGTTGCAGATCGTTGGATAGGTCGCGGAACGCCGGGTTGGCCCGCAGTTTTTCGGTCAGGCGCTGGGTCCAGGTATTGAGTGTCGGGCCGTCATTGCTCTTGAGCACATATTGGTACTGGCTGCGGCTGGGGCCGGAGCTGAGGTTGATGTCCTGGCCGGCCCGCAGGTAGAGGACGATGCCCGGGATCTTCGCCAGCTTCGGGCGAATGCGGTCGATGAACTGGCTGGCGGTCACATCGCGGTCACCACGGTCTTTGAGGGCGATCCAGAAGCGGCCGTTGGCGATGGTCTGGTTGCTGCCGGTCACGCCTACGGAGTGGGAGAAAGTCTGCACCGCCGGGTCCGCTTCGACAATCTCGGCCAGGGCCTTGTGCTTGGCGATCATGTCGGGGTAAGACACGTCCGCCGCTGCTTCGCTGGTGCCCAGGACAAAGCCGGTGTCTTGCACCGGAAAGAAGCCCTTGGGGATAAACACGTAACCGGCGACGGCCAGGCCCAGCGTCACGACGAAGATCCCCAGCATCAGCCGCTGATGGGCCAGGGCACGGCGCAGGTTTTTGGCGTAACCCGCCAGCAGGCGTTCGCCGAAGCCGGGTTTGTCGTGGGGGTGATGAGTTGGGGCGCGCATGAACAGCGCTGCCAGGGTGGGCGCCAGGGTCAGGGACACCACCACCGAAATCAGGATGGTCGAGGTGGCGGTCAGGGCAAACTCTTTGAACAATCGCCCGACCACGCCGCCCATGAACAGCAGCGGGATAAACGCCGCCACCAGCGAGAAGCTGATGGACACCACCGTAAAGCCAATCTCGCTGGCGCCCTTGATGGCCGCCTCGCGTTTGTCCAGGCCAGCCTCCAGATGACGGTGAATGTTTTCCACCACCACAATCGCATCGTCCACCACAAACCCCACGGCGATGACGATGGCCACCAGGGTCAGGTTGTTCAGGCTGAACCCCATCACATACATCAAGGCAAAACTGGCAATCAGCGACACCCCGAGCACACTGGAAACAATCATCGTCGCCGACCATTGGCGCAGGAACAGCGCCATCACCGCCACCACCAGCAACACGGCGATCAGCAGGGTGACTTCCACTTCATGCAAGGACGCGCGGATGGTCTTGGTGCGGTCCGACAGCACACTGACCTCCACCGACGCCGGCAGCATGGCTTCCAGGCGCGGAAGTTCCGATTGGATACGGTCTACGGTTTCGACGATATTGGCGCCGGGCTGGCGGGAAATCACCAGGTTGACCCCCGGCGTATCGCCGGACCAGGCCTGCACGTAGGCGTTTTCCGAGCCGTTGATGACTTTTGCTACATCGCGCAACTGAACCGGTGCACTGTTTTTGTAGGAGACGATCAGTTCGCCGTATTCCTCGGGGTGGAACAATTGGTCGTTGGTCGACAGGGTGGACACGCTGTTCTGCCCGTACAACGCGCCCTTGGCGAGGTTCAGGCTTGATTGCTGGATCGCCAGGCGAATGTCCGCCAGGGTCAGGCCGATGGCCGCCAGTTTGTCCGGCGATGCCTGCACGCGAATCGCCGGGCGTTGCTGGCCGGTAATGTTGATCTGGCCGACGCCATCGATCTGGCTGATCTGCCGCGCCAGCAGGGTTTCCACGTAGTCGCTCAGTTCGGTGCCGGGCATGTTATTGGAACTGACGCTGAGGATCAGCACCGGGCTGTCCGCCGGGTTGACCTTCTTCCAGGTCGGCAGGTTCGGCATGTCGCTGGGCAGCTTGCCGGACGCGGTATTGATCGCCGCCTGCACTTCTTGCGCAGCCGTGTCGATGCTCTTGTCGAGGGTGAATTGCAGGGTCAGCAGGCTTGAGCCCAAGGCACTGCTGGAAGTCATTTGGGTCATGCCGGGGATGGCGCTGAACTGCACTTCCAGTGGCGTGGCCACCGAGGACGCCATGGTGTCAGGGCTGGCGCCGGGCAGTTGGGCGCTGACCTGGATTGTCGGAAATTCCGCTTCCGGCAGTGGCGCGATGGGCAGGCGCGGGAAGGCAATCAACCCCAGCAGCACCAGGGCGAAGGTCAGCAGCAGGGTGGCGACCGGGTGGTCGACGCACCAGGCAGACACCGAGCCATGGCCCTTCATGGCTGTGCCTGCGCGTCGGCTGTCTGGATCACTTGCGGCGGTTCCTTGAGAACTTCAACCTGAGCCCCGGCCTTGAGCCGCGACTGACCATCGCTGACCAGCACATCACCGGCCTGCACGCCCTTGAGGATGTTGAGGTCGCTGTTCTGATAAACCACCTGCACCGGCACGACGTCGACCTTGTCACCGTTGATCCGGTACACGAAGTGCGAGTCCAGGCCGCGCTGGACTACGGTTGGCGGCACCACCAGAGCGTTCTTGTCGAGGGCGGTCTGGATCTTCACGGTCACCAGTTGCCCTGGCCAGAGTTTTTGCGTGGCGTTGTTGAACTCGGCCTTAGCGCGAATAGTGCCGGTGGTGGCGCTGATTTGGTTGTCGATCAGGCTCAGGTAGCCTTCGCCCAGCAGGTCACCGGTCTGGCCGTCGGTATCGGCGCCCATGTAGGCGTCGACACTGGCTGGCTGCTGCGCGGCGATCAAACCTTGCAAGGTCGGCAGCATCTGTTGTGGCAGGGAAAACTCCACGGCAATCGGGTCGATCTGGGTGACCGAGAACAGGCCTTGGGTGTCGCTCATGCGCAGGAAATTGCCTTCATCTACCGTACGAATACCGACGCGTCCGCTGACCGGCGAGCGAATCTGCGCGTACGACAACTGCACCTGAGCCGAATCAATTGCCGCCTGATTACCCTGGGCGGTGGCTTTCAACTGGTTGACCAGAGCCTGTTGCTGATCGTAAGTCTGCTTCGATACACCGTCGTCGACGCTCAGCAGCTTGTAGCGCTTGAGGTTGACCAGGGCTACTTGCAGCTGCGCCTGGCTTTCACCCAACTGCGCACGGGCCTGGTCGAGGCTGGCACGGATCGAGCGATCATCAATGGTCGCCAGTAAATCGCCGGCCTTGACCCGTTGGCCTTCCTTGACCAGGAGTTTGGTAAGAATGCCGTCGATTTGCGGGCGAATGACCACGCTATGCAGCGAAAGCACCGAACCGATACCGCTGACGAAGCGCGGGATGTCCTGTTGCGCGACGCTGATCACTCGAACCGGAATCGCCGTGGGCGCGATCAGCCTGGTCTTGGCTGGTCGGGTCAACACCCAGGCGACGATAGCCAGTACTACGAGGACGCCGACGATCAAGGCGGTTTTTCGTTGAATTCCCATGGGGTGATGGCGCCCGGACAGAAGATCGGAAGAATAAAGGTTCTTTATAGCCCGCTAACCCGGTCAGCAAAGTGACTGCTAACTGACGGTGCTGTCAGTAAAGAGCGACCATTCGTACAGGCAGTGGTTAAAGATCCCGGGCGCGCAGGTATACTGCCCGGCGGTGTGGTCCGCAAGCCGGGCCCACGTCATCTTTTGTACTCCCCGGAGCTTCCATGAATTCCCCGACACAACCTCCTGTTGAAAGCGTCGACATCGACGAACAGGCCAACCCTGACAGCGTTGATGGCGAAGCCAAGGCCGAGATCCCAGCCTTCAAGTTCCCGTTCAAACCGGGCGAATTGGCCGAGGCAAAGAAAGCCAGCCAACCTTGGTACAAGAACGGCGCCAAGAACGGTCATACCAAGAGCCCTGGCGTAGCTCCGCCCGGCACCCGTCGCTCGATGGGCAAACGCTAAGTTTTTTTGCCTTCGCAGGAGCACCGGGTAACTAAATGCATCGCTAGCGTTTGCCCGACCGGCGTATCACCGGCATTGGCGATGAAACCATCAGCCTCGCTGAAAGACCTAATCTGCCCGCAACGAAATAAACGCATAGTTGACTGGTACTTCAGTCGCAATCCGAGCCCCGGCATCCAGCAACTGCTCGGCAATATCCAACCCGGACACATGGAACACCCACTCATTGGCCATGGACGGCTGTTCAGCCGCCAACTCGAGCGCCTGGGCAAACGCGTCCATGTCCGGCAGGTAAGCGGTAAAACCATCGCCCTTGAGCGCAGTGGTGTGAATCCCCAGCAAGGTGCACACCGCTTCCTTGGCCTGGATATCGTCGCGGTCGGCCTGGCGTGAGCGGCGGATCAGCTCGGCCAGTCCCTGGTCCACCAACTCGCCACCGACAATCAGCGCCGGGCCCTGTTCCCAGGATTCGGGCGGGCAGTCCTTGGCGGCGGGGTTGAGCGGGATGTGCGGGTTGATCTCCATGGGGTAGATCCGGCAGACCAGTGGCCGGCGCTCATAGATGCGGCACAGCTTGTCTTCGTCAAGATTCCGGCAGGGACCGACGTTATAGGCAGCAAAGGTAATCGCCACATGCGCCTGGGCATTGCCGCTGGGGACAACACAGGAACGGCGTTGGGCATGTTCGCGTTGTTGTTCCGGCAGGCCCAGGCCATTGCCGAGGAAACCCTCCACCAGAACGATGACGTTACCGCCGTCCGCCGCCCACTGCCTGGCTTCGTCGAGGGTCAGGGGCACATGATGGTCAGTGCAGCATTTGCCGCAGCCGACACAGGAAAAGTGGGTGGTCATGAGGGTTCGGTCACCAGGCCAGGTTCAGGGGCTCACTTGGACGGTGACGGGTTTACACCTCTGTCCAGCGTCCAGGCCTTGTCCGAAGCAAGTTATGCGCCAGGCCTTTATTCCTCAGGGAGGAGGTCTCGCAGCACGAACACCATGCTCGCGCTTTCATACAGGCGCCGGGCCCGCACATTGGTTTCCAGCACCTTGAGATCGACGAAGCCTTCTCGGCGCTGCTGAAACACCTGGAACACCTGCTGCAACAAGGCCCGGCCCAGGCCCTGGCCTTGAGCGTTGGGATGGATCACCAGATTCTTGATATAGGCGCTGGTCCAGCATTGCGCCACGCCGACGATGCCGCTGGCGTTACTGGCGACGATGCACAGGGTCGGGTCGAACTCGGCGTCGGTGACGAACTGTTGGCACCACTGCTCAAGGGGGGCAACCCGACCACCGCCCTGTTGATAACCCAGGAGCAGCACGGCGTGGATCGCCGGGGCCAGTTCTTCGTGGTAGTGCTCCAGGCGAATATCTGCAGGCCATTGCGGCGCGGGCAGGGCGCCACGCAAGTCTCGGCGCAGCAACTGGAAATACTCGCCCATCGGTCAGAGGCCCTGTTGCGCCACGGTCTGCGCGGCGACCACCAGGCATTTGGTCAGCTCCGGCGAGGAAAACTTGGTCAACACCGCGTTGGCCCCGGCCAGTCGGGCTTTTTCGCTGTTCATGGCGCTGTCCAGGGAGGTGTGCAGCAGCACATAGAGGTCCTGGAAGTCCGGGGTTTCCCGCAGGGTGCGGGTGAAGGCATAACCGTCCATCTCGGACATTTCGATGTCCGATACCACCACGTTGATCTGTTCGGCGGTGCCTTGCAGCTCCAGCAGGCGATCAATGGCTTCCTTGGCACTGCGGGCGGTGTGGCAATGCAGGCCGAGGTTGCGCAGGGTATGTACCGATTGTTGCAACGCCACCTGGCTGTCATCAACTACTAGGATTCGTGCATGGCCCAGCACTTCGGCCTCTTCCATGCTCAAGTCGGTGGGCGCTACTTCAATCTGCACCGGGGCAATGGCGTGGATGACTTTTTCGATGTCCAGCACCTGCACCAATGCCCCGTCGACCTGGGTCACGCCGGTAATGAACGAACGGCTGCCACCGGAACCAAAGGGCGGAGGACGAACGTCGGTGGTCAGGCAGTGGACGATCCGGCTTACCGCTTGTACGTGCAGGCCTTGTTTGGAGCGGCTGACGTCAGTGACGATCAGGCAGCCGCCATCCGGGTCTTCCAGGGGCATTTCCCCCAGGGCCCGGCTCAGGTCGATCACCGACAACGCCGCGCCGCGCAGGGTGGCGATGCCTTTGACGTGAGGGTGAGACTCCGGCAGCTTGGTCAGCGGCGGGCAAGGGATGATTTCACTGACTTTCAGCAGATTGATGGCCATCAGCTTGCCGCTGCGCAAGGTAAAAAGCAGAAGTGAGAGTGAGTCTGCGCGGGCTTTGGTGGTGGACATAGAAACCTTCTGTGGATCAGGGATGACGATCTATAGGGGGTTATCGACTTGAGTGGCCCATGCTTTAGCATTAAAAGCGGGAGCTACTGGAACCCCGCAGTTGTCGAGCCCCAGCGAGGCTACGACGCACGCACCACCGCAATCATCGCACCCGACGCAAGCTGCTACGAGAGTAGCAGCGCTTCGAGGGAGCTTAGCCCTTCCACACCTGCGGGTTGACCAGATCTTGCGGGCGCTCGCCCAGCAGCGCGCTGCGCAGGTTATCCAGGGCGCGGTTGGCCATGGCTTCGCGGGTTTCATGGGTGGCCGAGCCGATATGCGGCAAAGTCACTGCGTTGCTGAGTTGGAACAACGGCGACTCGGCCAGCGGCTCCCGCTCGTAGACGTCCAGCCCGGCGCCGCGAATTCGCTGGTTTTGCAGGGCTTCGATCAGCGCGGGTTCGTCCACCACTGGGCCACGGGAGATATTTACCAGGATCGCGCTGGACTTCATCAGCCCCAGCTCGCGATGGCTGATCAAGTGTTTGGTCTTCTCGCTCAACGGCACCACCAGGCAGACAAAATCTGCCTCGGCCAGCAACTGGTCGAGGCTGCGAAATTGCGCGTCCAGCTCTTGCTCCAGCGCGGTCTTGCGGCTGTTGCCGCTGTAGAGGATCGGCATATTGAAGCCCAGGCGGCCACGACGGGCGATGGCCGCGCCGATATTGCCCATGCCGACTATTCCTAAGGTCTTGCCGTGCACATCACAACCAAACAACGGCGCCCCGACACTGGCTTTCCACTGGCCGGCCTTGGTCCAGGCGTCCAGCTCGGCCACTCGGCGGGCGCTGCTCATCAGCAGGGCGAAGGCCAGGTCGGCGGTGCTTTCGGTGAGCACGTCGGGGGTGTTGGTGAGCATGATCCCGCGTTCGTTGAAGTAGGCGACGTCGTAGTTGTCATAGCCCACCGAGACGCTGGAGACCACTTCCAGCTTTGTCGCACCTTCCAACTGTGCCCGCCCGAGCTTGCGGCCCACCCCGATCAGCCCGTGGGCGTGGGGTAGGGCTTCATTGAACTGGGCATTGATATCGCCGAGCTTGGGATTGGGGGCGATAACCTCGAAGTCCTGTTGCAGGCGCTCGATCATTTCGGGAGTGACACGGCTGAAAGCGAGAACGGTCTTTTTCATGGGAGGCGGGCTCATCAATACGGCTGAGAATGCCAAGCACGCTAACATTTATCCGGGCACTGCAAAACCACCGCAGGTGCGAGGAATAGGTGTTAAGACGAAAACTCAAGCAGTTGTCGAGCCCCAGCGAGGCTACGTCGGCCACACCACCGCCCCCAGAACCGAGCCGCTCCCAACGCAGCCTCGTTTCACTCGACAGCTGCTACAGGGGGTTGTGGATCAGTTACTCAAACGCGCCCCACCCAAACTCCCACTCAACTCATACGCCGCCAACTCCGCCTGGTGGGCCGCCAGAATCTCCGGCAACGAGCCGCGCAGGTATTCCACCCACGTCTTGATCTTCGCATCCAGGTACTGGCGCGATGGGTAGATGGCGTACAGGTTCAGCTCCTGGGAGCGGTAGTTGGGCATCACCCGCACCAATGTGCCGTTGCGCAGCCCTTCAATGGCCGCATACACCGGCAACAGACCTACACCCATGCCACTGATGATGGCGGTTTTCATCGCGTCGGCGGAGTTCACCAGAAAGGGTGACCGGTTGATGTTGACGCTCTCCTGGCCGTCCGGGCCGTTGAAGGTCCATTTGTCCAGTTGGATCACCGGGCTCACCAGGCGCAGGCAGGAATGGTTAAGCAAGTCGCCGGGCCGTTGCGCGCAGCCATTGGCTTTGACGTAGGCGGGCGAGGCACAAGCGATGCTGTAAGTTATCCCCAAGCGCTGGGACACAAAACCCGAATCCGCCAGTTCGCTGGCGAGCACGATGGACACGTCATAACCCTCGTCCAGCAGGTCCGGCACGCGGTTGGCCAGGGTCAGGTCGAAGGTCACGTCCGGGTGAGTGCGGCGATAGCGGGCGATGGCATCGATCACGAAGTGCTGGCCGATGCCGGTCATGGTGTGCACTTTCAACTGTCCGGAGGGCCGCGCGTGGGCATCGCTGGCTTCGGCTTCAGCTTCCTCGACGTATGCCAGGATTTGTTCGCAGCGCAATAAATAGCGCTTGCCAGCCTCCGTCAGGGCGATGCGGCGGGTCGTACGGTTGAGCAGGCGGGTTTGCAGATGGGCCTCAAGGTTTGAGACCGCGCGCGAGACGTTGGCCGTGGTGGTGTCCAGTTGCACGGCGGCGGCGGTGAAGCTGCCGGCCTCGGCCACGCTACTGAACGCGCGCATATTTTGCAAAGTATCCATGGGGTGCTCTCAAGGGAGATGGCAAATTGTGACACGAAGTTGCAGGGGCCAGTGATCCCTACTAACGGATTATCGCCTGAATGGTAATAAAGATTCACAGGAATCCCACCTTATCGCCATCCAGATGGCCCCCTAGAATTGCACCACCTTCCCCGCAACACCCTCTCAGGAATTCGCAGCAGTGCCGCGTCGCATCAACAGAGAGCTGAAGACTCTCAGTGTTTGGGTTTTATCGTTAGCAATCAGCGGCTGCATCGGAACCGGGGGCATTGCTCCCCAAGGTCAGTCCCTCGCCGCCAACACCTTGGTCACCGACGAAGCGATCCGCAGCGCCGCCCAGGATGCCCACTGGCCCACCGCCCAATGGTGGCAGGCCTACGGCGACCCCCAGCTCAATCGTTGGATCGACCTCGCCGTGCAAGGCAGCCCGAGCATGGCCATGGCTGCAGCGCGGGTTCGTGAAGCGCGGGCGATGGCCGGGATTGTCGAGTCGGCCGAGTCGTTGCAGATCAATGGCGACGCAACCCTCAAGCGCCACAGTTGGCCCAGCGATCAGTTCTACGGCCCCGGTAAATTGGACAATTCCACCACCTGGGACAACAGCGCCGCCCTGGGCTTCAGTTATGCGCTAGACCTCTGGGGCCGGGAAAGCAACGCCAGCGAGCGCGCCGTTGACTTGGCCCATATGAGCGCCGCCCAAGCGCGACAGGCCCAGCTGGAATTGCAGAACAACGTGGTACGCGCCTATATCCAGTTGTCCTTGCACTACGCCCAGCGCGATATTGTCGCCGCAACCCTGGCCCAGCAACAGCAGATCCTGGAGCTTGCGCAAAAGCGCCTGGCCGGCGGTATCGGCACCCATTTCGAAGTCAGCCAGGCCGAAACGCCGTTGCCGGAAACCCATCGGCAGCTGGATGCCCTTGATGAGGAAATTGCCTTGAGCCGCAACCAATTGGCGGCGCTGGCCGGCAAAGGGCCAGGTGAAGGCGCGCAGTTGCAACGCCCGACCTTATCGCTGGGCGCGCCGCTGAAATTGCCTTCGAGCCTGCCCGCCCAATTGCTCGGCCAACGTCCGGACGTGGTCGCCAGCCGCTGGCAAGTGGCAGCCCAGGCTCGGGGCATCGATGTGGCCCACGCCGGCTTCTACCCCAACGTCGATCTGGTGGGCAGCCTCGGTTACGTCGCCACGGGTGGCGGGGCTCTGGCGTTCCTGACCGGCAAGAAACTCAACTACAGCGTCGGCCCGGCCATCACCTTGCCGATTTTCGACGGCGGCCGCCTGCGCTCGCAACTGGGAGAGGCCAGCGCCGGTTTTGACATCGCCGTGGCGCGTTACAACCAGACCCTGGTCAACGCACTCAAGGGCATCTCCGACCAGTTGATTCGCCGCGAATCCATGGACAAGCAGCAAGGCTTTGCCGCTGAGTCGGTGGCTTCGGCGCAGAAAACCTACGACATCGCCATGATCGCCTACCAGCGCGGCCTCACCGATTACCTCAACGTGCTGAACGCCCAGAGCCTGTTGTTCCGCCAACAGCAGATCCAGCAACAGGTCCAGGCCGCGCGCCTGAGTGCACACGCCGAACTGGTGACCGCGCTGGGCGGTGGCCTGGGCGCAGGCAACGACGTGCCTGAGCCGAGCAAGACCTTACCGAGCAAGACCCCGGCGGCACTGGCCGTCTTTGATCACTAATCAGGTTCCCATGACTCCCTTGCCTGCACCGCTGCGCTGGCTGCATTCCCTGGAATGGCGACGTGGCTTTTTCGACTGGGCACGCAGCGATGGCGTGACCTGGGTGTATATCTTCAAAGTGTTGATCGCTGCGTTCCTGACCCTGTGGCTGGCCATGCGCCTGGAGCTGCCGCAACCGCGCACGGCGATGATCACCGTGTTTATCGTGATGCAGCCGCAAAGCGGCCAGGTGTTTGCCAAGAGTTTCTATCGCTTTCTCGGCACCCTTGCGGGCTCTGCGGTGATGGTGTTGTTGATCGCCTTGTTTGCGCAAAACACTGAGTTGTTTCTCGGCTCACTGGCAATCTGGGTCGGCATCTGCTCGGCCGGCGCGGCCCGTTATCGCAACTTTCGCGCCTATGGTTTTGTGCTCGCCGGCTACACGGCGGCAATGGTTGGCTTGCCTGCGCTGGCTCATCCGGACGGTGCCTTTATGGCGGCGGTCTGGCGAGTGTTGGAAATCTCCCTGGGGATTCTCTGTGCCACGTTGATCAGCGCCGCGATCCTGCCGCAAACCGCCAGCGCCGCCATGCGCAACGCGCTGTATCAGCGCTTCGGGGTGTTTGCGCTGTTTGTCACTGACGGTTTGCGCGGGCGCAGTCAACGCGAGGGTTTTGAAAGCAGCAACGTGCGCTTTATCGCCGAAGCCGTGGGCCTGGAAGGGCTGCGCAGCGTCACCGTGTTTGAAGACCCGCACATGCGTCGGCGCAACGGTCGGCTCAGTCGCTTGAACAGCGAATTTATGGGCATCACCACCCGCTTCAACGCGCTGCATCAGTTGCTGGAACGCCTGCGTGCCCACGATGCTGATCATGTAGTTGCTGCGATCAAACCAGGCTTGCAGGACTTGGCCGAGTTGCTCGACGGTTTCTCCGGCCGTGCCCTCACCAGCCCCGACGCCGCGCGGCTTGTCAGCCAATTGACCGCCTACAAGTCAGACCTGCCGGCCAAGGTGCGCAGCCTGCGTACGACCTTCCAGGAAAGCGCGCCGAGCGACGCCGAGCAGCTGGATTTTCATACCGCCTATGAACTGCTGTACCGCTTTGTCGATGACCTGCACGGTTATGCGCAGACTCACGCGTCCCTGGCCGATCACAGCCATGCGCGTGAACACTGGGACGAACCCTACACCCCGCAAACCAACTGGCTGGCCTGCGCTGCATCGGGTATTCGCGCCGCCTTTATTCTGGTGGTGCTGGGCAGCTACTGGGTGGCCACGGCCTGGCCCAGCGGCGCCACCATGACCCTGATCGCGGCGGCCACCGTGGGCCTTTCGGCTGCGACGCCGAACCCCAAGCGCATGGCGTTTCAAATGGCTTGCGGTACGTTGATCGGTGCCTTGGTGGGCTTCGTCGAGATGTTTTTCGTATTTCCCAGGATCGACGGCTTCCCGTTGCTGTGCGTGATGCTCGCACCGGTGATCATGCTGGGCGCGTTCCTTTCATCGCGGCCGAAATACGCCGGCGTTGGCCTGGGGTTGTTGATCTTCTTCAGCACCGGCTCGGTGCCGGACAACGTGACGATCTATAACCCCTACACCTTCATCAACGACTACATCGCCATGATCATCGGCATGCTGGTGTGTGCCGCCGCCGGGGCGATCATCCTGCCGCCCAACAGCCGCTGGTTGTGGCGCCGCCTGGAGCAGAACCTGCGCGAGCAAGTGGTGTACGCCATCAGCGGCAAGCTCAAGGGGATGGCGTCGAGTTTCGAAAGCCGCACCCGCGACCTGCTGCACCAGGCCTATGGCCTGGCCGCCGGCCAACCTCAGGTGCAGCGCGACCTGCTGCGCTGGATGTTCGTGGTGCTGGAAGTTGGCCACGCCATTATCGAGTTGCGCAAGGAACAGGCGATCTTGCCGATCCACCCGGCCTACGCCCAATCCCAGCCGTGGCGCCAGGCGATCCGGGTGATGGGGCGCTCGCTGATGCGGTTGTTCCTGCAACCCAGCCACAGCAATCTTGAACGTGGTTTGATCGCCGTGGACCACGCCATCAGCCGCGTCCAGGCGACCGACGAACCCTTCGCCCCGCACTTCGACACCTCGGCCCTGCGCCGGGTGAAAAGCTACCTGCACTTTATCCGCACCTCCCTGCTGGACCCGCAATCGCCCCTGGCTGCTCTCAAGCCCTCCGGAGTCGTCAATGCCTCGTGAAATCGCCTTCCACGGCATCTACATGCCGACCATGACCCTGATGTTTTTCATCGCTGCGGGACTTGCCTGGGCGCTGGATCGCTTCCTTGCCGGGTTCGACGTGTACCGTTTTTTCTGGCACCCGGCGCTGCTGCGCCTGAGCCTGTTTGCTTGTCTTTTCGGCGCTCTGTCGCTGACCGTCTACCGTTGAGAATGCCCCGATGAAAAAGTTTTTCAGCCTGCTCGCGACCCTGCTGGTACTGGCCCTGGCGATATGGATTGGCCGCACGCTGTGGGTGAACTACATGGAGACACCCTGGACCCGCGATGGCCGGGTGCGCGCCGATATCATCAATGTCGCCGCCGACGTCACCGGCGAAGTAGTCAACGTCCCGGTGCGCGACAACCAGTTGGTGAAAAAGGGCGACCTGCTGATGCAGATCGACCCCGAGCACTACCGGATCGCCGTGAAACAGGCGCAATCGTTGGTGGCCTCGCGCAAGGCCACCTGGGAGATGCGTAAGGTCAACGCCCACCGCCGCGCCGATCTTGACGCCCTGGTGATCTCCAGGGAAAACCGCGACGACGCCAGCAACATCGCCGACTCGGCCCTGGCCGACTATCAACACGCCCAGGCGCAACTCGAAGCGGCCGAACTGAACCTCAAGCGCACTCAGGTGCTGGCGGCGGTGGACGGTTATGTCACCAACCTCAACGTTCATCGCGGCGACTACGCGCGCATCGGCGAAGCGAAGATGGCAGTGGTGGACATGAACTCGTTCTGGGTCTACGGCTACTTCGAGGAAACCAAACTGCCTCACGTGAAAGTGGGCGACAAAGCCGACATGCAATTAATGAGCGGTGAAACCCTCAAGGGCCACGTGGAGAGCATCTCCCGTGGTATCTACGACCGCGACAACCCGCAAAGCCGCGAGCTGATCGCCGACGTGAACCCCACCTTCAACTGGGTGCGCCTGGCCCAGCGGGTGCCGGTGCGGATTCACATAGATGAGGTGCCCGAGGGCGTGCTGATGGCGGCGGGGATTACGTGTACGGTGATCGTCAACCAGGCACAGAACTAACTCCCTGTGGTGAGCGGGCTCGCCACAAGTCAGCAAAACGTCTCGTGCAGATGGCGCCAAAGCAGCGCGCCGCTTGCCTGCTTTTCAAACACAACGGTGGCGCGACGATCCGTCTGGGTGGCGCTGTCATCAATCTGGTGTTCCCGATAGGACACGATGGCGCCACGGGCATGGCGGTCAATGCCGGTCAGTTCGCTGAGGGTGATTTTCAGCCCAGGGCGCTGGCCGCCAAGGCGGCGGAACAGTTCGCTGACGGCGGTAACGTCCATGCGGTTGCCGGTGGAGGGCGTAATCATGCTGAAGTCGGGCGAGAAGCGCGCCAACAAGTTGCCCAGTGTTCCTTCAGGAGCAACGCCTGCGAACCATTGTTCGATCTCGACGTGGGTCTGGATCACTTCTTCGAAAAAATCGCTGTAATCAATCATTGAGGGCTCGGTACAGTTTTTGGGAGATTCGGGGCAATAGTTCTGCTGCAGTGATTACAACACCCCACCCAACCCGAATCGCTTTTTCAACACGCTCTCCAGCAAACCCTTGGGCAGTAACGCCGCCATCAATGGCAATGCCCGGCTGCCATTGCCCGAGCGCAGCAGGCGCGGTGGTTCACTTTGTTGTACGGCCTTGAGCACCTGCGCCGCAAACTCGCGGGCCGGGGTCGGCCTGTCCTGGGAAGCTTTTGCCCTGGCGCGGATGCTGTCGCGCAGCGGCCACCAGGGCGACTGCTCGTTAATCAACAACTCGGCCTGAGTACCGGCATTTTTTGCGAAGCTGGTATCGATGGCACCGGGCTGGACTTCCATCACCCGCACGCCGAACGGTGCCAGCTCCATGCGCAGGGCGTCGCTCAAGGCGTGGACGGCGGCTTTGGAGGCGCAGTAGGCGCCGGCAAACGGCGTGACCAACACGCCTGACACGCTGCCGATATTCACCACCAGCCCTTTGCTGCGGCGCAACACGGGGAATAGCGCCTGGGTTACGCCGACGATCGAGAAGACATTGGTCTCAAATTGCTGCTGCATCGCCTGGGTGCCGCCGTCGAGCAGCGGACCCATGGCGCCGTAGCCAGCGTTGTTGATCAACACATCAAGCTCGCCCACTTGCCCGGCCAATTGCTGCAGGGCAGCACTGTCGTTGACGTCTAGTTGCACTGCGTTAAAGCCCGCGGCGGCGAGGACGGCGACGTCTTCAGGGCGGCGGGCGCTGGCCCATACTTTATAGCCGGCAATCTTGAAGGCATCAGCCAGGGCGCGGCCGATGCCGCTGGAGCAACCGGTGATGAGCACGTTGGGCATGAATCAGTCCTTTGTCGTTGTTAGTCGGAGAAGCTGCCTTGCAAATGCTCGGCGCGAAACTCCAGGGTTTGTGGGCGGTAGCCGGGACGCAGTGGGGGCACGGGCAGGCAATCGTCCCAAGTGGCGCCGGCCTGCAATTCGCCGGGGCCGCGATAACGTGGGGCGGCGTAGACGTTGTCCGCCAGGTTCACTGTGTCTCCTGGTGCATAGGCTGCGACACGCCAGCGCAATTCGGTGAGAGGCACGTCGTTGCCGTTGTTCAGCTTAAGTTGCAACGGACGATCTGCCGGGCAGCTTTGCGGCGCATAGCTGATGCGCAATTCCAACCGCGCCAGTTGCTGCGCCTCGCGGTTGTCCAGCCACACCACCCACACCGCCACCAGCCCCAGGCCGACCGCTGCTGCCAAAGACACCGGCAACGCCCTGGCCGGATAGCGTAGCAGCAGGATCAGCCAGGTGATGATCAGCAAAACACCAAAGAACATGATGACAACCTCGCAAACAGATAAACCATCCTACCCGTGGCTGGGTGAGGTTGCCTATCTGATGATGGGGTGGTGTTCTTTCGGGCGCTGGCTTGCCTGCGATGACGGCCTCAAAGGCACCGCCGATCCCAAGAAAAAGCCCCCACCCAACCGGCTGCGGATAGGGGACGCAGTCGGCTGGACGGGGGCTTCTTGTGCTGCTTTTTACTGCGCGATGGTTTTCACCGACACGCCACGCTCAATCGGCGTCGAGCGACCATATATATCTTCAAACCGCTCGATATCGTCTTCACCCAAATAACTACCCGACTGCACCTCGATAATCTCCAAGGGGATTTTGCCCGGATTACGCAAACGGTGTACCGAGGCAATCGGGATGTAGGTGGACTGGTTTTCGCAGAGCAGGAACACGTTCTCGTCACAGGTGACTTCGGCAGTTCCGCTGACCACGATCCAGTGTTCGGCGCGGTGGTGGTGCATCTGCAGCGACAGGCACGCACCCGGCTTGACCGAGATGTGCTTGACCTGGAAACGCCCGCCCATGTCCACCGAGTCGTAGGAGCCCCACGGACGGTAGACCTCGCAGTGGTTCTGGGTTTCGCTGCGGCCCTGTTCGTTGAGGGTGTTGACCATCTGTTTGACGCCCTGGACCTTGTCCTTGTGGGCAATCATCATCGCGTCCTTGGTTTCCACCACCACGATGTTTTCCAGGCCGATCACCGACACCAGTTTGCCGTTGCCGTGGATCATGCAGTTGTGGCTGTCCTGGATAACCACATCGCCCTTGCTGACGTTGCCGTTGGCGTCTTTTTCATTCACGTCCCACAACGACGCCCAGCAACCCACATCGCTCCAGCCGGCGCTCAGCGGCACCACGCAGGCGCGCTGGGTTTTTTCCATGACGGAGTAGTCGATGGAGTTGTCCGGGCAGCAGGCGAAGGTGGCATCGTCGATGTCCACGGTGTCGGCTGTCTGGTTGCTGCGCTCCAGGGTCAGCAGGCAGGTGTCGTAGATGTCCGGGTCGTGCTTTTTCAGCTCTTCGAGGAAGCGGCTGGCGCGGAACAGGAACATGCCGCTGTTCCAGAAGTAACCACCGCTTTTGACGAACTCGGTGGCGCGTTTTTCATCAGGTTTTTCGACGAACTGCTGCACGCGGCTGACGCCTTCGGGCAGCAGCGAATCGTTGGTGGACTTGATGTAGCCATAGCCGGTTTCGGGACGGGTGGCCGGTACGCCGAACAACACCATCTCGCCACACTCGGCCGCCACGGTGGCCAGGGCCAGGGCGCGTTGCAGAGCTTTCTGGTCGTCCAGGACGTGGTCGGCGGGCAACACCAGCATCAGCTCGTCGCGGCCTTCGTTGATCAGCATCATCGCGGTGAGGGCCACGGCCGGCGCAGTGTTGCGGCCGAAAGGCTCCATCAGGATGCGCTGGGTTTCCAGCTTGCGGACGGACAACTGTTCGTTGACGATAAATCGATGGTCCTTGTTGCAGACCACGATGGGCTGCTCCATGCCGTCGAATACCAGGCGTTCCAGCGTTTGCTGGAACAGCGTTTGCTCACCGGTCAGGGCCAGGAATTGCTTGGGAAACTGTTTGCGCGAAAGCGGCCAAAGACGTGAGCCGCTACCACCGGACAGGATGACTGGAATCATGGTGTTTCTCCTTGAATCGATATGAGTTAGAGCTACTGCGTTCTGTCGTTTCACTCTTGTTTTTGTCTCGGTCCAGGCTGATCGCTATCTCTGTAGGAGCGAGCTTGCTCGCGGTGGATGTCAACGATGACGCGGGGCACCAAAATAAACGCGGTGCCCTTGAGTTCATCGCGGGCAAGCCCGGCTCCTACAGGGGGAGCGTCAATGTGGAAATATAATTAGCGAGTCGACACTGGGCGTTTCACCCACACTGGCGACAGGCTGGAACCGCTGCCGGTGATGTACAGCACCGCCGCTTCACCGCGCTCCAGGGCTACTGGTTTGACGTCGCCGACTTTCTTGTCGCCTTCATACAGCGCCAGGCTGACCTTCACCGGGTTGATCTCGCGCTCGCCACGGCTCTTGGCGGCTACGGCCTTGACCACGTCGGTCTTGCCATCGGCAGTTTTCAGGGTCAGCGACTTGTCACTGAGGTTCTGCACGCGCACCAGGGATTTCTGTTTGTTCTTGAACGGCGGCTCTTCGATCAGTTGCGGCTGGCCGCTGCCGTTGTTGACCAAGGTGTAGTAGTGATCAGCGGCCAGTTTGACCGGCAGGGTCGCGCTGCCGACCTTGGCGCTGTAGTCGCCGCCCGGCATGAAGCTGAATTCGCTGCTGCCCAGCGGGGCGATGTCGCTCAGGTTGGCGGTGCCGACGGTGGCGCTGACTTCCTGGTTGCTGGCGTTGAACAAGCGCACAAAGCTGGAGCCTTTCGGTGCGACAGGACCGTAGAGCGCGGCGTCGCCAGCGAAGGCGGTCATCGACAAGAAGCTCATGCCGGCCACCAGTGCAAAGGACTTGGCGAGACGACGAGGAGTAGTAGTGAAAGTCATGTGAGTTACCTCTTTCAGTTTTGCGCCCGGTCGGGCGTCTCGGATTTTTGGGTGTTTAGTTGGGTGTTTAATTGAGTGTTCAGTGCCATGTTCTGTTGGCGTGTACCGGCTTCTTTAAGCTGCGCAACCCACTGCGGGTCGGCATCGCCGATTTCGTTGTTCACAGGCAGATAACGTTCCGGAAACTCCCAGATCAGCACTTGTGGCGGGCTGTTCTTGAAGTCGTCGCTTTTCAAATAGCTGAGCATCGGCAGGATCGGGCCGTGGCCGTCTTCGGAGTAATTCACCACGTCGCTGCCCAGGGCTTGTTTCAAGGCACCGACGAAGTTCCAGTTGGGGTTGGCGCTGTAGCTGGTGCCCACCAGGGCCACCGGCATTTCACTGTCGGCGAACAGGGCGTCGTCGCCATCGGCCTTGGTTTGCACGGCGTGAGTCACGCGTTTCTCCAGAGGCTCCTGGGGCGGCATCAAGTTTTCGAACAGTGGGTCCAGGGGCAGGAACAAGCGCAGGTCGCCCTTGTGCGGTTCGGTTTTCTCGGCTTCGGTGACAAAGCGCTGGGGCTCGCCGCTGAGGGGGGTCTTGTCGGTGATAGCCTTGGCCAACTGCTGCGCGGCGACCTGGGCGCCGTCGGGCGTCCAGTGGGTGTCGGTGCGCAGGAACACCTGATGGCCGTTGTGCTTGGCCTGTTGCAGCGGGCCCAGCAGGTCGGGAGCGATGATTTTGTCGGCAGCGACGCGAGCATGAAAATCCTTGTAGAGACCTTCATGAATACTCGCCGGGCGCACATCACCCAGGTGTTCCGGGTACAGGCGCACCTTGGCCGGCACAATCGCCATCACCAGTTGAATGCCTTTGGCCTTGAGGGTCTGGCGCACGCCTTCTACCAGGGCGTAGTTGCCTTGCAGGTTCTGCTCTTCGTTGACGGCGGGGTTGAATTCCTCGTCGCTGTACAACCAGTGATCGCGACCCAGCACCACGCCGGGACGACCTTCGTTGAACAGCTTGTAGTCCAGCGCCGCCCACAGGTTGGTACCCAGGCGCTTGATCGGGAACTCTTCGTCGTAATGGGTCTCGACGGCCTTGGCCCAGCGGCCGTTAAGCACCGTGGCATCGGCGTTGGTGCTGAAGCCCAGAAAACTGCGCATCGACCAGGCGCCCAATGCGAGCAGCACGGCCATGAACAGGCTGATATAGAGGACGCGTAATGAACGGGTCATGGTCGGCTCCCTCAGAACTGGAAGTAAAGGAACGGCGAGAAACTCTGCGCCGAAAGTTTGAGAATCGAGGCCACGAACAACAACAGCACTAGGGCGCGCATGGCGTAGCGTGGCCAGGCGGCGGCCCAGTAGGCCGGTTGCACCTGGGCATTACTGCCGACGGTGTAGCCGGGTTCCTGGATGCTGCCGGGGTTTTCGCCGGGTACGGCCTTGATCAGGCTTGGATCTGCAGGCTTGGTTTTTTGTGCCGGACGGTTGCTGTAGAAGTCCCGCAGGCCAAAGAACGCCAGCGTTGCATAGGCCACCACCATGGTTGCCACTTGCAGCCCGGTGAGGTTGGCGCGGTTGAGTTCCGACAGCGACCATTCGCCGAAGCTGAACATGGCGCCGTACATGCGACCGGCGACGTGCAGGTTTTCCGAGCGGAAGATCACCCAGCCCATTACCACCAGCAGGAAGGTCAGCGCCCAGCGAATCGGGTTGAAGCTGCGCGGTGAGGTGTCGAGGCCGATGGCTTTTTCAATCGCCAGCCACATGCCGTGCCAGGCGCCCCAAACGATGTAGGTGATGTTGGCGCCGTGCCACAGACCGCCGAGCAACATGGTCAGGAACAGGTTGCGGTAAGTGGTCAACGTGCCTTTGCGGTTACCGCCCAGGGTGATGTACAGGTAGTCACGCAGCCAGGTGGACAGGCTGATGTGCCAGCGCCGCCAGAACTCGGTGATCGACTGGCTGATGTAGGGCTGCTTGAAGTTTTCCATAAAGCGGAAACCCATCATCAGACCCAGGCCGATGGCCATGTCGCTGTAGCCGGAGAAGTCGAAGTACAGCTGCGCGGTGTACGCCAGCGCGCCGAGCCAGGCGTCGCCGGTGGTGGGGTTTTGCAGGGCGAAGCAATGGTCGGCGACCACCGCCAGGGTGTCGGCGATAAACACCTTCTTGATGAAACCCTGCATGAACCGCGTACACCCCTCGGAGAACTTGTCGAGGGTGTGGGTACGGTTGTTGAACTGGTCCGCAAGGTCTCGAAAGCGCAACACCGGGCCGGCGATCAGGTGCGGGAAGATCGCCACGAACGCCGCAAAGTCGATGAGGTTGTGGGTCGCTGGCGTGTCGCCACGGTAGACGTCGATGATGTAGCTGATGGACTCGAAAATGTAGAACGAGATCCCGATCGGCAACAGTACATGGGTGAGGATAAAGGGAGAAAGACCGACTGAGGTCATCATCGCGTTGATGCTGTCGACCCCGAAGTTGGCGTACTTGAAGTAGCCGAGGATGCACAGGTCGACCGCTACGCCGAGCAACAGCCAGCGCTGGGCCGGCTTGGTGCGCACGCCTGCCGCACCGACCTTGAGGCCGATCCAGTAATTCCACAGCGTGACGGCGGCAAACAGCGCCAGGAAGTCCACTCGCCACCAGGCGTAGAACACATAACTGGCAATCAGCAGCAGCAGATTGCGATAGCGTTGCCCGCTTAAGTAGTACAAGCCGAGAAAGATCGGCAAGAACAAAAACAGGAACACATTGGACGAGAAAACCATCCCGATCTCTCCATGTTTAACCAACAGTCAAGGGCCAACGGCCCCCCCAGACCCCCCGTGAAAAACCGGACGGTTTTATGCGTGATCAGCCCGGTGTATCAGCTGCCTTTGTCGCCTTTTTCATGCGCCGGGTCGTAGACCTTGGTTAGGTCACCCCCGAGGCGGAACGTCTTGAACGGCTGCATCCCGTGCTTGCGCTCAAGCACTTCGGGCGGGCAGGTGTAGAGGCTGCAGAACGGTTCCAGCCAGGCAAATTTCATGTCCTGCTTCAGGTCTTTCATGTCCTGTTTCTCGCCGTTCTTCTTCTCGAAGATCTGCGGGTCCTTGACCCCGGCCAGTACCTTGTCTCCCAGGCGTTTGAGTGCGCCGTTGTTTTCCGACCGCACATCCACGCCGTTGACCAGGGCGAAACTGGCAATCATCGACAGCGGTGGCAGGGCGTAGTTGTGGTACGCCAACGCTCGTTGTTGACGCTTCAATTCGTTGGGCAGGAAACCTTGATCGTCCACTTGATTGGCGCCGACCTTGTATTCCTTCACCGCCCAATCAAACAGGTCGCGGCGGTTGGTGGCGATGGACGTTGCCATCACCGACCAGGCGGCCCAGTAGGAGTGGTTGTTGGTTTTCTCAAGCGGCAGGTTGTCCCAGTCGCTGACCACCTGATCGGCCATTTTGCTGAACCAGGCTTCGATCAACTGCGACTCCTGCTGACGGTTTGCCAGCGGGTGTGAGTCGGAAAACTTCAGGCGGATATAGGCCGAAGCCATGCTGCCCAGTGCCCATTTGCGCATGGACTTGCCGGTGTGGTTGAAGTCCTTGGACATCAACGCATCGGCCTTGGCCCAGCCGGTCAGCCAGTTGAGCGTGCATTCCAGCTGTTCCGGACGGCCGTCGCGCATGAACTGCATCACCCGTTTGCTGGTGTCACGTTCCAGCGTGGTGATGTCGGCGGTGGTGTCGCGAAAGGCTTTTTCCGATTGCACGTTCAGGGTCGAGCGGGCCTTGTCGGAGCCTTCGTATTTGCTACGAAATTGCAACGGGCCGGTGTAAGGCGTCGGCATGGAATCGCAGCCGTCCTTGAAGTCACCGGTCTTGAATTTTTCCACCGGCGCGAAGTAGCCCTGAGGCGGGCGCAGTGGGGCGGCGGCGTTGACGGAGCCGGCGAAGATCGCCAGGCCCAGCAAGGTCGGCGTCAGTAGTTTTCGAATTGGCATAAGTAACCTCATTGCACGACTTTCTCTAAGGGCAACTGGGCGGTGTTTTGCCCGGCGCCAGGGAATACGTTGCGTGTGCAAATTTTCGCTTCGACTTTCTGCGCAGCAGCGCCCGCTTCGGGGCCCTGTACTTCCACGGCCAGCAGGGTTTGCGTGGCCCAGTCTTCATCGGTGCGCAGTTCAAAGGCGAAACGCCCGTCTGTATCGGATGTTTCGGGTTTGTCGATTTTGATGTCCTCGTGGCGCCCGTTCATGTACCAGAGGGTGGCTTGCAGGGTTTTCACCGAGGGATCGGCGAAGCGGATGTCGACCTGGTGGTTGCTGTTGCGCAGGTCCATGTTCTTGCTGTTGACCATCAATTCATTCTTGCCGGGCTTGAGCGTGGTGCTGGCGCTCATCTGCGCGGTCTTGCCTTCACAGCCGTTGTCCAGCAGCGACATCATCTGGCGGTAGGTGGTTTCCTGATCCAGGCGGTACAGCGGCGAGAATTCCCAAATGAGGATCTTCGGTGGCGACTTCTGGAACTCTTCGCTGCCCAGGTACTGGATCATCGAGCCTTCCAGGCCACCGCCGGGGAAGGCGACGTTGAGGATGTCGGCGCCGATTTCTTCTTCAAGGAAACCGGCGAAGTTGTAGTTCTTGCCGCTGTGGCTGGTGCCCACCAAGGTGATCTGCGGGTTGCCGGAATCACCGAACAGGTCGCCGTCGCCCGCTTCGCCCTTGGGCTCTGTGGTGAACTGGTCCATGTACTGGATCGCGTAGCTGGTACCGCACAGTTGCCCGGCCATGTTGTGCAGGGTGCCGGTCTTGCCCATGCGGCCAGACTTCTTGGTCTGGAATTCACGCTTGGGAATGTCGGCAAAGGCGGCCATTTGCTTGACTTGTTCGCCGACAATTTTTGCCGTGCGCTGGGCGCCGTAAGGAGTCCAATGCTGGTCGCCACGGAAGTAGAAATCGTGGGCCGGCAGTTCGTCGGGCTGCCCTGGTGATAAATCTTCATTGGTCAGCGACGACAGGTCCGGCACCACATAACCCATCTTGGCAAAACGGCCGAGCATGGTTTTGTAGTTGCCCAGGGCCTTGTCGAAATCGAACTTGGCTTTCTCTTCGGCATTGAGCTTGTTGCGGTTTACCAGGCCACGGGTTGGCTGGTAGACCACCACCAGTTCCACGCCTTTGCTCTTGAACGCATCGTGCAGTAGTTGCATGCGTTTGTAGCCGGCGGGGCTAGTGTTGAACTCGGTGCGCAAATCTTCCTGGGTCCGGAACAGCCAGTCGCCCTGGGCTTGCACCAGCGTGGTGAAGTTCTGCTGATAGCGGGTGGTGTAGTTCTTGGCGTCGTGGGCTTCGGGGCACAGGTTGCAGCACGGGTCGGCGGTGAACGCCGGTGCCTTGACCTCATCGGCGCGCACGCCTTGGCTGGCAGCCAGCAGGCCGAGGGTCAAACCCGAGAGGCTGAGCAGTTTGATCATGTGTGGGTGCATAAGGGTCATCCTCAGTCCTGCAATTCGGTCTGGCGTTCGACAGGGTCGATCAGCACGGCTTTCTGCTGGCGTACCAGCAGGTCGAGAATTTCATCCTGGCGCTCGCCGAGAATCCCCGAGAAGCTGATACCGCTGGATTTGGTCGGGGCGAGCATGGACACGCGAAACAGCTCGATGCTCAACGGTGAGTCGATGGACAGCGGCCCGCTGCCGTTGGCGGCCAGTTCACCGCCGACCACGATCAGCGAGACCTTGGTGTCGAACGGGTCGAGATCGAAGTCGCGGTCGGTGTTGGTGAGGTCCTTGATGTGCCCGTAGACCCCGGTCAACCCATTGGCCATGGCGATGTTTTCGTACAGACGAATGTTCACGCTGTTACGAATCCGGATGCCGTGGCGGCGGTTACTGATCACCTTGTTGCCCCACAGCAGGTTGTCGCCGCTCTCATAGAGCGTGATGCCGTCGGTGTGGTTTTGGTAAATCTCGTTGTCGGCGATCACGTTATTGACGCTGTTACGGTCGATCACCAGGCCCGAGAGCTTGTTGTCGTAGCTGCGGTTGTTGAAGATGAAACTGTCATTTACTTCCCGGGAAATGATGATGCCGTGCTTCTTCTTGGTGCCGTAGACGGTGTTGTCGGTGATGATCAGACCGTGGGAACGGTCGTGGGGGTCAATGCCGTAGACAAGGTTGTCCTTGTAGGTATTACCCTTGATCACAAAGCCTTCGGTCTCGTAGCAGTAGAAGCCGTACCACATGTCCGAGAACTCGGAGCCGATGATCCAGCCGGTCGGCTCTTTACGCTTGAGCACCTTGGCCATGTTCGGCGTGTACTGGGAAATACTCACCCCGTAGGACTTGCTGTTGGCGTAGCCGAAGCTGGCCATCTTGCTGTTGACGATGTAGGTCTCGGTGCCGCCCCAGGCCAGCAGGAACGGGCGAAATTCCTTGGACGACTGGAAGGTCGCCGGGCCGTTGCTTTTCTCGCGCCAACCGGTGATTTTGGTGTCGCGCACAAACAGCTTGCCGTCGTTGACCAGGAACGAGCCGGCTTCCTGGGACAGGCGCAACTCTTGAGTCTGCTTGTCGATTTCGAGGATGCCTTTGTTCCCGACCACAATCGGTAACCTGGCCAGGAACACGCCCGGCGAGGTTTCGCTGAGGTACTGCTTGGGCACTTTCTTGAGCAGGTCCTTGAGGTTCATGTAGCCGTCGTCGATAAAGATCGCCTGGGGAATGCCGTGCTGGCGCACCACCCATTCGGCCATCTTGTTATCGCCGCCGATAAAGTCCTTGAGGGCGTCTTCCTGCATCATCCGGCGCACGCTGACCTTGCCGACCTTACTGCGCACGATTTTTTTTGCAGCGGCTTCTGCGGTGTAGCCCGAGACGTCCGGCAGCGCAGGCTTGGGCATCTCCAGCGGCGCAGTCGGCGGGCTGGTGATGGTGTAGGTCTTGGCCTGTTGCAGTTCCTTGGCGATGGTCGGCGCTTTGACTGCCGGCTCTGCATTGGCCATGGCCGAAGCGCTGGCCAGCAGCATCGCTGCGACCAGCAGGCTGACCGAGCCTTTGAGGGCTTGAGGGTTCATTGCGCAGGCTCCCATCAGAAGCGCCAGATCACGTCGACAAAGGCGCGGTGCATGTACGAGTCGACTTGTTTGCCGTAGGCATCGCCCGGTTTGAACACACCACCACGAAAGCGCACCAGGGCCGACGGTTCGTCGATCGACTGGCTGAGCGCGGCCGGCAGCAGGCCTTTCTTGAAGTACTTGGTGACCACCAGGTCCACCTCTTGGCCGAGGTCTTTCTTGCCGTCTTCCAAGGGTAGGGACGAGGTGGAGAGCACGGCGCCGGTGACGTCGTCGGTGTTGTTTTGCACCGCGTCGATGCCGTTGCTGCCCACTGGCTTGTTGCCGTCCACGCGCCAGAACTTGTGGTAGACCAGGCTGGCGTCGTAGTCGTCGCGCAGTTGCCAGGAGCCGAATAGGGTGGCGGTCTGCACGTTGTTCATCTCGCCGCGAAATGCCTCACCGAAACGGTGTACGCGAGATTGGGTGCCGGTGTAGTTGGAGCGGTTGCTCTGCAGGCCGTTCTGTTCGTAGTTGGCGCTGGCACGGGCATAGGCCGCACCGACTTGCCACTGCGGGTCGAGGCGCAGGCGCACACCCAGGTCGGTTGCCCAGCCGTCGACGTCGTCGCTGCGTTTGGCGGTGGCCGGGCGGGTGCCGTCGGCGTTCAAGGCGTTGACGGTGTCGCGATCGCCCTTCATGCCGGTGATGCTGGCCCAGTAGTTGACGGTGTTGGTGTTGCGCCAGTTGTAGGCGTCGCTGTTGGCTTCGATGCCGAGCCAGGTCAGGTCGCCGTTTTCGCGCTTGTCCAGGGAGTCAGCAGCTACGCCCGGTTCCGGGAAGTCGAGCTTGCCGTCGTCATGGGTGTGATGGCCGCGCAGGCCGATCCACTGCCCCGGCGTCCATTGATAGGCCGCGTCGGCGTAGAGGTGCTGGCGGTCCTTGTCCTTGGGCGCCAGTTCCTTGAGGTCGGTGCGGTATTCGCTGAAGCGTTCGGCAGCGCCGACATTAGCCCGCAGCAGGGTGGTGTCGAAGGTCCAGTTCAGCGCTTCGATGTTGGTGTCGCGCCACTGGCCGTCGTCGTTGCGCAGGCGTTGGCGCCCGAGTTTCAGTTGCTCGCCGGGGTAGGGCGTAAAGCCGCTATAGCCGATCCAGAACTCGCGCAGGGCCAGGTAGTTTTTCTTGGTCTTGCGGTCGTCGTTGCTCGACTGCTCAGTGGCGTCGGCGTCGGACTGTTGCAGGGTATCAGTCTCGATGATGTCGCTGGCCGCTACCGCCTGACCCATGGCGTAGGCGCTCCAGTTGCCGCTTTCACCGTAGACCCACGGGCGCAGGTCGAGGCCTATGCCGTTGACGTCGCCCTCTTTCTGCGTGCCCAGGTCGCGATCGTCTTCGGACTGGCCAGTGACTTTGACTTCCAGGCCGAAGTTCTTTTCTTCGGTCAATGCGGCCAGGGTCGGGCACGACCACAGCAGTGCGAAGGTCAGGCCAATACCGGCCTTGACGAATGGATTGAGCTTCATAGGGATTCCTCGCCGTCTTCTTCTTGCAGGGCGTGCAGTTGCAGCGTGTTTTGACTCAAGGCGCCGCGGGCGGCCTGTTCTTGTTGCAGCAGGCGCTGGCCTTCGGCACGCAGGGCTGGCGGCAGTTGCGTGTCCAGCTGCGCGGCCAGTTCAGTGGCTTGCGGTGTGTCCTGTGCCTTGGCCAATTGGCTGAAGACCCAGGCGTTGAGGGGATCGGGCTTGGTGCCCTTGCCCTGGGAAAATAGCTGGGCAATAGCGAAGTCGGCACTGTTCTGGCCGTTGCGCGCAGCGGTCAGCAGGTGGTCCAGAGCTTTTTGCGGATAGACCTGGCCCAGGTAGCCACGGCGGTAGATCTGGCCGAGGTAGTAATCAGCGGCGACTTCGCGGCCGACAGCTTTCTGGAAGTGCGCTTCGGCGGCCTTGGCATCGGCCGGTACCCATTTGCCTTCGTAGTAGAGCTTGCCCAGCAGCAGTTCGGCGCGGGGCTGGTCGGCGGCGCTACCGTTGTCCAGGTACTTCATCATCTGGTCGACATCGCCCAGTTCGGGGAAGTCGTAGAGCAATTGCGCCAGGCTGACCCAGGAGGCCGGGTAGCCAGGGGCGATTTTTTCCAGCAGCGCTTGCGCGGTTTTTTCGTCGGTCTTGCCCAGGCTCGCATCACCCAGCACACGGGCTACGCTGTCCACCCGTTGGGCGGTGACGGTGCCAAGGCTGAAACCTGCTTGCATCTGCTTGAGCAGTTCAGCTTGTTGTTCAGGCTGGTCGCGTTTCTGGTAGACGGTGGCCAACTCGACGTAGCAGATGTCGGTGGTGCTCAGTGCCGCCTTGCAGATGGTTTCCACTTCGTCCAAGTGCTGGTCGTACGTGCCCTGGGTGCGGTACAGCAGCACCTGGGCCAGACCCGCTTCTGGGTAACCGGCGGTGCGCCATTTGCTGATTTGCTGCTGGGCGTTGATGTTCGGGAAACTGTGGGGATATTGCAGGTACAGCATCGCCAGGGGGATCAGGGTGTTGCCTTCGCCATTGGCAAAGGCTTTTTTCAACAGGCCTTCAGCTTCGTGTTGCTCGGCCTCGGTGGAACCGGGCTTGGCTACCAACAGGCGACCCAGGCGAGCCTGGGCGCGGGGCGAGATGTCGGCCGCCGCGCGGTAGGTGGCTTCGGCCTGTTTTATTTGCGCAGGGTCGCGGGTGCCTACCTGGATATCAGCCAAGCCCACTTGGGCTTCGCTGTAGCCCAGGTCGGCCAGTTGCTGATAGTTCTGCGCAGCCATCGCCGTGTCGCCACGCTTGAGGGCTTCATTGGCCAGGCGCTGGTCGGGCAGGCCGGCGCAACCGGCGAGCGCGATGGCCAGGGCCAGTGGTACCGGCAGGAGTCGAAGTGGGCTAGTCACAGGCATGTCCTCTGCTTAAAGACCGGCGGCCATGGCTTTGTCGATCAGCCAGTTCAGGGATGGGCCACGGTCGCTGGTCACTTCCACCGGCCGGCCGGCGTAGGCGCTGTCCAGCGGAGCGTCGGGCTTGATCTGCACACGAATGTCGGAGGACAGGTCGGCGCTGTTGAGGCTGGTGCTGCTGACGATGGTGCCGGTGCGGGTCTGTTCTTCGTCGGCGACCTGGAAACTCACCGGCGTACCTGGGCGCACATCACCGAACTGGCGATAGGAGAAACGTGCCTCGACGTTGGCCTGGCTGCCACGTGGCACCAGTTGGAAGATCACGTCGCCCTTGCTGGCGTACTGACCATCAGCCACCAATTGCTGAGCCACGATGCAGTCGCACGGGGAGGTCAGGGTGCCGGTCATTTGCTTGCCGAACAGCTCTTCAACCTTGGCCGGTTGCAACTGGTCTTCGTCCAGATGGCCCTTGAGCACGTCGAGCATGCTGGTGCTGAAGGTGGCGAGTGGCGCGCCTTTGGCCGCCACCGCATCGCCTTTGATCAGGCTTTGCACGGTGCCGTCGCGAGGCATCGTGATGTTCATGCCGGGCACGCTGACCAGGCCAGCCTGGGCGTGGCTGACGAAGTACATGCCGTACACCGACTTGAAGATGAAACCGAAAGCGGCCAGGCCGACGAGGAAGATCGCCAGGCTGAAAGTCACGGCCCGCAGGCGACCGAAGGCACTCATGCCGCTGCCGCCGTCCTTGACCTTGCGCGCCTTGGTGAAGTTGTCGCGCTGCAGGGTGGCGAGCACGTCGCCCATGGTCACGATGTCACCGGACAGGTGCGAGGTGATCAGGTGACGCAGGGTGGAAATATCTTGCGGCTCCAGGTTCTGGAACTGGCAGCCGGTGCGGCCGGTCTGGCGATCGTAAGAGCGAATCAGCAGCTCGACGTCCATCGCTAGGCCAAGGTTGTCGATGACGAACTGCAAGCGACCCTTATGCACATCGCCGACTTTCAGCGGTTGCTGGGCGGCGTTGAAGGCCAGGCCGCCAGCAGACAGGTCGATGACCCGCACTTCCATGGGCGTGCGGTCGGCGCCGAAGAAGCGCAGCTTGGCCGGGATTTTGACCCGGGCGTGTTGGCGCTGGGCTTCGGACTCGTGAACAACATTGGCGTTTACTGGAGAATTCATTGGGCTATTCATGGCGGTGTAATTCCTAGTTAATTCAGGCTTGGCAGGGTCAGACCATCATCAGCAACACAGCAACGAAGATGCTGCCGGCGGAGAAGGTCATGGTCCGAGACGACCAGGTGTTGAACCAACGTTGAAAGCTGGCCAAATCGCGGGTCAGTTTGGTGTCCTGGCGGGTCCAGGACTGTTGATCGAGGCGGAAGAACACGTAGATTTTTACCAGCGCGCCGACGATCTGGTTGTAATAGAGAATCACCGGGTAGGCCGGGCCGATCTTGTGGCCGGAACACGACAGCAGCAGGGTCAGGATCAGGCGGGTGATGCCGATCCACAGCAGGTAGGCGAGGATGAACGCGCCGCCGTATTTGAAGCTGGCGATGATCGCTACGGTCAGGCCCAGCAAGGATGTCCACATCGACACGCGCTGGTCGAACAGCACCACGCTGGTGAACGCACCGAGGCGTTTCACACCCAGGCCCAGGGCCCGGGAGTTCTGCCGCAGGTTGTTGCCGTACCAACGGAACATCAGTTTGCGGCTGGCCTTGATAAAGCTCTTTTCCGGTGGATGCTCGACGGTGTTGATCGCCGCATCCGGCACGTAGAAGGTGTCGTAGCCCAGGCGCATCAGGCTGAACCAGCTGGACTTGTCATCGCCGGTCAAGAACTTGAAGCGGCCCAGGCGCCAGTGTTGCAGCGAGTCGCTTTCGACGTCGGCGATAAAGCTCGGGTCGGTGACGACGCTGGCGCGGAACACCGACATGCGCCCGGTCATGGTCAGCACGCGCTTGGACAGGGCCATGGAACACATGTTGATGTGGCGCTGGGCGAAGCGCAGTTTGTGCCACTCGCTCATGATGTAGCCGCCGCGCACTTCGCAGAACTCGTTGGTGGTCAGGCCGCCGACATTGCCGAATAGCTGGAACCACGGCACGGTCTTGCGCACGACGCCTTCGGCGAGCACGGTGTCGCCGTCGATCACTGCAACCACGGCGCGGTCGTCCGGCAGGTGGCGGGAGATGGCGCGGAAACCGTAGGCCAGGCCGTCACGCTTGCCGGTGCCGGCGATGCGCACGAAGTCCAGCTCAACGTGGGCCGGTGGGTTCATCTTTTCCCAAAGGCTCTTGACCAGCAGCTCATCGGACATTTCCACCAGGGAGCAGACCACGGTGGTGGGGAAGCCGCATTCGATGGCTTCGCGGATCACCGAGCGGTAGACCTGGGCAGTGGTCAGCGCATCGATACGAAAGCTGGTGACCATCAGGAATACGTGAGACGGGTCTGCCGACTTGCCCAATTTGCGCACTTTGCGCCGCAGGTGCGGGTAGACCACGTAGAGAAACAGCATGCCGCGCACAAAGTGCGTGGCACCCATGGAGTAGCGCCAGATGCCGACGGCGCCAATCAGGAATATGAAGTCCTTGGACTCGGAGTCGAAGATGGTCGCCGGCAATGCCAGGGCCAGGCCCATCAACAGGCTTAAAAACAAAAGCCAGCCAGCGGATTGAAGTAGCACGTGTTTTAGCTTGGACATAAGCGTCATCCGAAGGTGAAGGAGGCTTCAAGCCGCAAGCTACAAGCTGCAAGTGAAGCGCTTTTAACTTGCCGCTTGAAGCTTGCAGCTCGCTGCTGCTCTTACCAGCAAATACCTTCGGTACGGCCACTCACGCTGGTGGCTTTGGACATGAAACCGACCAGGTCGACCACTTGCTTGCCGTGGGGCGCGGTCTGGGCCAGGGCGCGGAATCTCTCGTCGCGGTTGCCGAGGACGATTACGTCGCAGTTGTTGATCACGTCGTCGAAGTCCGAGTTGAGCAGGGACGACACGTGGGGGATCTTCGACTCGATGTAATCCTTGTTGGCGCCGTGGACACGGGCGTACTCGACGTTACTGTCGTAGATGCTCAGGTCGAAGCCCTTGCCGATCAGCATTTCCGCCAGTTCCACCAGGGGGCTTTCGCGCAGGTCATCGGTGCCGGCCTTGAAGCTCAGGCCCAGCAGGGCAACCTTGCGCTTGTCGTGGCCGGAGATGATGTCGAAGGCGTTCTGCACCTGGGACTCGTTGCTGCGCATCAGCGAGTTGAGCAGTGGTGCTTCCACGTCCAGGGAACTGGCGCGGTAGGTCAGGGCGCGCACGTCCTTGGGCAGGCAGGAGCCGCCGAAGGCAAAGCCCGGACGCATGTAGTACTGGGACAGGTTGAGGGTCTTGTCCTGGCAGACCACTTCCATCACTTCGCGGCCATCGACACCCACTGCCTTGGCGATGTTGCCGATTTCGTTGGCGAAGGTAACTTTGGTCGCATGCCAGACGTTGCAGGTGTACTTGATCATCTCGGCGACGGCGATGTCCTTGCGGATGATCGGCGCGTCGAGCTCTTCGTACAGCGACTGCAGGACATCGCCGGAGGCTTTGTCGAATTCGCCGATGACGGTCATCGGTGGCAAGTCGTAGTCGGCGATGGCGGTGCTTTCACGTAGGAACTCAGGGTTGACCGCGACGCCGAAGTCGACGCCGGCTTTCTTGCCCGAGCAGTCTTCGAGTATCGGGATCACCACATTGGCCACGGTGCCCGGCAATACGGTGCTGCGCACCACGATGGTGTGGCGGGTGGTCTTGTCTCGCAGGACAAAACCGATCTCGCGGCACACCGCTTCGATGTAGTTGAGTTCCAGGTCGCCGTTCTTCTTGCTCGGCGTGCCGACGCAAATCATCGACAGGTCGGTATCGCGGATTGCGTCGGCGAAGTTGGTGGTGCCGCGCAGTCGGCCGGTTTTAATACCCTGGCTCAACAGTTCGCCCAGACCCGGTTCAACGATGGGGGATTTACCCGCATTGATCAGGTCGATCTTATCCTTGGAGATGTCTACGCCAATGACCTCATGGCCCCGTGCAGACAGGCAACCGGCACATACTGCGCCAACGTAACCCAAACCAAATATGCTGATGCGCATCGCATTTACCTCTGTGTTAATCATGCCATTAGATGGCCGGAGTTCATGTTTTAAGGCGTCACTCATGCACTAGGAAATGCAGCGAATAGACGCCCCATTGCCACGTACAGGCATATTAAAAATCGAGTGACCAACTAATGCACTCAAGTTGTGCGCAACTTGGCCTTGTTATTGGGGCTTGCCCTGAAATGCAGCCAGGCTTCCTTTTGGAATGCCTGGTGCCAGTGCCGCAAGGTTTCGATATTGACTATTAGGTCTTTAATATCAGAGCCTTGGGTTGTCTCACTGGCTCATACAGGTAAGCTCAGCCTTGGCCTTGTAGGGGATGGCTGTGAAGCCTTATCGCCCGTCCTCAACTAATCAGTTGATGGTTTGACCATCGAGCCAAAGTGTATGTGACAACTTTGCTACTTCCGTTGGTCGCTGTGTAAGTAATCTCGTACAAGGAAAGAGATAATCGTTACCGGTGGTATGAGCGGTGCTTTAGGACATAGTTCCTGGCCGCTCATCCTGTTTCCGGAAATTTCTTGAAATATTGAGAAAGATGGCACTGGTAGTGGAGTGATAGCACTTGCTGCTTTAGTCAGTAGTTGCAGGGAGTTGCGGGGTTTAAATGGTTTTGTGCCACTACTGATTTAAAAAAGTGGTGCCACTACAAAAAAAACTGACGAATGTCGAGTGAAAGAATCGTTATAAATTCTGAAGAATAATTTTTGACGCCAAATAAATGACGATTTTTCGCGACGGAAAGGGAGAGGAGAGGCTTTTGTGGAGAGGGCGCTTACCCGCTCTCCACAAGTTGTGCGTTGTCGGGGGTAGCCTTATTCTGGTGCGTGGTCGCGCAAAAACACCAGGTTATCCGGCTTGGACTGCTCGGCATTGAAGCGATAACCCTGGGCATCAAACTGCTTGAGCAAGGCCGGGTCGTTGATGCGTTCTTCAATCACAAAGCGGCTCATCATGCCTCGGGCCTTCTTGGCGTAGAAGCTGATGATCTTGTACTGACCGTTTTTCAGGTCCTTGAACTCGGTGTTGATGATCCGTGCGTTCAAGGCCGGGCGCTTGACCGCCGAGAAGTACTCGTTGGAGGCCAGGTTGAGCAAAACGTCATCGCCCTGTTCGACCAAGGCTTCGTTGAGCCACTCGCTGATACGGGTGCCCCAGAAGGCGTACAGGTCCTTGCCACGGGCGTTGGCCAGTTTGGTGCCCATCTCCAGCCTGTAAGGCATCATCAGGTCCAGGGGGCGCAGCAGGCCGTACAGGCCGGAGAGCATGCGCAGGTGATCCTGGGCGTAGGCGAAGTCGGCGTCCTTGAAGGTCTCGGCATTCAGGCCGGTGTAGACGTCGCCCTTGAACGCCAGCAACGCCTGTTTGGCGTTGGCCGGTGTGAAGGCTGGGGTCCAACTGCCGAAGCGTGCCGCGTTAAGGCCGCCAATCTTGTCGGAAACGTGCATCAGCTCGCTGATCTGCGCTGGGCTTAGCTCGCGCAATTGCTCGATCAGCTCCTGGGAGTGGTCGAGATATTGCGGCTGGGTAAAGCGCGGGGTCACCGGCGGTAACTCGAAATCGAGGGTTTTGGCTGGGGAAATCACCATCAGCATGAAGTCGTCTCCTGTAATCGTCGGGGGATTCTAGGGGCTGGGGCGGTTTGACTCCACCTATGATGCTGATAGGGGCTGATCGGCTATAGTGCCCGACGACTCTGGAGATGGAGACCCTCTGTGCGAATTGCGCTTTTGTTGTCAGCCTGGCTGGTGTGTCTGAATATCCAGGCGGCACCGGTGGATGTGGCCAGCCTGGACCGCAGCACCTGGCCCGAGAAATTGAGTAGCCCGGCGCTGTTCGATGTGGCATCCCGGGCGGAAATCCTGATGTTCGCCCGTGCCTTGCTGGTCAGCGAGGCCCTTGATGAGCCTGCCCTCAAACAGCGCCTGGGCCTGAAGATCATCAACCTGGGGTCCATCGACGACCTGCGCCGCCAGCTGTGGCAACGGCTGCTGGAAAACTACACGTTCGCCCAGCAAAGCTGTGAGCAGGACGCCTCGTTCTGCTACCTGGTGGAAAGCATGGACGACCTGCGTGAGCAGGCCAGCAAGTTCGAGGTCAGCGACAGCTCCTTCTACATAGGCTGGGCCGCGCCAAGCCGGGCTTTCCACGAGCGTTATCTGGATGAACAACTGCGAAAGGCCGCGCTGTTCCCGCAAATCAGCAGCGAAGTGGCGCGCTTCGGCGACCATGAGCGTAACGGCAATGAGCTGAACGACCGCCTGTTTTTGTTGACCTTCGACGGCGGCCCGGCGCCGACCAGCGGCAATACCGATTGGCTCGCCGACTACCTGCGCAAACAGAAAATGAACGCCACGTTTTTCGCCCTCGGCAACAGCCTGCAGATGCGACTGGAGAAAAGTTCGTCTGCCGATGTGCAGGCGCTTTATCAGGGCCAGTGTGTCGGCATCCAGGGCTGGCAGTACCGCTCCCACAGTCATTGGGTCGACTGGCAAAGTTCGATCACCCGCAGTGCCACGCTGGTGCAGAACCTGTTGCCGGAAAACTATGTGCCGTTGTTCCGGCCGCCGTATGGCCAGCGTCGCGCTGATGCCCAGGGTTTTTTCCAGTCTCAGGGGCTGCAAGTGGCGTTGTGGGACATCGATTCGGAGGATGAGGCGGGCAAACTCAAGGCCGATGAGTCCGGCCAGCGGGTACTGACGTTGATGCTGCTGTGGCGCCGTGGGGTGATTGTGTTCCATGACACTCAGGACAAGGCTCGAGTGGCGCTGCCCTGGCTGTTGCAGGCGACGGCTGAAAGTGGACTCGGCTGGCAGGATTGTCGCGAAGCGTTTCGCTGAAACGACAAGATGCCCGGCCCTGTTGGGGATGAGGGTTTTTCGGGGCGAAAACGGAAGAAATTTCGATACAGGCGGACTTCTGACTTTAACGGTGCATCGGACGCTCGCCTAGTGCTATTCGTCATCCTGAAAAATAAACTTCAAAAAAGCGTCAAAGTGCTTTTTTCTGTCATGGGTTTTGCGGTATTACGAAGACAGACAGCCGAAACCTGCAACACAGGTGGCGTCTTCCAAGACTCCTCTTGTGTGCAACGCACTTGACGTCCCTCAGGTGTGTTCGGTGGTCGAATCGAGGCGCAGCACTGTCACGGTATTGCGTCGACTGGCTCCCACAAAGGTGACCGAGTATGGATGATCATGGACGTAACCCTTCTTCCAACCAGCCAATCCTTTATGTGCTTGATACCAACGTATTGATCCACGATCCAAACGCGCTGCTTAATTTCGAAGAACACCACGTCGCCATCCCGATGATCGTGCTTGAGGAACTCGACAAACTTAAAAGCGGGCCTCACAGCGTTGCCGCCGAATGTCGCCAGGCCATCCGCTTGATCGACAAGACCCTGGGCGAAGCGTCACCCGCCGACGTCGAGGTGGGCGTACCGATCCAGCGCGGTAAAAGTGGGCCCAAGGGCTTGCTGTCGATTCTGATGAACAAGCGCAGCGAGCCCAACATCCTGTTGCCGGAAAATCTGAACGACAACAAAATCATCAACCAATTGATCGACCTGCACGCACGCGACAAGGACCTGCGTCTGGTGCTGGTGACCAAAGACATCAATATGCGCCTCAAGGCACGAGCGTGTGGGATCGCTGCCGAGGACTACAGTACCGATCAACTGGTCGACGATGTGTCGATGTTGTCCCGTGGTTATCACAACATGACCGGCTCGTTCTGGGATCGCGTCAGCAAGGTCGAAACCCGTCAGGACCATGGCCGCACCTGGCACCAGGTACAACTGATCGACAACCTGCCGGCCGTGCACATCAACGAATTCATCATCGACGAACAGGGCTTTGTCGGCTGGATCAAGGAGATCCAGGTCGATAAATTGCTGATCCTCGACCTGCATCAGGAACCCCTGTTGCACCAGGAAGCCTGGGGCCTGAAACCGCGTGACATTTACCAGAGCCTGGCGCTGTATGCCCTGCTCGATCCGGACATCCACCTGGTCAACCTGACCGGCGCCGCAGGCTCGGGGAAAACCATCCTCGCCCTGGCCGCCGCCATCGAGCAGACCATGGTCACCAAGCGTTATCGCCGCATCATCGCCACCCGCAGCGTGCAGGGCCTGGACCAGGAAATCGGTTTCCTGCCCGGCACCGAGGCGGAAAAAATGGAGCCGTGGCTGGGGGCGATCACCGACAACCTCGAAGCCTTGCACATGGATGACGAAAACACCCATGGCAGCGTCGACTACATCCTCAGCAAAGTGCCGTTGCAGTTCAAATCCCTCAACTACATCCGGGGTCGCAGCTTCCAGCAAAGCCTGATTTTGATCGATGAATGCCAGAACCTTACGCCGCACCAGATGAAAACCATCATCACCCGTGCCGGCGCTGGCTCTAAAGTGGTGTGCCTGGGCAACCTGGCACAAATCGACACCCCTTACCTGTCCGCGACCAGCTCCGGGCTGACCTACCTGACGGAACGCTTCAAGGACTTCCCCAACGGCGTGCACATCGCCCTGCAAGGGGTTCCACGTTCGATTCTGGCGGAATACGCCGAATCCCATCTGTAACACCAACTGCAACCGGGCGACGATGCTGTCGCCCGATTTCTACTGCGACATAAACGCGCGTACGCAAAATTGACCTACAGGTTTACAATCCCTGCTTCTGATCAGGAGTATCCCTGTGCTAACTCATCTCGATTCCCAAGGACGCGCCCACATGGTCGACGTCACTGAAAAAACCGTGACGTTCCGTGAAGCGGTGGCCGAAGCGCGGGTGCGTATGCTGCCCGGCACCCTGAAAATGATCGTCGACGGCGCCCACCCCAAGGGCGACGTGTTCGCCGTGGCGCGGATCGCCGGGATCCAGGCGGCGAAGAAGACCAGTGATTTGATCCCCCTGTGTCACCCGCTGATGCTCACTGGCGTCAAGGTTGAACTCAGTGCCGAAGGCGACGACGCGGTACATATCGTCGCCCGCTGCAAGCTGTCCGGCCAGACTGGCGTGGAGATGGAAGCGCTGACCGCGGCCAGTGTCGCTGCCCTGACGATCTACGATATGTGCAAGGCCGTGGACCGTGGCATGACCATCGAAAGTATTCGCCTGCTGGAAAAACTCGGCGGCAAAAGTGGGCATTTCAAGGCGGATGAACAATGAGTATCACAGTGCTGTTTTTTGCCCGCTACCGCGAAGCCGTGGATCTGGACTCGCTGGAGGTCGAAGGCGATTTTGCCACGGTTGAGGCCGTGCGCCAGGCGTTGGCAGCAGATCCCGAATTTGAAGTGCTCAACGAAACCGGTTTGATGTGCGCTCGCAATGAAGAGCTTTGCTCGCTCGACGAGCCGCTGGCTGACGGCGATGAAGTGGCCTTTTTCCCCCCAGTGACCGGAGGCTAAGCATGGCGATTCGTGTGCAGGCCCAGCCCTTTGATCCAGGCGCGGAAGTCAACGCCATGCACGCGGCTAACGTTGGTGTTGGCGCGGTGGTGAGTTTTGTCGGTTACGTGCGCGACTTCAACGACGGCCTCGATGTGGCGGGAATGTTCCTGGAGCACTATCCAGGCATGACCGAAAAGGCCCTCGGCAAGATCGCCGTGGAGGCTGAACAACGCTGGCCGTTGCTCAAACTGGAAGTGTTGCACCGCATCGGCGCCTTGGAGCCCGGCGAACCTATTGTTTTCGTTGCCGCTGCCAGTGCTCATCGCCAGGCGGCCTTTGATGCCTGCGCGTTTGTGATGGACTACCTGAAGACGCGTGCGCCGTTCTGGAAGAAAGAAAACACCAACGAAGGGGCGCGCTGGGTGGAAGGGCGCGACAGCGATCATGCTGCGGCCGATCGCTGGAAATAAATAGTGGGTGCTGTACTTGTGGTGAGTGGGCTTGTTGTGTCGATCCGACAAGCCCGTTCGCCACAGGGTTATTCTGAGGTTTTCAGCCTGTGTGGCGACAACATCGCCTCCGTCAACCCAAACCCTGCCAGTGCCTGCGGCAACTTCTCACCCCGCACTAGCGCCGCACTGGCCTGACCCATGGCTGGCGATGTTTGAATCCCATAACCACCCTGAGCGGCAACCCAGAACAACCCCTCCACCTGCGGATCAAACCCGCACACCAGGTCCCCATCACTGACAAAACTGCGCAACCCGGCCCACGTTCGTGTCGGGCGGCGGATAGTCAGGGTGGTGGCTTCTTCGATCTGATAGATGCCCATGGCAATGTCCAGCTCTTCAGGCTGCACATCATGGGGCTCGACGGGGTCGGCATTGGCCGGTGAGCCGAGGAACATGCCCGCGTCGGGTTTCATATAGAACGAACCGTCGAGGGCCGCCAACTCCGGCCAGGAATGGATGTCTAGTTCGGGAGGAGGCGCGAAGATGAATGCGCTACGCCGCTTGGGTTGCAGGCCGATTTTTCGGGCACCGGCCAGTTCGCCGAGAGTATCGGCCCATGCGCCAGCGGCATTGATAATAACCGGGGCGCTGAAGCGTTGTTGTGAGGTGCGGATCAGCCACTGACCCTGGCTGTCGCGGGTCAGTTGCAGCACCTCATTGTCGGTGTGGATTTCACCGCCATTGCGCCGAATGCCACGCAAGTAACCCTGATACAGCGCGTCGGTATCGATGTCACAGACCGTCGGATCGTAAATTCCTCCATGGACCTTCTCCCGGCGCAGGATCGGCATCATGGCCATCGACTCCTCGACGTCGAGCAGCTGTGTTTCGGGCACCAGGGCCTTAGCACTCAGGTATTGGCGCTGCAACTCAGCGGGATCGCCAATCAAGTCCACCAGCAATTCACCACGAGGCGTGAGCAGTGGATGCTCGGCGAAACCTGTGGGCGGGTGATCGAAGAAGGCGCGGCTGCCGAGGGTGAGGGCACGCACTTGGGGCGTACCGTAGGCAGCGATATACAGGGCGGCCGAGCGGCCGGTGGAGTGGTAACCCGGCAGCGATTCGCGCTCCAGCACGATGACGCGGGCATGTTGCGACAGCCAGTAACCGGCGGAGGCCCCAGCGATTCCACCGCCGATAATGATGTAGTCGGCCTGGTTCATGTGTTCCTCCTTGAAGGCTCTTCTGTAGGAGCGAGCTTGCTCGCGAAAAACTCAAGGGCACCGCGTTTATCCAGGATGCACGCGTTATCGTTAACGTTTTTCGCGAGCAAGCTCGCTCCTACAGAAAGCGGCGTAGTCCTTAAGGGCGTTTGCGCTCTACGGCTCGCAACAAATGCGTGGTCGGCGTTTCGCAACTGATCTTGCGGCCCAGCAGGGTTTCGATCGACGGCAACTGATAGGAGTCATCTTCACCGGCAAAGCTGATGGACACGCCTGCGGCACCTGCGCGACCGGTACGGCCGATGCGGTGTACGTAGTCGTCCGGTACTTCCGGCAGGGTGAAGTTGATCACGTGGCTGATGCCTTCGATATGAATCCCACGGCCAGCCACGTCGGTGGCTACCAGCACGCGAATCTTGCCTTCGCGAAAACCTTCCAGCGTCTTGATACGCTTGTGCTGCGGTACGTCGCCGGACAATTGCGCAGCGTTGACGCCGTCACGCACCAGGCGCTCTTCGATGCGCCGCACTTCGTCCTTGCGGTTGGCAAAGACCATGACCCGTTCCCAGCCGTTGTCGTTGATCAGGTTGTAGAGCAACTTGTACTTGTCGGCGCCGGCAACGGCGTAGATGTGCTGTTCGACGTTTTCGCTGGCAACGTTCAGCGCTTCGATCTCGACGATGGACGGCTCAGTGGTCCACTGCTTGGCGAGGTTCATCACGTCTTCGGTGAAGGTCGCTGAGAACAGCAGGGTCTGGCGTTCGTCTTTCGGCGGGGTCTGGCGAATGATCTGACGCACTTGCGGGATGAAACCCATGTCGAGCATGCGGTCGGCTTCGTCCAGCACCATCACTTCGACCATGTCCAGGTGCACGTCGCCGCGCTGGTTGAAGTCCAGCAAACGGCCCGGTGTGGCTACCAGGATGTCGCAGTGGCGCGCTTCCAGGTGCTTGAGCTGTTTGTCGAAGTCCATGCCGCCCACGAACGTCATGACGTTGAGGCCGGTGTACTTGGTCAGGTCGGCGGCGTCCTTGGCGATCTGCACCACCAGCTCCCGGGTCGGGGCGATGATCAGCGCACGGGGCTCGCCCATGTAGCGCTCTTTGGGCGGCGGGGTTTGCAGCAGCTGAGTGATGATCGAGATCAGGAACGCGGCGGTCTTGCCGGTGCCGGTCTGCGCGCGACCGATGGCGTCTTTACCCGCCAGGGTGAAACCCAGTACTTGCGCCTGGATCGGTGTGCAGTACGGGAAACCCAGATCCTGGATGGCGTGCATCAGTTCCGGGGCGAGTTTGAAGTCGTGGAAACGGGTTTTGCCTTCCTGTGGTTCGACTGCGAAGTCTTCTAGTTTCCAGGGAATGACCATAGGTTTGGGCGCTCGCTCGCGGCGAGGCTTCTCCTGGAGTGGCTTCTCAGCGGGCTGTTCTTGCGCTGTTTCAATCGTGGCGGGTGTGGTCACCGGCTCTTTTTTTGGCGAGGCAACAGGTGCGGTCCGGCCAGGCTGCTGACCGTCATTGCGGCTGCCTTGAACGTGGGCGTGGGCACTGGAACCAGGCGCGAGCTGCTCAGCCTCGCTTTTACCGAACATTTTCTTGAGTGCTTTGAGCACGGTCATCTCATCAATTGGTTAAGGAATGTACGCCGGCCAGTGTAATGCAAGAATCGGGCGCGGCGTAGTGCGTTGGTCATACGGCTACACAATGTGTGGTTTTCAGCCCAAATGAGTGGTCAACCAGGCACCGATATCGCGTATCTCCTCGGGTAACACTTCGTGGCCCATTGGGTATTCCTGCCATGTCACGGTGACACCACGGGACTTCAAGTGCTCATAGGCGCTGCGGCCCATGGCGTTCTGTACCACGTCGTCGTACTGACCATGTAGGCACAGCACGGGAATACGCTGTTGGCTGGCAGATAATTGCAGCTCGTCGCTGAAGGTCGGTGCGTAAGTGGAGAGGGCAAGTACGCCACCCAAGGCACCCTGCCATTTCAGGAAGGCTGCGTGTAATACCACTGCGCCGCCTTGGGAAAAACCGGCGAGAAAAATTCGCGAAGGGTCTATTCCGCTGGTTTTTTGCTCTTCGATCAAGTCGGTGACCATTTTCGCCGACTCATCAAGCTGTTCGCGGCTGATGGCCCGGGCCGGGCTCATGGCCAGAATGTCGTACCAACTGGGCATTTCATAGCCGCCGTTGATGGTCACCGCGCGAGTCGGTGCCTGGGGCAAAACGAGGCGTGTGGTCAGCAATGTTTCCTGCAGGGCTTCGGCTACCGGCAGAAAGTCGTAGCGATCGGCACCCAGGCCATGCAACCAGATAACGCAGGCGTCTGCGGGCTTGGCGGGCTGAAGAATCAAGGGTTCGGTCATGTCTGCTCCATTAATGTGCGCTCGCTCCGATTGGGTGCGTCGGGACGGTGCGCAGTCGGTTAATCAGTTAAGAAGATGTCGCAAGGTTGAATCTTTTGCTCTTGACCTGCGGCTGAATCGCTTTAGCCGTCACTGTGGTACGGCGCTTGCTATGCAGAAGCTGAGGTCAGCTCTCTCTTACGGCGGTAACACTATCAGTCACAACCGTATGGGGGATAGCAAGACCATTGATGGACGTTTGCCACTGCCTGTTACGGGCTTCGCAAACATGAAAGGGCTATCGCCCGTTCGGCTGTTTAGTGAGGGCAAGACGATCCATTGATGGACTTTCTCCTACTGGACTTATAGCGACAGCCTGATGCCGTTTGACCCCAAAAAAAGCCAACACGGGTCGATTTCGCCTCAAAAGGGTGCGGCAGGGCTCAAGCTCCGACACAACAAGAGCAAACTGGAGGTTTGAATGAAGGTATTGAAATCCACCCTGGCCATCGTGACCGCGGCCGCCGTATTGGGTGTCAGTGGTTTCGCCCAGGCCGGCGCCACTCTGGATGCCGTGCAGAAGAAAGGCTTTGTGCAATGTGGCGTGAGCGACGGTTTGCCGGGCTTCTCGGTACCGGATGCCAGCGGCAAGATCCTCGGGATCGACGCTGACATTTGCCGTGCCGTGGCCGCTGCCGTTTTCGGCGACGCAACCAAGGTCAAATTCAGCCAGTTGAATGCCAAGGAGCGTTTCACCGCGCTTCAGTCCGGCGAAGTTGACGTGTTGTCGCGTAATACCACCTGGACCAGTTCCCGGGATTCGGGCATGGGCCTGGTGTTCGCTGGCGTGACTTACTACGACGGCATCGGCTTCCTGGTAAACAACAAGCTGGGCGTGAAAAGTGCCAAGGAACTGGACGGCGCGACCATCTGCATCCAGGCCGGTACCACCACTGAGCTGAACGTTTCCGACTACTTCCGTGGCAACAACCTCAAGTACACCCCGATCACCTTCGACACCTCCGACGAAAGCGCCAAGTCGCTGGAATCCGGTCGTTGCGACGTGTTGACCTCGGACAAATCCCAGCTCTACGCACAACGCAGCAAGCTGGCGTCCCCTGGCGACTACGTGGTTCTGCCGGAAACCATCTCCAAGGAGCCTCTGGGCCCGGTCGTGCGTAAAGGCGACGAAGAGTGGTTCAGCATCGTCAAGTGGACCCTGTTCGCCATGCTCAACGCCGAAGAAGCCGGTATCACTTCGAAAAACGTTGAAGCCGAAGCCAAATCCACCAAGAACCCTGACGTCGCTCGTCTGCTGGGCGCCGACGGTGAATACGGCAAGGACCTGAAGGTTCGCAAGGACTGGGTCGTGCAGATCGTCAAGCAAGTGGGTAACTACGGCGAAGTGTTCGAGAAGAACCTGGGCAAGAACACCCCTCTGGCTATCGACCGTGGCTTGAACGCGCTGTGGAACAACGGCGGCATTCAATACGCACCACCTGTGCGCTGATCGCTGATGGTTCTATCACCCGGTGGGCCAACCGCCGGGTGATGTTCTGTACCATTATTTCTGGGGCACTTCATGCAAAATCAAATCGGCGCACCAAAGCAGAAGCTCAGCTTCAGCGATCCAAAAGTGCGTGCGTGGCTATTTCAGATCATCACCATTGTCGCGGTGGTCTCGCTGGGCTGGTACCTGTTCAACAACACGCAAACCAACCTTCAGCACCGGGGCATTACCTCGGGTTTTGACTTCCTTGAGCGCAGTGCCGGCTTCGGCATCGCTCAGCATCTGATCGACTACACGGAATCGGACAGCTACGCCCGGGTCTTTGTGATCGGCCTGCTCAACACCTTGCTGGTGACCGTTATCGGCGTGGTCCTGGCGACCCTCCTCGGTTTCATTATTGGTGTGGCGCGGCTGTCGCCGAACTGGATCATCAGCAAACTGGCGACTGTGTATGTGGAAGTGTTCCGCAACATCCCGCCGCTGCTGCAAATCCTGTTCTGGTACTTCGCGGTGTTCCTGACCATGCCGGGGCCGCGTAACAGTCATAACTTCGGTGACACCTTCTTTGTCAGCAGTCGTGGCCTGAACATGCCGGCCGCCATTGCGGCGGACGGATTCTGGCCGTTCGTGGTCAGCGTTGTGGTGGCGATCATCGCCATCGTGCTGATGACCCGCTGGGCCAACAAGCGCTTTGAAGCCACTGGCGTGCCGTTCCACAAGTTCTGGGTGGGCCTGGGCCTGATCCTGGTGATGCCTGCATTGTGCGCGTTGTTGTTCGGTGCACCGGTGCATTGGGAAATGCCGGAACTCAAGGGCTTCAACTTCGTTGGCGGCTGGGTGTTGATTCCAGAACTGCTGGCGCTGACCCTGGCCCTGACGGTGTACACCGCGGCGTTTATCGCCGAGATCGTGCGCTCCGGGATCAAGTCGGTCAGCCACGGCCAGACCGAAGCAGCCCGCTCCCTGGGCCTGCGCCCTGGCCCAACGTTGCGCAAAGTCATCATTCCGCAAGCGTTGCGGGTGATCATTCCGCCGCTGACCAGCCAATACCTGAACCTGGCGAAAAACTCGTCTCTGGCGGCCGGTATCGGTTACCCGGAAATGGTTTCGTTGTTTGCCGGCACGGTGCTCAACCAGACCGGCCAGGCCATCGAAGTCATTGCTATCACCATGAGCGTGTACTTGGCGATCAGCATCAGCATTTCCCTGCTGATGAACTGGTACAACAAGCGCATTGCGCTGATCGAGCGGTGAGGAAACGCCCATGAGTACGCATACTTTCAAACCCGATATGCCGCCACCGAGCAAAGTTTTCGGGCCGATGGCGTGGATACGCGCCAACATGTTTTCCAGCTGGCTCAATAGCCTGCTGACGCTGTTGGCGTTCTACCTGATCTACCTGGTGGTGCCACCGATTCTCAGCTGGGCAATCATCGACGCTAACTGGGTCGGTACTACCCGCGCCGACTGCACCAAGGAGGGCGCCTGCTGGGTGTTTATCCAACAGCGCTTCGGGCAGTTCATGTACGGCTACTACCCCAGCGAGTTGCGCTGGCGTGTGGACATGACTGTGTGGCTGGCCATCGTTGGCGTGGCGCCGCTGTTTATCTCGCGCTTTCAACGCAAGGCAGTCTACGGCCTGAGTTTTTTGGTGCTGTATCCGATCATTGCCTACTTCCTGCTGCATGGCGGGATCTTCGGCCTGACCAACGTGGCGACCAGCCAATGGGGCGGCCTGATGCTGACTCTGGTGATCGCCACCGTCGGTATCGCCGGGGCCTTGCCGTTGGGCATCCTGCTGGCGTTGGGGCGACGCTCGAACATGCCGGCGATTCGGGTGGTCTGCGTGACCTTCATCGAGTTCTGGCGCGGCGTGCCATTGATCACCGTGCTGTTCATGTCTTCGGTGATGTTGCCGCTGTTCCTGCCTGAAGGCATGGGCATCGACAAGTTGCTGCGGGCCTTGATCGGCGTGATCCTGTTCCAGTCGGCCTATGTCGCTGAAGTAGTGCGCGGTGGTTTACAGGCGATTCCCAAGGGTCAGTACGAAGCGGCTGCGGCGATGGGCCTGGGCTACTGGCGCAGCATGGGCCTGGTGATCTTGCCCCAGGCGTTGAAGATGGTGATTCCGGGCATCGTCAACACCTTCATTGCGCTGTTCAAGGACACGAGCCTGGTGATCATCATCGGCCTGTTCGACTTGCTCAACAGCGTCAAGCAAGCCGCCGCTGACCCGAAATGGTTGGGGATGGCCACCGAAGGCTACGTGTTCGCGGCCCTGGTGTTCTGGATTTTCTGTTTTGGTATGTCTCGCTATTCCATTCATTTGGAACACAAGCTGGACACAGGCCACAAGCGCTAAGGCTGTACCTAATTTAGGAATTAAGTGATGAGCGAAGCGATCAAACAGCCTGCAAGCCCTGAAGGCATTATCCAGATGCAGGGCGTCAACAAGTGGTACGGCCAGTTCCATGTGTTGAAAGATATCAATCTCAACGTCAAGCAGGGCGAGCGTATCGTGCTGTGTGGCCCGTCGGGTTCCGGCAAGTCCACCACCATCCGCTGCCTTAACCGCCTGGAAGAACACCAGCAAGGCCGCATCGTGGTCGATGGCGTGGAGCTGACCAACGACCTCAAGCAGATCGAAACGGTCCGCCGTGAAGTCGGCATGGTGTTCCAGCACTTCAACCTGTTCCCGCACCTGACCATCCTGCAAAACTGCACGCTGGCGCCGATGTGGGTGCGCAAGATGCCCAAGCGCAAGGCTGAAGAAATTGCCATGCATTACCTGGAGCGCGTGCGCATTCCGGAGCAGGCCTACAAGTTCCCGGGGCAACTGTCCGGCGGCCAGCAACAGCGCGTGGCGATTGCCCGGGCGCTGTGCATGAAGCCGAAAATCATGCTGTTCGATGAGCCGACGTCGGCACTCGATCCGGAAATGGTGAAAGAGGTGCTGGACACCATGATCGGCCTGGCTGAAGACGGCATGACCATGCTCTGCGTAACCCACGAGATGGGCTTTGCCCGTACTGTGGCGAACCGGGTGATCTTCATGGACAAGGGTGAGATCGTTGAACAGGCGGCGCCGAATGACTTCTTCGATAATCCGCAGAATGATCGGACCAAGTTGTTCTTGAGCCAGATTCTGCATTGATCTGTGGATGATACTTAAAAGTAAACCCGGCCTAGTGCCGGGTTTATTGTTTGGGGCTCAGGAAACCGTGAGGTTTTCATGTTCCTTGTGCTCGGTGTATTTGAAGGTTCCCCGCACTTCTGGAATTCCCCGCCAGAAAGATCATCGATACGCCGCTCCATGCCTTTGACGCTAATGGTTGCGCAGCGACCCTTGAAACCCGTCATGGCGTTGTCACGTAAACAACCCTAGTACGTTGCCCTTGTAGGTAAGTCTGACTACCATGCAGGGAAATTCATCCTATGATTGGATGAAAGGCGAATCCTATGACAGACATTGCTCCACTGATAAAACGCTCCCTGGTTGATCAGGCCCTGGAGCAACTGCGCCAGCGTATCAACCAGGGGAAATGGGCGATCGGCGAGCGCCTGCCTACCGAACCCGAGCTGTCCGCCGAACTGGGCATCAGCCGCAATACCGTGCGCGAGGCCATGCGCGTGCTGGCGTTTTGCGGGTTGATCGAGATTCGCCAGGGCGATGGCAGTTACCTGCGCTCAATGACCGACCCGCTGGGGGCGATGAAAGCCTTGTCCCACTGCTCTCTGGCCCAGGCCCAGGAGACGCGGCAGATTCTCGAAGTCGAAGCCATAGGCCTGGCTGCGCTACGCCGTACCGATGAAGACCTACACGCCCTGCGCCTGGCATTAAGCGCCAGCGGCGAGCATTACCACGGCGATCTGGAGCACTACATCAGCTGCGATCTGGTGTTCCACAAACGCCTGGTGGACGCCGCCCACAACCCCGCCTTGAGCGAGCTGTACCAGTACTTCTCCAGCATCGTCGGCGCCCAGTTGCGCCAAACCCTCAATATCAAACCTCGCCGCCAATCGGTGTTCGACCTGCATGCCGAGCTGCTCGATGCGGTGGAGCAACAGGACCCGGAACGTGCCAAGGCCCTTTGCCGGCAGTTGATCAATGAACCTTGAAGCCGAGAACATCATGTTCAGTACAGAAAAGCGCCGTACAGAAAAGCTCCGGCCTGAAAATACCCCGCGCAAGGCCGAGCTGGAAGAGCTGCTGATCGATGCCGAAGCCGATGATGACGAGGTTCAGCACAATCATCCGCTGGTGAGTCGCCCCTGGCTGTTGCTGCTGGGCTTGATCCTGGTGGCGCTGAACTTGCGTCCGGCGTTGTCGAGCATGTCGCCCTTGCTCAGCGAAGTGTCCGTCAGCCTCGGCCTGTCGGCGGCCAAGGCTGGTCTGCTGACCACTTTGCCGGTGTTGTGCCTGGGGCTGTTCGCGCCGCTGGCGCCAATCCTCGCCCGGCGTTTTGGTGCCGAGCGGGTGGTGTTGGGGATTTTGCTGACCCTGGCTTGCGGCATCATCCTGCGCAGTTCCTTCGGCGAAGTCGGATTGTTTGCTGGCAGCCTGCTGGCCGGCGCCAGCATCGGCATCATCGGCGTGCTATTGCCCGGTATCGTCAAGCGTGACTTCGCCAAGCAGGCGGGAACCATGACTGGCGTCTACACCATGGCCCTGTGCCTGGGGGCGGCGCTGGCGGCCGGTGCCACTGTGCCGTTGAGCCAGTATTTTGGTGATAGCTGGGCCATCGGCCTGGGTTTCTGGATTCTTCCGGCGTTGGTGGCTGCACTGTTCTGGCTGCCCCAGGTTGGCCAGAAACACGGCGCCCACCACGTGGCCTATCGCGTGCGCGGCTTGCTGCGTGATCCGCTGGCCTGGCAGGTGACGTTGTACATGGGGCTGCAATCGTCCCTGGCCTACATCGTATTTGGCTGGTTGCCGTCGATCCTGATCGGTCGTGGCTTGACGGCGACCCAGGCAGGCCTGGTGCTTTCAGGTTCGGTGCTCGTGCAACTGGCCAGCTCCCTGGCGGCGCCTTGGTTGGCTACGCGCGGCAAGGACCAGCGCCTGGCTATCGTGGTGGTGATGCTGCTGACCCTCGGCGGCCTGTTCGGTTGCCTGTATGCACCGCTGGACGGTTTGTGGGGCTGGGCGATTCTGCTGGGCCTGGGGCAGGGTGGTACGTTCAGCCTGGCGCTGACTTTGATTGTGCTGCGCTCGCGGGACTCCCACGTGGCGGCCAACTTGTCGAGCATGGCCCAGGGATTTGGCTACACCCTGGCGTCCCTCGGCCCCTTCGCGGTCGGCCTGGTGCATGACTGGACCGGCGGCTGGGCGGCCGTGGGCTGGATTTTCGCGGTGATCGGTCTCGGTGCGATCATTGCGGGCCTCGGCGCCGGGCGTGCGTTGTATGTGCAAGTCACCAGCGAGAAGCTCTGAACCTACAGATAGACCACTTCCAGTGGCGCCTATGCTCGCAGTTGCGGCATGGTGCCTTATGGCCTTACCCGCGGCATTCCCGCCATAAATGCCGATAGTGTTCCAGGTGCTTGCGCACTATCTTACGTAGCCGCCACCCTTTCGGAGCCTGCCCATGAGCGACGCCCATAACGCCCTGATCACTGAGTTCTACAGCGCTTTGCAGCGGTTGGATGCTGAGGCCATGAGCGCTTGCTACACCGATGATGTGGTGTTCAGCGATCCGGCATTTGGCGAGTTGTGCGGGCGAGATGCAGGGGATATGTGGCGCATGCTGACCACACGGGCCAAGGATTTTTCCCTGACCTTCGACGGGGTACATAGTGATGAAATCACCGGTAGCGCCCATTGGGTGGCGACGTATCTGTTCAGCCAGACCGGCAATACAGTGGTCAACGTCATCCAGGCGCGCTTTGTCTTTCGCGATGGCAAGATCTGCGAACACCACGATCACTTCGACTTGTGGCGCTGGTCCCGCCAGGCTCTCGGTACCAAGGGCCTGCTGCTGGGTTGGACGCCGCTGGTGCGCAATGCGGTGCGTGCCCAGGCGTTGAAAGGGTTGAAGGCGTTCCAGGCCAGTCGTTGATAAGATTGGCGCTCTTTTCGTTTGCCAGAACAGTCTGTGAATAGTCCTTCTACCTGTGCTGAAGTTGAGCCAGCAGCGCCCAAAACGTGGTTCGTCTACTTGGTGCGCGCAGCCAATGGCTCGCTGTATTGCGGGATCAGCAATGATCCGCTGCGCCGCTTTGCCTCGCATCAGAGCGGCAAGGGCGCACGGTTTTTTCTCTCCAGCCCGGCGGTGGCGCTGGTCTACACCGAGGTTTGTTCCAGCAAGAGCGAAGCCCTGCGTCAGGAGCGGCTGATCAAAAAGCTGAAAAAAAGCGCCAAGGAATGCCTGGCGGCCAGTGGCTTATCAATTTGACTGATAAGTTCCCATCAGGCAGATGGGTAGGCTGTCTGGTTTTCTCACGCTAAGCTGCAAGTCCACTCGTTTAGCGGATTCCAGCATGTCTGAGTTGATTCTTCACCATTACCCGGCATCCCCATTCGCGGAAAAAACTCGTCTGATGCTGGGCTTCAAAGGCCTTTCCTGGCGGTCGGTGCATATCTCGCCAGTGATGCCCAAGCCCGATCTGACCGCCCTGACCGGTGGCTACCGCAAAACCCCGGTGTTGCAGGTTGGGGCCGATATTTACTGCGATACCGCGATGATTGCCCAGCGCCTGGAACAGGCAAAAGCCACCCCGGCGCTCTTTCCTGAAGGCCAGGAGATGATTACCCAGACCTTTGCTGCCTGGGTCGATTCGGTGGTGTTCGCCCATGCCGTCAGCCTGGTGTTCCAACCTGAGTCGGTGGCGGTGCGCTTTGCCAAGTTACCGCCGGAAGCGGTCAAGGCATTTGTCGCCGACCGGACCGCGTTGTTCTCCGGTGGCGCGGCCGTCCGTGTGCCTGCCGAGCAGGCGCGCCATCAATGGCCAGCCATTATGGCGCGCCTGGAGCAACAGTTGCAGCGTGAGCAGGGGGACTTCCTGTTTGGCGAACCGTCGATTGCCGACTTCGCCATGGCGCATCCGTTGTGGTTTCTCAAAGCGACGGCCGTGACATCGCCTCTGGTCGACGTTTATCCCGCCGTATCTACCTGGCATGCACGGGTCATGGGGTTTGGCCATGGTTCGGCGACTGAAATGAGCGCCGAGCAAGCCCTGGAGGTGGCACGAAACGCCACGCCAGCAGCATTGCCGGATGAGTTGTTCGAAGAGCCGAATGGCTTCAAGGCCGGCCAGCAGGTAACCATCGCTGCGACCGACTATGGCGTCGACCCTGTGGCGGGTGAGTTGATGTTCGCCGGTCGCGAGGCGTTGATCCTGCGCCGTACCGATGAGCGTGGCGGCACAGTGCATGTGCACTTTCCACGATTCGGGTTTCGCATTCAGGCTCAGTAGGCAGGCGGTTTAATGTAGGCGCTGGCTTGTCGGGTCGTCGCATAGGGATCTATGTATTGTTGCGGACAGGATTCTGGGGTTGTGGGCAATAGGTTGGGTTGGGCTGGGTGGGTACATATCCGTTATTTTGGTTGGGGCTGATTAGGGTTACGCCCTTACGGCGTGTCACTTTCGAAAAGCCGGAATGCCGGCCCAGACGAAAGTAACCAAAGCGCTCTTGCCCCACCACTCGGTGCCTCGCTTAGGCTCGGCATGCCTTCTCTGCGGCATTGCTCCGTGGGCCGCCGCGATGGGCCATCCTTGGCCCAGCGCGGCTAAACCGGCGTCCTGCCGGTTTACCCACGGATCAATGCCTGCGTTCAGCCAGCGTGGTTTAACGGGGCGCCTTAGATCAAAAGCAAAAGCACGGCGGCCTGGTAGCCGACCTGAGTGGTGAAAAGCAAGAGCAGATCCCATGCCCACTGCCCACTGTAGGAGCGAGCTTGCTCCGGGCGGCGTTCCGACGATGGTCGTTAACGATGACATGGGCTTCCTGGATGAATGCGGTGCCCTCAGGTTCTTCGCGAGCAAGCTCGCTCCTACAGAGAAGCGGATCGACCCCGGCACTAGCTTTTGCTCTGCTTTTGATCAGGCTCTGGATCTGCCTGCCCATAAAACCAGAGGCCGAACGCAGGTATTGCGCAGTGGGTAAACCGGCAAGGATGCCGGTTTAGCCGCGCTGGGCCAGGGGGTAACCCTAAGCCGCCGTTACCGCAGCAACGGATATGTACTCAAACCTGCCCCAAAATATCAGCATCAACAACCTCAAGAGAGGTGTAGATACCAACGGCCATCGCAGGCAAGCCAGCTCTCAGACAAATCCGTGTGCGGCTCTGGTTATTTGAGCGCCGCCATGATCGCATCCGGGTTGTAATCGCGAATCAGCGTGCCATTCACGTCCACAAACGGAATCCCACCACCGCCCAGGGCCTCATAGGCCTTGCGCGCCTGGGCGTCCTTTTCGATATCGACGACCTTGTAGGGAATGCCCTTCTGATCGAGAAAACGTTGTGTCTGCTTGCAGTAGCCGCACCAGTCGGTGGCGTACAACACCACCTTGGCGTTGACCCTGACCTGCTCTGACACTACCTGCGATGGGTTGAATACCCGCTCGATCTTGCCCCAGTTCTGGAAAACCACAACCACCAGCAACACCAGCAGAACTTTCTTCAGCGCACCACCCAGCATCAGTTACGGCGCTTGAGCTGGTCAGTCAACTGGGTCGGCAGGCCCTTGATGATCAGGGTGCCAGCGGCTTCGTCGTATTCGATCTTGTCGCCCAGCAGGTGCGCTTCAAAGCTGATGGACAGGCCTTCGGCGCGCCCGGTGAAGCGGCGGAACTGGTTAAGGGTGCGTTTGTCGGCCGGGATTTCCGGCGACAAGCCGTAATCCTTGTTGCGGATGTGATCGTAGAAGGCTTTCGGCCGTTCTTCGTCAATCAGCCCCGACAGTTCTTCCAGGCCCATGGGCTCGCCAAGCTTGGCCTGGCTGCTGGCGTAGTTCACCAAGGTCTTGGTTTTCTCGCGAGCGGATTCGTCCGGCAGGTCTTCGCTTTCAACGAAGTCGCTGAAGGCCTTGAGCAGGGTGCGGGTCTCGCCCGGGCCGTCGATACCTTCCTGGCAGCCGATAAAGTCGCGGAAGTACTCCGAGACCTTTTTGCCGTTCTTGCCCTTGATAAAGGAGATGTATTGCTTGGACTGCTTGTTGTTCTGCCACTCGGACACGTTGATCCGCGCAGCGAGGTGCAGTTGGCCCAGGTCCAGGTGGCGCGAGGGCGTCACGTCCAGCTCATCGGTCACCGCCACGCCTTCACTATGGTGCAGCAGGGCGATGGCAAGGTAGTCGGTCATGCCTTGTTGATAGTGGGCAAACAGCACATGGCCGCCGACGGAAAGGTTGGACTCTTCCATCAGCTTTTGCAGATGCTCGACCGCCACGCGGCTGAACGCAGTGAAATCCAGGCCACCGTCGAAATATTCCTTCAACCAGCCGCTGAACGGGTGCGCGCCCGACTCGGCATGGAAAAACCCCCAGGCCTTGCCTTGTTTGGCGTTATAGCTCTCGTTGAGGTCGGCAAGCATGTTCTCGATGGCAGCCGACTCGGCAAGCTCGGAGTCGCGGGCGTGGAGAATTGCAGGGGTGCCGTCGGGTTTTTTGTCGATCAGGTGGACGATGCAATGACGGATCGGCATAGGCTTCTCGGCTGGTTGAGTGGGAGTGGTTGGCCTCCCGGAAAAAGTCGCCAGTGTACCGCACCCGCTGGTCGCGGCGGTGTCCGAAGGGTACTTCGGGAGTCGTCCGACGACCCATATGTGTTTTTTTCACGATTTAGAACGATAAAGCTGACCAAATGGGTAGGTAGAGGCGGATATTTCCCCGTCTCTGTGCTAGTTTTGCCCCGTCTTACGCGATGTCTCGGCGTTAAGCGTGCATTCAGCATTTGTCAGGTCGAACCAAACCCCGTTTCAGGCATCTATAACCCCGATCTTCGTGGTTATAGCCTCGGGTGCCAGGCCTTACGGTCGGGCTCGATGGCTGACACTGCACTCTGCAATCCACATGAATTTGATAGGGAAGGAACACCACAATGGCTATTACTAAAGACCAACTGATCGCTGATCTGGCTGAAGCTGTAGACGCACCGAAAACTACCGTGCGCGCACTTCTGGACCAACTGAGCCAGATCGTTGCTGACCAGCTGGAAAACGGCGGCGAAATCACTCTGCCAGGCGTTGGCAAATTGAAAGTGACCGAGCGTCCTGCCCGTACTGGCCGTAACCCTTCGACTGGCGCTGCCATCGAAATCGCTGCAAAGAAAGTTATCAAGCTGGTTGTGGCCAAAGGCCTGACCGACTCGATCAACAAGTAAGACGCAGCAAAAAAAACCGTGCTCCGGAGCGATCCGGGCACGGTTTTTTGTTGCCTGCGATTTTGTTTTAACTGTAGACGCGAGGGGGACGCCTAGTTCTTGCTCGTGAAAAACGCCAGGATAGCGCGGGCATTCCGGAGAAGCGCGGAGCCCTTGCTCCTTGGGTTTAGTCTTTACGGGCCCAGCGCTGACGCCAGGTCTGCTGCTCGGATTTGGTCTGGAAGGTCCAGGCAACGAAGCGGCTCTGTTTCTGCCCCTGAGACATTTCCACCACCTGGCTTTCCAGCACTCCGGCCTTTTTCAGCGCGGTCTGGATTGCTGGCAGGTTGGATGCTTTTGATACCAGGGTGCTGAACCACAACACCTTTTGCTGGAAGTTCGCGCTCTCGGCGATCAACTGCGTGACAAACCGTGCTTCGCCGCCTTCACACCACAATTCGGCCGATTGGCCGCCGAAATTGAGCACAGGCAGTTTGCGTTTCGGGTCGGCCCGGCCCAGGGCGCGCCATTTGCGCTCGCTGCCTTTGGTCGCTTCATCCATGGAGGCATGGAACGGCGGGTTGCACATGGTCAGGTCAAAGCGCTCGCCCGGCTCCAGCAGGCCCAGCAGGATGTGCTTGGGGTTGCTTTGCAGGCGCAGTTGGATGGACTTGTTCAGCCCGTTGGACTGCACAATGGCCTTGGCAGCGGCCACGGCTGTCGGGTCGACTTCCGAACCGAGGAAGTGCCAGCGGTAATCGCTATAGCCGATCAACGGGTAGACACAGTTGGCGCCCATGCCGATGTCCAGCACCTTGACCGGCGCGCCACGGGGGATCACGCCCTCGTTGACGCTGGCCAGCAGGTCGGCCAGGAAGTGTACGTAGTCGGCACGCCCAGGAACCGGTGGGCACAGGTAATCAGCCGGGATATCCCAGTGATTGACGCCATAGAAGGACTTGAGCAACGCCCGGTTGAACACCCGCACCGCATCTGGGCTGGCGAAGTCGATGCTTTCCTTGCCGTAGGGGTTGAGGATCACGAACTTGGCCAGTTCTGGCGTGGTCTTGATTAGCGCCGGGAAGTCGTAACGGCCCTGGTGGCGGTTACGCGGGTGCAGGCTGGCCTTTTCCCGTGGAACGACGGCCTTGGCCGGGGTTACGGGTTTAGGCTTCTTGCGCGGTGCTTTGGGTGTGCTGGGGGTGGTCATGGCTGCGTCGATTCTGGGTTTGCTTCAAGAGTGGCGGGTATTGTCACACATTCCAGGGTCGATTTCGGTCAAATGTGGGAGCCTGCTCCCACATTGATCGGGTTTTCAACAGGAAATATCGGTGTTCTGCCGGGCCAAAAAAAAGAGACCCGAAGGTCTTTTTTTTACACGGGCTCCACCTTACAGGCTGGAAATCCGCGCATGTTGTTCCGCCAACTTGCCCAACGCCTGTTCGGCTTCGGCCAGCTTGGCGCGTTCCTTGTCGATGACTTCAGCCGGAGCCTTATCAACGAAGGCAGCATTGGACAACTTGCCGCCAACCCGCTGCACTTCGCCTTGCAGACGCAGGATTTCCTTGTCCAGGCGCGCCAGCTCAGCCGCTTTGTCGATCAGGCCGGCCATGGGCACCAGCACTTCCATCTCGCCTACCAGTGCGGTAGCCGACAGCGGTGCTTCGACGCCAGCCGCTAATACGGTGATCGATTCCAGCTTGGCCAGCTTCTTGAGCAGTGCATCGTTCTCGGTGAGGCGACGCTGATCTTCGGCACTGACGTTCTTCAGGAACAAGGTCAGCGGCTTGCCAGGACCAATGCTCATCTCGGCGCGAATGTTGCGGGTGCCGAGCATCAGCGTCTTGAGCCATTCGATATCGTCTTCAGCCGCCTGATCAATGCGCGCTTCGTTGGCCACCGGCCAAGGTTGCAGCATGATGGTCTTGCCTTCGATGCCAGCCAGCGGCGCCAGGCGCTGCCAGATTTCCTCGGTGATGAACGGCATGAACGGATGGGCCAGGCGCAGTGCCACTTCCAGAACGCGCACCAGGGTGCGACGGGTGCCACGCTGACGTTCGATTGGCGCGTTCTCGTCCCACAGCACTGGCTTGGACAGCTCCAGGTACCAGTCGCAATACTGGTTCCAGATGAACTCGTACAAGGCCTGGGCGGCCAGGTCGAAGCGAAACTGGTCGAGTTGGCGGGTCACTTCGGCTTCGGTGCGCTGCAGCTGGGAGATGATCCAGCGATCCGCCAGGGACAGCTCGACTTCTTCGCCGTTCTGTCCACAGTCTTCGCCTTTATCCAGTACGTAGCGGGCGGCGTTCCAGATCTTGTTGCAGAAGTTGCGATAGCCTTCGACGCGGCCCATGTCGAACTTGATGTCGCGACCGGTGGACGCCAGCGAGCAGAAGGTAAAGCGCAGAGCGTCGGTGCCGTAGCTGGCAATGCCGTCGGCGAACTCGTCGCGGGTCTGCTTTTCGATCTTTTTCGCCAGTTTTGGCTGCATCAGGCCCGAGGTGCGTTTTTGCACCAGGGTTTCCAGGTCGATGCCGTCGATGATGTCCAGTGGGTCAAGGACGTTGCCCTTGGACTTGGACATCTTCTGGCCCTGGCCGTCGCGTACCAGGCCGTGGACGTACACGGTCTTGAACGGTACTTGCGGCGTGCCGTCTTCGTTCTTCACCAAGTGCATGGTGAGCATGATCATCCGGGCGACCCAGAAGAAAATGATGTCGAAGCCGGTAACCAGCACGTCGGTGGAGTGGAATTTTTTCAGGAACTCGGTCTGCTGCGGCCAGCCCAGGGTGGAGAAGGTCCACAAGCCCGAACTGAACCAGGTGTCCAGTACGTCGTTGTCCTGTTGCAGCGCAATGTCCGGGCCGAGGTTGTGCTTGGCCCGCACTTCGGCTTCGTCGCGGCCGACGTAGACCTTGCCCGACTCGTCGTACCAGGCCGGAATGCGGTGGCCCCACCACAGCTGGCGGCTGATGCACCAATCCTGGATGTCACGCATCCACGAGAAGTACATGTTTTCGTACTGTTTAGGCACGAACACAATACGGCCGTCTTCCACTGCCGCAATCGCAGGTTCAGCCAGAGGCTTGGTGGAGACATACCACTGGTCGGTCAGCCAAGGCTCGATGATGGTGCCGGAGCGGTCGCCTTTTGGCACTTTCAGGCCGTGGTCGTCGACGCTGACCAGCAGGCCCGCTGCTTCGAAGGCTGCAACTATCTGCTTGCGCGCTTCAAAACGGTCGAGGCCGGCGTATTGGGCCGGGATCTTGCCGTCGATGCTTTCGTTTAGTTTGCCGTCGAGGTTGAACACCTGACAGGCCGGTAGTACAGCGGCGTTTTTGTCGAAGATGTTCAGCAGCGGCAGGTTGTGGCGCTTGCCGACTTCATAGTCGTTGAAATCGTGGGCCGGGGTGATTTTCACGCAGCCGGTGCCGAATTCTGGGTCGCAGTAGTCGTCAGCAATGATCGGGATGCGACGGCCAACCAAAGGCAGGTCGATGAACTTGCCGATCAGTGCTTTATAGCGTTCGTCTTGCGGGTTCACGGCCACGGCGGCGTCGCCGAGCATGGTTTCCGGACGAGTGGTAGCGACGATCAGGTAGTCGTTGCCTTCGGCGGTCTTGGCGCCGTCGGCCAGCGGATACTTGAGGTTCCACAGGAAACCTTTCTCGTCGTGGTTTTCCACTTCAAGGTCGGAAATCGCCGTGTGCAGCTTGGTGTCCCAGTTGACCAGGCGCTTGCCGCGGTAGATCAGGCCGTCTTCATGCAGGCGCACGAAGGCTTCTTTCACAGATTCCGACAGGCCGTCGTCCATGGTGAAGCGCTCGCGGCTCCAGTCGACGGACGAACCCAAGCGACGAATTTGACGGCTGATGTTGCCGCCGGATTGATCTTTCCATTCCCAGATTTTTTCCAGGAATTTTTCGCGGCCCAGGTCGTGACGGCTCTGGCCTGCGGCTTCCAGTTGGCGTTCCACCAGCATCTGGGTGGCGATGCCGGCGTGGTCGGTGCCCGGTTGCCACAGGGTGTTGCGGCCCTGCATACGGCGGAAGCGGATCAACGCATCCATGATCGCATTGTTGAAGCCATGGCCCATGTGCAGGCTGCCAGTGACGTTCGGTGGCGGAATCATGATGGTGTAGGCATCGCCCGCGCCTTGCGGAGCGAAATAGTTCTCGGACTCCCAGGTCTTGTACCAGGAAGTTTCAATAGCGTGCGGCTGGTAGGTCTTATCCATGCGCGGCGGGACCCTAGTTGGCATTTATTCAGGAAAGCCGACAAGTATAACGGGGGATAGGGGAGAGGGGTAGGAGCGAGCTTGCTCACGAAAAACCTGAGGGCGGCGCGTTCATTCTGAACGCCCGCGTTATCGTTCACGACCTTCGTCGGAACGCCGCAGGAGCAAGCTCGCTCCAGGGGAACTGCTTAATTTTGATACTGGCTGAGCAACCGCTCCATTCGCGCATCCAGCCGACGCTTGATCTCGGTTTCGATATGCGGGGCGAAGTCGTCGATCACGTCCTGCATGATCAACTGCGCCGCGGCGCGCAGTTCGTTGTCCAGGTGCAGCAGAAGGGCGTCGGGCGTTTTTTCGGCAGCAGGTTCGGGTACCGCTTGTACAGCAGGCGTTTCGACAGGCTCTGGCGCGACAGGTTTGCCACCGACCATATCGAGCAACAGGGGAATTTGTACGTCGCCAGTGACGGCATCAGTCAAAAGCGGCGGCTGCAGATTGTCTTCACCGAGCAACTGGCGGATCGACTCAAGGTCATCCAGCAGATGGTCAGACGTTTTTAGCGGGTTTGGAGTGTCCATCGTGTGCTCAGAGTCGCTGTAACCGGTGATCTTGCAGAGAATAGCCCTGTTCGCGATAGAAGCGGAAACTCTCCCGCGCGGCCTGACGAATAGCTGGGTCTTCCACCACCACTTCTGCCACACGGGCGAAACCCTTGGCGAAGGCCGGTACTTTCAGGTCCAGGTTGACCAACAGGTCATGATGATCGCCGCAGCTATCTCCCAAGCCAAGTACTACCAGGCCATCGGGCTCTGATTCGGCGGGCCCATGAGGCACGAAGCTTTCGCCCTTGAAGCGCCACAGGCGGGCGTCAAGGTCATCACGCTGGGCGGCATCGATGCAATGCAGGTAAATGCGGTGGCCCATGCGCCAGGCTTTTTCGGTGAGTTTGCAGGCAAAGTCCAGGCGTGCCGAAGGATCGGCGCTGGGCAGGATATAGAAGTCGACTTGGGTCATTGCGGTTCCTGAACCCTGGCCGGCTAGTATGGAGCCGACCCGGGAATTGTAGGAGCGAGCTTGCTCGCGAAAAGCCTGAGGGCGCCGCGTGCATTCAGAATGCCCGCGTCATCGTTGACGATCTTCGTCGGAGCGCCGCCCGGAGCAAACTCGCTCTCCAGGGCTTAGGCCTTGGCGCGATCCAGCAGGTATTGGGTCAGCAGGGGCACCGGACGGCCAGTGGCGCCCTTGTCCTTGCCACCGCTTGTCCAGGCCGTGCCCGCGATGTCCAGGTGGGCCCAGTTGAAGTTCTTGGCAAAGCGCGACAGGAAGCAGGCTGCCGTGATGGTGCCGGCTTTTGGGCCGCCGATGTTGGCGATGTCGGCGAACGGGCTGTCCAGCTGCTCCTGGTACTCATCGAACAGCGGCAACTGCCAGGCGCGGTCGTCGGCTTGCTTGCCGGCGCTGAGCAGTTGCTCGATCAATTCGTCGCTATTGCCCAGCAGGCCCGAAGTGTGGGAGCCCAGGGCAACGATGCACGCACCGGTCAGGGTGGCGATGTCGATCACCGCTTGTGGCTTGAAGCGTTCGGCGTAGGTCAGGGCGTCGCACAGCACCAGGCGGCCTTCGGCGTCGGTGTTGAGGATTTCCACGGTCTGGCCGCTCAAGGTGGTGACGATGTCGCCCGGACGCGCTGCGCCGCCGCTTGGCATGTTCTCGGCGCAGGCCAGGATGCACACCAGGTTGATCGGCAGCTTGAGTTCGAGCACGGCGCGCAGGGTACCGAAGACACTGGCGGCGCCGCCCATGTCGTACTTCATCTCGTCCATGCCCAGGCCAGGCTTGAGGCTGATGCCACCGGTGTCGAAGGTGATGCCTTTACCCACCAGGGCGTACGGCTTCTCGGATTTCTTGCCGCCGTTGTATTGCATCACGATCAGGCGTGGCGGCTGGTCGCTGCCCTGGCCCACGGCGTAGAACGAGCCCATGCCCAGTTCCTTGATCTTCTTCTCATCGAGGACTTCGACTTTCAGGCCCTTGAATTCCTTGCCCAGCGCCTTGGCTTGTTCGCCGAGGAAGGTTGGGTGGCAGATGTTCGGTGGCAGGTTACCCAGGTCACGGGTAAACGCCATGCCGCCGGCGATGGCCTGGGCGTGGGTCACGGCGCGTTCAACTTCCGCCTGGGCGGCCTTGATGGTCAGCAGGGTGACTTTCTTCAGGGCACGGGGTTCGGTTTTCTGGCTCTTGAACTGATCGAAGACGTATTCGCCGTCCAACAGGGTTTCTGCCAGCAGACGGGTCTTGCCGTAGCTGTCGCGGCCCTTGACCACGATTTCGTCCAGTGCCAGTGCTGCATCGCTGCCGCCCAGGCCCTTGAGGGTATTGAGAATGGCGCTGATGACCTTGCGGAACGGACGGTCGCCCAGTTCGGCGTCCTTGCCCACGCCCACCAGCAATACGCGGTCGGCTTTGAGGTTAGGCAGGCTCTGCAGCAACAGACACTGGCCGACCTTGCCGGCCAGGTCGCCGCGCTTGAGCACGGCGCTGATGGCGCCACCGCTCAGTTCGTCCAGTTGTTTGCCGGCAGCGCCAAGCTTGCGGCCTTCGCCGACGGCGACCACGAGGGTGGCGGTTTTCAACGTTTCGGGGCTAACGCTTTTTACAACCAGTTCCATTTTCGGGTCCCTTATAAAGGTCAGTGAGCCTGGAGTCTGTACTCCGGCTTATAAGCTTGGCGGCCTGTAGGCCGCCTGCGACAAAGGCCGCAGTTTGAACCTCGCGGTCTTCGCCTGACAACCCTTGCCGGCAGCTTTGTGCGCCTGCTTGAGCATGTGCAGTGACAGGCGCGGACAATCCCATGATAATGCGTCATCTTTTTAGCCGGCCCGTGCCAATGGGTCGACTCGTTATACTTGCTTGTTTGGCCGCCTTAGCCTGACAACCCTGGAGTGTCTGGTTTGATCGTCTTCCGTTATCTGTCCCGCGAAGTCATGTTGACCCTGAGTGCCGTAAGCGCGGTATTGCTGGTCATCATCATGAGTGGTCGCTTCGTTAAATACCTGGCCCAGGCTGCCTCGGGCGCCCTTGATCCGGGCTCGCTGTTCCTGATCATGGGCTTTCGCTTGCCGGGTTTCCTGCAGCTGATTTTGCCGTTGGGCCTGTTTCTCGGGATTCTGCTGGCCTATGGCCGGCTGTATCTGGAAAGCGAGATGACCGTGCTCTCGGCCACCGGCATGAGCCAGCAGCGTCTGCTGGCCATGACCATGGTCCCGGCCACCGGCGTCGCTTTGGTGGTGGCCTGGCTGAGCCTGAGCCTGGCCCCCCAGGGCGCCATGCAGTTCCAGTTGCTGCTCAATAAACAGGACGCCATGACCGAGTTCGACACCTTGGTACCGGGTCGCTTCCAGGCGCTCAACGATGGTACTCGGGTGACCTATACCGAGACGTTGAGCGACGATCGCGCGAACCTGGGTGGCGTATTCATTTCCGAGAAGCGCCTGAGCCAGGACAAGAAAGACCGTGGTATTTCTGTGCTGGTAGCTGACTCGGGCCGCCAGGAAGTGCGCCCAGACGGCAGTCGCTACTTGATTCTGGAAAACGGCTATCGCTACGACGGTAACCCTGGCCAGGCGACTTATCGCGCCATTAAGTACGACACCTACGGCGTGATGCTGGCCAAGCCGGATATCAGCAGCGAAGTCACCGACCGCGACGCCATCCCGACCCTCGACCTGATCGGCAATAAGGAGCTGCGGGCCACCGCCGAGCTTCAATGGCGCCTGTCGTTGCCGCTACTGGTGTTTATCGTGACCCTGATGGCCGTGCCGCTGTCGCGCGTCAATCCGCGCCAAGGGCGCTTCCTCAAGCTGTTGCCGGCGATCTTGCTGTACATGGCTTACCTGACGATCCTGATTTCCGCCCGTGGCTCCCTGGAGAAAGGCAAGCTGTCGCCGACCCTGGGCTTGTGGTGGGTTCACGGAATCTTCCTGGCGATTGGGCTGTTGCTGCTTTATTGGGAACCGTTGCGGTTGAAGATGGCGAGTCGCCGCAGCATGAAGGAGTTGGCTCGTGGTTAAGCTCGACCGCTACATAGGTAGCAGCGTACTGATCGCAATCCTCGCGGTACTGGGGATTATTCTGGGACTGGCGTCGTTGTTCGCCTTTATCGACGAAGTCGGCAGTGTCAGCGACACCTACACTGTGACTGACGTGCTGAGCTATGTGGCGCTGACGGCGCCTCGTCGTCTCTACGACATGATGCCGATGGCCGCGCTGATCGGTTGCCTGATCGGCCTCGGTAGCCTGGCCAGCAACAGCGAGCTGACCATCATGCGCGCGGCGGGTGTTTCCATCGGTCGCATCGTCTGGGCGGTTATGAAGCCGATGCTGGTGTTGGTGCTGGCCAGCGTCCTGGTCGGTGAGTATGTGGCGCCACCTGCTGAAGCGCTGGGTCAGGCCAATCGCGCCCTGGCCCAGGGCTCGGGTGATGCCCAGAGCTCCAGGCACGGCCTCTGGCACCGCCAGGGTGATGAATTTATCCACATCAACGCCGTACAGCCTGGCGGCTTGCTGATTGGTGTCACCCGTTATCACTTTGATAAAGAACGGCACATGTTGTCGTCCAGCTTTGCCAAGCGCGCACAGTTCGGCCAGGATCACTGGCAGTTGACCGACGTGACCACCACTTACTTTCGTAATGTTGGCATGGGCACCCAGGCCAGCACTGAAGTGATCAATGTGCCGACAGAGCGTTGGGACATTGCCTTGAGCCCGCAACTGCTCAATACCGTGATCATGATCCCGGAAAGCCTGCCGATCACCGGTTTGTGGGGCTATATCCACTACCTCAAGGATCAGGGCCTGAACAACGGCCGCTACTGGCTGGCGTTCTGGGTCAAGGTATTGCAACCGGTAGTGACGGCCGCCCTGGTGCTGATGGCGATCTCCTTTATCTTCGGCCCGCTGCGTTCGGTAACCCTCGGTCAGCGTGTATTCACAGGCGTACTGGTGGGCTTTACCTTCCGTATCGCCCAGGATTTGCTGGGGCCGTCGAGCCTGGTTTTCGGTTTCTCACCGTTATTCGCGGTGCTGGTGCCGACCACTATCTGCGCCTTGGCCGGGTTCTGGCTGTTACGCCGAGCCGGTTGATCCTGCGCTTATGAACAAAAAAATGCCCCGATTGCGAGATCGGGGCATTTTTGTTCTTGGTCACTGTTGGTGACGTCACGCCCGGGCATCAGGTACAATTCCCGGCTATTTTTCAGCGGGCAGTCTGCCTGCAGCCTTTTTGAGTGTTGATCCGTGAGTGATTTGAGTCATATCCGCAATTTCTCCATCATCGCCCACATTGACCATGGTAAGTCGACGCTGGCCGATCGATTCATCCAGATGTGCGGCGGCCTTGCCGAGCGTGAAATGGAAGCCCAGGTACTGGACTCCATGGACCTCGAACGCGAGCGCGGGATCACCATCAAGGCCCACAGCGTTACTCTGTATTACACCGCCCGCGATGGCATCAAGTACCAACTGAACTTCATTGACACCCCAGGCCACGTTGACTTCACCTACGAAGTCAGCCGGTCGCTGGCGGCCTGTGAAGGCGCGTTGCTGGTTGTAGACGCGGGGCAGGGCGTGGAAGCCCAGTCCGTGGCCAACTGCTACACCGCCATCGAACAAGGCCTGGAAGTCATGCCGGTGCTGAACAAGATCGACCTGCCACAGGCCGATCCAGACCGCGTGAAAGAAGAAATCGAGAAGATCATCGGTATCGATGCCACCGATGCCGTCGAGTGCAGCGCCAAGACCGGCCAGGGCGTCGACGAAGTGCTCGAACGCCTGGTTCACACCATTCCCGCTCCTACCGGCAACTACGAAGATCCGCTGCAAGCGTTGATCATCGACTCCTGGTTCGACAACTACCTGGGCGTTGTTTCCTTGGTACGCGTGCGCCACGGCCGTGTGAAGAAGGGCGACAAGATCCTGGTCAAATCCACCGGCAAGATCCACCTGGTGGACAGCGTTGGTGTATTCAACCCGAAACACACCGCGACCGTTGATCTGAAAGCTGGTGAAGTAGGCTTCATCATCGCCGGCATCAAGGACATCCACGGTGCGCCGGTCGGCGACACCCTGACCTTGAGCTCCACCCCTGATGTCGACGTGCTGCCGGGCTTCAAACGCATCCAGCCGCAGGTCTACGCCGGCCTGTTTCCGGTCAGCTCCGACGACTTCGAAGACTTTCGCGAAGCGCTGCAAAAGCTGACCCTCAACGACTCGTCGTTGCAGTACACCCCGGAAAGCTCCGATGCCCTGGGCTTTGGCTTCCGTTGCGGCTTCCTCGGCATGCTGCACATGGAAATCATCCAGGAGCGCCTGGAGCGCGAGTACGACCTGGACCTGATTACCACGGCGCCAACGGTTATTTTTGAGCTGTTGCTCAAAACCGGTGAAACGATTTACGTTGATAACCCGTCCAAGCTCCCGGATCTGTCTGCCATCGAAGACATGCGCGAACCGATCGTGCGGGCCAATATTCTTGTGCCGCAGGAACACCTGGGCAACGTTATTACCCTGTGTATCGAAAAGCGTGGCGTGCAGCACGACATGCTGTTCCTCGGTACCCAGGTGCAAGTGACCTACGATTTGCCGATGAACGAAGTGGTCCTGGACTTCTTCGACCGTCTCAAATCCACCAGTCGCGGCTATGCTTCGCTGGATTACCATTTCGATCGTTATCAATCAGCTAATCTGGTGAAGCTGGACGTGCTGATCAATGGTGACAAGGTCGATGCCCTGGCGCTGATCGTGCACAAGGAAAACGCGCACTACAAAGGTCGCCAGTTGACCGAGAAGATGAAAGAACTGATTCCGCGCCAGATGTTCGATGTCGCGATCCAGGCCGCCATTGGCGGGCAGATCATTGCACGGACCTCCGTCAAAGCTCTCAGAAAAAACGTACTGGCCAAATGCTATGGCGGTGACGTCAGCCGCAAGCGCAAGCTGCTTGAAAAGCAAAAGGCCGGTAAAAAACGCATGAAGCAAGTGGGCAACGTGGAAATTCCACAAGAAGCCTTCCTTGCGGTGCTCAGGTTGGATAGTTAGGTCCTATGTCACTAAATTTCCCGCTGTTGCTGGTCATCGCCGTTGCCGTTTGCGGTCTATTGGCGTTGCTCGATCTGCTTTTCTTCGCCCCGCGTCGGCGGGCGGCTATCGCGTCCTATCAGGGCAGCGTCAGCCAGCCCGATGGCGTGGTCATCGAGAAACTCAACAAAGAGCCGCTGCTGGTTGAATACGGCAAGTCGTTCTTCCCGGTGTTGTTCATCGTGCTGGTGTTGCGTTCGTTTCTGGTGGAGCCGTTTCAGATTCCTTCGGGATCGATGAAGCCGACCCTGGATGTGGGTGACTTCATCCTGGTGAACAAGTTTTCCTACGGGATTCGCTTGCCGGTGCTCGACAAGAAAGTGATCGAGATCGGTGATCCGCAACGCGGCGATGTGATGGTGTTCCGCTACCCAAGCGACCCGAACGTCAACTACATCAAGCGTGTGGTGGGCCTGCCGGGTGATGTGATTCGCTACACCAGCGACAAGCGCCTGTTCGTCAACGGCGAGTCGGTGGCGGAAAAACTGATCGGTTCCGAACCGAACACCTTGGGCAGCGCCGAGCTGTACCAGGAAAAACTCGGAGTGGTAGAGCACGAGATCCGCAAGGAAATGAGCCGCTACCGTTCCCCGCCCGACAATCAATGGACAGTGCCTGCAGGGCATTACTTCATGATGGGCGACAATCGTGACAACTCCAATGACAGCCGCTACTGGGACGATCCGAACATTCCCAAGGAGCTGCTGGGCATGGTCCCCGACCAGAATATCGTCGGCAAGGCCTTTGCGGTCTGGATGAGTTGGCCGGAACCCAAGCTCAGCCACCTGCCGAACTTCTCGCGGGTGGGGCTGATCAAGTAATCCATGCGGCGCTGTGAACACAGCGCCGAATGCTTTTCTGGGCCTTGGACAAATCGTCCGGTCCTGTGCAGCACCTACGCGGTGCTGCACACAACAATAGCCAGGATGTAAATTTGAACACAGCGTTAATCGTCGATGGCCGCCGGTGCCTCGCCCTTCAAGTGGTGAAGTTCGGCCACGAACTGAATGTGGGTAAACCGTGAGCGTTTCTTTAAGCAGTCTCGAGCGTCAGCTCGGTTACACCTTCAAGGACCAGGAATTGATGGTCCTTGCCCTGACACACCGCAGTTTTGCCGGGCGTAACAACGAGCGCCTGGAATTCCTCGGTGATGCCATCCTTAACTTTGTTGCCGGTGAAGCCCTGTTTGTTCGCTTCCCTCTGGCCCGTGAAGGCCAGTTGTCGCGCCTGCGCGCGCGCCTGGTGAAAGGCGAAACCCTGGCCGTGCTGGCCCGGGGTTTCGATCTGGGCGAATACTTGCGCCTAGGCTCCGGCGAGTTGAAAAGCGGCGGTTTCCGTCGCGAGTCGATTCTGGCCGACGCCCTTGAAGCGCTGATCGGGGCGATCTACCTCGATGCAGGCATGGACATGGCCCGCGAGCGGGTACTGGCCTGGCTGACCTCGGAGTTCGACAGCCTGACGCTGGTGGACACCAACAAAGATCCCAAGACCCGCCTGCAAGAGTTCCTGCAGTCGCGCGGGTGTGAGCTGCCACGTTACGAAGTGGTGGATATCCAGGGTGAGCCTCATTGCCGAGTTTTCTTCGTCGAATGTGAAATCACCTTACTGAATGAAAAAAGCCGAGGTCAGGGTGTGAGTCGTCGTATTGCCGAACAGGTAGCGGCCGCCGCAGCACTGATAGCCCTGGGCGTGGAGAATGGCCATGACTGATTCAACCGCAACTCGCTGTGGCTATGTTGCCATCGTCGGCCGCCCCAACGTGGGCAAGTCCACGTTGCTGAACCACATCCTCGGGCAAAAGCTGGCGATCACTTCGCGCAAGCCCCAGACCACCCGGCACAACATGCTGGGAATCAAGACCGAAGGCAACATCCAGGCGGTCTATGTTGATACCCCTGGCATGCACAAAGGCGGCGAGAAAGCCCTAAACCGCTACATGAACAAGACCGCTTCGGCGGCGTTGAAAGACGTCGACGTGGTGATCTTCGTGGTCGACCGCACCAAGTGGACCGACGAAGACCAGATGGTCCTCGAGCGCGTGCAGTACGTCACCGGCCCCTTGATCGTCGCGTTGAACAAGACCGACCGTATCGAAGACAAGGCCGAGCTGATGCCGCACCTGAGCTGGCTGCAGGAACAACTGCCGAACGCCCAGATCATGCCGATCTCGGCCCAGCATGGGCACAATCTCGAAGCCCTGGAGCGGGTGATTGCCGGGTATCTGCCGGAGAACGAGCACTTCTTCCCGGAAGACCAGATCACCGACCGCAGCAGCCGTTTCCTCGCCGCAGAACTTGTGCGCGAGAAAATCATGCGCCAGATGGGCGCCGAGCTGCCGTACCAGATCACCGTGGAAATCGAAGAGTTCAAGCAGCAGGGCAAGACCCTGCATATCCACGCGCTGATCCTCGTCGAACGTGACGGCCAGAAGAAAATCATCATTGGCGACAAGGGCGAGCGCATCAAGCGCATTGGCACCGAAGCGCGCAAGGACATGGAATTGCTGTTTGATTCCAAGATCATGCTCAACCTGTGGGTCAAGGTTAAGGGTGGTTGGTCCGATGATGAGCGGGCATTGCGCTCCCTGGGTTACGGCGACCTGTAATACGCTGCTTCCCCCTGTAGGAGCGAGCTTGCTCGCGAAAAACGTTAACGATGACGCGTTCTTTCTGAATAGGCGTGTCGTTCTCAGGTTCTTCGCGAGCAAGCTCGCTCCTACAGTGATGCCCATCGCTTTGAAGACCGTGTTCCCTCAGCGAGCCCCCATGTCTCAATCCCCACCCACCGGCCAGCCCGCTTACGTCTTGCACAGCCGTGCCTACCGTGAAAACAGCGCGTTGGTGGACTTCCTCACGCCACAAGGTCGCCTGCGGGCGGTGTTGCGCAGTGCGCGGGGCAAGGCGGGGACGCTGGCGCGACCATTCGTGGCCCTGGAAGTGGAGTTTCGCGGACGCGGCGAGCTGAAAAACGTCGGCCGCATGGAAAGCGCCGGGGCTTCCAACTGGCTCAATGGCGAAGCGCTGTTCAGCGGCCTCTACCTCAACGAACTGCTGATTCGCCTACTGCCCGCTGAAGACCCGCACCCCGCTGTTTTCGATCACTACGCCGCCACCTTACTGGCCCTGGCCGAAGGCCGCCCCCTGGAGCCGTTGCTGCGGGCTTTCGAGTGGCGCCTGCTGGACGACTTGGGCTACGGCTTCGAACTGAGCCAGGACCTGCACGGCGACCCCATCGCCGCCGACGGTATGTATCGCCTGCAGGTGGACGCGGGTCTAGAGCGGGTCTACCTGCTGCAACCCGGCCTTTTTCAGGGCACTGAGCTGCTGGCCATGGCCGAGGCCGACTGGACCGCTCCCGGCGCCCTGTCTGCCGCCAAGCGTCTGATGCGCCAGGCCCTGGCCGTGCACTTGGGTGGTCGGCCGCTGGTCAGTCGCGAGTTGTTTCGAAAGCCCTGACATCCCCGTGTATGCTGTGCAGCGATTCCTTCCCTCTTCAGGAGCGCTTTTCGTGACCACCAGCAATCGCATTCTTCTCGGCGTGAACATCGACCACGTAGCCACCCTGCGCCAGGCACGGGGCACCCGTTACCCTGATCCGGTCAAGGCCGCGCTGGATGCCGAGGAAGCGGGCGCCGACGGCATCACCGTGCACCTGCGCGAAGACCGCCGGCACATCCAGGAGCGCGACGTGCTGCTGCTCAAGGACGTGCTGCAAACCCGCATGAACTTCGAAATGGGCGTCACCGAAGCAATGATGGTGTTCGCTGAGCGTATTCGTCCGGCGCATATCTGCCTGGTCCCGGAAACCCGTCAGGAATTGACCACCGAAGGCGGCCTGGACGTTGCCGGCCAGGAAGCACGGATCAAGGCGGCGGTTGAGCGCCTGGCGACGATCGGTTGTGAAGTCTCGTTGTTCATCGACGCTGATGAGCGGCAGATCGAAGCCTCCAAACGTGTCGGCGCCCCGGCCATTGAGCTGCACACCGGCCGTTACGCCGACGCCACTACGCCGACCGAAGTCGCCGATGAGTTGCAGCGCATCGTCGACGGCGTGGCCTGTGGTCTTGCCCAAGGCCTGATCGTTAACGCTGGCCATGGCCTGCACTACCACAACGTCGAAGCGGTGGCTGCGATCAAGGGCATCAACGAGCTGAACATCGGCCATGCCCTGGTGGCCCACGCGCTGTTCGTCGGTTTCAAAGGCGCGGTCGCCGAGATGAAAGCCCTGATTCTGGCTGCTGCCAAGGCCTGAAAACGCCACTGCGGCAACCCGCGCCCTTACTGTTTCGCATTTGCGGGTGTATCGTATTTGCCCTTTGCGGGTCTCGGACCCGCGGTAGATACGTGAGGTTGTTGTGTCCCTATCCTTTTCCCGTCGACAAATCCTCGGTGGTCTTGCAGGTTGCGCAGTGGTTGGCGTCGGTGCCGGTGGCGCCTATCGCTACTGGCTGGGGAAAATGGCAGACGCCGAGGCGGGTCACGATTACGAGCTGATCGCAGCACCCCTGGATGTGGAATTGGTACCCGGGCACAAGACCCAAGCCTGGGCCTTTGGCCCATCGGCGCCGGGCACCGAGTTGCGGGTGCGTCAGGGCGAATGGCTGCGGGTGCGCTTTATCAACCACCTGCCGGTTGCTACCACCATCCACTGGCACGGCATTCGCCTGCCGCTGGAAATGGATGGCGTGCCCTACGTTTCGCAACTGCCGGTGTTGCCGGGCGAGTATTTCGATTACAAATTTCGCGTGCCCGACGCCGGCAGCTACTGGTATCACCCTCATGTGAACAGCAGTGAAGAGCTGGGCCGTGGCCTGGTGGGCCCGCTGATCATCGAAGAGCGCGAGCCCACCGGTTTCAAGCACGAATGCACCCTGAGCCTGAAAAGCTGGCACGTGGACGAAGAGGGCGCCTTTGTTGCCTTCAGCATTCCCCGTGAAGCAGCCCGTGGTGGCACCGCCGGGCGCTTGTCGACCATCAATGGTGTGTCCCAGGCAGTGATCGACCTCCCGGCCGGGCAGATCACCCGTGTGCGGCTGCTCAACCTCGACAATACCCTGACCTATCGCCTCAACATCCCCGGAGTTGAAGCGCAGATCTATGCGCTGGACGGTAACCCCATCGAGCCCCGGCCCTTGGGCAAGGAATACTGGCTGGGGCCGGGCATGCGCATTTGTCTGGCAATCAAGGCACCGGCTGCTGGAGAAGAATTGTCGATCCGTAACGGCCCGGTGCGCCTTGGCACGTTCCGTTCGGTGGTCAACACTGACGCGCCCACCGAGTGGCCGCCCGCGCTGCCGGCAAACCCGATTGCCGAGCCGGACCTGGCCAATGCCGAGAAACTCAACTTCAATTTCGAATGGGTGGGTTCGGTGTCGGTGAATGTCGACAATAAGCCGCCAAGCCTGTGGCAGATCAACGGGCAGGCCTGGGATATCACCGACAAGACCTGCGCCGACCGCCCGATTGCCAAGCTTGAAAAGGGCAAGAGCTACATTTTCGAATTGAAGAATATGACCCAGTACCAACACCCGATCCACTTGCACGGCATGAGTTTCAAGGTCATCGCCTCGAACCGGCACAAGGTCATCCCGTACTTCACCGACACCTACCTGCTGGGCAAGAACGAACGCGCCCGCGTGGCCCTGGTGGCGGATAACCCTGGTGTGTGGATGTTCCACTGCCATGTGATCGACCACATGGAAACCGGCCTGATGGCCGCCATCGAGGTGGCGTGATGCGCCAGATTCGCCCAATGGCGATTATTGATCGTAGCCGCGACCAGGACTTCATGCGCGAAGCGCTGACCCTCGCCGCCCAAGGCGCGGCGCTCGGCGAAGTGCCGGTGGGCGCGGTGTTGGTGCAGGACGGTGAAATCATTGGCCGAGGCTTCAACTGCCCTATCAGTGGCAACGACCCCAGTGCGCATGCCGAGATGGTCGCCATCCGCGCGGCTGCCCAGGCGGCGAGCAATTACCGCCTGCCGGGCAGCACCCTCTACGTGACGCTGGAACCGTGCAGCATGTGCGCCGGCTTGATCGTCCATTCGCGTATTGCGCGGGTGGTGTACGGTGCGCTGGAGCCAAAAGCCGGGATCGTGCAAAGCCAGGGGCAGTTCTTTACCCAGGGTTTTCTCAATCATCGGGTGCTGTTTGAAGGCGGGGTGCTGGCTGAGGAATGCGGGACGGTGTTGAGTGAGTTCTTCAAGGCGCGAAGAGCCAACCCCCCCGGTTGATCGTTATATTCTCGTAGCAGCTGCCGAGCGCCAGCGAGGCTGCGTCGGCAGTACCCATTAATGCGCGGTACTCGCCACGCAGCCTCGCTCCGGCTCGACAGCTGCTACGGGGGGAGATTACTTGCGGGCGACGATAACGGCGCGCATCGGCGCCGGCAGCCCTTCGATAGTCTTGCTGTGATCTTCGGGGTCGAGGAAGTCGCTCAGGGACTGAAACTTCATCCACTGCGTGCCACGTTGTTCCTCGACTGTGGTTACGCTCACATCCACACAGCGCACATCACTGAAGCCAGCACGGCGCAGCCACAGCATCAGCGCCGGCACCGACGGCAGGAACCACACGTTGCGCATCTGCGCATAACGGTCTTCCGGCACCAACACTTGCTGCTGATCGCCTTCAATCACCAGGGTTTCCAGCACCAACTCGCCGCCCTTGACCAGGCAGTCCTTGAGCGCCAGCAAATGCTCGATGGGTGAACGACGGTGGTAAAACACACCCATGGAAAATACTGTGTCGAAGCCTTCTATGTTCGGCGGCAGGTCTTCGAAGGGAAACGGCAAGTGCCAGGCATTCGGCGCGCACAGGTAACGCTGCACCGCCTGGAACTGGCAGAAGAACAGCCAGTTCGGGTCGACGCCAATCACGCTGTCGGCTCCGGCACCCAGCATGCGCCACATGTAATAGCCGTTGCCGCAACCGACATCGAGGATGCGCTTGCCCTTGAGGTCCAGGTGCGGGGCCACTCGTGACCACTTCCAGTCCGAGCGCCATTCGGTGTCGACATGCACGCCAAACAGGTCGAAAGGCCCTTTGCGCCACGGGCATAGGCCCATCAACGCGGTACGCATTTGTACGCGGGTTTCGTCGTCGCAATCAGTGTCGAGGATCAGGCCGTTCAGCAGGTCAATTTCGCTGGGCATGATCTTCGGCAACGCATCCAGCGCACCTTGCCAGCGCTCCAGGTCGCCATGACCCTTTTCCATCTTGCTATCGAGTTGCGCTTGCAGGCCTTGGGCCCATACAGCCAGGGGAGTGCCGACCAGGTGGCGGGCGAGGGGAGACAGATCAATCATGGCAGGGCAATCAACGAGGCAAAGTTAAGACACTGGAACCACGGCACGACTTTCGAGAACCCGGCGGCCAGCAGGCGTTCGCGGTGTTCTTCGAGGCTGTCGGGCTTCATGATGTTTTCGATGGCGCTGCGCTTCTGGGCGATTTCCAGTTCGCTGTAGCCGTTGGCGCGTTTGAAGGCGATGTGCAGGTCGGTCAGCAGTGCGTGTTCTCCAAGGTCGTTGAAACGCAGCTTTTCCGAGAGGATCAGCGCACCACCAGGCAGCAATGACTGACGAATTCGCCCGAGCAATGCCAGGCGTTCTTCGGGGGCGATAAATTGCAGGGTGAAATTCAGCGCCACCACCGAGGCCGGCTGGAATTGCAGCGCGAGGATATCGCCCTCGATCACCTCCACCGGCAGCAATTCCTGGAACATCGAGTCCTGGCCGTTAAGGTATTCCCGGCACCGTTCGACCATCGCCGCTGAGTTATCCACAGCGATCACCCGGCAACCGTCGGTGCGCACGTGACGGCGCAGCGCCTGGGTCACCGCGCCGAGGGACGAACCCAAGTCGTAGAGCACGCTACCCGGCTGGGCGAACTGTGCTGCCAGCACGCCAAGGTTCTCGACAATGGTCGGGTAACCGGGCACCGAACGCTTGATCATGTCCGGGAACACCCGCACCACGTCTTCGTTGAAGGCGAAGTCCGGCACTTGGGGCAAGGGCTGGGCGAATAGGCGATCGGGTTCTTTGCTCACGGCTGTTCCGGCGACGAAGGGGGAAAAGCGGGCATTTTAGCCAAGTTGGCTTTGGGATGCGCGGGTTGTCTGATGGAACGCCGACGCGGTAATTCCCCACTGCCCCTGTAGGAGCGAGCTTGCTCGCGAAAAACGCCAACGATAACGCGGGAATCTGGATTAACGCGGTGCTGCTGCGTTCTTCGCGAGCAAGCTCGCTCCTACAGGGGGGCGGGTTGTTTCTGATGAAAGGCGGAGGCGGTAATTCCCCACTGCCCCAGCCAGTAGCTGATGATCAGCAAATACGGCGCTGCCTCAAACGTCACCACAAAGCGATTGATCCCGATCAGCGTGTCAGAAAACACAAACGCCGCCGCGCCCACCGCCGCCAGTTGCGCCGAGCGCTTGGGCACGTCGCTGCCCAAGCGTGCCAGCGCCCGCCAGAGCATGGCGCTGATTACCAAGGCGTAAATCACCACAGGCACCAGCAATGGCCCCAGGCCATGGGAAATCAGAATACTCAGCAAGATCGCGCCCACTACCAGCGCCAACACCAACGGCAACAGTGCCGGGCGGCGGCAATCGCTCAAGTAGGCTTTCAAATACGCCAGGTGGGCGAACAGGAAGGCGCCGAGGCCAAAGATGAACAGGTCGCCGGGCCACGCCAGCAGCACATCACCCACCAGGGAAAAAATCAGGCCCAGGCTGATCCAGCGTCGATAGTCGCTGGGCGGCGCGTCATGCAGCCAGCCCAGCAGCGCCAGCACCGGCAAGGGTTTGACCAACAGACAGAGCAGGGTGGCGTGGGTGTTCAGGCCGTACATGAAAGTGGCGGCACCCATCAGCGCGAGAATCAGCCAAGGCATATCAGTTCACCGTAATGGCGCAGTCGAAGGTGTCTACCGGGTTTACTTCCGGGGCCCAGGGTTGCTGGGAGGTCAGGCGTAAGCGGCCTTCGCCTGCGGCAACGGCCTGGAAGCGCCAGGTGGATTGCCCGGCTGCGCCCACCACTCCGGCGTTTTCCGGGTTGCTGTAGACCTCGGGACTGAGGCTGCGCAGCACGCCGCCAGCCGAATCCTGGATGGCCCAGCGGTAACCGGTGGTGGGGTTGCTGGGTAAGGTGAGAATCAGGGTTTGCCCGGTTTTGAGTTGGAGCGGGCAGGCGCTCTGTTTTTCCAAAGTGACGTTTTGCTTCGGTGCACTGGCGCACGCGGCGAGCAAGGCAAGGCTCAGGGGAAGCAGCAGACGGGCAGCGGTCATGGGGGCTCCATTCATTCACGACGAAGGGCGAGCATAACCGAAGATGAGACAAGGTGTGACAAGAGGGAGGTCCGACAGGCCGCTTTCCTGTAGCAGCTGTCGAGCCCCAGCGAGGCTGCGCCAGGCGCGACGCGGTGTCGTGCCTGGCTCGGAGTCGGTGGTGCTGCCAACGCAGCCTCGCTGGGGCTCGACAGCTGCTACGAGTTACTTAGAACAACACCTTCGCCACGTCCGCAAACCGCTTGGCGAAGTGCACCGTCATGCCTTCCTTCAGGTACTCCGGCAACTCTTCAAAACTGCCGCGGTTGGGCTCCGGCAAGATCAGCTCGTGAATCTTCTGGCGCCGCGCCGCAATCACCTTCTCCCGAACCCCGCCAATCGGCAGCACATGCCCGGTGAGCGTCAACTCGCCAGTCATGGCAACGCCTTTTTTCGGCGGCTGGTTGCGGGCGAGGGACAGCAGCGCACTGGCCATGGTCACTCCGGCGCTCGGGCCGTCTTTGGGCGTTGCGCCTTCCGGTACGTGAAGATGGACGAAAGCCTCGTCAAAAAACTTCGGATCACCACCAAACGACTTGAGGTTGGCGCTGATGTAGCTGTAGGCGATCTCGGCGGATTCCTTCATTACGTCACCCAGTTGCCCGGTGAGTTTGAAACCGCGATTGAGGGTATGAATGCGCGTCGCCTCGATCGGCAAGGTGGCGCCGCCCATGCTGGTCCAGGCCAGGCCGGTGATCACACCGGTGCCCGACAGCACTTGCTCGTTGCGAAACACCGGCATGCCCAGCGAGGTTTCCAGATCCTTGTTGCCGATCTTGATCACTAACGTGGGCTCATCCAGCAGCTTGACCACCGCCTTGCGCACCAGTTTGCCCAGCTGTTTCTCCAACTGGCGCACTCCGGCTTCCCGGGCGTAGCCATCGATCACTGCACGCAGGGCGCCGTCGCTGATGGACAGGCTGGTCTTAGCCACACCGGCTTTTGCCAGCTGCTTGGGCCACAGGTGACGCTTGGCGATGGCGATTTTTTCTTCGGTGATATAGCCCGACAGGCGAATCACTTCCATCCGGTCCAGCAACGGGCCAGGGATTGAGTCCAGGGTGTTGGCGGTGCAGACGAACAGCACTTTTGACAGGTCCAGGCGCAGGTCCAGGTAGTGGTCGAGAAATTCCACGTTCTGTTCCGGGTCGAGGGTTTCCAGCAGGGCCGAGGCCGGATCGCCCTGGTAGCTCTGGCCCATCTTGTCGATCTCGTCGAGCATGATCACCGGGTTCATCACTTCTACATCTTTAAGCGCCTGCACCAGCTTGCCGGGCATGGCGCCGATGTAGGTGCGGCGATGGCCCTTGATCTCGGCCTCGTCACGCATTCCGCCGACGCTGAAGCGGTAGAACGGCCGACCCAGTGATTCGGCGATGGACTTGCCGACGCTGGTCTTGCCCACGCCCGGCGGCCCAACCAGCAACACGATGGAGCCGGCGACTTCGCCTTTATAGGCGCCGACGGCAAGGAATTCGAGGATGCGGCTCTTGATGTCGCCCAGGCCAGCGTGGTGTTTATCCAACACCTTGCGAGCGTGCTTGAGGTCGAGTTTGTCCTTGCCATACACGCCCCACGGCACCGAGGTGGCCCAGTCCAGGTAGTTGCGGGTGACCGCGTACTCCGGCGAGCCGGTTTCCAGGATCGACAATTTGTTCAGTTCTTCATCGATGCGCTTTTGCGCCTGGGCCGGCAAAACCTTGCCTTCCAGGCGCTGCTGGAACTGCTCGACATCGGCACTGCGATCATCCTTTGTAAGACCAAGCTCCTGCTGGATGACCTTGAGCTGTTCCTTGAGGAAGAACTCGCGCTGGTGCTCGCCGATCTTGCGGTTCACTTCGGCGGAGATTTCTTTTTGCAGGCGCGCGACTTCGACTTCCTTGCGCAGCATTGGCAAGACTTTTTCCATGCGTTTGAGCATGGGCACGCAGTCCAGCACTTCCTGCAATTCGTTACCGGTGGCCGAGGTCAACGCGGCGGCGAAATCGGTCAGTGGCGACGGATCGTTGGGGCTGAAGCGGTTGAGGTAGTTCTTCAACTCTTCGCTGTACAGCGGGTTGAGTGGCAGCAGTTCCTTGATCGCGTTGATCAGCGCCATGCCATAGGCCTTGACCTCGTCGGTCGGCTCGCTCGGCTGGTGTGGGTATTCGACTTCCACCAGGTACGGTGGGCGGTGGTGCTTGAGCCAGGTGCGAATCCTCACGCGGGTCAGGCCCTGGGCGACGAATTGCAGCTTGCCGTTTTCGCGGCTGGCGTGGTGGACCTTCACCAGAGTGCCGTACAGCGGCAGGCTGGAGGTGTCGAAGTGCCGCGGATCGTCAGGGGGCGTGTCCATGAAAAACAGGGCAAGGGAATGGTGATCGGATTTGCTCACCAGCTCCAGGGTTTCGGCCCATGGCTCTTCATTGACGATCACTGGCAGCACTTGCGCCGGGAAGAAGGGCCGATTGTGGATCGGGATGATGTAGACCTTGTCCGGCAGGTTTTGCCCAGGCAGGGCCAGGCCGGTGTTGGTGGAGGCGTGTTCGGCGTTTTCCGGATCGGCGTAGTCGTTGAGGTCGATATCAGGGAATTCTTGCTGGTCGCTCATGGGGCACCTGCATGGGGAAGTATGCAGGTTAGATGGGGCAGGTCAGCAGTGGTTTCAATGGTGGGGCGTTGTTAGCAACAAATTGCATGGTATTTGCTGCGACACATTTTGATCGGGTACATTCAGCTGATTTTGTTGAGGTAGCCTGGCAGCGGCTGTTCCGGCAGCACCGACAACACCTTCAAGCGCTGCAACATCCGCTGTCGGGCCCGTTGCAGGTGCTCGCGCAGGTTTAGCGCGGCGGCGTCGAACGCGCCGTGCAGCAGTAGCTCCAGGATCAGCCGGTGCTCGGCCAGCATCGCCGGATCGGCGCCGATACCCAACAGGCTGTAGAAGATCCGGCTGATGATCATCGGGCTCTGGCCCTGGCGGATCAGCGCGGCGATCTTGCGGTTTTGCAGGCCCGCCAGGCAGTGCTGGTGCAGATCTTCTTCAAGTTGTTCGATTTCTTCCAGGCTGCAATGGTCGCTGTTTTGCGCATCGATCACCCGCTGCAGCATGGCCTCCAGCATCTCGCGAGCAAGGCCCGGCGCGCTCTGGCGCAAGGCTTCGGGTTCCAGGCAGGCCCGCAACTCGTAGTCTTCGGTGACCTCCCGGGCGGTCAGCGGCCCGGCCAGCCATTGGGAATAGGGTTCCTTTTCCACCAGGCCGCGGTCTCGTAGGCGCATCAGTGCTTCACGCACCACCGCGCGGCTGACACCGTAGTGTTCGGCCGCGGCTTGTTCATCGAGGCGGTAATGACCAAAGGCAATGCAGGTGGACAGAGCCGCACCGATCTCCTCGACGATTCGCTCGCCCAGGGGCCGGGTGTCCATCAGTTCGGCCTCACCGTTAAGGCCCAGGTGCGCATGGCTCAAGGGCAGGCGCAGTGGCTCCATGTCCAGGCCATCGGGGTTGATCAGGTAGCCACGGCCATCGAAACGGCAGATCAGTCCTTCTTCATGCAGCAGGTCCAGGGCCTTGCGCACCGGGACGCGACTGGTGCCGAACAACTCGGCCAGCGGCGCTTCCAGCAGTACTAGGCCGTGGCGGGCGGTGCCGTTGACGATGGCGTCGCGCAATACCTGGTGGATCATCGCGTAACGGGAAGCCGAGGTTGACACTGCTTTCATCGGGTTCTCTGGAGCAAACGGGTCGGTGGCCTCGGATTCTCTCATAGATGTGCCTGTCACTCTGCGCCACGTCGGTGGCACTTTTTTGGGGCCTTGCAGGTAAGAATGTTACTTTTCTGCACCAAAATGTACTTATTAATAAATAATACATTATTTGAGTCTGGGGTGTTTCCGCAGGCCTGTGGGATTTTTGTTGCGGGGTTAAACCCATCTATCCCGTATGTCTGGGAGATATTCCTGATTCCCCTGAAGCGCTGTGTATCTCCATGTGACTGAGATTGGCACGAAAGCTGCCTTTGTAAAATGTATATTTTATTAATATGTACATTTATAAAGGGTCCTTCCTATGTCAGACGCCACTTCATTGGCCGAGGACTTCGCCAGCGGTCGCAGCGACCCGGTGCAAGCCCTCGAACAGGCACTCGATCAGGCGAGCCAAGTCCCAGGTGTATTTATCTCGCTGACCCCGGAGCGCGCCCTGCGGGAAGCCCAAGCGTCGGCCGCCCGCTGGCGCGCTGGGCAGCCGTTGAGTGTGTTCGATGGCGTGCCGTTGGCCTGGAAGGACCTGTTCGATGTGGCAGGCAGCGTTACCACTGCCGGTGCTGCATTTCGTCGTGATGCACCCGAAGCCCTGCTCGATGCGCCAAGCGTGGGCCTGTTGTGCCGCGCTGGCATGATCAGCGTCGGCAAGACCAATCTCAGTGAGCTGGCCTATTCCGGCCTGGGCCTGAACCCGCATTTCGGCACGCCCCACAACCCTCACGGCACCGATCAGCCACGCATTCCCGGTGGTTCGTCCTCAGGTTCCGCAGTGGCGGTGGCCGCCGGCATCGTGCCAATTGCCATGGGCACCGACACCGCCGGCTCGATCCGCATTCCCGCGGCCCTCAACGGCCTGGTGGGGTATCGCAGCAGTTGCCGGCGCTACAGCCGCGACGGTGTTTTTCCCCTGGCACATACCCTCGACAGCCTCGGCCCGTTGACCCGCAGCGTGCGTGATGCGCTGGTCATCGACGACGTGCTCAATGGTCGTGATAACCAGCAGCCGCGCAACGTACGCAGCATCAAAGGCCAACGCTTCTGGATAGAGCAAGGCGTGCTGGAGGATTCCGGGGTCGAACACAGCGTGCGTGAGAACCTTCAGCATTGTGTTGCGCAACTCCAAGCGAGCGGTGCGGTGCTGGACGTGCGTCCCTCAAAGACCTTTCAAACCACCCTTGAGCTGATCCAGCACCAAGGCTGGCTCGGCTCCTTTGAGGCCTTCGCCCTCCACGAAGCGCTGCTCGACAGCCCTGACGCAGCTCAACTCGACCCCCGCGTGCGCCGTCGCCTTGAAGCTGCTCGCACGCTGCCGGCCAGTCAGTTGCTCGGCCTGTATGACGCTCGTCGCCGTCTGCAACAGCAACTGATCGACGAACTCGACGGCGCCATCCTCATCACCCCCACCGTGGCCCATGTCGCCCCGGCTCTGGCACCGCTGGAAGCCGACGATCAACTGTTCGTCAGCACCAACCTTGCCACCCTGCGCCTGACCATGCCCGGCAGCCTGCTGGACATGCCCGGCGTGACCCTGCCCAGCGGCCGCGATGCACTGGGCCTGCCCACCGGCCTCTTGCTCAGCGCGCCCAGCGGCGAAGACGCACGCCTGCTCAGGGCTGCCCTGTCAGTCGAAACAGCACTCATTCTTTAAGGAGACACATCATGGCTAAAGACATCCTCTGTGCATTTGGCGTCGACGTCGACGCGGTCGCCGGCTGGCTCGGTTCCTACGGCGGCGAAGATTCCCCTGACGACATTTCCCGTGGCCTGTTCGCCGGTGAAATCGGCGCGCCGCGCCTGCTCAAGCTGTTCGAACGTTACGGCTTGCGCACCACCTGGTTTATCCCTGGCCACTCGATGGAAACCTTCCCCGAGCAGATGAAAGCGGTAGCCGACGCCGGCCACGAAATTGGTGTGCACGGCTACAGCCACGAAAACCCCATCGCCATGACCGCCGAGCAGGAAGAAATCGTCCTCGACAAGTCCATTGAACTGATCACCCAGGTCACCGGCAAACGGCCCACCGGCTATGTCGCGCCGTGGTGGGAATTCAGCAAGGTGACCAATGAGTTGCTGCTGAAAAAGGGCATCAAGTACGACCACAGCCTGATGCACAACGACTTCCACCCGTACTACGTGCGCAAGGGCGACAGCTGGACCAAGATCGATTACAGCCAGCACCCCGACACCTGGATGAAACCCTTGGTGCGTGGCGAAGAAACCGACCTGGTGGAGATCCCGGCCAACTGGTACCTCGACGACCTGCCGCCAATGATGTTTATCAAAAAGGCCCCCAACAGCCACGGCTTCGTCAACCCGCGCCACCTGGAAGAGATGTGGCGCGACCAGTTCGACTGGGTCTACCGCGAACACGAACATGCGGTGTTCACCATGACCATCCACCCCGACGTTTCCGGCCGCCCACAAGTGCTGTTGATGCTGGAACGGTTGATCGAACACATCCAGAGCCATGCCGGTGTGCGCTTCGTCACCTTCGACGAAATCGCCGATGACTTTATCCGCCGCCAACCCCGTACCTGACCCTTTGCCACCCCATCGAGGCGCGATTCATGTCTATCTACAACAAGCTTGATTTGACTGGCTGGAAACCCCGGCAACTGACGCCTAAGGAAGTGCGCTTCGCCACCTGGATCGCGTTTTTCGCCTGGGTATTTGCGGTGTACGACTTCATTCTGTTCGGCACCTTGCTTCCTGAGATTGGCCGGCATTTCGGCTGGGGTGAAGTGGAGCAGGCTGAAATCGCGACCTGGGTGGCGGTGGGCACCGCCGTCGTTGCACTGGCCATCGGCCCGCTGGTGGACAAACTGGGGCGGCGCACGGGGATTATCTTCACCGTCGCAGGTTCTGCCTTGTGCTCGGCGCTGACCGCCATCGGCGGCGCGTGGGGTAAGTCACCGTTGATCTTTATTCGCTCGTTGGGCGGCCTGGGGTATGCCGAGGAAACGGTCAACGCCACCTACCTGAGCGAGCTGTACGCCGCGTCGGATGATCCGAAACTGGCCAAGCGTCGTGGCTTTATCTATAGCCTGGTGCAGGGCGGCTGGCCGGTCGGCGCGCTGATCGCGGCGGGGTTGACTGCGTTGCTGCTGCCGGTCATTGGCTGGCAGGGCTGCTTCATCTTCGCGGCGGTCCCGGCCATCGTGATTGCGATCATGGCCCGCAAGCTCAAGGAGAGCCCGCAGTTCCAGATCCACCAGCGCATCACCCAACTGCGTAAAAGCGGCGCGGTGACTGAGGCGAAAAGCGTTGCCGTGACTTACGACGTCGACTACGACGAACACAGCAAGGCAGGCCTGAAAGCCGCGTTCCGTGGCCCGGCACGTCGTGCAACGTTGGTGATTGGCGCGGCGATCCTGCTCAACTGGGCGGCGATCCAGGTATTCAGTGTGCTCGGCACGTCAGTGATCGTCAGCGTGCACCACATCTCGTTTGAAAACTCGCTGATCATTCTGGTGCTGTCGAACTTGGTGGGTTACTGCGGTTACCTGAGCCACGGCTGGATGGGCGACAAGATTGGTCGGCGCAATGTCATCGGCCTGGGCTGGATGCTCGGCGGGCTGGCGTTTGCCGGCATGCTGTATGGCCCGAGCAATATGCCGATGGTGGTTGGGCTGTATAGCCTGGGCCTGTTCTTTCTGATCGGGCCGTACTCGGCGGCGCTGTTTTTCATCAGTAAAAGCTTTCCCACCAGCATCCGCGCTACCGGTGGCGCGATCATCCATGCCATGGGGCCGATTGGTGCTGTAGTCGCAGGTTTCGGTGCGACGCAGGTGTTGTCCGCCGGCGGTGACTGGCAGACCTCGGCCCTGTATTTCGGCGCGCTGCCGTGCTTTCTCTCTGGCGCGCTGATGTTTGCCGCGCGCCATGTGCGTCCGGAAACCGTTAAGTAAGGAGTCAGTTAGATGCTTCGTAAAGTTGCCTTGATTACCGGTGCCGCCAGCGGCATCGGCCAGGCCCTCGCGTTGGCCTATGCCCGCAGCGGCGTAGTAGTGGTTGGCGGGTATTACCCGGCCGACCCCCATGACCCGCGCGAAACTGTAGCCCTGGTGGAAGACGCCGGTGGCGAATGCCTGATGCTGGCGCTGGACGTGGGCGATACCGCCTCCGTCGATGCCCTGGCCGAGCAAGCCATCCAGCACTTCGGCCGCCTTGACTACGCCGTCGCCAACGCCGGCCTGCTGCGCCGCGCGCCGCTGCTGGAGATGACCGACGAGCTGTGGAACGAAATGCTCAATGTTGACCTGACGGGGGTGATGCGTACCTTCCGCGCGGCGACAAGGCATATGCACGAGGGCGGGGCGTTGGTGGCGATCTCCTCGATTGCCGGTGGTGTGTATGGCTGGCAGGAGCATTCCCATTACGCGGCGGCCAAGGCTGGGGTGCCGGGGTTGTGCCGTTCGCTGGCGGTGGAGCTGGCACCGTTGGGGATTCGCTGCAATGCGGTGATTCCGGGGTTGATCGAGACGCCGCAGTCGCTGGACGCGAAGAACTCCCTGGGACCGGAAGGTCTGGCGAAAGCGGCGCGGGCGATTCCATTGGGCCGGGTAGGGCGGGCGGATGAAGTCGCGTCACTGGTGCGGTTCTTGACCAGCGAGGAATCGAGTTACCTGACCGGGCAGAGCATTGTGATTGATGGTGGGCTGACGGTGCGCTGGCCGGATTAATACATTACCTATTTGTAGGCGATGGGGCTGTTGTGGCAAGCGGGCTTACTGTGGCGATCCGACAAGCCCGCTCGTCACAGGGAATGCAATCAGCCATAGATTTAGTGTGACTAACCAGGAGTTCAAAATGCCCCAACTGCATAACCGCCGCGCCGTGATTACCGGCGCTGCCAGCGGCATCGGTGCCGCCATCGCCCGCGCCTACGCTATTGAAGGCGCACGTCTGCTGCTGGCCGACCGCGACGGCTCACGGCTGGCAGAAACCGCCCGAACTTGCCGCGACCTGGGCGCCGAAGTCTTCGAGTGCGTGGCCGACGTAGGCACTGTCGAAGGTGCCCAGGCCAGCGTCGATGCCTGCGTCACCCACCTGGGCGGCATCGATATCCTGGTCAACAACGCCGGCATGCTGACCCAGGCCCGCTGCGTCGACCTGAGCATAGACATGTGGAACGACATGCTGCGTGTCGACCTCACCAGCGTCTTCGTCGCCAGCCAGCGCGCCTTGCCGCACATGCTCGCCCAGCGTTGGGGGCGGATCATCAATGTTGCCTCGCAACTGGGCATCAAGGGCGGCGCCGAGCTGACCCATTACGCGGCGGCCAAGGCAGGTGTGATTGGCTTCACCAAGTCCCTGGCCCTGGAAGTGGCCAAGGACAACGTGCTGGTCAATGCTATTGCCCCTGGCCCGATTGAAACGCCCTTGGTCGGTGGCATCAGCGACACCTGGAAACGCGCCAAGGCCGCCGAGTTGCCCCTGGGCCGTTTTGGTCTCGCGGACGAAGTGGCACCCACCGCCGTGCTGCTCGCCAGCGAGCCCGGTGGCAACCTATTTGTCGGCCAGACCCTGGGCCCGAACTCCGGCGACGTCATGCCATGAGCGAGCAATAACCATGTGCGGACTCTGCGGACTGCTGGGTGAAGACCTGCACTGGAGCGATCCCCTGGGCGATGAGCTGCCTCGTCGTCGCGAACGTTTGCGCCGGATCGCTGCGATCAATCAGGTGCTGGCGGTGTTTCGGCTCAAGGTCGAAGACTTCCAAGGTGCGTCCTACCTGCTGCTGGGCGCCACTGGAAAACAGGAACTGGCCAGCGGCCTGGATCAATTGTGGCGGGCGGCAGAAACCATGCTCGGCCGACCGCTGGACCCCCTCGACCCGCGCCTGCTAGACCACCTGGAGCAACAGGACGCCTAGTTCTTGCTCACGAAAAACTCAAAGGCCCCGCGTTTACTCAGACAGTACGCGTCATCGTTAACGACCATCGCGAGCAAGCTCGCTCTACAGGTGAACCTATGAGTATCGCCCTCAACGTCATCACCGGCTTTCTCGGCAGCGGCAAGACCACCTTGCTCAAACGCCTGCTGCAAGGCGAAAGCCTGGGCGACACGGCGTTGCTGATCAATGAGTTCGGTGACGTCGGAATCGACCATCTGCTTGTGGAGGAAGTGGCGCCAGACACGGTGTTGCTGCCCAGCGGTTGCGTCTGCTGCTCCATTCGTGGCGAGTTGAAAGACGCCCTGCTCGGGTTGTTGCAACGCCGCGAGCGCGGTGAGATCCCAGCCTTCAAACGGGTGATTCTGGAAACCACCGGCCTGGCTGACCCGGCGCCGATCCTCGCCACCTTGAACAACGACGTGCAACTGCGCGGGCGCTTTCATATTGGTCTGGTGGTGACGTTGGTGGATGCCAGGCACGCCGCGTTGCAAGAGCGCCTGCACCCGGAATGGTTGGCGCAGGTGGCGGCGGCGGATCGCTTGTTGTTGAGCAAGACCGATCTTGTCGACGACTGTGATCAGTTGCGCAAACACTTGCAGGCCCTGAATGCAGGCACGCCGATCCTTAACACCCATGAGGTCGACAGCGGCGATCAACTGCTGCTCGGTGAAGGGTTGCGCAGTTCGACACCCGCATTGGAAGTCAGCCGCTGGAAGCTGCATCAGGCCTCATCGACACCTTCGACCCATGGCGCGGCGCAAGTCTGCTGCCTGACCTTAGACCAGCCACTGGACTGGGTCGGCTTCGGGGTCTGGTTATCGATGCTGTTAAGATGCCACGGCGAACGTATTCTTCGCGTCAAAGGACTGCTCAACGTGAACGCAAGCTTGGCCCCTATCGTCATTCATGGCGTGCAGCATTGCCTGCATGCCCCGGTCCACTTGCCCGAGTGGCCGGGTACGGATCGCCAATCGCGCCTGGTGTTTATCTTGCGCGGCCTCGATCCGGCATTGTTGCGCCGCTCCTTTGAAGTCTTCTCTCGACGGTTCGCCGCATGATTACTTTACGTGTCCTCGGCACTTCGGTGACTTTGCTTGAAGCCTTGCGTGTACGCGCCGAACAGGATCTGGGCATTCGCCTGGTCTACCAGGTGCACGACGTCGAACAGGCCCAGCGCATCGCCGTGATGCAGCCCGACAGCTACGACCTGTACGACCAGTGGTTTCACAACGTCGACTTCGTCTGGCCGGCGCGGGCGATCCAGCCCATCGATACCCGACGTATCGCCCTGTGGCATGAAATCAACGACCTGCCCAAGCGCGGTCGGTTGTCGGCCGGCGACCGCCTCGGCAGCGGCAGCGTGCCCAGCGAGCGCTTGTTTGTACAGCACGACGGCAGCCTTGGCAGCACCGTTACCGAACGCATCAGCATGCTGCCCCTGACCCACAACGTCGACAGTTTTGCTTATCGCCCTGAGCGTCTGCCCGAGGGTTTTAGCCGTGCCAATGAAAGTTGGGGCTGGCTGCTCGACCCGGCCTGGAGTGCCCGCGCCGCGCTGCAAAGTGATGCTGCCATTGGCGCTCTGGATGCTGCGCTGGCGGTGCAGGGTGCTGGCCTTGCGAGCTTCAAGGACATCGGCAACATGAGCATCGAAGAGATCGATGTGCTGGCCGATATCCTGGTGCGCAAACAGAAGGAAGGCCACTTCGCCGCTTTCTGGTCCGATGATGAAGAAGCGGCGCAATTGATGCTCAGCCCCAGCATCGATATCCAGAGTCTGTGGTCACCCACTTTGATGCGCCTGCATCGGGCCGGGGTCAAATACCGTCTCGCGGTACCCAAGGAAGGCTATCGCGCCTGGTTTGGCGGCCTGTCCCTGTCGCGCCATGCCAAGGGGCCGGTGCTGGACGCCGCCTACGCCTATCTCAACTGGTGGCTCTGCGGTTGGCCCGGCGCGGTGATGGCTCGCCAGGGTTATTACATCGGTAACCCGGCTCGCAGTCGCGACCACTTGAGCAGCGCTGAATGGGACTACTGGTACGCAGGCCTGCCGGCCCGCGAGGAACTGCTGGGCAGCGATGGTTTGCCGCTGATCGACATCGGTGAAGTGCGCGATGGTGGCTCCTACGAGCAGCGCATGGGGCATATCGCGGTGTGGAACTCGGTGATGGATGAACACAACTACCTGGTGCGGCGCTGGGGCGATTTCATGCGGGCACGGATGTAAGTAGGCAGCGATCTGTCGCCAAATTAATGACAGTAAATCTCCCGTGTGTATTAGGTTTACTTCTGCTCGCTGACAGCTAATCTGGATCGATCAAATGTTCTTAATGAAAAGACATTTACTTGACGGCAGGTCTGTAGTCGCGAGGGACGCGTATGACGACGGGACGTTTCGGCTGGAGGGGACAGGCGCTGCCAGAGGGGAGGCGGATGAGGTGGCGCCACTCGTTTCAGACACGACTTGCCGCGGTGTTGGCCTTGCTGCTGTTGGTGGTGGTGGGTGCGGTGTATTTCGCGGTGAAGGCGGCCACCACTAGCGCCGTGGAAAACCAGGCTCAGGTGCAACTGGAAACCGGCAGCCGAGTGTTCGAACGCCTGCTGGACTTGCGCGGGCGCCGTCTTCAATACGGCCTGGACTGGCTCACGGTAGACGCGCAATTTCGCCAGGCTGTCGCCGAGGGCCGCACGGCAGACATCCTTGCTGCACTGCAGCGCCATGGCACCGGCATCCGCGCCAGCGAGGTGTTTGTGCTGGGGCTCGATGGGCAAGTTATCGTCAGTACCCTGCAAGGCGTTCCCCAGGGGCAGGCCTTTCCCTTTACCGATGCGTTGCGCCGGGCGCGGCGCAGCTCCCTGCAAATGTTGATCGTTGCTCTGGCCGGTCAGCCTTATCTGCTGGTCCAGGAAGAAGTCGTTGATTCACTGCCCATCGCCCGCGTGGTCATGGGCTTTGCCATGGACGAGATTTTCGCCAGCGAACTGCGCTCCATGAGCAACCTGGAAGTGTCGTTCATGACGCTGCAGAACGACCAGCCCGGTACGCTGTTCAGCACGCAGCCAGCGGCCGACCGGGCAAGCATCATCAGCATGCTGCAAGGTTCACGGATCAACCCGATGGCGCAGATGAGCCTGTTTCACGGCCAGCGCTTTCTCAGCCAAACCTTGCTATTGGCCAATACCGGTGACGGCGGGCAGGTGATGGTGCTGCTGCAAAGCCCTCTGGACCACGCATTGCAATCCTTCGCGCCCCTTGATCGGCAATTTCTCGGCATCGCGTTGGCGGCGTTGCTGGTGTCACTGGTCTGGGCGTTGTTCATGGCGCGGCGGGTGTCGCGCCCGCTCAATGCGCTGGTGCAAGCTGCCGAACGCATCGGCGCTGGCGACTATCGCTCGCCGGTGGTGGTGCGTAGTAACGATGAGTTTGGCCTGCTGGCCCGGGCCTTCAACGCCATGCAAAGTGGCATCGCCGTGCGCGAACGACAGTTGGCCCACAACGCCTTGCACGACCCGCTGACCGGCCTGCCCAACCGCGCGCTGGCCATGGAGCGCTTGGGCAGCGCCATCAGCGCCCGGCGGCCGGTGGTGTTGCTGTACCTGGGCATTGAAAATTATCGGGTGATCAACGAGGGATTTGGCCCACAGGGTGTCGAAGAAATGATGCGCGAAGCCAGCCGCTGCCTGCTGTCGAGCCTGTCAGCCAGCGATACGGCAGCGCGGATCACCGGCAGCGAATTCTTGCTGTTGCTGGAAAACACCGAGATCGACCGCGCCGTGGCTCGGGCCGACCGGTTGTACGGCCTGTTGACGGAGCCGCAGCGCATTGGTAACGATGAGCTCAGGCATGAAGTGAGTATCGGCATCGCCGCTTATCCTGCCGATGGCCAGCAGGTCGAGGAGCTGATCAGCCGCGCGGCCATTGCTCGCCACGATGCGGCGGCATTGCCTGGCCACTTGCAGATCTACCAACAGGACCGCGACCTGGCCCATCAGCGCCAGATCAGCCTGATCCGCGACCTGCGCCGGGCGGTGGTCGAGCGCGAGCTGTTCCTGTGTTATCAGCCCAAACTGGACTTGAACCACGGCCATGTGCGCCAGGCCGAAGCGTTATTGCGCTGGCAGCACCCGACCCTGGGCCTGGTCTCGCCCGCTGAGTTCATTCCCCTCGCTGAGCGCACCGGTAGCATGTCCAGCCTGACCCACTGGGTGATAGAAGAGGCCATTCGCCAACTGGCCGAGTGGGACCATCGGGGCCTGCAGGTGCAGTTGTCGGTGAATATCTCGGTGGATGACCTGGCGGATGATGGTCTGGCGCTGCGCGTCACCGATTTGCTGGGGCAGTACTCGGTATTGGCCGAGCAACTGATTTTCGAAATTACCGAAAGTGCGATCATGCACAACCCGGAGCAGGCGCTGCGGGTTCTGGAGCAACTGCGTGGTTGTGGTATCAGCCTGTCGGTGGACGACTTCGGCACTGGCTACTCGTCCCTGGCTCAACTGCAACGCTTGCCGGTGCAGGAACTGAAAATCGACCAGTCCTTCGTGCGTAATCTGGACAGCGCCAGCGGCGATGGGGTAATCGTGCGCTCGACCATCGAGATGAGCCACAACCTGGGGCTCAAGGTGGTGGCCGAAGGGGTGGAGTTCGAGCCCAGCCTGAAACTGCTCAGGCAATGGAAGTGCGACACCGCCCAGGGCTACTTGATCAGCCGACCGTTGAATGCCATGGCGTTTGAGATCTGGATGCGCCGCGAGCATATGCAGGTGTAACGGCACACAATCGACCCGTGGCGAGGGAGCTTGCTTCCTCGCCACAGGGGGGTAGGGCAAGCACAAAAAAAGGCGGCTACCCTGAGGTAGCCGCCTTTGTTTTACCGCCAGTCCCGCTTAATCCGGCAGTTTAAACGCCATCACATAGTCACCCTGCTTGGTGCCCAGGGAGCCGTGACCGCCGGCCATGACCAGCACGTATTGCTTGCCGTCCTTGCCGGTGTAGGTCATCGGTGTGGTTTGGGCGCCTGCTGGCAGGCGGCCTTCCCACAACTGCTTGCCGTTTTTCACGTCATAGGCACGCAGGTACTGGTCGAGGGTACCGCTGAGGAAGGCCACGCCACTGGCAGTGGTGAAAGGCCCGCCCATGCTTGGTACGCCCATGCTCAACGGGAGCGGAACCGGCGAGTTGTCACGCACGGTGCCGTTCTTGTGCATCCAGATGGTTTTGTGGGTGGTCAGGTCGACCGCCGCCACGTAACCCCAGGCAGGTGCCTGGCACGGCAGGCCGATCGGCGACAGCATCGCTTCCAGGACGACGCCATACGGAGTGCCTTTGTTTGGCTGCACGCCTTCGGTTTCGCTGACCCGTGGGCCCTGGGCGGCGATTTTTTCCGCCGGGATCATGGTCGACTTGAACGCCATGTAGCTTGGGTTGACGAAGGCGATCTGACGCACTGGGTCAACCGAGATGCCGCCCCAGTCGAACACACCAAAGTTGCCTGGATAAACGATCGAGCCTTGCAGCGACGGCGGAGTAAACGGGCCATCGTAGCGCAGGGACTTGAAGTCGATCCGGCAGAGCATTTGGTCGAACGGGGTCACGCCCCACATGTCACGCTCCTTGAGGGGCGGTGGCATGAAGTTCAGGTCCGACTTGGGTTGGGTTGGTGAGGTGTGATCGCCAGCCACAGCGCCTTGCGGCACAGGGATTTCATTGATCGGCACCACTGGCTCGCCGGTCGCACGGTCCAGCACGTAGATGCTGCCTTGCTTGGTCGATGTCATGACGGCTTGTTTCACGCCAGCGGCGGTCTTGATGTCGATCAGGCTTGGCTGGCCGCCCACGTCCATGTCCCACAGGTCATGGTGCGTGAACTGGTAGTGCCAGCGCACGTGGCCGGTGTCGATGTCCAGGGCAGTGAGGCCGGCGGCATGCAGTTCCGAGGCAGGAGTGCGATAGCCACCGAACTGGTCCGGGGTCTGGTTGCCCATTGGCAGGTAGAGCATGCCGAGCTTTTCATCGACTGCGAACATCGACCACATGTTGGGCGAGTTGCGGGTGTAGGTCTTGCCTTCGGCAATCGGCGTGGTGTCGTCCGGATTGCCGCTGTCCCAGTTCCACACCAGCTTGCCGGTGTGTACGTCGAACGCGCGGATCACGCCGCTTGGCTCGTCGATGGAAACGTTGTCGGTAACGTGACCGCCAATCACCACCAGGTTTTTGGTGACCGCAGGTGGCGAGGTGGAGTAGTAACCACCGGGTGCGAAGGTGCCGATGTTGGCGCCCAGGTCGACCTGGCCCTTGTCGCCGAAGTCTTCGCACATCTTGCCGGTGTCGGCGTTCAGGGCGATCAGGCGGGTGTCGGCGGTCGGCAGGAAGATCCGGCGTGGGCAAGCGTTGGCGGTCGGCGCAGCAGCGTCGGTGGCCGGGCTTTGCTCGGTGGCGGCATAGGCGGCGTCATCGTGATACGAAACGCCACGGCAGGTCATGTGCGCCCAACCCTTGAAGTTCTCGGCTTTTTGCGTCGAGAGCTTCGGATCGAAACGCCAGATTTCCTTGCCAGTGTCCGGATCAAGGGCAATCACCTGGCTGTGGGGCGTGCACACGTAGAGCATGCCGTTGACTTTCAGCGGGGTGTTTTCCGCGGTGGTTTCACCGGGATCGCCTGGGCCAGGAAGATCGCCGGTGCGATAGGTCCAGGCTGGTACCAGCTTGTGAGCGTTTTGCGGGGTGATCTGCGCCAGCGGCGAGTAACGGTCACCGAAGGCCGAGCGGCCGTAGGAATTCCAGTCGCCATCGGGTTGGGTCGGCGCGGCGTTGGCCATGCCCGGTACCGCATCACGGTCCAGTTGGCCTTTGATTTCACCAGGGTTGGTGAATTGGCTGGCCAAGGCGGCGGCGCCGGCCAACACCACGGCCACGCTCAGCGCGCCGGTGCCCAGCGGGGCCGTTTGGCCACGCAGCAATGGGCGACGGAACCACGGCAGCAGCATGACGATGCCCAGTGCAAACAACAGGGCCAGGCGCGGCACCAGTTGCCACCAGTCCAGGCCGACTTCCCATAGCGCCCAGACGGTGCTGGCAAACAGCACCAGCGCGTACAGGCCCAGGGCGGCGCGACGTGTGGCCAGCAGCAGGATGCCGGTCAGGGTGAGGCCAATACCGGCCAGCAGGTAGTACAGCGACCCGCCGAGCAGACTCAGCTTGATACCCCCGGCCAGCATGGCCAGGCCCATTATCAGCAGCAAAATCCCCAGCAGCCTGGGCAGCAGGCGGCTTGGACTCGAAGCACCATCAGCGCTCATAAGTGTGTTCTCCGTGACGTTCAAATGTTTCAAATGTTGTAGTCCCGTGCATGTTCACTGTAGATGACGATTCAGCACGGGCTTGGTTCAGCTTTAAAAAGCTCTGTTTGGCTTTTTTTCTCCAAAAAGCGCGCAAAACACTGCTCGCGAGTTATTCGATGGCGCTCTGTCTTTGAAAGACAGCGCTGTCCAGGGGCTGGATACATCGTTCAGGGGGCGACATCGAAAGGGATAAACCGCGTTCAGAAAGGTGGAGCAGGGTGATGAAACGTTTCAGTTTGTTGCCAGCAAGGATAAAGCGCCTGCTCTGGGAGAGAAAGGGGCATTCGCAAGATGGATCGTTTCGGATTTGGTAACAGTGAGGTGAAAGGTTGATATTTGTGGCGAGCGGGCAAGCCCGCTCGCCACAGTGGGTTTAGAAGGTAGTACGCACGCCGAACTCAACACTACGTCCTGGCGCTGGCGCAATATCGCGCAGGATTGAGCTGGCATAGCGCACGGTCTGGTTGGTCAGGTTTTCGCCGTTGACGAAGGCCAGCCACTGGCTACCACCGACATTGAAGCGATAGCCGGCGCTGGCACCCAGGGTGGTGTAGCCGTCGGTGCCGCTTTCGTTGTCGGGCACCCGGCCTTGGCCTGCGGCGTGTTCGATGTCGATCCGTGCCTGCCAGCGGTCCAGTTCCCATAGCAGGCCGCTGTTCAAGCGCAATGGCGCAATGCGCGGCAAGGCTTCGCCGGTATCGAGGTTGGTGGCGCGGGTGTAATCACCCGACAGTTCCAGGGCGAACTTGCCGTAGGCACCTTCGCCCAGCTTCCAGTGATCCTGGGCTTCAAAACCGGCGAAACGGGCGCGCACGCCGGAGTATTTGTACTCAGGGATGCCGCCAGCGTCTTCCTCGTCTTCGTCGTTCAAGGTCCGCCCACTGCCCAGCAAGCCGATGTAGTTGGAGAAGTGGCTGTAGAACACCCCGAAGCTGCCCTTGTGGGTGCCGTTGTCAAAGCGCAGGGCCAGGTCGCTGGAGACGGCTTTTTCTTTCGACAGGTTGGCGTCGCCCACTTCATACGTGCCGGTGGCAACGTGGGCACCGTTGGCATACAGCTCGTAGAAGGTCGGGGCGCGTTCGGTGTAGCTCAGGGTGGCGGCCAGGGACCAGATCGGCGTTAGGGTATACACCGCGCCGGACGACAGGCTGCCGGCGGTGAAGCTGTTGGAACTGTCGGCACTGGCGAAGCGCTCGTTGCCTTTGCCGTCCGGGTCGACCGTGGTGTGTTCCAGCCGCCCGCCCAGGCTCAGTTTCAGGCGTTCGGTGGCCTGCATTTCTTCGAGGATAAACAGCGCGCCGGCATTGGTGTCGGTTTGCGGTACGAAGGCTTCTTCGCCCAGCGCGGAAAACTCATTGCGACTGACCTGGGCGCCAATCACCCCGTTGAATGGTCCGATGGGCAGGTGCCGCGCCTCGATCCGCGCCTCATAACCCTTGTTCTTGAAGGTGGTGCCGGTTTCGCCACCTTCGATTTCCCGATGTTCGTAGTCGGTGTAACCGGCATCGAGTTTCACCGAAGTGAAGGGGCCTTGCAGGTTACGGATCTCGGATGCGAAGGCGTAGTGATCCTGCTTCATGCGGATGCGCACGTCCTGTTCGGCGGGCGAGCCGTAGTTGCTGTCGTAGTTGCTGTAGGAAAGCCCAGCGTAACCATCGTCCCAGGTGTAGGAACCGCCGAGCGCACCGCCGTCCTGACGCCCGTCGCTGTTGCCCAGCCGGCCGCGCTTGCCATCACCATTATCACTTGGCGCGGCGTGGCGGCTGCGGGCGTAGCCTGGGATTTTCAGGTCGTTGAATTGCCGGGAGTTGGTGTCCAGGTGCAAGGCGAAGCTGCCGTTGCCGGCTTCCAGTTTGCCGGCGCTGCTGCGGGTGGTGTCGGCGCCGCCGTAGCGCAATTCACCGGCACCGTGGATGCCTTCGATGGCTTCGGTGGGGATGCGGTTGTCGAAGGTGTTGACCACGCCACCGATGGCACTGCCGCCGTAGAGCAGGGCGGCCGGGCCACGGACAATTTCGATGCGCTCGACGTTGACCGGGTCCAGCGGTACAGCGTGGTCATAGGACAGAGACGAGGCATCCAGCGCGCCAACGCCGTTACGCAGGATGCGAATGCGGTCACCGTCCTGGCCCCGAATGATCGGACGGCTGGCGCCCGGGCCGAAGTAGGACGACGACACGCCGGGCTGCTTGTTCAAGGTTTCACCGAGGCTGCCTTTTTGTTGCAGGGTCAGGTCGTCGCCTTCCAGCACGGTGGTGGGCGAGGCGAGTTGTTCGCTGCCCAGCGGGTTGCCGGTGATGACTTGAGGTTGCAGCTCCAGGGCATGGGCTTCGCTGCTGATCAACAGCGCGGCAGCTACGGGGGTAAGGCGCCACAGCAATGGACGGGGAGATGAGCTAGACATCGGTTATTCCTTGGCAAGCGGCGCACATACGCACGCCCTGAGTCGAAAAGAGAAGGATGAAGACGGTAATTTTGATAGCTATAGTTATAATATAACATTACTTTTTTCTCTGAGGATGGGAACTTTTTTCAAGGGCTATAGTGAAGGCATCGCTTCCACCGGCATCGCCCCTCGGCTAAGGTGCGCGGCTTCATTCTTGAATTCTTGGCAAAGGCCCGGCATGACTGCACAAAATAACGACCCCCTGCACGGCGTCACCCTGGAACAGGTTCTCACCGCACTGGTGACTCACTATCAATGGGAAGGGCTGGCCGAGCGCATCAACATCCGCTGTTTTTCCAGCGACCCGAGCATCAAGTCGAGCCTGTCGTTTTTGCGCAAGACGCCATGGGCACGGGAGAAGGTCGAAGGGCTGTACGTCAAGCTGATGCGCACCAAACGTCCGCAGGATTGATGGCGTGAGTGGCAGGTTGCCTGGCTATGTGGCAGTGGCGGCACTCACCGGTTGGACGGGCCTGGTGATTCAGCAGTACCTGATTTTTTATTCCCGTTGGACTTCAGGCGCCAGCTTGCTGGGCGGCCTGGTCAACTTCTTCAGCTTCTTCACTGTGCTGACCAACATCCTGGCGGTGGTGGTCTTGAGTTATGCACGGGTGAATCATCCTTCAGCCGGTCGACGGTTTTTCCTGCAGCCTGCGGTGAGCAGCGCGATAGCAGTGAGCATCGTTGTGGTGGGTTTGGCCTACAACCTGTTGCTGCGACATTTATGGCACCCGCAGGGTTTTCAGTTCATCGCCGACGAGTTGCTGCACGACGTGATGCCCCTACTGTTTCTTGGCTATTGGTGGTTCGGCGTGCCCAAAGGCACCTTGCGCCTCAAACACATTGGCCTGTGGGTGATCTACCCCCTGGTGTACTTTGCTTACGCGCTATTGCGCGGGCATTTGCTGGGGCAGTATCAGTACCCGTTCATTGATGTGGATACCCTGGGTTATCCACAGGTGTTTGTGAATGCCGGGGCGATATTGCTGGGATTTGTGGTGATTGCCTTGGCGATAGTCGGGCTGGACAGGGTCGCTAAATCACCGCAGGGCTTATGTGGCAGACTTGCCAGTCGCCACCTTTATTTGATCTTCATTGTGGTTGAGTCCGGCTTACGCTTTATTCGTCTTCGCTGCTGTTGGCACGCCAGTACCCGACGGCCTTGACGAACGAGTCATCGAGCTTGTGCTCATCGAGCAGCACCCGGCGAACTTGCCGCGACAGCTTGGTTTCTGTTGCCACCCAGGCATACAACGATCCGTCCGGTACGCGCAATTGCTGGACGGTGGCGAGCAAGTTGTCCACACCGCGTAGAACCCAGATCACCTCCACATCTGCAGCACTCTCCAGTGTTTGTCGTTCAGCCGCATTGGCCACTTCAATCACCGCCAGCACCTCGCGCCCTGCTGGTAATTCTTCCAGGCGCCGGGCAATGGCCGGCAGGGCGGTTTCATCGCCGATCAGCAAGTAGCTGTCGAAGATGTCCGGCACGATCATCGAGCCTCGAGGTCCGCCGATGTACAGGTGTTGGCCGACCGCTGCCTGTTCGGCCCAGGTCGATGCGGGGCCATCACCGTGCAAGACGAAGTCGATGTCCAGTTCGCCAATGGCCAGGTCGAACCGCCGCGGGGTGTAGTCGCGCATGGCCGGTTGTGGCCCGTCGCCCTTGATACTGAAGGTCGGGCTTTGCAGCGCCACGTACTCGGCGGCGGTCTGCGGGAACAGCAGCTTGATGTGATCATCACTGCCCAGGCTGACAAACCCTGCCAGTTGCTCACCGCCGAGGGTAATCCTGCGCATGCGCGGGGTGATATCGACCACCCGCAGCACGTCCAGGCGACGGCGTTTTATCTCGTGGGTGACGCGGTGGATGACGGGTGTGTTCATGGATTTTCCCCCTGTACAGGTTGGACGACCGGGCCGTCGACGATGGCGTGGGCGGTGCCGTTGAGCAGGCCCGCGACGCGGGTGATTTCTTGCGCGCTCCAGCGCCCGTGATGCAGTTGCAGGGCATGGCGCAGGTTGTGTACCGCCTCGTGAATTTCCGGCGGCCGGTCATGGCCGCGCAGCGAACGCTTGCTGACATCGATGCGCATGCGTACGCCGTCCAGTGCAACGGCTTGTTCACTTAAAGAAAGACGTCCAGCGTCGGTGATTGTGTAGCGTTTTTTTCCGCCATCGACGTCGCCGGTGATCAATTCGCTTTCTTCCAGGAACGTCAGGGTTGGGTAGATCACCCCTGGGCTGGGGCTGTAGGCGCCGTCGAACAAACCTTCAATCTGGCGGATCAGGTCGTAGCCGTGGCACGGCTGCTCGGCAATCAGCGCTAGCAACAGTAGTTTCAAATCCCCCGGTGCGAAGACCCGTGGGCCACGACCACCGCGTTCGCGGCCTGGGCGTTTCTCGAAGCCATCGCGGCCGTCACCGGGTTCACGGTGGGAATGAGGGTCTCTCATGGTCATGCTCTCTGCGTATTAGTTAGACATAACTTAAGATATATCTTACTGGCTGAGCAAGATCCATTCCGACGAACGGTTTTCCGACAGGGTCGAGCCAGGTACGGTGATTAGATTGTCCGCAAACGCAAATAACTATTGAATAGAGTAACTATTGTTCCAGGACGTGAATGTCTTCACTTTTGCTATGTTCAGGGCGCCTGACACGCGGTGTGCTCGCCAGGTTGCAGGTAAGGCGTCAGGAGGGGCGCCATGCCCTTAAGTACCTGTACGGGCAGTGCCGAGGTGAACGTGAAGGTTTGCGCCGAGCTGCCTGGCACAAACGCCGTCAGGGTGCCGAAGTGCTGCTCGCCAATGTAGAACACGAAGGTGGCGGTGCGATTGATGGACTTGGAACTGAGAATGCGTCCACCGGCACCGATGGCTTCGATGCGGTTGTCACCTGTGCCGGTTTTACCGCCCATGGTCAGGGGCGTGCCATCCGCCAGTTTGAAACTGCCGGAAACCCGTTTCGCGGTACCGGCGTCCACCACTTGCGATAGCGCTGCGCGCAAGGCGCTGGCGACGTCGCTGGGCATCACCCGTTTACTGCGATTGGGGTCATTGATCAAGCGCGTTTCATAGGGAGTGCCTGCAGCAAAATGCAGGCTGTCGATGCGCAGTGTCGGCTCGCGCACGCCATCGTTGAGGATAACTCCCACCAGTTCCGCCAGGGCGGCCGGGCGATCACCTGAGCTGCCAATCGCGGTGGCGAGGGACGGCACCAGGTGGTCGAAGGGGTAGCCGACGGCCTGCCAGCGTTGATGAATATCGAGAAACGCTTCGATCTCCAGCATGGTGCGGATACGACTGTCCCGGGCGCTTTTGTGCCGGCTCTTGAACAGCCAGCCATAGACTTCCTGACGCTCATACTCGCTGGCGGCGACGGCCTGGGTGAAGGTGGCGTCGGGGTTGTTCAACAAGTAGCCGAGCAGCCACAAGTCCAGGGGGTGGACCTTGGCGATGTAGCCTTGGTCCGGCAGGTCGTAGGCACCGGGGCCGTAGTTTTGATAGAGCTTTTCCAGGCGCTCATCGGTGAGTTTTTCCGGGGCCTTGGTGCTGGTCAAATGGGCACGGACAAAACTGTTGAAACTCTTTTGACTGGCCTGGGGCAGCAGGTAGCGGTGCACGGCGGCCAGGCGGATGGCGGTGGGGTGCAGGCTGTCGAGGAAGGTGTCGAGCCGGGCCTGGGTGTCCTTGTTGCGGTACTTTTTCCAGAAGCGCAGTAGGAACGAGGTGCCTTCGCGGTCGGCAAATTTCGCCAGGTATTCCTGACGGCGCGGGTCGCTGTCGTCCTTGAGCAATTGGGCACTGCTGCCTGGTGCCTGGTAGGTGCTGTAGCGCACCAGGTCGCGCATCAGGCGAATGAAGGGCAGGTTGATCGATTCGCGCAGTGCTTCACGCAGGGTAGGGTTACGGCCGTTGTCTTCGTTGCGAAAGTTATGGAAGCGATGCAAGCCTCCACCGGTGAAAAAGCTTTCGCCGGGGTTGGCGGAATACTGCCGGTTGAGTGCCGCGTCGAGCATTATCGGCAGGCTTTGATCGGTGTTTTGCGCCAGGTAATCCAGGGCCCAGCGGGACAGGCGATCCTGGTCGCCGACCTCGACTTTCTGCAACGCGGCAGGCGTTTGGCCGGCATAGCGGTCGTGCAGTTCGCTGATGATTTGCAGGTAGGTAGTCAGCACCCGCAGCTTGGCGGTGGAGCCCAACTCCAGCTTGCTGCCTTCGTTGATGTCAAAGGGCTGGTCGGTGCTGTCGGTCTGCACCCGTACACGGGCGCCGTCGGCTGTCATCTCGTACAAGGTGAAGCTGTAGCGTACCTGGGCGGTGCTGGCGGGGGTCAGCAGGCGCGGGCCGAGCAGGCCCAGTTGGCCAGCGAAGGCCGGGTCGGCCAGGTGCTTGAGGTAGGCGGTGGCCTGGGTTTGCAGGTCACTTTGCAGGGTGCTGGTGGCGGACAGGTCAAGGCGGTCCAGGTCGTACAGAGGCCGCTTGAGCAGCGCGGCCAGGCGGCTGCGGGCGACGCTGATGCCCTTGTTGGTTTCGATGGGTTGGATCGTGGGCTGTTGCTGCCAGTCGCGGTAACTTACTTTGCTGGCCAGGGCGGCAGCGGACAGAGCCGGGTCGATCACGTTGTTTTGCGCCAACAGGCGGATATGGCTGTCGGTGAGGTCGGTCAGCTCCGCGCGGCCCTTGGACAAATAGTGGGAGGGCCGGCGCTGGGCGATCATCAGCGATAACACTTCACGCAGGGCCAGGGCTTTTTGCGTCAGGTTTTTTGGGTCTGTGCTGGTCAGGAGGGCATTGCTCTGGTTGAAGTCGGCGCCGTACCAGACACGTAGCCCTTCGGCCATGCCATGGACCTCGCCGTGGCCCGGAACGGCGGACAGCGGCACGCTATTGAGGTAGTCGCGCACGATGTTCTGCCGCGCCTGTAAGGTGCCCGGGCCGTCCTGGTAGGTGCGCACGCTGGCGGAAATCATCTGGCGAATTTTCTCGCCACCGGACAGGGTTAGGCCGTCAGGAGAGTGGCGGTACTTTTCCAATTGTGTGGCCAGGGTACTGCCGCCCGCCGTCTGGCCAGGTAGGTGCAGCAGCTTTGCCACCTGGGACCAGGCCGCCCTGGCAAAGCGAGGCCAATCCACGGCGGGGTTGGCCTGGGGCTGGGCGGGGTCCAGCAGGTCCCGGTTTTCGATAAACAGCAGGCTGTTGACTACCACCTGCGGAATGGCCGCGAAGGTCGGGTAAAACTGTTGGGGATAACTGAAACGGTACAGCGGTTCAGCGCGGCAATCGGTGATCGACAGGCCTGCCTGGATTTTTTCGGGGTAGGGCACAAACAAGCCGTGGCGGGTGTAGTCCATCAGGGCCTCGGAGAAGCGGGCCTGATTCTGTATCACATAGTCGCGCTTGAGCAGGCGCGGCAAAAAATCACCGAGCGCGCTGTAGCCCAGACGCTGGTCGAAGGGGCCTGCACCGGGGTAGACGATGGCATCGCTGGGGCCGGGTTGCAGGTCGTACGTCAAGTTCGCCGCGACCCGACTGAACTCTCGGGCTTGCCACTTGGACGTACGCATTTCCCGAGAGACGGCGAAACCGAGGGCGATCAACCCGATCACCAGCAACAGCCACAACAGCCGCCATCCCAGCCACCGCTGGCGGGGGCTTTGTGGCAATGGCTGTTCACCCGTGCTGTCGGTTGGCACCGCAGTCTTGGTCGAACCGGTTTGCCATAAAGCGCCCATAGTCGATTGATCCATTCACGCAGATTGATCGGACTTGCCTGAAGCTTAGACGGTGGTGGGCATGTAGGAAGGATTTGTGTAGGCAATCGATAGTTGAGGTGAGTGCTTGTTGTGGCGAGTGGGCTTGCCCGCGCTGGGCGGCGAAGCCGCCCTAAAACCGGCCATGGAGATCTGCCTGGAAAAACGCAGTGACTTTATTGGGTCTGCTACGCAGCCCAACGCGGGCAAGCCCGCTCGCCACAACAGGCCCTTTTGCCAACAGGGGTAGATGTCTGGCTCAGAGCCAAGCGGCGTCCCAGAGTGGATAGTCGCCAATATTTTCCACCAGTCCAGCGCGAAGTGGATTGGCGATGATGTAGCGGGCAATCGGGCAAAGGTCTTCTTCTGCTCGAACCGCACGATCGTGATAGCCCCGTTGCCAGAAAGCACCTGAGCTGCCGCAAGCACGGTTGATGGTCAGCGTACTCCGGGACTTGGTTCTTCCCATTACCTGAGATAGCGGCGCTTCTTGCAGTTCAAATAACCAGTGAAAGTGATCCGGCATGACGACCCACGCCAATGAGTTGACCAAGCCCAGGTCATGGCTTTGCTTGAGTTCGGCAACCAGCAACCTTCCCAGGTGAAAGTCGCGAAACAGTGGCCGTCTGTCATGAACCACGACAGTGATCAGGTAGGCGCGACCTGATTGTGAATATCGGCCACGGCGTAGCAGGTGAGAGTTGGGGTGATGGGGCAATCCTTTGCTCCTTTGAATGGATGAGTAGCCCATTGACGCTAGCACCTGGCAGCGGAGGGCGATCGTGAGATCAATGTGCGGATATATCTGTGATCAGACTCTTGTGACTAGCAGGCTGGCTCTTGTGGCAAGCGGGCCTGTTGTGGCGAGCGGGCTTGCCCGCGTTGGGTGGCGAAGCCGCCCTAAAACCGGTCATGGAGATCTGTCTGGAAAAATGCGGTGACTTTATTAGGACTGCTACGCAGCCCAACGCGGGCAAGCCCGCTCGCCACAACAACTCGGTGACTGGCTACAGAAGGTCCGTCCTAGAGCCTTCTTTCCAGGCAAATACACCCAAGGTAGGGGCATGACGGTGCACCATTGCTGTGCAATACTCGCCGCCGTTTATTGAGGGTGATTTCTGCATCCTCCAGGCAATGACCCTTCGTATAGGGGGCTTTTGCCAAGAGTTCTAGCTGAATTTTACTGTTTATAGAGTGAAAAGCCCTGCTCATGGCTTTTTATACTGCACGCCCGCTGAGCTGGCCGGTTTACTCGGCCAGGCAGGTTCGCCCAAAAGGTGAGCCTGGCAGGAAGGCGTCATGGCGACCTGCTGTGACGTCGAACGCTCGGTGATTCATATCCAATAACAACATGAGGTTGTACTCCTATGCCCGCTGGCAATCACCTGCCCCACGGCGAGACCGCTTCGGGCGGCCCGCTTAAACGCGAATTGGGCGAACGGCATATTCGCCTGATGGCGCTCGGCGCCTGTATCGGTGTCGGCCTGTTTCTCGGATCGGCCAAGGCCATCGAAATGGCCGGCCCGGCGATCATGCTGTCTTACATCATTGGTGGCCTGGCCATCCTGGTGATCATGCGCGCCCTCGGCGAGATGGCTGTGCATAACCCAGTCGCCGGCTCGTTCAGTCGTTATGCCCAGGATTACCTCGGCCCGCTGGCGGGCTTTCTCACCGGCTGGAACTACTGGTTCCTGTGGCTGGTGACCTGTGTCGCAGAGATCACTGCGGTGGCCGTGTACATGGGCGTCTGGTTCCCCGATGTGCCGCGCTGGATCTGGGCCCTGGCGGCCCTGATCAGCATGGGCACCATCAACCTGATCGCGGTCAAGGCCTTTGGTGAGTTCGAATTCTGGTTCGCCCTGATCAAGATCGTCACCATCATTGCCATGGTCATCGGCGGCATTGGGGTGATCGCCTTCGGCTTCGGCAACGATGGCGTGGCGTTGGGGATTTCCAACCTGTGGGCCCACGGCGGCTTCATGCCCAATGGCGTGCAGGGCGTGCTGATGTCCCTGCAAATGGTGATGTTTGCCTACCTGGGCGTAGAGATGATCGGCCTGACCGCCGGTGAAGCGAAGAACCCGCAGAAGACCATTCCCAATGCCATCGGCTCGGTGTTCTGGCGCATCCTGTTGTTCTACGTGGGTGCGTTGTTCGTGATTCTGTCGATTTACCCGTGGAATGAAATCGGCACCCAGGGCAGTCCGTTCGTGATGACGTTCGAGCGCCTGGGCATCAAGACCGCCGCAGGCATCATCAACTTCGTGGTGATCACTGCCGCTCTGTCGTCCTGTAATGGCGGGATCTTCAGCACCGGGCGCATGCTCTACAGCCTGGCGCAGAACGGCCAGGCTCCAGCAACGTTCGGCACCACTTCCAGCAATGGCGTACCGCGCCGTGCGCTGCTGTTGTCGATTGTGGCCTTGTTGCTGGGCGTGCTGCTCAACTACCTGGTACCGGAAAAAGTCTTCGTCTGGGTCACCGCCATCGCTACTTTTGGCGCGATCTGGACTTGGGCGATGATCCTCCTGGCCCAGCTCAGGTTCCGCCAAGGCCTGAGCCCGGCTGAACGAGCCGCCTTGAAGTACCGCATGTGGCTGTACCCGTTCAGCTCCTGGCTGGCGCTGGCGTTCCTGGTATTGGTGGTGGGCCTGATGGCGTACTTCCCGGACACCCGTGTTGCGCTGTATGTGGGCCCGGCGTTCCTGGTGCTGCTGACGGTGCTGTTCTACGCGTTCAAGCTGCAACCGATCAACACCACCCAAGGCGCGGTGCGTTCAGCGTCCTGACCCACACGTGAGTCACAAAAAAGCCCCGGTCAGATGATCGGGGCTTTTGTTTTTGCGGCGATGATCAGGCCGTTGTGGCCCGTGCCGGTTGCGTCAAACGCTTGTTCAAGTCCAACCAGGCGCCGAGTAAGGCCATCAAGCCGGCACCTACCAGCGCGGTGAATATCTGCATGGCGAAGGCATCGCCGGTCATGGCGTTGACCATATCTGCCAAAGGCGCCAGCAACACACCCAGGCAAAACACTTCCAGGGAGTAGCGTCCCATCCGGCTGGTTTGTTGCGCCAGCCAGTTTTGCGTCCACTCGCGACCGGGCAGCAGCTTGGCGGTGACGTAGGCCAGGGCCAGGAAGTGCAGCAGGCGCACTGGCGACAGATCGGTCTTGCTGATGGGGTACAACACGTCGCTCAACACGCTGGGCATGAATGCATCGTGAATGTGCGGCCAGCGCCAGGAGACAGTGATGATCCCGGTCACCACTACGTAGCTGGCCGCCGCGATAAACAATGGCTGGCGCGACAGCGGGCGGGTTTGTGGCAAGCGTGGCCGCTGCCCGTGAATCGCCGCAGCGCCGCCGAGCACAAACAGCAACTGCCAGGTGACCGGGTTGAAGTACCACACGCCGTCGGCAATCGCCGCCAGGTTCCAGCCAAGCCTTGGCGCCAGCAGGTACACCGCCAGCGACACCGCCACCACCGCCCAGGTCTTGCGCACCAGCAATGGCAATACCAGTGGCAGGCCAGCCAGCAGCACGATATAGAGCGGTAACGGGTCCATGAGGTTGGGTTTGAAACGCAGCAGCAACTCATCCGTCAGGGCTTGCTGAGGGTTGGTGATGAAGTGGGTCAGGCCCATTTCCTGGACCAGGTCGCGGGTTTCTACATGGCTGTTGGCAAAGAACACGATGCCCATCAGCATCGCCAGCAGGAAGATGTGCACCACGTACAGCACCCAGGCGCGCCGAAGGATTTTCACGCAGGCGATCCAATAGCCTTCGCGCTGCAGGATCTTGCCGTAGACCAGCACTGCTGCGTAGCCAGCGAGGAACACGAAGATTTCCGCTGCATCGCTGAAACCGAAGTTACGCAGGGTGATTTGACCGAGGGGGTTGTGGGGGACGTGATCCCAGAAAATGAAGATCAACGCCAGGCCCCGAAAAAAGTCGATGCGCGGGTCGCGTCCGTTAAGCATGGCAGCGGGCTCTTGAATAGATGGTTTAGTAATTGACAAGCGGACGGCGGCGATCGCTCACACCGCACGTCGGGCGCAGGTTGGCGCTATTTATAAGCAATTGCAAAGCTTAGGTTTTACTGGATGTCTCATTGCTTCGACTAAACATCGATGATCACCAGCGTACTGTGGCTGCCCGCGAGGAATAACCGGGACGCGCAATAGCCGGGTTCAGCGGGAAGTGGGTGTTGTTAAAAAGCGTCCATCAGCAGCACTCGGCAGGGCTTGGCCTGATAGGCATTGATCTGCGGCACCAGCCGGGTGAAATGCTCAGTCTGGCAGTGGGTGTCCAGCGCGGCCTGGTCGGGCCATTGCTCGATAAAGATAAAGTGCCCCGGGTCTTTCTGGTCGACGAACAGATCGTAGGCAATGCACAGCGCCTCCAGGCGGGTTTTTTCCACTAGCTCCAGGTACCAGGGGTGCACGGTGTCGAGGTGTTCGTGTTTGATGAAGTCTTCGGCAATCACTTTCAACATGGGTCAGTCCTTTGGGAGGCGCCGTTTCCGGCGCCTGGATCATTTTTAAGCGGCAGCCACTTCATGAGGTTCGAAGCTGTCGGCACGTGCCATCTGCCACATCCGTGAATAAAACTCGCCGTTCACTTCACCGGTGAGCAACTCACCGGGTTTGAGGAACACGTGCAGTTGCGAGAACAGCTTGATCTCGGTGGCCGACATGCGTCGCACCAAATGCTTGGCTGACAGTTGCGACGGGTGATCCAGCCCCGCGGCGGCAAGCATTTCCGCCAGGGCCTTGAGGGTGTTGCGGTGGAAGTTGAACACCCGCTGGGCCTTGTCCGGCACCACCAGCGCCCGTTGGCGCAGTGGGTCCTGGGTGGCGACGCCGGTGGGGCATTTGTTGGTGTGGCAGCTTTGTGACTGGATGCAGCCGATGGCGAACATGAAGCCCCGCGCCGAGTTGGCCCAGTCGGCGCCGATGGCCAGGACGCTGGCGATGTCGAAGGCGCTGACGATCTTGCCGCTGGCACCGAGTTTGATCTTGTCCCGCAGGTTCAGGCCCACCAGGGTGTTGTGTACGAACAGCAAGCCTTCACGCAGCGGCACGCCGATGTGGTCGGTGAACTCCACGGGCGCAGCACCTGTGCCGCCTTCCTTGCCGTCGACCACGATAAAGTCCGGCAGGATGCCGGTTTCCAGCATGGCCTTGGCGATGCCCATGAATTCCCATGGGTGGCCCAGGCAAAACTTGAACCCCACCGGTTTGCCGCCGGACAGTTCACGCAGTTGCGCGATGAACTGCATCAGCTCAATGGGGGTGGAAAACGCGCTGTGGCGCGACGGTGAGATGCAGTCCTCACCCATCATGATGCCGCGGGTCTCGGCGATTTCTCGGGTGACCTTGTGCTTGGGCAGAATCCCGCCGTGACCAGGCTTGGCGCCCTGGCTCATCTTGATTTCGATCATTCGCACTTGCGGGCTCTGTGCTTGCACGGCGAAGCGTTCCGGGTCGAAGCGGCCGTCGCTGGTGCGGCAACCGAAGTAACCGCTGCCCAGTTCCCACGTCAGGTCGCCGCCGTTTTCCCGGTGATAGGCGCTGATGCTGCCTTCGCCAGTGTCATGGGCAAAGTTGCCCAGCTTGGCGCCCTGGTTTAGCGCGCGAATGGCATTGGCGCTCAGGGAACCGAAACTCATGGCCGAGATGTTGAACACCGATGCCGAATACGGCTGCTTGCATTGCGGGCCGCCGACTATCACGCGAAAGGCGCTGGGGTCGCTCAACGGCGCCGGGCGCATGGAGTGGCCGATAAATTCGAAACCGGACTGGTACACGTCGATCAGCGTGCCGAAGGGTTTGTCGGCGCTTTCATTCTTGGCCCGCGAATACACCAGCGAGCGCTGGGCCCGGGAGAAGGGCAGGGCATCACTGTCGGATTCCAGCAGGTATTGGCGGATTTCCGGGCGAATAGCCTCCACCAGGTAACGAATATTGCCCAGGATCGGATAGTTGCGGCGCACCGCGTGGGGGCTTTGCAGCAGATCGAAGATGCCAATCAGGCTGAGCACACCGGTGATCAGGGTGATGGGCCACAACCATTCGTGTTGGATAAAGGGGATGCTGGCGAGGGTGAAAATGACACAGACAGCAAAAAAGGCGTAACGGCTTAGCAACGACAGGCTCATTCTGTTTTCCTTGGTTCGGACTCATCAGGCATACGGTTTTTCAGGCGTTCTGTGCCTGGAGAAAAATCGATAACAGCTCGGACCGGGATTTGATCCCTGGCTTGCTGTACAGATGCCTTTTATGGGCTTTCACGGTTTCAATACAGGCTTGCAGCTTACGAGTGATTTCCTTGCTGGAGCAACTGCCAAGCATGACCCTACATCTCTTTTTGTGAGCGCTGATACCTATGCCCATCGCAGGCAAGCTCGGCTCCCACATTAGATCTTCATCAGCTTGTAGATAGAGGGTATTGCTCCACCGCCGTCTGCCGGATCGGCAATATCACCCGAAACGTAGTGCCCTTGCCCACTTCGCTGGTCACCGAAATATCGCCGTGGTGTTTCTTGACGATGCCATAGGACAGCGACAGCCCCAGCCCTGTCCCTTCCCCCACCGGCTTGGTAGTGAAGAATGGATCAAAGATTTTCTGCACACTTTCTGGCGCAATCCCGCAGCCGTTGTCCGCGACTTCCAGCCAGACCCGATCGCCCTCGGTGCCATTGCTGATGGTGATGGTGCCGCGCTCCGGGCCCATGGCCTGGGCGGCGTTGATCACCAGGTTCATCACCACCTGATTGATCTGTGAAGCCAGGCATTCGATGTCCGGCAACGGCTGGTAGCGTTTGACCACATCCGCCTTGTACTTGAGTTCGCTGGCGACAATGTTGAGGGTCGAGTCGATGCCCTGCTGCAGGTTTGCCCATTGCCATTTGTCGTCGTTATCAACCCGGGAGAAATCCTTCAGGTCCTTGACGATTTGCGCCACACGGCCGATGCCTTCCTTGGTTTCGCGGATCAGAATCGGGATGTCTTCCTTGAGAAACTCCAGGTCCATGCCTTTGCGCAGGGTTTGCAAGTGCTCAAGGCATTCCCCTGGCGCCAGGGCTTCTTCGGCCTGTTGATAGGCGTCGAACATTTGTTGTAGCTGCTTGAAATAGCCGTCCAGGGTGCCTAGGTTGGAGGAGATAAACCCCACCGGGTTGTTGATTTCATGGGCTACGCCCGCTGCCAACTGCCCCAGGGACGCCAGCTTTTCCGACTGCACCAGTTGGCTTTCCAGCTGCTTGCGCTCGTCGATTTCCAGTTGCAGTGCATGGCTGCGTTGCTCCACCAACTGCTCCAGGTGACTGGTTTGCAGGCTGGCACGACGGGCCATTTCCCATTTGGCGGCCAGGGTGTTGGCCATTTGCTGGACTTCGATGTTGTCGAAGGGTTTTTTCAGGATCAGCAGGCGGTCGTGGGCCTGCAGGCGAAACAGTAGCTCTTCCCAGGAATAATCCGAGTACGCGGTACACACCACTACTTGCAGGTCCGGATCGACTTTCCACAGTTCTTCGATGGTTTGTGCACCGTCCCAACCCTGAGGCATGCGCATGTCGACAAACGCCAGGGCATAGGGGCGATCCTGCTCCATGGCCGCGCACAGCCGTTGCAGGCCCTCCTGCCCGCCGTAGGCCGAGTCCAGCTCAAAGGCCTGGACCTGGGCCTGGGGTTTGACGGTGCCGCCGAACAGTGCGGCTTCCATCTCATCGAGTTCCAGGTTCTGCTCCACGGGCGGGGTTAGGATCTTGCGAAAATCCTCGTGAATCGACGGTGTGTCGTCGATCAGCAGAATGCGCCGGTTCGGCAGTTGATTCATGGTCAGGTCTCTGCGCGGTCAAGGGGGATGTGCAAGGTGAACAGCGCGCCTTTGCCGGGCCCATCGCTGTGGGCGCTCAGGCGGCCTTTCATTTCCAGGGCGGCCAGTGCGCAGCTGTGTAGGCCGAAGCCGTGACCTTCCTTACGGGTGGTGAAGCCGTGGGTGAAGATCCGCGTCATGTTCTCGGCCGGGATGCCTTCGCCTTCGTCCTTAACGCTGATCTGCAAGGTGCCGTCATCCAGGGGGAGGATCGACAGGGTCATCTGCCGTGGTCGGTCGGCGAGGTTGGACATGGCGTACTTGGCGTTGCTGATCAGGTTGACCAGAATCAGCAGCAGACGATGCTTGTCGACCATGATCTCTGGCACTTCGTGGTAGTCCTTGACCACCGTCACATGGTGGCGGCTCAGGGCCCCTGAATTCATGCGCAGGGCGTCTTCCATCAACGCGCTGATGTGCACCGGTTCCAGCAGGCTGGAGGCGCCGGCATAGGACTGCTGGGTGGAGACGATGTCCTTGATGTGATCGACGCTCTTGCTCAACTGCGCCAGTTCGTCGGCGATGCCTTGCTGTTCGACGGCGATGGCGTCCACCAACTGGTTCAGGTAACCGGGCAACAGCTTGCCTTTTTCATCCTCGGTGATGAAGGTGCCCAGGTCATGGCGGTGCTCGTTGATCAGTTGCATGGCCTTGCCCAGCCCCAACGCCTTGCTGGTGCGCAGCTTGCGGGCCACCAGGTCGGCGGAGATGTTCACGCTGTTGAGCACATTGCCGACGTTGTGCAGCACGTTGGTGGCGATTTCCGCCATGCCGGCCTGGCGAGCGCTGTCCAGCAGTTCGCTTTGGGCGTCCTTGAGTTCCTGGGTTCGTTCTTCGACCCGTTGTTCGAGGCTTTCGTTGACCGAGTGCAAGGCACGATTGCCCCGGTTGATCTCGGCGAAACTGCGCAACAGGCGAACCGCCAGGTAGAGCAGCAACACCACCAGCAAGGTCGAGAATACCAGCAGGTAGCGGTGGTATTTCTGGTCGACCAGGTCGGCGGCCTGCTGGTCCTGGTTGAGCTGGTTGGTCAGATCGTCCAGGTGCACGGACAGCGGAATTGCGGCGATACGCTCCAGCAAGTCGTTAACCAGCGGTTGCTCGCGCAAAATCAGTGAGATGTGGTTGCTGAGGATCTCCACCGGTGCCTGGAATTCCTCGGGCAGTCGCTCCTTGTTAAGCACCAGCTTGTTCAGCCCGACGAGGATATCGGCCGCCTTTTCGTCGCTGGTTACCTGGGCGAATTCCAGGCTGCTGAGCAGCAGGTCATAGGTGTCGGTGGCGACGTTTTGCAGTGCCAGTTTCTCACTGTCATCCAGGCGGGCGAACTGCTCCTGGATGTCGTCCTCGGCGGTCGGCAGAAACGCCAGTGAGTTGCGCAGCAGCGCATTGTGTGACTTGAACTGGTCGACCAGCCGGGCCTTTTCCTGGATCGCCAGGCGATAGGCATCCTCGATTGCATTCCAGCGGGCGAGGTCCGCATGATTGTGTTGCGACTCTCTCGCCTCAAGGCTCGCCCACAGGCTGGTCATCTCGGTGAGGGGCGCCACCAGCGGGTCATAGTTGTGGGTCAGGGCAATTCGTGCCTTGAGCACCTCACTGTCCCATTGCGCGTTCAGTTGCTTGATATGGCGAATCAGGTCCCGTGACTGGGTGTAGCTGGTGGTCTGGTCCATCGAGGTTTTGACGTACAAAAACAACAGGGTCGAGGCCAGCACCAGGGTTATGGCGCTGAGCAGAAGCTGGCTGGCGCGGCGGGATATTTTCATAAAGGCCTGTTCATAACGGTTTGCCCGCCCATTCGCCGGTCAGCGTCTTGAGAAATTGGATGATAAGGGTTTTGTCTTCAGTCGAAGGCGTGCGTCCCAACTGGTACTTGAACATCACGTCGACCGCCTCTTCCAGGGTCCTGGCCGAGGCATCGTGAAAATACGGGGCGGTGACGGCCACGTTGCGCAGGCTCGGCACCTTGAATACGTTGCGATCCTCGTCGTCCTTGGTCAGCAGGTAGCGCCCCAGGTCGGTTTCGCTGGGGGTGCCCCGGGCTTTGAAGTAGTCGCCCATCACGCCGAACTTCTGGTACATGTTGCCGCCGATGTTGATCCCCTGATGGCAGGCGATGCAGCCGTAGTCCTTGAAGCGTTGGTAGCCGTATTTTTCCTCGCGGGTGAGGATCTCGGTGTTGCCCAGCAGGTACTGGTCAAAGCGCGAATTGGGTGTGAGCAGGGTGCGCTCATAGGTGGCCAGGGCATTTTGCACGTTGGCCGCCGTGATGCCATCGGGGTAGGAATGGGTGAATGCGCTCTGGTAAACGGGCAGGGCGGCCAGGGTTTCGACCACCTTCTCCCAGTCGCTGCCCATCTCCATGGGGCTGGTGACCACCTGTTCAATCTGCTTCTCCAGGGTGTCCACCCGAGCGTTCCAGAACTGTTTGAAGTTCAGGCTGGCGTTAAACACGGTTGGCGTGTTGAGCACCACCGGCTTGCCGTCGTAACCCAGGGAAAACGCCTTGTTGTCGGCGCCACCCGTTTCCAGGTGATGACAGCTGGCGCAGGATAGGGTGTTGTTGACTGACAAGCGGTTTTCGTTGAACAGTTGTCGCCCCAGTTCGACCCGCGCCGCATCCAGAATGGGCATGGCGGGCAGCGGTTTCAGAGCCTCGTCCAAGGGCGCCGCAACCGCCGGCCCGCAACTGCCCAGCCATAGGCCCAAGGCAAGGCTGATCCTGTGTGACGGCCGATAACAATGAGGGTGTGGTGCTTCGCTCAACGTGAATTCCTTGTGAGCAGGGGGTTATTGATTGGGCATGAGGGTGCGTTTTCCAGTTTCCAACAGCCGGGCAAAGTCCTCTGCGGCGATAGCTTTGCTGAACAGGTAGCCCTGGCCTTCTTCGCAGTGTTTGGCTAGCAGGACGTTCAGTTGTTCGACGGTCTCCACCCCTTCGGCGATAACGGTCAGGTCCAGGCTCTTGCCCAGGCTGATAATGGCACTGATCAACTGCAAGTCCTGGTCGTTTTCCCCCAGGCCGCGAATAAACGATTGATCGATCTTTAGCACATCAATGGGGAAACGACGCAGGTAACTGAGGCTGGAGTAGCCGGTGCCGAAATCATCGATAGCCAGGCGCACGCCCATGGTCTTGATCGACCGCAGGGTGTTCACGGTGTCGTCGACGTTTTGCATCAACACGTTCTCGGTAATCTCCAGTTCCAGCAAGGCGGGCGCCAGGCCAGTCTGTTCGAGGATGGCGGCGAGGTTGGCGACAAAATCCCGCTGGCGGAAATCAATGGCCGAGATATTTACCGAAATACAGATCGGCGCCAGGCCCTGGTCTTGCCAGCGTTGCGCCTGCTCGCAAGCCTGACGTAGCACCCATTGGCTCATGGGGATGATCAGGCCGCTGTCCTCGGCCACCGGAATGAACGCCGACGGGTAGATCCAGCCATGGTCGGGTTGATGCCAGCGAATCAAGGCCTCGGCGCCGACGATCCGTCCGGTCTTCAGGTTCAGTTTCGGCTGGTAGTGCAAGACAAATTCTTTGCGCTCCAGGGCCAGCCGAATCTCGGCCTCCAGGGTTTGTTGCTGGCGGGCGATCAGGTTCATGTCGTCGATGAAGAAACTAAAGTCGTTGGGGCCGTGATCCTTGATGTTACGCATGGCGGTTTCGGCTTTCTTGATCAACTCCATGGCGCTGAAACTGTCATTGGGGTACACGCTGATGCCCAGGCTGGCCGTGATGCTCAGGTCATGGCCGGCCACATGGCGGGTACTGCTGATAGCTTTGAGCACTTTCTCGGCAATGATCTGGGTCTGCTGGGGGTGATGAACGTCGTTGAGGATCATCACGAACTCGTCGGAACCGTAGCGGAACACCGAGTCGGACTCGCGCACCGTCGCCACCAGGTCCCGGCTGACCTGCTGCAGCACCTCATCACCCACCGGATGACCGAGGGCGTTATTGATGCGCTTGAAGCGATCCAGGCCGATAAACATCACCGCCAACTGGGTATCGTGACGCCGACACAGGGCGATGGCCTGGGTCAGCCGGTCACCCAGCAGGGTGCTGTTGGGCAGGCCGGTGAGGCTGTCGTATTGCAGCAAGTGCGAGACCTTGAGCAGTTCCTGAACCCGTTCCTCGATGGTGCGTTCAAGGCTCAACAGCTTGAGAGCGGCGTCCTGCGCCAACTGCCATTTCCAGGTCAGGGCACTGGCCATCTGGCGGATTTCCAGGTTATCGAAGGGTTTTTTCAGAATCAGCAACTGATCGTCGAACTTCAGGCGCGCTTCGATGGCTTCGAAGGAATAGTCGGAATAGGCGGTACACAGGGCGATTTGCAGGTTGGGGTCGACGTTCCACAGCTGTTCGATGGTTTCCAGGCCATCCCAACCCGGCGGCATGCGCATGTCGATGAACACCAGGGCGTAGGGTGAAACGTCGGCCAGGGCCTGAATTACCAGGCCGAGGGCTTCCTGACCCTGGTAGGCGGAGTCCAGCAGGTAGGTCTGGCGCAACGCAGGTGCGGTGCCAAACAGCGTTTCCTCGATGCTGTCCAGGGACTGTCCGCCGTTGGCGTCGGCACAGAGTATCTTGCGAAAGTCTTCGTGGATCGATGCTGTGTCATCGACGATCAGGATCCGTCGATTGGCCCGCCCTGAACGCGGGTTCATGGGTGGTACCCGGAGGCGCGCGACTGCATATTCTGGCGCATGTGGCTTCCTTACCTTAATGACTGTATGGCTGTGCGCGGGCGCTTATCGGCTTCTTGCCCTAAGCGTAGTAGGCTCCTTGAATAAGTCGGCAAGTTGGCGTCAAATCGACGTCAGTTTCCCCGGTGAGCCATCTAGCGCCCATTGGCGCCCGCAAGTACAGCGGTTGATCAACACAGGGTCACAATGGTTCAAATTGGTATTATTGGAAGGAGGTGTCGCCATGGATGAGCAGTTCGCTACGACGTCCCCTTACAGACCCACCGTTTTGCTGGTCGACGATGAAGAGTCGATCCTCAATAGCCTGCGCCGCCTGTTGCGTGGCCAACCCTACGACGTGTTGCTGGCTGGCAGTGGTGCCCAGGCCCTGGATATCATGGCCGCCCAGCCTGTCGACCTGGTGATGACCGACGCCCGCATGCCGGCGATGGACGGTGCGATGCTGCTGGCCGAAACCCACCGGCTCTATCCGACCACCACCCGCATCCTGCTGACGGGCTATGCCGACCTGACGATGATCATCAAGGCGATCAACGAAGGGCAGATCCACCGCTACATCAGCAAGCCCTGGAATGACGAGGAAATGCTCCTGACCCTGCGTCAGTCCCTCGATCACCAGCACTCCGAGCGTGAAAGGCTGCGCCTGGAGCAACTGACCCGCGAGCAAAACGACCAGTTGAAGGGCCTCAACGCCACCCTGGAAAAGCGCGTGGTGGCCCGTACGTCCGAGTTGCAGCAGACCGCCGACATGCTTGACCTGGCCTACGATGAGCTCAAGCGCAGCTATGTCACCGGCACCGAGGTGTTTTCCTTGCTGGCCAACCTGCGTCTGCCCAAGGAGAAACAGACCAACCGCCAGTTGATCGAGTTGATCCGGGTTTATTGCAAAGCCCAATCGATGGACGAGGCCAGTGTTCGCGACCTGACCATGGCTGCGGCGCTGTACAACATCGGAAAATTGAGCTGGAGCGACAGCATGATGATCGCCCCGGCCGACCAGCTGCACAGCACCGACCGCGAGCGTTATCGGGCCTATCCCACGCAAAGTGAGTCGCTGCTGATGACTCTGGAGCCGATGAAGGATGCAGCGCGGCTGATCCGTCATCACCAGGAGCGCTGGGACGGCACCGGCTTCCCCGATCATCTTAAGGGCGAGGCGATTCCATTTGGCTCTCGGCTGCTGAAACTGGCAGTGGACTTTATCGAGTTGCAGCGCGGGTTGATCCTCGAACGGCAGATGAACAGCGACGAAGCACTGTTGTACATCCGCAAATACGCGGGTCGACTCTATGACCCGGACCTGGTGGAAGATTTCGTTCAGGCCTGCGCGGCGTTCCTCAGTGATGTGACATTGGGCGATCCAACGGTCAAAGTGCTCACTACCCGTGAGCTGGCCGAAGGCATGATCCTGGCGCGTAACCTCAACGCCGATAACGGCATGCTGCTGCTCAACGCAGGCAAGGTGCTGAACCTGCCGCTGGTGGACAAGCTGATTGCCTTCGAGGCGATGGAGGGGGCCAAGTACAGTGTATTTATCAAGGAACCCGAAGAGGCAGTGATCCTGGGATAAGTGGGATCGAGTGTGGGCTGGGGGGTCTATCCGTTATTTTGGTCAGGGCGGATTAGGGTTACGCCCTTACGGCGTGTCACTTTTGGAAAAGAGCCCCAAAAGTAACCAAAAGGGCTCTTGCCCCACCACTTGGTGCCTCGCTGTGGCTCGGCATGCCCTCTCTGCGGCATTGCTCCGTGGGCCGCCGCGATGGGCCATCCTTGGCCCAACACGGCTAAACCGGCGTCCTGCCGGTTTACCCACGGCTCAATGCCTGCGTTCAGCCATCGTGGTTAACGGGGCGCCTTAGATCAAGATCAAGATCAAAAGCACGGCGGCCTGGTAGCCGACCTGAGTGGTGAGAAGCAAGAGCGGATCGACTGCCACTGTAGGAGCGAGCTTGCTCGCGATGGTCGTTAACGATTACACGGGCTTCCTGGATGAACGCGGTGCCTGTAAGCCCATCGAAGGCAAGCCATCTCCCACATTGGATTGCAGTACGCCGGATACTCATGTGATCCTTGCGCCTTTGCTTTCAAGGCTCACCTCTCATGACCTCCACCACCATTCGCATCGCCGCCGCCCTGTTGATCGGCAGCGACGGCCAAACCCTGCTGGTGCGCAAGCGCGGCACCCTGGCCTTCATGCAGCCGGGCGGCAAGATCGACGCCGGGGAGCAGCCGGCCGAAGCCCTGGCTCGTGAGCTGCACGAAGAGTTGGGGCTGCGCATCGATCCGGCAGAGGCTGTGTACCTTGGCCACTTCTCGGCACCGGCGGCCAATGAGCCGGGTTTCGTCGTGGAAGCCGAGCTGTTTCAGGTCAACATTGATGTGGCCGTAACCCCCGCTGCCGAGATTGAGGAAGTACGCTGGATCGACCCGGCTGGCGACGGTGACCTGCTGTTGGCACCCTTGACACGTGACCTTATCCTGCCGTTTTATCGTTCATCGCTGGCCACAATCGCCTGAAGCGCCAGGCTCGAAGGACTGAACCGTGATTCCCCTCAACGAACTGTTGATTTTCGCTGCTGCCTCCTTGCTGCTGGTGCTGACGCCCGGCCCGAACATGATTTATCTGATCTCCCGTTCGATCTGCCAGGGCCGCAAGGCCGGGGTCACTTCGCTGCTGGGGGTGGTCGCCGGATTTTTTGTTCATCTGTTTGCGGCGGCAGTCGGTTTGACGGCGGTGTTTCTGGCGGTGCCAATGGCCTATGAAGCGCTGAAATGGGCCGGCGCCCTGTACCTGCTGTGGCTGGCCTGGCAGGCGGTCAAACCGGGCGCTCGCTCACCGTTCGAGGCCCAGCAACTGCCGCCGGACTCGTCACGCAAGCTGGTGACGATGGGTTTTCTGACCAGTGCACTGAACCCGAAAATCGCCGTGTTCTACCTGTCGGTGTTCCCGCAGTTCATCTCCCCGGAGCACGGCTCGGTGTTCACCCAGAGCCTGGTGCTGGGGATCACCCAGATCAGCGTCAGCTTCACGGTCAACCTGCTGATCTCGTTGTTCGCCGCGACCATCGCCGGCTGGTTTATCAACAATCCAACCTGGCTGTCGGTGCAGCGTTATTTTATGGGTTTTGTCCTCGCGGCCCTGGCGATTCGCCTGATGCTTGAGCAGCGTCGCGGCGCATGATTATTCAGCGGCTGGATGCCAACCACGCGCAGGCCTATCGGGCGTTGATGCTCCAGGCCTATGAAACTTATCCACAGGCGTTTACCTCCAGCGTCGCCGAGCGTGCGGCATTGCCGTTGAGCTGGTGGCAGAAGCGACTGGAGAGTCCGCTGGATCGGGTGCTCGGCGGGTTTGCAGGGGATCAGTTGGCGGGCATTGTTGGCCTGGCGTTCGAACCCAGGGAAAAAGCCCGGCACAAGGTGACGCTATTTGGCATGTACGTCGCCGAAGGTTTCCAGCGGCGTGGGCTGGGCCGGCAATTGGTGGAAGCAGCGTTCGTTGAGGCGCGTCATCATGCCGGGGTAAAGTTGATCCAACTGACCGTCACCGCCGGCAATGACGCGGCGTTTGCGCTTTATCAGCGATGCGGTTTCGTGCAGTACGGGCTGGAGCCGTTGGCGGTGCGGGTGGGGATCGAGTATTTCGACAAGATTCACCTGTGGCGCGAACTGTACGGCGACTGAATTTCAGCGAACCGCGCTCACCCCATCCAATGTCGAAAACGACGTGTCCTTGGCCGTCAGCAAGAAGTCACGCATATACGGCGCATCCAGCATGTCGGCGCGGATACCCGCATACAGCGTGGCAAACAACCCTTTTTCCCCCAGCCGCTTGGCCTTCACATAACCCCGTGAGCTGTATTCATGCAGCGCCCAATGGGGCATGCCGCACACGCCGCGACCGCTGGCCACCAGTTGCATCATCATCACCGTCAGCTCCGACGTGCGGACCTGGGCTGGTTCCACGTCGGCCGGCTCCAGGAAGCGGGTGAAGATGTCCAGCCGATCCCGTTCCACCGGGTAGGTGATCAGGGTTTCGTTAAGCAAGTCCTCAGGTACGATGTAGGGCTTGTTCGCCAGCGGGTGCTGGTTGGCCACCGCGAGCATGGCTTCGTAGGTGAACAGCGGCACATAGGTAATGCCCGCCAGCTCCAGCGGGTCGGAGGTCACCACCAGGTCCAGGTCGCCACGAGCCAGGGCCGGCAGTGGCGCGAAGGCGAAACCAGAGGCCAGGTCCAGCTCGACTTCCGGCCAGGCATCGCGGAACTGGTCGATGGTCGGCATCAGCCATTGGAAGCAGCTGTGGCATTCGATGGCCATGTGCAAGCGCCCGGCAGTGCCGCCGGCCAGGCGCGCGATATCGCGCTCGGCGCCACGCAGCAAGGGCAGGGTGGCGTCCGCCAGTTGCAGCAGGCGCAGGCCGGCGCTGGTGAAACGCACCGGCTTGGTCTTGCGCACAAACAACTGCATGCCCATGCGCTCTTCCAGTTCCTTGAACTGGTGGGACAGCGCGGACTGGGTCAGGTGCAGGCGCTCAGCGGCTTCCACCAGGCTTTCGGCCTCGCGCAAAGCGTGCAGGGTCTTGAGATGACGGATTTCGAGCATGGGCTCTCCATGAGAATAACTTGTGACAAATTCGGATGGGTTGAGTTTGTCTCATGTTGCGTTAGCTGTCGACACCGACCGCTGGGCGCTCTTCATCAAACTGTCACGTAACTGTGGCAGCGCGCTTGAACAAACTTCATCAGACTCGGGCTCTACTGGGGTTCTGCGTTTCGGTGTTTTTCATGCGCGTGTTGCTATTTCTGGCCGCTCTCTTGTTCGGCCTGCCGTCTTTTGCGGCTTCTCGATGTGATGTCAATGTCCCGACGGAACACGTCGATCTGGAACAGGTCAGCCTGGCCTACCAGAGCATCGGTCGTGCTTCCGATCCGGCGTTGTTGCTGGTGATGGGCCTGGGCGGGCAATTGATCCACTGGCCGGACGAAGTGGTAGTTGCCCTGTGTCAGCAAGGCTTTCGGGTGATTCGCTACGACAACCGCGACGTCGGCCTGTCCACTTGGCGCCAGGCGCCTGCCAGTGCCAACCTGACCTTTGAAGTGCTGCGCTACAAATTGGGCCTGCCGGTGGCGGCGCCCTACACCCTGACAGACATGGCCGACGATGCGCTGGGCTTGATGGATGCATTGCAGGTCCGGCAGTTCCATGTGCTGGGCGCGAGCATGGGCGGGATGATCGCCCAGCACCTGGCGGCCATGGCGCCTGAGCGGGTGGAAAGCTTGACGCTGATCATGACCAGCTCCGGGGCCGAAGGCCTGCCTGCGCCCAATTCGGCGCTGGTGCAATTGCTTTCGCGACGTGGCGCGCCCAATCGCGAAGCTGCCCTGGAGCAGCAGGCCGATTTACTGGCGGCGCTGGGCAGCCCTGAGGTCACGGATGATCGTCAGGCTTTGCTGCACCAGGCGGCGCTATCCTACGACCGGGCGTTCAACCCGCAAGGGGTGAAACGTCAGATCATGGCGATCCTCGCGGAGCCGAGCCGGGTGCCGCTGCTCAACCAACTGCGTGTGCCGACCCTGGTGGTCCACGGCACCGCTGACCCGTTACTGCCAGTGATGCACGGCGTGCACCTGGCGGCGCACATTCAGGGCAGCCAGTTGCGACTGATTCCCGGTTTGGCCCACCGTTTCCAGGAGGCGTTCAAGGCGCCGTTGCTGGGGGCGGTGTTGCCGTACTTGCAAGCCCATCGCGAAGACGCGGCGCATTGGGCCCAGATCGAGCCGGTGGCGCCTTCGAAGCTTTTGTGAGGCTGGCGCGGGGTGTATGGTGCGACCTTTGCGGCGCGTTTTAGCCAGCGAGGTTGCGTTATGAGTACTCCCCTGAAAATCGATTTCGTCAGCGACGTGTCCTGCCCCTGGTGCATCATTGGCCTGCGCGGCTTGACCGAAGCCCTGGACCAGTTGGGTGTTGAGGTGCAAGCCGAGATCCACTTCCAGCCCTTCGAGCTGAACCCGAACATGCCTGCCGAAGGGCAGAACATCACCGAGCACATCACCGAGAAATACGGCTCCACCGCTGAACAGTCCCAGGCCAATCGGGCGATGATCCGCGACCGTGGCGCAGAGGTTGGCTTTGCCTTCCGTACCGACGGCCAAAGTCGCATCTACAACACCTTCGACGCCCATCGCCTGCTGCATTGGGCCGGGCTTGAAGGGTTGCAGTACAACCTCAAGGAAGCGCTCTTCAAAGCTTACTTCACCGACCAGCAGAACCCTTCCGATCACGCCACCCTGGCGCTGATTGCCGAAAGTGTTGGCCTGGACCTGCAACGTGCGGCACAGATTCTGGCGTCGGATGAATACGCCGCCGAGGTTCGCGAGCAGGAGCAGTTGTGGGTGTCCCGCGGTGTGACTTCGGTGCCGACCATTGTCTTCAACGATCAGTACGCGGTCAGCGGTGGGCAACCGGCCGAAGCCTTTGTCGGCGCGATTCGGCAGATTCTCAGCGAGGCCAAAGGCTAACCCCTGGCCCGTCCCTTGCATTCACCCTGCAAAGCCCATTCGGCTGGTGTTCATGAGTGATGAGCCCAGTGTCTGAATGGGCACTGCCATGGGTGAAACATTACCTTGAACATTCTTGACCTCGACCACAGCCTCACGGCCCAGGCACCGATTGCCCGGCGTCTTTCCAGCGGCCAGGCGACACGCATGGACCTGCTCGACCTTGGCCCGAAACTGCGCCTGTGGTCCACCGAAAAAACCTATAAGCGCTTCGCCGAACGCCTGGTACAACGGCCCCGGCCCATCGATGCGCGGCCGGAAATTTTCTTTGTTGGCTCCGGCGATTATCACCATCTGACCCCCGCGTTTCTCGCCGACTTGAAAGAGCCGGTCAGCCTGATCCACTTCGACAACCATCCCGATTGGGTCCGCTTGGCCCCGCGTCGACACTGCGGTTCCTGGGTTAACCGGGCGCTGAAGATGCCGGCGATCAAACGCATCGTCACCCTCGGCCCGTGCAGCGATGACCTGCATAACCCGCAACTGCGTGGCGGTAACCTTGGCGCCCTCAAACGCGGGGATTTGCAGCTGTTTCCCTGGCAGCACGCGCCCTCGAAAGTCTGGGGGCGAGTGGGCGATGGCGCCGGTCACCAGCAACAGGAAAATCACTTGCACTGGCGCAACCTGGCCGAGTTGGATTGGGTGCAGTTCCTCGAGCAGATGATCGCCAGTCTGCCCACCGAGGCGATCTGGATCACCATCGACAAGGATGTGTTGGCCAGCGAAGACGCCGCCACCAACTGGGACCAGGGCGGCATGCGCCTGACCCACCTGCTGCAAGCCTTGCGGGCGTTGGCGGCGAGCAAGCGGATCATCGGCATCGATGTCTGCGGCGAGTTTGCTCAACCGGCCTTCAGCAACGCCTTCAAACGCTGGGAAGCCAAGTCCGACCAACCGCCCGCCGAGCGCTGGAGCGAGGAGGATTTGCTGCGCAACTCGGCCACCAATGAAGCGTTGATTAACCTGTTCGAGGAGCTGTTCCCGTGACCCTGACCGTGGTGTTGCTGGTGGCCTTTTCCATCGTCCTCGATGTGATTGGCCAATTGTGTTTCAAACTGGGCCTGGACCGTTTGCCAGAACTGGACGGTGGTTTTCGCCTGACTGCCTTCTGGGGCCAGGTGTTTAACGCGCCGTTGCTGTGGGCCGGGATCGGCGCCTATGTCATCGAGTTTTTCGTCTGGCTTGAGGCCTTGTCCCGTGCGCCGTTGAGCTTGTTGTTTCCGGCGGCGGCGCTGGCATATTGCGGGGTGGTGTTCGCCGGGAAAATGATCCTCGGCGAGACCGTCAGCCGCCGTCGTTGGATGGGCACGTTGGTCATTACGGCCGGCGTGATGCTGGTGGCTATTGCAGGGACTCAATCATGAATTCAGAAAATATTTCCATGAGCCCGGTCGGCTGGCTGCATGGGCGCTTGGGCACCGTGGTGCTGTGGGCGTTGCTGATTTGCACCGAAAGCGCCGGGCAGCTGTTTACCAAGATCGCCGGTGATCAACTGGGACAGATGGATTTTACCGTGCAATGGCTGTTGGCCGTGGCCGGCAATCCGGGAATCCTCGCGGCGATTGCCTGCTACATCGGCGCGTTTTTCGTGTGGATGCTGATTCTGCGGCGCAGCAGCCTGTCCCTGGCGTTTCCGCTGAGTTCGCTGGTGTTTGTGGTGGTGCTACTCGGCTCGTGGCTGGGCCTGGGCGAGCACATCAGCGTGCTGCACTGGGTGGGCGTGGTGGTGATTATTGGCGGGATAGCGTTGTTGGCCGAGGGTGAAGAGAACTGACCAGTCCGTTGGTTGACGCGAACCCTGTGGCGAGCGGGCTTGCCCGCTCGTCACAGAGGTGTGGTCAATCAAATGTGTAGCTGATCGCCGTCTGCACCTGCCCTTGGTTCACCTCGCCGGTCTGCCTGACGATGCTGCTGTCCGCCGCCGAGCCCACCAGATGTACCCAACTGGCGCTGGTCAGCAATGACCATTTTGGCGCCAGGGGAAACTTGAAGCTCTGGGTCAATGTGAGGTTCTGGAAACCGCCGCTGGCGTTATAAGGCCCAATCCCCGACGCCGCCGCTTCATGATCATCAACGCCGAAAAACGTCTGCGCCTGGCGATCATCGGCAAAGCGCGCCATCAGGCCGCTGCTGCCAATGATCCCGCCGCCCAGCGGATAACCCAGCTCACCGCCGACCTTGCCCAACACGCCGCTCTGCTCGCGAGCGCCGCCCACGGCTCGGCCCAGTTGGGCATAGACCCGCCAGAAATCGGCCGGCGCGTACTGGATAAACCCTCCCACTTCGGCCATGTCCGACACATCCCGCAAGCCCTGCAACGAACCATTGGCGGTACGCCCCGGCAGATAATTGAGGTAAGGGCCGACGCTTAAACCGTTGCGGTTGAAGGCGCTCCAGGTCAGGCCGTCGTCGGTGCCCAGGCTGACATTCCCCCAATCCAGGTCGAAGTAGGGAACGGGTACCGTTTCATGGCGGCTGCCGCTGGGTTCGCGCGGTTGATAGCTGACGCCCAGGCCGGCTTCGCCGGTGATCCCTTCGGCCAATGCCGAACAGGCGCACAGACCGAGCACGCCTGCGAGTACAGATGAAGTAACCCTGAGCATGGTGCCTTTCCCTTCTCTGAACATGCGCGTATGAACGCGCAGGCGTGAGGGCTTGTGCAAGCACTCATGTTGTTTGTAGCAACCTACAAAAATTGTAGCTAGGTCGATACATTTTCTGCCTCGAATGCCGCAAGAGCCCAGCCCTGCTGGGCTTTAATCAGTTGGCACACTCCCTGCTCTATCCCTCTGCAAGCGCAACAGCGCGCTCCTACTTCATAGGTAAATGCAGATGATTGACTGGCATATCGTGTGTGACTTCGACGGGACCATCACGCCCACCGATGTCATTGACAACGTCCTCCAACGCTTCGCTGATCCTTCGTGGGAAACCATCGAGCAGCAATGGCTGGATGGTCATATCGGTTCCCGCGAATGCCTGAGCCGCCAACTGGCGCTGATCAAGGCGACGCCTGCCGAGCTGCTGGCGTACTTCGACAGCGTCGAGATCGACCCGGACTTCCCCGACTTCGTCGACCACGTCATCGGCCTGGGCGCCTCCCTCGAAGTGGTCAGCGACGGTATCGAACAAGGCATCGCGCGGATTCTGTCGCGCAACTACGTGACCTTGCTGCCGATCCTCGCCAACCGCTTGCGCCAGGTCGACCAGAACAGCTGGCGCATCGACTTCCCGTATTCCAGCGATGCCTGCCGTGCCGCCTCCGGCAACTGCAAGTGCAAATCCACGCCGCGCAACAAGCGGGTGTTGGTGATCGGCGACGGACAGTCCGATATGTGCGTGGCTTCCACTGCCGACTTCGTCTTCGCCAAGAGCCGCCTGGCCGAGCATTGCCAGCGCAACCAGATTCCTTACGCACGCTTCGACACCTTTGCCGAGCTGCCTGCATTGCTGGCCAAGCTACCCCAGGGCATCGCCGCCAACACTACTTCCTTCAACTCGTCTTCCGACAATCAGGAACTCTTCCATCATGTCTGATATCCGTATCGCTACCGCCGAAGACCAGGTGCTTCTGGATAAAGAAGCCAAGTACTGCTCCTACGGCGACACCGTTCACTACATCGACCCGCCGCGTATTTTTAGTCGTTGCGAAGGCTCCTATGTCTGGGACACCGAAGACCAGGCCTACCTCGACCTGCAAATGTGGTACTCAGCGGTCAACTTCGGTTACGCCAACCCACGCCTGAACAACGCGCTGAAACAGCAGATCGACACCCTGCCGCAGATCGCCAGCCAGTACCTGCACAAGGGCAAGATTGAGCTGTCAGAAATGATCGCCGTCGACGCCAAGAAAAAATTCGGCCTGGACGGGCGCGTGCACTTCAACGTCGGCGGCTCGCAGTCCATCGAGGACTCGCTGAAAGTGGTGCGTAACGCCACCAACGGCAAGAGCATGATGTTCGCCTTTGAAGGCGGCTACCACGGCCGTACCCTCGGCGCTTCGTCGATCACCTCCAGCTACCGCTACCGTCGCCGCTACGGCCACTTCGGCGAGCGCGCCAATTTCATTCCGTTCCCGTACCACTTCCGTGGCCCCAAAGGCATGACCAAGGAAGAATACGGCAGCCACTGCGTGCAGCAGTTTGCCCGTCTGTTCGAGACCGAATACAACGGTGTATGGGACCCGAAAGTCGGCCAGTGCGAATACGCAGCTTTCTACGTCGAGCCGATTCAGGGCACCGGTGGCTACGTGATCCCGCCGATGAACTTCTACAGCGAACTCAAACATGTGCTGGATCAGCACGGCATCCTGATGGTGGTCGACGAAATCCAGATGGGTTTCTGGCGCACCGGCAAGCTGTGGTCCATCGAGCACTTCGACGTCAAACCGGACGTCATTGTGTTCGGTAAGGCCTTGACCAATGGCCTCAACCCACTGGGCGGCATCTGGGCCAAGGAAGCATTGATCAACCCGAAAATATTCCCGCCAGGCTCGACACATTCCACCTTCGCCTCCAACCCGTTGGGCACGGCGGTGGGCCTGGAAATGTTCAAGATGACCAGCGAAGTCGACTACGGCGCGATGGTCATGGCCAAGGGCAAATACTTCCTCGATGGCCTGCAAGAGTTGCAGAAGCGCTTCCCGATCATCGGCGATGTCGACGGCCTGGGCCTGGCCCTGCGCTGCGAAATCTGCGGCCCGGACGGTTTCACTCCGGACAAGGCAGCGCTGGACTACATGGTCGACGAAGGCATGAAGGGTGACATGGTGGTTGACGGTCAGCGTTTGGGCTTGATCCTCGACGTGGGCGGCTACTACAAAAACGTGATTACCCTGGCGCCGTCCCTGGAAATCAGCTACCCGGAAATCGACCTGGGGCTGAAGTTGCTTGAGCAGTTGCTGAATCGGGTAATGAAGCGGTGAACCGCGCTGAGATCGATCTGGGCGAAGGTGACTCAGGCTTCGTTCTCGGCAACGGTCCGGTTGGGGTTCTGTTGATTCACGGCCTGACCGGCACCCCGACGGAACTGCGTCGGGTGGCCCAGGGCCTGGCCAAGGACGGGACGTGCACGGTGTACGTGCCGACCCTGGCCGGGCATTGCGGGGGCAACAGCGACCTGCAGGCCACCGGCTGGCTGGACTGGTACGAAGGCGTGCGCAAAACCTTCGTCGGTGTGCGGCAGCACCACGACCAGGCGTTCGTCGGCGGCCTGTCCATGGGCGCGGTGATGTCGATGTACCTGGCCTCGGAATTTGCGGGCCAGGTGACGGGGTTGTTGATGTACTCCACGACGTTGAAGTACGACGGCTGGAGCATCAACAAGCTGGCGTTCCTCACGCCGTTGCTGATGAAGATCCCATTCGGCGTGCATCTGTGCAGCTTCGAAGAGAAACCGCCCTATGGCATCAAGAACGAACGCCTGCGGGCCATCGTCGAACGGCAGATGAAGGCGGGGGAGAGCAGCCAGGCTGGTTTGTTGACCATGGAAGGGGTGACGGTGCGCGAGCTGCACCGGATGAATGCCGTGGTCAAAAAACGTATGCCGTCGATCAAGACGCCGGCGCTGGTGCTGCATTCTGTCGAGGACGACATTACTAGCCGCTGGAACGCCGATTATGTGGAGCGCCATCTTGGCGGGCCGGTGACCAAGATCCTGCTGGATAACTGCTACCACATGATCACCGTCGACCTGCAATACCGTCGGGTGATCGAGTTGAGTGCTGACTTTATCCAACAGCATGCCGCCCTTGTAAACGCGAGCTTGCTCGCGAAGGTCGTTAACGATAACGCAGGCTGCCTGGTTTGACGCGGTGCCTTCAAATCCATCGCGAGCAAGCACTAGACGTCCCCCTCGCGACACAAGGAAAATCCGTGATTAACGCCCAAGCCTTTTCGACTATTCGGGCCATCGAGCGCTGTGCCTGGAATGACTGCTTTCCCGGTGCCCTGGAGGATTGGGATTACTACGTCGCCGTGGAAAGCGCCGCCATTGATGATTTTCAGTGGCGTTACCTGGCGGTGTTCGAGGCCGGGACGCTGGTAGCAGTCGCCCCGGCGTTCATCACCCATTACCGCCTCGACACCACTGTGTCGGGCATCGGCAAGCGCTTTACCCAGCGCCTGGATCGATTGTGGCCGGGCGTCTTGCGCCTGGGCCTGTACGCCATTGGTTCGCCCGTGGCCGAGCAGTGCAATACCGGCATTGCCAGTCATATTCCTGAGTCGCGGCGCCAGGCGTTACTAGAGCAGTTGCTGGTAGCCGCTCGGCGGGATGCCGATGATTTCGACATTGGCCTGCTGGCGGTCAAGGATGCACCGACCAAGGATGAACACTGGTCCAACAGCTGCAAGGCGGCAGGCTTTCAACGGATGCCAAGCTTGCCGTCGGCCTCGTTGCCGGTGCCCTACGGCTCGGTAGATGCCTACCTCGGCTCCTTGGGGAAATCCACCCGCAAGGACCTGCGCCGCAAACTGCGGGCGCCGGGGCCACGGGTCGAGTGGCGGCGCAATATCGATGATGTGTTGCCCGAAATCATGCGCCTGTACGAAGCCACCCTGGCCCGCGCCGACCTGCAGTTCGAGCGTTTACCTGCGGGCTATTTCACCGCGATCCTCGAACAGCTTGAAGAGCGGGCGGTCTGTGTACTTTACTGGGTGGACGAGCAACTGGTGGCGTTCAACCTGATCCTGCTGGACCAGCATCGCCTGATCGACAAGTTTTTTGCCCACGACCTGGCCCGTAGCCGTGAGCACAACCTGTACTTTCGCAGCTGGCTGACCAACGTCGACTACTGCATTGCACACAATATTGCGGTGTATGAGTGCGGGCAGGCCGGTTATGCCAGTAAGCTGCGCCTGGGCTGCGAGTTCCAGGGCAATAGCGTGTTCTTCCGTCATCGCAACTGGCTGCTCAACACCTTGCTCAACGTCGTAAAAGTGTTTATTCGCCCGGACCGTTCCGACCCTGCCATGGCTGCTGCGATAAGCGAAACCTGATGATCAACAAGACCCGCCGAAAAGCCCGCCCCTTTGCCATTTCGCGCTGGAGCGTCCAGCGCAAGCTGGTCCTGGCGTTCTGGCTGGTCAGCGTTATTCCGACCATGATTGCCGCCGAGCTGGCCGCCACCACCCTGTCGCAGATTTTCGACAGCAACGTGCGCATCTGGCTGCAGGAGTCGACCCGTATCGTCAAGGATGAGATCGGCGACATCCTTCACGACAACGCACGGGTTGCGCAGTTGTTCCTGCGCTACATCCGCCCGCCGTCGACCCATCAGGACCAGCGCCACGACAAACTCACCGCCGACATCGCCAGCGCCACCGACATCGACGTGGTGGCGCTGATCCGCAGCAGCGATCACAAAGTGGTATACAGCACCGCCTCCGACGATGTGATCAGCCAGATCAGCCTGGCGCCGAATGCGGTATTGCAGACGGTTCAGGTCGGCGGTGTGCCCATCGGCGCGGTGATCTCCACGTTTGAAACCACTCAGGACGGGGTTGATTACAAACTGTTGGTCGGTACCTACCTGGACAGCAGTTTTCTCACCAGCGTCGCCGAGGTGCATTCCCTGGACTTGCGGCTGTACCTGGGCAACACCGCCGGCTTCTCGGAAATCTTTTCCACCCAGCGCTTCGAAGATCATCCGACCCAGATCCCGAAAACCATCGAAGCCCTGCTGCGCAGCACCAGGCAGCCCAGCGAGCAGTTCACCAGCAACTACAGCGGCCTGTACTGGCCGATCTTCAACGACACCGGCGAGTTGCAGGGCGTGATCTTCAGCGGCCTGCTGCGCCACACCAGCCTGGTAGGACTGGTCAACCAGAGCAACCTGTTCGTGCTGATCTTCCTGCTTAGCTCGGCGCTGTCCCTGGGCACAGGCTGGCTGGTCTCCCAGCGCCTGACCCGCCCGTTACGGGATTTATCCCAAGGGGTCAGCGCGGTGATTTGCGGCGATTATCAACATCGCGTCGCCGTCAGTGGCGGTGACGAATTGGCCCAGTTGAGCAGCACCTTCAACCACATGACTGAACGCCTCGGTGAACTGCACCACCTGGAAGCCCAGCTGCGCCGACGTGATCGCCTGCATGCCCTGGGTGAAGTGGCGATGGGTCTGGCCCATGAAATCCGTAACCCATTGGGGATTATCAAGACTGCCACGCAGCTGCTGCACCGCCGCGCCGACTTGGCAGACACCGACAAGCGTCACCTGGAATACGTGATCAGCGAAGTCAGCCGGATCAACGACTTGATCACCGACTTCCTCGACTTCGCTAAACCCAGCGAGCCGTTGCGCAGCGTGCAGTTGGCCCGTCCGTTGGTGGAAGAAATCCTCGGGTTTTGTGCCCCAGAGTTGTCCACCCACACCATCGACGCCCACATCGACGACCAGGCCCCTGGCGCGACGATCTACGTTGATACCAAGCAACTCAAGCAGGCCTGCCTTAACCTGATCCTCAACGCCATCGACGCCATGCCCGAAGGTGGGCGCTTGACTGTGGGCATCAGCACTGTGGGCGACAATACGGTGATCAGCATCGCCGATACCGGCCAGGGCATCCCCGCCGAGATGGTCGAACGGATCTTCACGCCATTCGTCACCACCAAGGCATCGGGCACCGGACTGGGCCTGGCAAAAGTGTTCTCGATCATGGAGAGTCATGACGCCAGCATCGAATGCGTGAGCGAGAAAGATGCCGGCGCCACCTTCAGTCTGTACATTCCGGCTAACGGTGAAGACGAAGGCGATGATGAGGATAGTCATGACGCATAACGTATTAGTGGTCGACGACGAGCCCAAACTCTGCGACCTGCTATCCTCGGCCCTGAGCCAGAACGGCATCCAGGTATTCACCGCCGGCAACGGCCTGCACGCCCTCAAGGTGCTGGAGCAGGAAGACATCGACCTGGTGATCAGCGACTGGCGCATGCCCGGCATGGACGGGCCGGCGCTGCTGGCTGAGATCAAAGTGCGCTACCCGCAGTTGCCGGTGATCGTCATGACCGCCTACAGCACCGTGAAAAACGCCGTGCAATCGATGCGCAACGGTGCCTACGACTACATCGCCAAGCCCTTCGATATTGACGAGCTGGACATCACCGTGGCCAAGGCCCTGCAGTTTCGCGACATCATGCGCGACAACGCGCGGATGCGTGCCGAGCTGGATGAACATCAACAATTCGATAGCCTGGTGGGCGACAGTCCGGCCTTTCGCCGTGTGTTGCAGGCGGTGGATTCGGTGCGCGAGAGCAACGCGACCATTTTGCTGACCGGCGAAAGTGGCACAGGCAAGGAAATGGTCGCCCGGGCCATCCACAAACATGGCAACCGCGCCGACAAGCCGTTTGTGGCGGTCAACTGCGCGGCGATTCCCGAAGGCTTGCTGGAAAGCGAAATGTTCGGCCATCGCAAGGGCGCCTTTACCGGCGCTGTGGCGGATCGGGTCGGGCGTTTTATGCAGGCCGACAAGGGCACGCTGTTTCTCGACGAAGTGGGCGACATGCCCCTGGCGTTGCAGGCGAAGATCCTGCGGGCCTTGCAGGAGCGAGTGATCGAGCCGGTGGGCGACCCGCGCGAGCGCAAGGTCGATGTACGGGTGATTGCCGCTACCAACAAAAACCTGCTGGAGGCGGTGGCCAACAAGGAGTTTCGCGAGGATCTCTACTACCGCCTCAATGTGTTTCCAATCCCCTTGCCAGCCCTGCGCGAGCGGGTGGAAGACATCGCGCCCCTGGCCCGGCATTTCGCCCAGACCTTGAGCGCCACCGCAGGCAAACGCATCACCGGCTTTAGCCCCGAAGCGTTGCAGGCCATGGCCGCCTATGCCTGGCCGGGCAATATCCGTGAACTGCAGAACTGCGTGGAGAGGGCGACTATTGTGGCGGCCAGCCCGGTGATTGAAGACATCGACTTACCGACGTATCTGTTTGCCTCAAGGCCTTCGGACAATAGCGTCGGGGCGATACTCAGCGACGGGCCAGGGGTGCCCCAGGACTTGGATGCGGCGCTGGCGCAAGTGGAGAAGGCCTATATTCTGGCTGCATTGCAGGAGAGCAATGGCGTGCAGGCAGCGGCGGCCCAGAAGATCGGCATCTCCGAACGCAGCTTTTGGTATCGGTTGAAGAAGTTGGGGATTCAGGTGGACAAGATCGTTCGCTGAAGATCGTTCCCATGCTTTGAACTGACCCCGCAAAGTCAGGCGTGAATGCGGACCCACACCGTCACCAACACCGTCGCCGCCATCAACCACGCCACCGCGGCGACAGCCAGCGATGCCTCCAGCCGCATCCGGTCCACCATCACATACAACGTCGCCAGGTACACAAAGTACGGAATGATCGACCACATCCCAAACACGATGGTGGTCTTCAAGTCATCCACCGACCGGCCTTTGCCGACGATGTAATGGGCGATCAGTGCAAAGGTCGGAAACAGCGGCACCAGGCCTGCGATGTAATAGTTTTTGGTCTTGGCCAGCGCTGCGAGAATCAGCACCACGCCAGCGCCCAAGGCGGCTTTAAATACTAAATCCACAACGCGCTCCTAGTGGCTCAGACCGTATTTCTTGACCTTGTCGAAGAGGGTGGTCTTGGCCATCCCCAGTTCCTGGCTGGCCTGGGTCAGGTTGCCCCCGCTGCGTTGCAAGGCGTCGCTGAGCAGGTTGCGTTCAAAGGCTTCCACCGCTTCGGTAAAGGCCAGGCCGTGGTTGTCGCTGCTGGCGCCGCTTTTCTTGAAGGCCGGCAGCCCCAGGGCGAAGCGTTCGGCGACGTTGCGCAGTTCGCGCACGTTGCCTGGCCAGTCGTGGCTCATCAGGTTGGACAGGGTCTGGTTGTCCAGGTCCGGCACGGTACGGTCGAAACGCAGGGACGACTGCTGCAGGAAATGCTCGAACAGTTGCAGGATGTCTTCCCGGCGCTCACGCAAAGGCGGCAGTTCCAGGGTCACCACATTCAGGCGGTAATACAGGTCGCTGCGAAACTGGTTGGCGCGGCTCAGCTCATCGAGGTCGGACTTGGTGGCGGCGATCACCCGGCAATCCACCGCCACGCTCTGGTTCGAGCCCAGGCGTTCCAGGGTGCGCTCCTGCAAGACCCGCAGCAGTTTGATCTGCAGGTTCAGCGGCATGCTTTCCACTTCATCGAGGAACAACGTGCCGTTGTGGGCATGTTCGATCTTGCCGATACGGCGCTTGCCGGCGCCGGTAAAGGCGTTGGCTTCGTGGCCGAAAATTTCGCTTTCGAACAGGTTCTCCGGCAGGCCACCGCAGTTCAACGCGACGAATTGTTGGGAATGGCGACGGCTGAAATCATGCAGGCAGCGAGCGACCAGTTCCTTGCCGGTTCCGGTTTCACCTTCGATCAGCACGTTGGCCGAGGTGTCGGCGACGTTGGCGATCAACTCCCGCAGGTTCTGCATGGCGGGTGAACGGCCGATGATCCGGCCTTCCAACGAGTCGCGCTCGGCCAGTTGCCTACGCAGCGACCAGACCTCCCGTGCCAGCCCGCGTTGCTCCAGGGCGCGTCGGGCGACGTCCACCAAGCGCTCGGGGGAGAAGGGTTTCTCCATGAAGTCATAAGCGCCATCGCGCATCGCGCCGACAGCCATGGAGATATCGCCGTGACCGGTAATCAGCACCACCGGCAGGCTTTTGTCCAGGGCCTTGAGGCGGGTCAACAGCTCCAGCCCATCAATGCCGGGCAGGCGAATATCGCTGATGACAATGCCAGCGAAATTTTCGCCGACCCGGGTCAGGGCCTCTTCGGCGCTGCCCACGCCAACGCTTGGAATGTCCTCCAGGGCCAGGGCTTGCTGGCAGCCGAGCAACACATGGGGATCGTCTTCGACGATCAGGACGGTCAGGTCGGTGTTTAGGTCGGTGTTCATTTCGACTCGGCTTGATGAGGGCTCGCCAGGGGCAAGCTCAGGACAAAGGCAGTACCGCCACCGGTCGGGTGCTCGACGGCGAGGTTGCCGCCGGTGGCCGCTGCGAGGCTGGCCGAAAGGGTCAGGCCCAGGCCCAGGCCCAGCTCGCCGGGTTTGGTGGTAAAGAATGGTTCGAACAAATGCTTGCGGGCCTCGGGGTCGATACCGTGACCGTTGTCGCGTACCCGCAGGCGGTATTTACCGTCAACGGTCTTGCCTTCCAGCCACAGCTGCGGGGCCGGTTGCGCCTGCATGGCGTCCAGGGCGTTGCCGATCAGGTTAACCAGAATCTGCTCCAGACGGGTCTGGTCGATCAGCAATTGCACGCTGGAGAAGTCGCGGTGCAGGGTTATCGGCAGGCTGTCCAGGCGACTGCCCAGCACCTGGAAGGCGGCATCCACCGCCTTGCCCAGGCTGGCTTCACCCTGGTCGTCACCGCGCCGAGCAAAGGAGCGCAGGCTGGCGGTGATGCGACCCATGCGGTCGATCAGTTCGTTGATGGTCTTGAGGTTGGCGCTGGCGGTATCCAGGGCACCGCGCTCCAGAAAGCGCACGGTATTGCCGGATAAGGTTCGCAGGGCCGCCAGCGGTTGGTTCAATTCATGGGCGATGCTGGTGGACATCTGGCCGATGGCTGCCAGTTTTCCGGCCTGGACCAGCTCGTCCTGGGCTCGGCGCAGGGTTTCTTCGGCCTGGCGCCGTTCGCGAATCTGCGCCTTGAGCCGCTCGTTGCTGGCGCGCAGGTCGGTGGTGCGCTCGGCAATCCGTCGTTCCAGTTGGTTGTTGGCTTCCTGCAAGGCTTCCCGGGCGGCGAGGCGGGTGGCGATAACCTTGCGCCGCTCATTCCAGGCGATCAGCAGGAAGGCCACCAAGGCAAAGGCCACGGCCACAAGAATGCCTTGATTGACTGCTGCCTGGCGCAGATCTTTCAGGGGCGTGAGCAGGGTGAAGTTCCAGGGCGTGTCGCTCAGGGGCCGGGTCTGGGCCAGGTAGCTGACTTCCTTGTCGTCGGCCACCACCTCGCTGTTGGCCGGGAAGGTCAGTTTTTCCGTACCTTCGTTCAGTTGCTCGCGGGCCAGGGGTTGCAGTTCGTTGAGGGTTGCCCAGTAATATTGCAGGCTGCGGGCCAGGCGTTCCTTGGTGTCTTCGCTCAGGGGGCGTAGGGCCTTGAGGCGGCGGGCCGGGTCGCTGGACAGGATAATGATGCCGTTCTCGTCACTGACGAAGGCTTCCAGGCGCGCCCGCTGCCAGCGTTCTTCCAACGCTTCCAGGCGAACCTTGACCACCGCTACGCCGATGATCTTGCCGTGTTCTTCCAACCCATGGGCCAGGTAGTAGCCGGGTTCGCCATTGGTGCTGCCGATGCCATAGAAACGGCCGGGCTGGCCGCGTACGGCATTCTGGAAGTAGGCGCGAAAGGACAGGTCTTCGCCCAGGTAACTGTCGACATCGCGCCAGTTGCTGGTGGCCAGCACGCGGCCGGTGGTGTCCATCACATAAATGGCCCGACTGCGGCTGCGCCGGTTCAGGCCTTCGAGGTAATCGTTGACCTTCTGCCGGTGTTCTGGATTCGGGTCGGCCAGCAGCCTGGAGACGCTGGACTCCAGCTCCAGCAGGCTGGGCAGGTAGGTGTATTTGCTGATCTCACTCTCGACGGTTCGTGCGTGCAGTTCCAACTGGCGCTCGCCGTTCTCGCTCAGGGCACGGATCCCATAGTATTCGCTGGTCCAGAAGCCGATATAGCCCAGGCCGATCATCAGCAGGATGATCAGCGGTGGCAGGAACAATTGGCGAATCAGACGAGGCTTCACGGCAAGGGATGGCGGCGCGGCGCGATAGAGAGTGGGGTCGCATTTCATCACAGATGCCTTGGGTCAGCTACCGTTCGCCTGGCTTCTGTAGGAGCGAGCTTGCTCGCGAAGAATTCAAGGACACCGCGTTTATCCAGGATGCACGCGTTATCGTTGAGGTCTTTCGCGAGCAAGCTTGCTCCTACAGGGAGGGGCGAGTTGCGGCTTGGCTTTTTAGTGCTGCAGGATTTTCTCAAGGAAGTGCTGCGCACGTTCGGAGCGGGCGCTGATGTCGCCGAAGAACTCTTCTTTCTGGCAGTCTTCGATGATCTTGCCCTGGTCCATGAAGATCACGCGGTCGGCCACCTTACGGGCGAAGCCCATTTCGTGGGTCACGCACATCATGGTCATGCCTTCCTGGGCCAGTTGCACCATCACGTCCAGTACTTCGTTGACCATTTCCGGGTCCAGGGCCGAGGTCGGTTCGTCGAACAGCATGACGATCGGGTCCATGGCCAGGGCGCGGGCAATCGCCACACGTTGTTGCTGGCCGCCGGAGAGCTGGCCAGGGTGCTTGTGGGCATGGGCCGACAGACCGACGCGCTCCAGCAGTTGCAGGCCTTTCTGGGTGGCTTCTTCCTTGCTGCGACCCAGCACCTTGATCTGCGCGATGGTCAGGTTTTCGGTGATGGTCAGGTGCGGGAACAGTTCGAAGTGTTGGAACACCATGCCCACGCGCGAACGCAGCTTTGGCAGGTTGGTCTTCGGATCGGCGATGGAGGTGCCATCGACGATCACGTCACCCTTCTGGAACGGTTCCAGGGCGTTGACGCACTTGATCAGGGTGGACTTGCCCGAGCCGGAAGGCCCGCACACCACGATCACTTCGCCTTTCTTGACCTCGGTGCTGCAATCGGTCAGCACCTGGAAGTCGCCATACCACTTGTTGACGTTCTTGATAGAGATCATACGGCAAACCTTTTTTGCAGACGCTTGACCAGCAGCGAGGCGGCAAAGCTGATGATGAAGTAGACGACACCGGCGAAAATCAGGAACTCATTGGAACGACCGATGATGTCGCCATTGGCTCGCGAAGCATTGAGGAAGTCCACCAGGCCGACGGTGTACACCAGCGAGGTGTCCTGGAACAGGATGATGCTCTGTTGCAGCAACAGCGGCGTCATCTTGCGAAACGCTTGGGGCAGGATGATCAGTCGCATGGTCTGGCTGTAGGTCATGCCCATGGCTTGCGCGGCGGCCATCTGGCCCTTGGCGATTGACTGCACGCCGGCCCGCACGATTTCGCAGAAGTACGCCGCTTCGAACATCATGAAAGCCACGACGCAGGAAGTGAACGCACCGATCGGCGTGTCTTCGCCGGTGATCCAGCGCAGCACGAACGGTACCGCCAGGTAGAACCAGGTGATCACCAGCAGCAGCGGGATCGAGCGGAAGTAGTTCACATAGGCGCCGGCCACGCGAGACATCAGCTTGCTGGAGGACAGGCGCATCAGCGCCAGGATCGTGCCGAGGACAATCCCGCCGACCACGCCCATGACCATCAGTTGCAGGGTCATGACCATGCCGTTCCACAAACCTGGAATAGCCGGGATGATGCCGCTGAAATCGAAGTCCATTATTTACCCCCCACGGAAATCAAGCCGGGCACTGCGACTTTCTTCTCGATCACGCGCATCAGCAGCATCAGGCTCATGTTCAGGGTGAAGTAGATCAGCGTGGCCAGGGTGAAGGCTTCAAACAGGTTGGCCGAGAACTCGGCGGTTTGTTTGGTTTGCGCCAGCAGTTCCATCAGGCCGATCAGGGACGCCACGGAGGAGTTCTTGAAGACGTTGAGGAATTCCGAGGTAAGCGGTGGAATGATGATCCGGTAAGCCTGGGGCAGCAGCACGTTCCAGTAGACTTGCGGCAGCTTGAAGCCCATGGCTCGGGCAGCAGACTCCTGGCCTGGTGGCAGCGCCTGGATGCCGGTGCGCACTTGTTCGCACACACGGGCGGCGGTGAACAGGCCCAGGCACACGACAACGCTCAGGTAGGCCGAGGTGGTCGGGTTGAGGTCTTGTTTGTACCAGTCTTGCAGGTTCTGCGGCAGCAGGTCGGGCACCAGGAAGTACCAGATGAACAGCTGAACCAGCAGCGGCACGTTACGAAACAGTTCCACGTAGCAGGTCGCGATGCCCGATACGATGCGGTTAGGCACGGTGCGCATGACGCCGAGTATGGAGCCCAGCAGCAAGGCGATGATCCACGCGACGATGGCGATGGCGATGGTCCAGCCCAATCCGGAGATGTACCAGTCGAGATAAGTCTCGCTGCCCACGCCGGTGGACTTGAAGAACACGCTCCAGTCCCAGTTGTAATTCATTAGGGTCTCCCCTCAAGTTCGATCGATGTACAAGCACCCGCTTGGGAAAAATCCATTCCCGCCCGACGTTGATCGTCAGGCACACACGATCGGCTCGAAAACCACCAGGTCGAGTGTTCCAAAAAAAGCCAGCAGGTAGTAACAGACGCCTGAGGGAGGTTTGGCCCCCTCAGGAGATAAGGTTAGTTCGGAATCAGGACTTTTTTTCGGCCGTCTTGTCGTCAGCCGCTTTGTCGGTCGGATTGGCGATCAGGGCCTTGAGCTCGTCGCTCATAGGGAACATCAGGTTCAGGCCTTTTGGCGGGATCGGCGAGCTGAACCACTTGGTGTAGATAGTGTTGATCGCGCCCGACTTGTAGGTCGCGACGATCGCGTCGTCCACAGCCTTCTTGAACGGAGCGTCGCCCTTGCGGACCATGCAACCGTAGATTTCGTAGGATTGCGCAGTGCCGGTCACTTCCCAGTCGGTTGGCTTCTTGGCCTTGGCCATTTCGCCAGCCAGCAGTGCGTCGTCCATCATGAAAGCAACGGCACGGCCACTTTCCAGCATCTGGAAGGATTCACCGTGGTCCTTGGCGGAGATGACGTTCATGCCCATTTGCTTGTCGGCGTTCATGGACTTGAGGATGCGCTCGGACGTGGTGCCGGCGGTGGTCACCACGTTCTTGCCCTTGAGGTCAGCGAAATCCTTGTAGGTCGAGTCCTTTTTGGACAGCAGACGGGTACCGATTTCGAAGATGCCGACGGAGAAGTCGACTTGTTGCTGACGCTCTACGTTGTTGGTGGTGGAGCCGCACTCGACGTCCACGGTGCCGTTCTGCACCAGCGGGATACGGGTTTGCGAGGTGACCAGGTTGTATTTGACCTTGAGGTCCGGGATGTCGAGGTCTTTCTTGATGGCCTCAACGATTGCCAATTGGATGTCGTGGGAGTAGCCCACTGGCTTGCCGGATGCGTCCGCAATGTAGGAGAACGGAATGGAAGCGTCGCGGTGGCCCAGAGTGATGGTGCCGGACTCTTTGATTTTCTTCAGTGTGCCGGTGAGTTCGGCGGCGAAAACTGGAGTGCTAATCAGAGCTGCAGCGATAGCTGCGCCCAAAAGATGGGGAACGATGCGCATCAATACTTCCTCGACATTTGTTTTTTTTATGAAGCCGGTTAAGACGGCCATTTTTATATACACAGCTACAGCGAATGCCTATGACGGCTCCTGAGGCATCTCAGGCAATTGCACCAGAAGTGTAGAGCATGAGTCGTGCCAGGCTCGATATAAAAGGTTAACTATTTGATTTATAAGTAGATTGATTTTATATGAGCGGATTTTTATAGTGTCGCGATCCGGCAAACCGAATGGTTCGGCTTATGGTGTTCGGAAAACCGAATCCCTGGAAAGGTATGAAAAAGCCCCTGAACCTTTCGGTGCAGGGGCTTGGTGACGGTCGATCAATCAGGCCGCTTCAATCTTGCTGCGGTTCTGCTCCACCTTGGTCAGGTAGCGCTGCACGCTTTCCTGTTCTTGCGCGGTGGTGAACAGGCCCAGCTTGCTGCGGCGCCAGAGGATGTCCTGCGGGTGCAGGGCCCATTCTTCGGCACACAGGTAGTCGACTTCCCGGGTGTACAGGCCGCCACCGAGGTGGTCGCCCAGGTCGGCCAGCGATTGCACGCCTTCCAGCAGGCGCCAGGTACGGCTGCCATAGGTGGTGGACCAGCGTCGGGCGATCTCGCTGGGAATCCAGTCGAACTTGCTGCCGATAGCCTCGGCCAAGGCTTCTGGCGTAGTCATGTCTTCGCCGCCGGGCAGGGTCGCCTTGGCGGTCCAGCTTGGTTTGATATTCTTGAAGTACGGGGCCAGCTGCGCCAGCGCCGACTCTGCCAGTTTGCGGTAGGTGGTCAGCTTGCCGCCGAACACCGACAGCAGTGGCGCCTCATCGGTACCGCCGGACAGAGCCAAGGTGTAGTCGCGGGTCACGGCCGACGGGTTGTCGGATTCGTCGTTGCACAGCGGACGCACGCCGGAATAGGTGTGGACGATGTCGTCGCGGCTCAGTTGTTTCTTGAAGTGGGCGTTGACCACTTTGAGCATGTAGTCGGTTTCACCCTCGGTAATCGCCACTTTCGCGGGATCGCCGGTGTACTCGCGGTCGGTAGTACCGATGATGGTGAAGTGGCTCAGGTACGGAATGGTGAAGACGATGCGCTGGTCTTCGTTCTGCAGGATGTGCGCATGGGCGCCTTCATACAGCTTCGGCACGATCAGGTGGCTGCCCTGGATCAGGCGGATACCGTAGGGCGAATCGAGCTTCAGGTCATCCTTGATGAACTTGGCGACCCATGGGCCGGCAGCGTTCACCAGCGCCTTGGCGCGGATCGAAAACAGGCTGCCATCGGCGCGTTCCAGGTGCAGGTGCCACAGGCCCTTGCAGCGACGGGCGCTGACACAACGGGTTTGGGTGTGGACGTGGGCACCTTTTTCCCGCGCGGCCATGGCGTTGAGCACCACGAGGCGTGCGTCGTCGACCCAGCAGTCGGAGTATTCGAAGCCTTTGGTGATTTCGCTTTTCAGCGGGCTGTCCGGGCCGAACTTGAGGCTTTTGGAACCTTCGAGTTTTTCCCGTTTGCCGAGGTGGTCATAGAGGAACAGACCGGCTCGAATCATCCAAGCCGGACGCAGGTGCGGGCGGTGCGGCAAGACAAAGCGCATTTGCTTGACGATGTGCGGGGCCTTGGCCAGCAGCACTTCCCGTTCAGCCAGGGCTTCACGCACCAGACGGAACTCGTAATGTTCAAGGTAGCGCAGGCCACCGTGGATCAGCTTGCTGCTGGCGGAGGAGGTGTGGCTGGCCAGGTCGTCCTTTTCGCAAAGGAATACTGACAAACCGCGACCGGCTGCGTCTGCTGCAATGCCGACGCCATTGATCCCGCCGCCAATAACGGCAACGTCATAGACTTCGGCAAGCGGTGGAGCAGGCAAGGTAGAAGGGGTCATCGGCTGGCCTCACGATCTTTTTTTCATATTTGAATTCGAACATTAATGTTCATTTTCGAAAATGGTAGCTCATAAACGCGGGCACAGCCAGCCAACTTCGATTGAAAATACTGATCGAAGGGTGGGGAAAGGAAAATTTGTGAACACTGCGATGGGTGTGTGAGTTGCTGCGTTGGCGAGCGGGCAAGCCCCCTCGCCACAGAGAGGTATGGGGTGTTGCTTAAACCACTTCCAGGCGAATCTTGTTCTGATTGAGCAGTTGCAGCAACGCCGGTACCGGCTGCTGATCGGTGACCAAACAATCAATCAAACTGATCGGTCCCAGGCGAATCATGGCATTGCGCCCGAATTTGCTGGAGTCCGCCGCGAGGATTACCTTGCGTGCATTGGCGATGATCGCTTGGGAAACCCGCACTTCCTGGTAGTCGAAGTCGAGCAGGCTGCCGTCTTCATCGATGCCGCTGATGCCCACCAAGGCAAAGTCGACCTTGAACTGGTTGATGAAATCGACGCTGGCCTGGCCCACCACGCCGCCGTCACGACGCACGTTGCCGCCGGTCAGCAGCACGTCGAAGTCGTCCTTGGCGCTGAGCATCATGGCGACGTTGAGGTTATTGGTGATGATTTTCAGGTGGCTGTGATTGAGCAGCGCCTTGGCGATGGATTCGGTGGTGGTGCCGATATTGATAAACAGCGAGGCGTGATCGGGGATTTGCGCGGCAATGGCTTCGCCTATGCGCTGTTTCTCGTCGCGCATCTGATCGGCACGCATAGCGTACGCGGTGTTTTCAACGCTGGAATCATAGGCCGCGCCGCCATGGTAGCGGCGCAACAGGTTAGCTTCCGCCAGTTGATTGATATCACGGCGGATGGTTTGCGGGGTGACAACGAACAGCTGCGCCATTTCCTCGATACTCACATAGCCGCGTTCGCGGACCAGTTCGAGGATTTGCTGCTGGCGGGGAGGCAGATTCATGGGGCGTCCTTTGGGCTGCCGTACAAAAGTGGCCCATGATGACGCAGGAATCTGCTCCCTGCCAGTTACAACCCTATATGGGTCCAGCGCTTGGCTTATTCGGCGCCTTCGTGGGGTTCCCAGTCGCGGGTGCGGCTGACGGCTTTTTTCCAGCCGGCGTAGAGTTTTTCCTTCACTGCGTCTTCAAGCTGCGGCTCGAATTCGCGCTCAATTACCGCCTTGCCGCGCAACTCGTCCAGGCTGCCCCAGAAGCCACAAGCCAGGCCAGCCAGGTAGGCGGCGCCCAGTGCGGTGGTTTCGCGCATTTGCGGACGTTCCACCTGAGTGCCGAGAATATCGGCCTGGAACTGCATCAAGAAGTTGTTCGCTACCGCGCCGCCGTCCACCCGCAGGGATGTGAGGCGTTCGCCGGAATCCTGCTGCATGGCGTCGAGTACGTCGCGGGTCTGGTAGGCAATCGACTCTAGTGCTGCACGAATGATGTGATCCACTCGTACGCCACGGGTCAGGCCGAACAGCGCACCACGGGCATAGGGGTCCCAGTACGGTGCGCCCAGGCCGGTGAAGGCCGGGACCAGGTACACGCCGTTGCTGTCTTTGACTTTGCTGGCGAAGTATTCGGTGTCATGGGCGTCGTTGATGATTTTCAGCTCGTCCCGCAACCATTGCACTGTGGAACCGCCATTGAACACGGCGCCTTCCAGGGCGTAGGCCACGTCACCACGGGGGCCGCAAGCGATAGTGGTGAGCATGCCGTGCTTGGACTTGACCGCTTTGTCGCCGGTGTTCATCAGCAGGAAGCAGCCGGTGCCGTAGGTGTTTTTCGCCTGGCCTGGTTCTACGCACATCTGGCCGAACAGTGCTGCTTGCTGGTCGCCGGCGATACCGCCGATAGCGATGCCGCTTTTGGTGTGACCATAAATCTCTGAAGAGGATTTCACTTCAGGCAGCATTTCGCGGGGGATATCGAGGATATCCAGCATCTTCGCATCCCACTCAAGGGTGTGGATGTTGAAGAGCATGGTGCGCGAGGCGTTGGTGTAGTCGGTGACGTGGGTCTTGCCGCCGGTAAATTTCCAGATCAGCCAGCTGTCGACGGTCCCGAACAGCAGCTCGCCGTTGCGCGCGCGTTCGCGGCTGCCTTCGACGTTGTCGAGGATCCACTTGAGTTTTGTGCCGGAGAAGTACGGGTCTGTGACCAGGCCGGTGATGTCGCTGATGTATTGCTCATGGCCGTCGCGCTTGAGCTGTTGGCAAATTTCGGTGCTGCGGCGGCACTGCCAGACAATGGCGTTGTAGATCGGGCGGCCGGTGACCTTGTCCCAGACCACGGTGGTTTCACGTTGGTTGGTGATGCCGATGGCGGCAACCTGGTCATGGTGCAGGCCGGCTTGTGCCAAGGCTTCGACCATTACCGCGCTCTGGGTGGCGAAGATTTCCATCGGGTCATGTTCGACCCAGCCAGGTTGGGGGTAATGCTGGGTGAATACACGCTGGGCAGTGCAGACCACGTTGGCGTCACGATCAAAAATGATCGCCCGGGAACTGGTCGTGCCCTGATCGAGGGCAATGATGTAGTTCTTATTCTGAATGTCGGTCATGTCGATTGCCTTGGACGGAAAAAAGAAGTGAGTAAGTAGCCTGGGATGCAAAGGGCAGTAAGACTCAGGCTAGCGTTTTCAGGACGTTCGGGTTTTACCGCTGGCGGCGGCGGTATCAGTTGCATCAGTTGTAGCAGGTGCGGCGTTGGGCAGGTGCCGGGCAATCAACCCGCGATAAGCCGCAGCGCCGAGGCAGGCACCGACAATCGGTGCAAAGATCGGAATCAGGAAATAGGGAATGTCGCGCCCGCCGGTGAAGGCCATTTCACCCCAGCCGGCGAAAAAGGTCATCAGCTTGGGGCCGAAGTCACGAGCCGGGTTCATCGCAAACCCGGTCAGCGGGCCCATGGCGCTGCCAATCACGGCGATTAGCAAACCGATCAGCAGCGGGGCCAGAGCGCCGCGCGGCAAGCCGTTGTTGTCATCAGTCAGGGCCATGATCACGCCCATCAGGATTGCGGTGATGACCATTTCAACCAGGAAGGCCTGAGCGGTAGTCAGCAGTGGATGAGCGTAAGTGGAGAACACCGACGCCAACTCCAGGCTGGCCTGGGAGCCACGGATCATATGGTGGGTTTGTTCGTAATCGAAAAATAGATTGCTGTAGAGCGTGTAAACCAACGCGGCGGAACAGAAGGCGCCAGCGACTTGGGCGATGATGTAGAACGGCAGTTTGCGCTTTTCAAAATCGGCAAAAATACACAGGGCGATGCTGACGGCTGGATTGAGGTGAGCCCCGGAAATGCCGGCGCTTAGGTAGATCGCCATGCTGACGCCGATCCCCCAGATGATGCTGATTTCCCACAAGCCAAAACTGGCACCCGCGACCTTGAGCGCGGCAACACAACCGGTACCAAAGAAGATCAGCAGCGCAGTCCCCAGGAATTCGGCCATGCATTGGCTTGAGAGTGAAGGCTGTTGAAGAGCAGTTGTCATTGAAAACCTCTGTTTTTGTTGTTGTCTGGCGCTTTGCCTCACGGAGGCTCTTTGCAAAAGAAGCGCGATTTTCACCGTGGCGAGGATCTCCATCCTGTTCGCGGCTTACTGCTTGGATACTGAGGCGCTATTCCTACAGCATTCGGAAACGAAAAAATATAGACAAGAAACACGGCTGTCAAAGGTCGAAAGTGAACTGTCAGTCATTTTCTAACTATTGGTCTCGTGAATGATCGTGGCGAATACGTGGTCAGGCTCGCCCAAAGTGCTGTCAGGATTTGCGCGGGTGAGCCGCAGAGCGCTTCGGACTAGAGCCTTTTGCGGTGGCATGGCCTAGAATTGACCATCAGTTTTTCCACGTTTGCCCCAAGCCTGGAGCTCTCATGACGCCTGCATTGGACCTGTTGAAAAAAGTTCGTGCCGAACATCGCATTCACAGTTACGAACATGACCCCAAGGCGGCCTCTTATGGCCTGGAGGCCGCAGAGAAATTGGGACTTGATCCGGCACAGGTGTTCAAGACCCTGCTTGCCAGCAGCGAAAAAGGTGAGTTGTTGGTGGCGGTGGTGCCAGTCGTCGGAAGTCTGGATTTAAAAGCGCTGGCTCAGGCTGCGGGGGTGAAAAAAGTCGAGATGGCTGATCCTGCAGCGGCGCAACGATCCACTGGTTATTTGCTGGGCGGGATCAGCCCACTGGGGCAGAAGAAGCGCTTGCGCACTTTTATCGATGTGACGGCGCAGCCGTTCGCGACGATTTTTGTCAGTGCGGGGAGGAGGGGGCTTGAGGTGGAGTTGGCAGCGGCAGCGTTGGCCGAGCATACCCAGGCCAAGTTCGCGGAAATTGGCCGGGCTTGATGCTTTCTGTAAGAGCGAGCTTCTACACGGTGCTGTAGCGCCGCACACCTGAGTCAACCTGAGGAATGTGCGCCGCCGTGCTGCCCGACGCCTGGAACAGCACCAGATGTTCAGCTGCCACGCGAATGCCAACCTCGGTACCGACTTGATGGTCAGCATGGCTGGGGAAAATCGACTCCAGCTGTGCGCCGGTTGGCAGTTGCAGGCGATACAAGGTCGACGCACCGAGGAAGGTCTTGCCGACGATTAGCGCTTTTAATGTGCTGTCTGGTGCATAGACGATGTCATCCGGGCGCAGCAGCACATCCACCGCGCCGCCAATCGGCCAGGTATAGGCGCGGTTGCCCTGCAGTTCACCCAGCTCGGTGGTCACCGATTCCGGCGTGTTCAACTGGCCACGAATGAAGTAACCCTGGCCAATGAAGCTGGCGACAAAGGGCGTCAGCGGCTCATGGTAGAGGTTGTAGGGCGTATCCCATTGTTCCAGGCGGCCTTCCTTGAACACACCGACATGGTCGCTGACCGCGAAGGCTTCTTCCTGATCATGGGTCACCAGAATCGCACTGGTGCCTCGAGCCTTGAGGATATCGCGCACTTCATGGCTGAGCTTGCGCCGCAGTTCGCCGTCGAGGTTGGAGAACGGTTCATCCAGTAACAGCAGTTGCGGTTCGGGGGCCAGTGCCCGGGCCAGAGCTACGCGCTGTTGCTGGCCGCCGGACAGCTCGTGGGGGAAGCGCTTGCCCAGGCTCTTGAGGTTGACCAGCTCCAGCAGTTCTTCAACTACTCGCGTTTTTTGCGGGTGCTTGCGAATGCCAAAGGCGATGTTGTCGGCCACGCTGAGGTGAGGAAACAATGCGTAGTCCTGGAAAACCATGCCGATGCGACGTTTCTCCGGCGCCAGGGTAAAGCCGGCGCTGGAGATGACTTCACCGGCCAGGCTGATTTCCCCTTCGTGCACCGGCTCAAAGCCGGCAATCGCCCGCAGAGTGGTGGTCTTGCCGCACCCTGAGGAGCCCAGCAGGCAACCAATGTCGCCGGCGTTGAGGTGCAGATTGAGGTTTTGCACCACCCGTTGGCCCTGATAACCGCAGGCCAGGTTGCGCAGATTAAGCAGTAATGGCTGGCTCATGCGTGGTGGTACGCAGGCGGGACCAGGAGTTCCAGCAAGGCCTTTTGGGCGTGCAGACGGTTTTCCGCCTGGTCCCAGGCCACCGAGCGTGGGTCATCCAGTAGGTCGAGGCTGATTTCTTCGCCACGGTGGGCGGGCAGGCAGTGCATGAACAACACGTCCGGCGCCGCGAGGTCGAGCAGGGCGCGGGTAACCTGGAACGGCGCGAACAAAGTCAGGCGCTTGGCGGTTTCGTCTTCCTGGCCCATGGAGGTCCAGACATCGGTGCTGACCAGGTGCGCGCCGACTACGGCGTCCTGCGGATCGCGAACGATCTGCACACGGCCGTCGGCCTTGGCGAGGAATTCGGCAGCGGGCTCAAAGCCTTCAGGGCAAGCGATGCGCAGGTGGAAGTCGAACTGGATCGCCGCTTCTATATAGCTGTTGCACATGTTGTTGCCATCGCCGATCCAGGCCACGGTCTTGCCCTGGATCGAACCGCGATGTTCGAGGAAAGTTTGCATGTCGGCCAGCAACTGGCACGGGTGCAGGTCATCGGACAGGCCGTTGATCACCGGTACCCGGGAGTTGGCAGCGAACTCGGTGAGGGTGCTATGGGCGAAGGTGCGGATCATCACTGCATCGAGCATGCGCGACATGACAATGGCGCAATCGCTGATCGGCTCGCCACGGCCCAACTGGGTGTCCCGAGGCGACAGAAAAATAGCCTGGCCGCCGAGCTGGATCATGCCGGCTTCGAAGGACAAACGGGTGCGGGTCGACGACTTCTCGAAGATCATCCCGAGTACGCGGTTTTTCAAAGGCTCGAACAGTACACCGCGATTACGCAGGTCTTTAAGCTCAATGCCTCGACGGATCACACTGACCAGCTCTTCGGGCGTGCAATCCATCAGGGAGAGAAAGTGCCTTGCGCTCATCATTAACTACCTTTTTGCAACAGACCGCAGATGCTCAAAGCCTGGTTTATTTTGAAAACGGGCGAGACCTGCGGCGAAAGCCGCACAGGGCGACGAAATAGGGGGAGGCGCGATATTGACATTAAATGTCGCGCCTTACCAATAGGCTACGGTTTTTAGGGGTGTTCAAAGGAGCGGGGATAGCGCTTTTGAAGCCTGTTTCCTGACAGCAGCGGGTCATTTGTACACTGGCGTCGCGCAACTTTGCAATGCGCGAAGGCGGGCGCGGGCCAGGCTGCGTCGGTTTAAGTGGCTGAAGAGGGATATGTCGGACGTTTTTGAAACGTTTTCTAATGCTTCGCCATGGCCTGGCCTGATGCCCTTCGATTCACGCGACGAACGTTGCTGGCGCCGTTGTCAGTGGCGGGCCATATTTTTAGCCAAAGCGCTCACCTCGACGACGCTGCCCCCAATAAAAGAGACTGGCTATGACCAAGACTCTCCATCACCGTGCCTGCCATCTGTGCGAAGCCATCTGCGGCCTGACCCTGGAAACCACTCAGGGAGAAGATGGCAGCATGACCATCACCTCAATCAAGGGCGACCCACTGGACAGTTTCAGTCGCGGTCATATCTGCCCCAAGGCTGTGGCCCTGCAAGATATCCAGAACGATCCGGACCGCTTGCATCAACCGATGCTGCGGGTCGGTAGCGAATGGCAGCCGATCCCCTGGGATGAGGCCTTCGCCCTGGTGGCCGAGCGGCTGGCGGGGATTCAGGCCCGTCACGGGCAAAATGCGGTCGCGGTGTACCAGGGTAATCCCAGCGTGCATAACTATGGCTTGATGACCCACAGCAACTATTTCCTTGGCCAGTTGAAGACACGCAACCGCTTTTCCGCCACCTCGGTGGACCAGTTGCCTCATCACCTGACCAGTCACCTGATGTACGGCCATGGTTTGTTGCTGCCGATTCCAGACATCGATCACACCGATTTCATGCTGATCCTCGGCGGTAACCCGTTGGCGTCCAACGGCAGCATCATGACCGTGCCAGATGTGGAAAAGCGCCTGAAAGCCATCCAGGCCCATGGCGGTAAAGTGGTGGTGGTCGACCCGCGCCGCAGCGAGACAGCGGCGATGGCTGACCAGCATCTGTTCGTTCGTCCCGGTGGCGATGCGGCGTTGTTGTTCGGGCTGCTCAATACGCTGTTTGCCGAGAACCTGACCCGTGACAGCCACCTGCCGATAGACGGGCTGGATGAAGTGCGTCGCGCCATTTCAGGCTTCACGGCCGAGGCGATGAGCCGCCCGTGCGCGGTGCCGGCCGAGCAGATTCGTCAGCTGGCGCGGGATTTTGCGGCAGCGGACAAGGCCGTCTGTTATGGCCGCATGGGCGTCTCGACCCAAGCGTTCGGCACGTTGTGCCATTGGCTCGTGCAGTTGATCAACCTGGTTACCGGCAATCTTGACCGCGTAGGTGGTGCGTTGTGCACCGAACCTGCGGTGGACCTGGTGGCGGCGACCTCTGGCGGGCATTTTAATCGCTGGCAGAGTCGCGTTTCCGGGCGTCCGGAGTACAGCGGCGAGTTGCCGGTGTCGGCACTGGCTGAAGAAATACTCACCGAAGGCGAAGGGCAAATCCGCGCCCTGGTAACGGTAGCGGGCAATCCGGTGTTGTCCACACCCAACGGGCGGCAACTGGAGCAGGCCTTGGATGGTCTTGAGTTCATGGTCAGCATCGACTTCTATATCAACGAAACCACGCGCTATGCCGACCTGATCCTGCCGTCCACCTCGGCCCTGGAAAACGATCATTACGACACCACTTTCAATATGTTCGCGGTGCGCAATGTCACGCGGTTCAATCGCGCGATTTTGCCCAAGCCCGAGGGCGCGCTGCATGATTGGGAAATCTTTGTTGGCTTGGCCCAGGCGTTTGCAGCGAAAACCGGCAACGTACTCAAGCCGACCATGGCGCCGTCGCAGATGATCGACTTCGGCCTGAGGGCCGGTGCCTACGGTGATACTTCCAGCCACAAGTTGTCGGTAGCGGCGTTGGCCGATCATCCCCATGGCCTTGACCTGGGGCCGCTGAAAGCCAACCTGGCTGCTCGACTGAAAACGGCCAATCTCCGGGTACAGGCGGCGCCAGCGGTGATTCTCGCGGACCTGGTGCGCTTTGCCGCGCAGCCACTGCCTGCGGTTGATGAGTTACTGCTGATTGGTCGTCGTCACGTGCGCAGTAATAATTCGTGGATGCATAACTACCATCGCTTGGTGAAGGGCAAGCCTAGGCATCAGTTGCTGATGCATCCCGATGACCTTGCCAGCCGCCAGTTGAGTGACGGTCAGCGGGTTCGCGTGAGTTCGCGCATTGGCATGATTGAAGTGGAAGTAGTGGCCAGCCTGGACATGATGGCGGGTGTGGTCAGCTTGCCTCACGGTTGGGGGCATGGTCGCCCCGGGGTACAGATGACCATCGCCAGCGGGCAGCCAGGGGCGAGCGCCAATGACCTGACGGATGAGCGGCAGTTGGATGAGCTGTCGGGCAATGCGGCGTTGAACGGCGTGCCGGTGCAGGTGGTTGCGGCGTGACAGTGGAGGTGGGGTGGTGACTTGTCCGTCGGGGAGTCCGAGCACCACGCCAGGCTTTGCGTTACAATGCGCCACCGTGCCGACCCGTGAGTCGCAAAGTTCCAGCCGAGGTGCTCCATGGATATCATCGAAACGATTAAAGAGCAGATTGCCAGCAACACGGTTCTGCTTTACATGAAAGGTTCGCCGAATGCCCCCCAGTGTGGCTTTTCCGCGAAGGCCGCCCAGTCCGTGATGGCTTGCGGTGAGAAGTTTGCTTACGTGGATATCCTGCAGAACCCGGAAATCCGCGCCAACCTGCCGAAGTACGCCAACTGGCCAACCTTCCCGCAGCTGTGGGTCGGCGGTGAGCTGGTCGGCGGTAGCGATATCATGACCGAGATGGCGGCTGACGGTTCGTTGCAGACCACTATCAAGGCGGCTGTTGAAGCGGCTGCTGCAAACAAGACCGAAGCCTGATTTGTTTTAGGCGCCGGCAATAAAAAAGCCCCGCTTCTCCATAAGAGAGCGGGGCTTTTTAGTGGCTAACTTGTGGGAGCGAGCTTGCTCGCGAAGAATTTATAGGCACCGCGAAACACCAGATGCGCTGCGTTATCGTTAACGCTCTTCGCGAGCAAGCTCGATCCTTGGGTTATTCACCCATCTGCGATTGCAGATAATTCTCGATCGTTACTTTGTCGATCAGGCCGACTTGGGTTTCCAGCCAGTCGATGTGCTCTTCCTGGTCTTCAAGGATATCTTCCAGCAACTCGCGGCTGCCGAAGTCGCCCTTGGTTTCGCAATGAGCGATGGCGGCCTTCAGGTTGGTGTGGCTCTTGCGCTCGAAGTTCAGGTCACAGGTAATCATTTCCTGGGAGTGCTCACCGATGTGCAGCTTGCCCAGGTCCTGGACGTTCGGCAGGCCTTCCAGGAACAGGATGCGCTTGATCAGTTTGTCCGCGTCCTTCATGGCTTGGATCGATTCTTTGTACTCGTGCTTGCCCAGTTTTTCCAGGCCCCAATCTTCATACATGCGCGCATGCAGGAAGTACTGATTGATCGCGACCAGTTCATTGGCAAGAATTTTGTTGAGATGCTGGATGACTGTAACGTCGCCTTTCATGATGGGGTCCTGCCCTATATTCGCTGTATATAGGCAGGAGTTTGAGCGGCGCAATGATTACTGTCAAACCTAAGTTATTGAATAATATATGAAAATTAATCGGAATAAGAATGTTTTTGTTCCGCGTCTTGACGGTAACTGATTGAATTGCGGGCATAAAAAAACCGGACACTAAGTCCGGTTCTTTAAAACACGCCAATTATGCGTGTGTAAATTCTGCAGAGTAGGGGATCGCAGCCTGGGCGCTTTGCAGCTTCGTCAGGGTTTCCCGTACCACTTGCTTGGCCAGGCAGGCACATTTGCCGCATTGGCTAGCAACGCCGGTGGTTTCACGCACTTCTTTGTAGCTGCAGCAACCTTCGTAGATTGCTTCGCGGATTTGTCCGTCGGTGACGCCAGTGCAGAGGCAGACATACATAAGGGAGAACCATCGCGGGTTTGAGGCTTAAGTGCGATAGATCTTAATGTTAACGAGAATGATTGTCAAAATAGTTTCTATCAGCTCCTGGCTAGAGCGCTCCCTTACCGATGAACGGTTTGTGCGCAGGGCGTTTTGCCATCATTCTGCCCGCGCAGGGGATTTGGAAAATCCACTAAGGACAGCTCAAAGTGGCCGTGTATGATGGTCGGTCTTCACGAAGCGTGATCGCGTCACAGTCCTGTCGTTTACCCAAGGCAGACTGGAGCGGGTCCTTTTTTACTTCAATCATGCTTTTATCAGCACTGCATCAGGAGATATCCAATGAGCGTACTCGTCGGCAAACCGGCCCCGGATTTCGATGTACCTGCCGTCCTCGGCAATGGCGAAATCGTTGACAGCTTCAAGCTGTCTGAAGCCATCAAAGGCAAATACGGCCTGGTGTTCTTCTATCCGCTGGACTTCACCTTCGTCTGCCCATCGGAGCTGATCGCTCTGGATCACCGCATGGACGATTTCAAGGCGCGTAATGTTGAAGTGGTAGCCGTTTCCATCGACTCCCATTTTACCCACAACGCCTGGCGCAACACTGCCATCAATGATGGCGGCATCGGCAAAGTCAAATACACCATGGCTGCCGACATGAAGCACGACATCGCCAAGGCCTACGACGTTGAGTCCGAAGGCGGCGTAGCGTTCCGTGGTGCGTTCCTGATAGACGACAAGGGCGTTGTCCGCTCGCAGATCATCAACGACCTGCCGCTGGGCCGTAACATGGAAGAGCTGATCCGCCTGGTTGACGCGCTGCAATTTCACGAAGAGCACGGTGAAGTCTGCCCTGCCAACTGGAAAAAAGGCGACAAGGGCATGAACGCTTCGCCAGAAGGCGTTGCTGCTTACCTGACCGAGAACGCTAACAAGCTGTAATCGCCACGTTAGCGGCAAAAAAAACCGGCCTGATAGGGCCGGTTTTTTTATGCGCGGGATTTAACCTCAGTCGTTGAAGTCTTCCCACCCACCCATCTGTTTCCAGCGGTTGACGATGCCGCAGAACAGGTCGGCGGTCTTCTCGGTGTCGTAGCGGGCCGAGTGGGCTTCACGGCCGTCGAAGTCGATACCGGCGGCCTGGCAGGCTTTTGCCAGCACGGTTTGGCCATAGGCCAGACCTGCCAACGTTGCGGTGTCGAAACTGGAGAACGGATGAAACGGGTTGCGTTTCATGTCCAGGCGCGTCACGGCGGCGTTGAGGAAGCCCAAGTCGAAGCTGCTGTTGTGGCCTACGAGGATGGCGCGTTTGCAGCCATTGGCCTTCAATGCCTTGCGTACACCGCGAAAAATATCGGTCAGCGCGGTTTCTTCGCTGACGGCCATGCGCAGCGGATGATCGAGCTTGATCCCGGTGAACTCCAGGGCGGCCGCCTCGATGTTGGCGCCTTCGAACGGTTCGACGCGAAAGAAGTGGGTGTGTTCCGGAAACACGAAACCCTGTTCATCCATGCCAATGGTGACGGCAGCAATTTCCAGCAAGGCGTCGGTGGCGCAGTTGAAACCGCCGGTTTCTACATCAATGACCACTGGCAGGTAGCCACGGAAACGCTCGGCCATCGGGTGACGGGAACCACCACCACCGTGTTCCTGGTCGTCGTCGAAATGGTCTTCACTCACGGGTGTTCCTCCAGCAGGCGCCAGCGCAGTGTTTCACCGGCGCGCAGCGGGATTACGGTCAGCTCGCCAAATGGCAGGCTGGTTGGGGCGGTCCAGTCTTCACGAACCAGGGTAATGCGGTCGGTATTCGCCGGCAGCCCGTAGAAGCGCGGGCCATTGAGGCTGGCGAAACCTTCAAGCTTGTCCAGGGCGTTGCGTTGCTCGAACGCCTCGGCGTACAGCTCGATTGCGGCATAGGCGGTGTAGCAGCCGGCACAACCACACGCCGCTTCCTTGGCGTGCTGGGCGTGGGGCGCGGAATCTGTGCCGAGGAAGAACTTCTCGCTGCCACTGGTGGCGGCATCGAGCAGTGCGACCTGATGGGTGTTTCGCTTGAGGATCGGCAGGCAGTAGAAGTGCGGCCGAATCCCGCCCACCAGCATGTGGTTGCGGTTGTACAGCAAGTGATGCGCGGTGATGGTCGCACCGACGTTGGCCGAGGCCTCGGTGACGAACTGCACGGCATCAGCGGTGGTGATGTGTTCGAACACGACTTTGAGAGTCGGGAACAGCTCGACCACGCGACGCATATGCTCGTCGATAAAGATCTTCTCGCGATCGAATACGTCGACATCACCACGGGTGACTTCGCCGTGGATCAGCAACGGCATGCCGACCTCGGCCATGGCTTCGATAGCCGGCAGGATCTTATCTATGCTGGTCACGCCAGAATCTGAGTTGGTGGTTGCGCCGGCCGGGTACAGCTTGGCGGCGTGGACAAAGCCGCAGGCCTTGGCCTCGCGAATTTCTTCGGGCTGGGTACGGTCGGTCAGGTACAGCACCATCAACGGTTCGAAGCGGCTACCGGCCGGTCGTGCAGCGAGAATGCGCTGGCGATAGGCGTCGGCTTCCGCGGCGTTACGCACCGGAGGTACCAGGTTAGGCATGATGATGGCGCGGCCAAACGTACGCGCTACATCGGCCACGGTTTGGGGCAACGCTGCACCATCGCGAAGATGAATATGCCAGTCGTCGGGACGCAGCAGGGTCAGGCGGTCGGACATTGGGGATTCCAGGCGGGTCAATCTGGTGGGAATGCTACCGGAAAAGACTCTTGCAGGCACTCGCTATCAAGTTTTGCAGGATGCGACCGATATCCCTGGGTATGCCTTAACGATGTATGACGCCTTGATGTGTTGTAGAAACCAATGGAGCCTCCCGTGCGCCAGCATTATCTAGCCCTGCTCAGTGTGTTCGCCAGCTTGCCCGCGATGGCCCTCACGTTCCAGACCCGTCTGGAGAATATTGAGTGGAAGGTAGAAGGCGACAAATTCGAGTGTCGCTTGAGCCAGCCGATCAGCGATTTTGGTTCTGGCGAGTTCGTGCGCCGTGCGGGCGAGCAGGCAACATTTCGCCTGAAAGCCTATAACGGCTCCCTGGGCGCAGGTTCCGCGACACTATTAGCGGCAGCAGCGCCGTGGCAGCCGGGGCGCGGTGATATCAATCTGGGAGCAGTGCGTGCCGGTAGCGGTGATGTGCTGTTCAACAGCTCCCAAGCCCAGGCCGGGCGTTTGTTCAATGGCTTGCTCGATGGCCGCAGCCCGACGGTACGCCACTACGGCCGCGATGGGGGTTACTCCGAAATACGTCTATTGCCGGTGAAGTTCAACAAAGCCTACAGCGACTACCAGTTGTGTACCGCGAAACTGCTGCCGATGAATTTCGAGCAGGTCAAACAGGCCGAGGTAGGTTTTCCCGGTGGTGGCATCGATCTGGACGCCGCTGCCAAGGCCAAGCTGTTGGTGATGCTGGAATTCATCAAGGCCGATCCGACCGTCAATCATATCGAGTTGGACGGCCACTCGGACAACAGCGGCAATCGCCTGACCAATCGTGACCTTTCAAGGCGTCGCGGCCTGGCGGTGATGGACTTTCTCAAGGCCAACGGTATCCCTGAATCGCAGATTGTCCTGCGTTTTCACGGTGAACGTTACCCGCTGGCACCGAACACCAATCCAGGCAACCGGGCGAAGAATCGCCGGGTCAATATTCATCTGGAGCGGGTGCCGGCTCCCGAGAAGCCGACGCCCCAGGCGAAGGCCCCGAGTAGCGCCGCCACCACCTCCTGAGGTGCGGCTATTAGTCGCTCGCCCGACAGAATCTGTCGCTTTATCTTCATTTGCTGTCGCGCCCCTGTAAATTCACGGTTTTGATCGGTAGAATCGACGCCTTTCCGTAAAACCCGTGGAGTGATGGCATGGCCGACGTAAACAAGGTCGTTCTCGCGTATTCCGGCGGCCTGGACACTTCGGTGATCCTCAAGTGGCTGCAGGATACTTATAACTGTGAAGTGGTGACCTTCACCGCTGACCTGGGTCAGGGCGAAGAGGTCGAACCTGCACGTGCCAAGGCGCAAGCCATGGGCGTGAAAGAGATCTACATTGACGACCTGCGCGAAGAGTTCGTCCGCGATTTCGTCTTCCCGATGTTTCGCGCCAACACCGTCTATGAAGGCGAGTACCTGCTGGGTACCTCCATTGCACGTCCGCTGATTGCCAAGCGCCTGATCGAAATCGCCAACGAAACCGGCGCTGACGCCATTTCCCATGGCGCCACCGGCAAGGGCAACGACCAGGTGCGTTTCGAACTGGGCGCCTATGCGTTGAAGCCTGGTGTGAAAGTGATTGCCCCTTGGCGCGAATGGGACCTGCTGTCTCGTGAAAAGCTGATGGACTACGCTGAAAAGCACAACATTCCGATCGAGCGCCACGGCAAGAAGAAGTCCCCGTACTCGATGGACGCCAACTTGCTGCACATCTCCTATGAAGGCGGCGTGCTGGAAGACACCTGGACCGAGCACGAAGAAGACATGTGGAAATGGACTGTCTCCCCGGAGAACGCGCCTGACACTGCACAGTACCTGGAGCTGACCTACCGCAACGGCGACATCGTCGCGCTGGACGGCGTCGAAATGACCCCGGCCACCGTATTGGCGACCTTGAACCGTATCGGTGGCGAACACGGTATTGGCCGTCTGGACATCGTCGAGAACCGTTACGTGGGCATGAAGTCCCGTGGCTGCTACGAAACCCCGGGCGGCACCATCATGCTGCGTGCTCACCGCGCCATCGAGTCCATCACCCTGGACCGTGAAGTCGCTCACCTCAAAGACGAGTTGATGCCCAAGTACGCCAGCCTGATCTACACCGGCTACTGGTGGAGCCCTGAGCGTCTGATGCTGCAACAGATGATCGACGCTTCCCAGGCCCACGTGAGCGGTGTTGTGCGCCTGAAACTGTACAAGGGTAACGTCATCGTCACCGGGCGCAAGTCGGACGAGTCGCTGTTCGATGCCAATATCGCCACTTTTGAAGAAGATGGCGGCGCCTACAATCAGGCAGACGCGGCCGGCTTCATCAAGCTCAATGCACTGCGCATGCGCATTGCAGCCAACAAGGGCCGTAAGTTGTTCTGAAATATTTGAGCTGTTGTGAAAAGGTCCCTTGTTTAAGGGGCCTTTTTTTTACTGAAAATTATTGGGAGTCTGAACTTTGTTTATCGTGTTTTATTGATAGAGAGGAGCCAGTGCGTCGCATCGGTTTTATTTTTAAATACTGGTTTGGCAACTCTGTCTATGTGTCGCTACGTTTAGTTCGCCTGGCTTGCTGTAGGAAATATTGAGGTATTGAAGTTTAGATGTCTTCTTCATGATGTCGGAAAAATTAATAGGTGTGTGGTATTGGCTTATACGTCAGATCTACAGGGGTATTAACGGCTAACTTCTCTTGAGAGCATTTGCAACGTTAATGCTCTGCGCGTCAGCAGCGTAAGGTTAAAGGCAAGCAAGGGGCATTGCCTGGAACTCGTGTGCGGTATGGTTACGCTGAACCCCTTTGCGTAGGAGTATTTCACTCAAAATATGTTTGCCTACGGAATGTTCTGAAAGGCCAAATAACATGCGATACACCCTTGCTGACGTTTTTTTGTAGGCTAAATCCTATCTCCTTGTGGGGTGGGTCTCTGATTGCTGTTGCTTGGGGGGGAGAGCTATGCCAAGGATGAAACGACTAGGCTATTGTGCGGGCTCTAAATAACTCGAACAGCGAAATTGGACTTGCCCATGAATAAAGTGCTGATCGTGGATGATCATCCCGTCATTCGTCTTGCTGTACGTATGCTAATGGAACGTCATGGTTATGAGGTCGTCGCCGAGACCGACAACGGTGTCGATGCTTTGCAACTTGCCCGCGAGCATATGCCTGACATCGTCATACTTGATATTGGTATTCCCAAACTTGATGGTCTGGACGTTATTTGCAGATTGTCCTCCACTAAACAGGCTCAGCCCTTCAAGGTGCTGGTGCTGACATCTCAGGCCCCAGGCCACTTCTCCATGCGTTGCATGCAGGCAGGCGCTGCGGGCTACGTGTGTAAACAGCAGGATCTGACCGAGCTCTTGAGCGCTATCAAGGCCGTGCTGTCTGGCTACAGCTATTTTCCCAACCAGGCACTCAACTCCGTGCGATCCACGTTGGGTAGCGCCAGTGAGGCGCAGATGGTCGAGCGTCTTTCCGGGCGGGAAATGATGGTGCTGCAGCAACTGGCCCGGGGCAAGACCAACAAGGAGATCGCCGATGGAGTGTTCCTGAGTAACAAAACCGTGAGTACCTACAAAACGCGCTTGTTACTGAAGCTCAATGCGCGGTCCCTGGTTGACCTGATCGAGTTGGCTCAACGCAACGGCCTGGTCTAGCAGACGCAAAGCCCCGGGCCTGCAAACGGGAGAAAAAAGCCTCCGCAAGGGAGGCTTCTGCTCATGACCTGTCGTAATTAGAGATCGAAATCGTAATCAGCCAGTTGCTTTCGCAAGCGTCGCTCTTCCAATAGGTTATCGATGGTGCGGCGTTTGCTCAGATTGGTCTTGGCCACTTCTAGCGGCGCTTCCGTTGCCTCATCAGATTCCGCGGCAACAAAGTCGTCTTCTGCATCCAGTTGTTCCTTGCCAGTGCTCATAAGGTTAACTCCAGGCTAAGACTGCCGTTGGCGCTCCTTATAACGATAAACGTCGACCGGGTAAAAAAGATTTTTTCAATCGACTGATCAATAAAGGTAATAGTTACTCAATCGTCGGAAGTCTTTTCCTTGTATTCGCACAGATCCTCGATACGGCAGCTGCCGCAGCGGGGCTTGCGGGCTTGGCAGACATAGCGCCCATGGAGAATCAACCAGTGGTGGGAATCGAGCAAGTAAGGCTTGGGTATAAACTTCATCAGCTGTTTCTCTACCTCCACCACATTCTTTCCGGGTGCCAACCCGGTGCGGTTGCTGACGCGGAAGATATGGGTGTCCACCGCCATAGTCAGTTGGCGAAACGCCGTGTTGAGCACAACGTTGGCGGTCTTGCGTCCCACTCCTGGCAGGGCTTCGAGGGCTTCGCGGGTTTGCGGCACTTCACTGGCGTGAAGCTCCACCAGCATGCGGCAGGTCTCTATGACGTTTTTCGCCTTGCTGTTGTACAGACCGATGGTCTTGATGTACTCGGACAATCCTTCAACCCCAAGGGCGTAGATGGCTGCCGGGGTGTTAGCCACTGGAAACAATTTGGCGGTGGCCTTATTGACGCCGACATCCGTTGACTGCGCCGACAAAATCACGGCAATCAGCAACTCGAACGGCGAGGAGTAGGCCAGTTCGGTTTTCGGTTCTGGATTGTCTTCGTGAAATCGACGAAAAATTTCCAGGCGTTTTGCAGCATTCATGGGGCGAGCGGTTCCTTGCAAACGGTCAATGTGGTTTTGAGTGTTGGCCCCAGGCCTGCCACCCGGCGAGCAGCAATCCGAGCAGGATAAACCCTCCCGGTGCGAGTGTGGCGAAGGAGCTGCCACCCAATAAAGGGCGTAATAAGCCCAGGGCTGCCAGCAGCAGGCCAAATATGCCGAACAGTTGAAGGTGCGCCTTGACCTGGTCGGTCTGGAAAAAGCCGGTGGACTCAAGCAGCACACACTGAACGCTGATCAGTGCCAGGTAAATGCCCAGGTCCCGAGACAGGCTCAATGCAAAGGCCTGCAAGGCCAACTGCACGCAACTGACCCAGGTCGCGGCCAGCAATGAACTAGCGATCAGTTGCAGTCGGCCATTCAGGCGGTTTCGCACCAACCCCATGCTCAAGCCGTACATTGTCACAATCAACACCGCCAGCACCCAGAAGCTCAGAGCCTTGGGCAGTGTGTCGCTGACACCTATCAGCGGCGCAAGCATCAATGAGCCGGCCAGACCGCCAGATTTAGTCACGGGCAGGTACCTCCAGCAGGTGCTGACGATGTTCATCAAAGTAACGCAAGGCATCGTGGACCGCGTTGATCACTGCGCGGGAGGTAATGGTTGCGCCGGCCATTTGATCGAGTTGCCCGTTGTCTTTCTTCAAGGCCCAGGACGAATCCTGCGGGTTGCTGCGCGAAAGTCCCTGGAACGCCGAAAGCCAGGGATTCCCGGCCTCAGAGATATGTCCACCCAGGCTTGGGGTTTCCGACTGTTTCAGGGTTTTCACTCCCAGCAGTTTCCCGTTGCTGGCGATGACGATCAACAGTTCGATGCTACCGCCGTAGCCGGTGGTTTGAGAACGCAGCAACACGGCGCTGGGTTGCCCTGACAAGGTGGCGAGGTATCCATTGAGCAGTTGGCTGTTGTTCAGTACCAATGGCTTCACTGCCAGCGGATGCTCCAGTGGCTGGTTGTCGTAACTTGAGATGGGCAAGGCGTCCAGAAAGACTCGGCTTTGCAGCTCGCGTTGCTGCGAGGCGATGCGACTGGAGGTCAGTTGCTGCACGGCCAGGGTCAGGGCTGCCCCCGTCACGGCGACCAACAGCACGATCAAGAGTCCTCTGGCGGACTTCATACGTCCACCGATTGCGGTTTGGGCGTCGCCAGGCGTTCCAGCGCTGGCACCGCCAGATTCATCAGCAGCACGGCAAACGCCACACCATCAGGGTAACCGCCCCACGTACGAATCAGATGCGTCAGCAACCCCACGCCGGCACCAAAAAGTAAACGCGATCGCGGGCTTTTGGCGCCCGATACCGGCTCGGTGACTATAAAAAATGCCCCGAGCATGGTCGCGCCAGAGAACAGATGAAACAGCGGCGAACCATGGGAGTCGGACCCGGAGCCGTTCCAGAACAGCAGGCTGATCACGAACAGGCTGGCGAGCATGCCCACTGGCGCGTGCCAACTGAACACCCTTCGCTGCAGCAGAAAAAGCCCTCCAATGAGAAATGCCAGGTTCACCCATTCACTGCCTTTGCCGGCGATATGGCCGAAGGCCGGGCTGCTGGCGAACAGCTCGTCGATGGTCAGGCTTTTATTGATGCGCAGGGCATCCAGCGCCGTCGCCTGGGCCCAGGCATCGGGGGTATTCCCCTGCATACCGAACACCTGTTGCAGGCCGGCCAGCAGGTCCAGGCCTTGGGAGGCTGGCCAGTGGGTCATCGGTTGAGGAAAGGCCACCAGCATCAACGCATAACCGACCATGGCCGGATTGAAAGGGTTCTGGCTGGCGCCATACACGTGTTTGCCCAACAGTAATGCACTGCTCACAGCCGCTACACATAGCCACCACGGACAATAAGGCGGTAGCGCCAGGGCCAGCAAGGTTGCGCTCACCAAGCCGCTGAGATCGCTGGCGGGAATGCCGAGGCGGCGACCGCGTAGGCGATGGACCCCGGCTTCTACCGTCAACGCACAAATGCAGGCCAGCAGCAGATTGATCAACACCCCCCAGCCGTACAGCCAGAACAGCACCAGCAAGCCGGGTACCGTTGCCAGCAGCACGCGTTTCATCGCTTGTTGCTGGCGGTCGTCGACGGTTTCAAGTGCTGACATGGGCGTCCACCAGCCGTTGGGCTTCGTCGAGGTGTTGCCGGGCGACCGCCAGCTCGGTTTCGCTGGTGGCAGGTTGGCGCTCCAGTTTGCTCAGGTCCGCACGGGCATAGGCCAGAGCGGTTTTCAACTGGCGAAGCTGGCTGTCGATAGGGCGCTTTTCGATCCGTTGCAAATCGGGTCGTGGCTGTTCGCTGCCTTCCTCTGCGTGGTGCAAGGCCTGTTCGGCGGCCGTCAGCGCGGCACTCAATGCGGCCAGCTGCTGGGCGTCGGCGTGGTTGTCCTGGGCCTTTTTCAATTCTGCGCGGCGCATTGCGAACTGGATTTTGGCGCGCTTGAGGTCTGGGTCCTTATGCGTTGCAGGTGCCGCAACGACTGGGATACTGACTTCGAGCGAGGACAATTCCTGTTCGGCGACTTCGAATTGCTGCTGCAGGATGATCAGTTGCGACTGCTGCTCAAATGTCGGCGGATGACCAAAGGCTTTCAGGGACTTGTTGAGCTGGGACCGGCTCATGGCCAGGTTGATCTTGGCCTTTTTCACCGCCGCGTCCATCGCCGCGGCTTTTTGTGCGCGAACCCGCTCAATGGCCGCCTGGACAGGGTTGCTGCTCACTTCATCCACAGGTGCAGGGCGTTTGGTGCGAGCCAGACGTTCAGCAAGCTTGTGCTCTTCTTCGCGCTGCAGGCGTGCATTGCGCTGTTCGAAGCGGCGTCGGGTGTGGTCGCGCTTGGTGCTTCGGGCCTGACGCTCCTCGGCGGTGGTCGCCAGGTCGCCGACAACCGGCAGTACCGTGGCCAGGTGCAGCGGCTGCATTTCGATACAGTCAACCGGGCAGGGCGCGACACACAGGTCGCAGCCGGTGCACTCGTCGATGATCACCGTATGCATCAGCTTGGCGGCGCCGACGATGGCATCTATCGGGCAGGCCTGGATGCACTTGGTGCAGCCGATACACTCCGCTTCGCGGATAAAGGCGATCTGCGCCGGCGCTTGGCCTCGGGAACTGTCCAGTTCCAGCACGGCCACGTTTAACAACTGCGCCAGCCCTGCGATGGTTTCCTGTCCACCTGGCGGGCACTTGTTGATGGCTTCGCCCTGGGCGATGCCTTCGGCGTAGGGTTTGCAGCCGGGGTGTCCGCATTTGCCGCACTGGGTCTGCGGCAGCAAAGCGTCGATACGTTGGATCAGGCTCATGGTTTGATCATTGCGTTGAAACCCAGAAAGGCCACGGCCATCAGCCCCGCGCTGATCAGTTCGACCGGCAAGCCCCGAAAGGGCAGCGGGATATCGTTGCTGACTATGCGCTGGCGCAGGTCATTGAACAGGCTCAGCACCAGCCAGAAACCCAGGCCGGCGCCCAGGCTCAGGGCGCTCATGTGCGCCAGGCCTTTATCGTCCTCGGTACCCAGCAACACCACGCCCAATACCCCGGCATTCCCCAGCAGCAACGGCCACAGGCCATCGAACGACAGCTTGGGTAGCTGGTGGGATAGCACGCTCAGCAGCGGCTTGATCAACAACACCGTGACCGGTAAAAAAATAAACAGTCGCAGGGATGTCAGCGCCAGTGGCTGCAAAAGATAGTGATCAAGCAGATAGCCCAGAATGCCACTTAGCAGCATCAGCACGGTCGTGGCCACGCCCAGGGCATGCACTCGCTTGAGTGAATCCGCACTGGAGGCCAGCACCGGATCGACAGCCAGCGGCATCTGCAACACGAAGTTGCTGATCAGGGCCGTGCTGACAAGGGTGAGAAGCATATCGGTCATGGTCATGCCGGGCTAAGCAAGCAGAATCCGATTATCCGGCAAGCGAGAAGGGGGCACTAGCCCTGTGGCGAGCGGGCTTGCCCGCTCGCCACAGATGGTTTTACTTGATGCGTTGGCCAGGCTTGGCGCCACTGTCCGGGCTGAGCAGGTAGATTTCTTCACCACCAGGGCCGGCCGCCATCACCATGCCTTCGGAAATGCCGAAGCGCATTTTCCGTGGCTTGAGGTTGGCGATCATCATGGTCAGGCGACCTTCCAGCCTGGCCGGGTCCGGGTAGGCACTCTTGATTCCGGAGAATACATTGCGCTGCTCGTCACCGATGTCCAGGGTTAGGCGCAGCAGCTTGTCTGCGCCTTCAACGGCTTCGGCCTTGAGGATCAGCGCGACGCGCAGGTCGACGGCGGCAAAGGCGTCGAAGTCGATCTCTGCCGACAGCGGATCTTTCGCCAGCTCACCGTTGCCTTTTGGGGCTGTCTCGCCGGTATCGGTCTGGCTGGCCGCAAGGTCTTCTTTCGAAGCGTCGGACATGGCCTGGACCTTGACCGGATCGATGCGGGTCATCAGCGGCTTGAACTCATTTAGCTGATGGTCGCTGAGCAGGGTGGCGTGGTCATTCCAGGTCAGCGGCGCGACGTTGAGGAACGCCTCGGCATCGGCAGCCAGCAACGGCAGCACCGGCTTGAGGAAGATCACCAGTTGGCGGAACAGGTTGACGCCTGTGGCGCAGATCGCCTGGACTTCAGCCTGCTTACCTTCCTGTTTGTTCAGCGACCACGGCGCCTTGTCGGCGATCCAGGCGTTGGCGCGGTCGGCCAGTCCCATGATATCGCGCATGGCGCGGGCAAAGTCACGGGCTTCATAGGCTTCAGCGATGCTCGGTGCGGCGGCCAGGAATGCATCGGTCAGTTCTGGTGCGGCATTCTCTGCCACCAGCACACCGGCATTGCCCTTGTGGATAAAACCGGCGCAACGGCTGGCGATATTGACAACCTTGCCCACCAGGTCCGAGTTGACCTTCTGTACGAAGTCTTCCAGGTTCAGGTCCAGGTCATCGACGCCACGGCCCAGCTTGGAGGCGTAGTAATAGCGCAGGTATTCCGGCGACAGGTGGTCCAGGTAGGTCCGTGCCTTGATAAAGGTGCCACGGGACTTGGACATCTTCTGGCCGTTGACCGTCAGGTAGCCGTGGACATTGATGGCGGTCGGCTTGCGGTAGCCCGAGCCTTCGAGCATCGCCGGCCAGAACAGGGCGTGGAAGTTGATGATGTCCTTGCCGATGAAGTGATACAGCTCGGCGGTGGAGTCCTTGCCCCAGAACGCGTCGAAATCCAGTTCAGGACGACGGGCGCAGAGGTTCTTGAAGCTAGCCATGTAGCCGATGGGTGCGTCCAGCCAGACGTAGAAGTATTTACCGGGCTCATCGGGGATTTCGAAACCGAAGTACGGCGCATCGCGGGAGATGTCCCACTGTTGCAGGCCGGCATCCAGCCATTCGGCGATCTTGTTGGCCACGGCGTCCTGCAAGGTGCCGCTGCGGGTCCAGGTTTGCAGCATTTGCTGGAAATCCGGGAGCTTGAAGAAGAAGTGCTGGGAATCCTTGAGCACCGGAGTGGCGCCAGAGATCGCCGACTTCGGATCTTTCAGGTCGGTAGGCGCGTAGGTGGCGCCACATTTTTCGCAGTTGTCGCCGTACTGGTCTTCGGTGCCGCACTTCGGGCAGGTGCCCTTGATGAAGCGGTCGGCCAGGAACATTTTCTTTTCCGGGTCGAAATACTGGGTAATCGAGCGCGTGGCAATGTGCCCGGCGTCCCGCAACCGCAGGTAGATCTGGCTCGACAACTCACGGTTTTCTTCGGCGTGGGTCGAGTGGAAGTTGTCGAAGTCCACCAGGAACTCGGCAAAGTCGGCGCTGTGTTCAGCCTGCACATTGGCGATCAGTTGTTCCGGGGTAATGCCTTCCTTCTCGGCGCGCAACATGATGGCCGAACCGTGGGCGTCGTCCGCGCAGACATAAATGCATTCATTACCGCGATGCTTCTGGAAGCGCACCCACATATCGGTCTGGATGTACTCAAGCATATGGCCAAGATGGATAGAACCATTGGCATAGGGCAGGGCGCTGGTGACGAGGATCTTGCGTGGCTCGGACATGGGGCTCGGCTATTTGATGAAACGGAGGTCGGCCACTATAAAGCGCTGGGCAATTTATTTCACCCCGTGGCGTTGTTTCAGCGTTTTCCATCACCGCGAAAGCAACCCGCTCAAGGGGTAGAACGGTTAGGATAACCACCTGTTTTAGTCTGTCTTTTTCGGGAGTAGCTCATGAGCGCCGTCAATCGCGCAGCGGTGGAAGCCGTTCTTCGCCTGTACACCGACCCCTACCTGAACCAGGACCCGGTCAGCGCCGGCTGTGTCCGCGCCATCGACGTCCAGGGCGATCAGGTCACGGTCCAGCTTGAGCTGGGTTACGCCGCAGGCCTATTCAAGAGTGGCTGGGCGCAGATGCTGCAAATGGCTATTGAAGGCATGGACGGTGTTCGCACGGCCAGGGTCGATATCCAGTGCGTGATCGCCCCGCACAAGGCCCAGGCGCAGATTCCGGGCCTGGCCAACGTCAAGAACGTGGTGGCCGTGGCTTCCGGCAAGGGTGGTGTGGGCAAATCCACCACGGCCGCCAACCTGGCCCTGGCCCTGGCCCGTGAAGGCGCACGGGTGGGGATTCTCGACGCCGATATCTATGGGCCTAGCCAGGGCGTGATGTTCGGCATCGCCGAAGGCACCCGGCCGAAGATCAAGGACCAGAAGTGGTTCGTGCCGATCGAGTCCCACGGTGTGGAAGTGATGTCCATGGCTTTCTTGACCGACGACAACACGCCGATGGTCTGGCGCGGGCCGATGGTGTCCGGCGCCCTGTTGCAACTGGTCACGCAGACCGCCTGGGGCGACCTGGACTACCTGGTGGTCGACATGCCGCCGGGTACCGGTGATATCCAGCTGACCCTGGCGCAAAAGGTGCCTGTTGCCGGTTCGGTGATCGTTACCACGCCCCAGGACCTGGCGTTGCTGGATGCCAGGAAAGGCGTGGAAATGTTCCGCAAGGTCAACATTCCGGTGCTCGGCGTTGTGGAGAACATGGCGGTGCACATCTGCTCCAACTGCGGCCATGCCGAACATCTGTTCGGTGAAGGCGGCGGTGAAAAGCTCGCCACCCAGTATGGTGTTGAGCTGCTGGCCTCGCTGCCGCTGTCCATGGGCATTCGTGAGCAGGCCGATGGCGGTAAGCCTACCGTGGTTGCCGAACCGGATGGCCCGATCGCCATGGTTTATCAGGAACTGGCCCGGCACGTGGGCGCGCGGATCGTCTTGCAGGAAGCAGGCGCCCAAGCGATGCCGACCATCACTGTCAGCGACGACTGATTCACATGAAGGTAAAAAAGCCTCGACTGTGTCGGGGCTTTTTCTTGCCTGTGTCATGCACTGGGTGGAGTTTGCATAGTTGTTGGTGTAAGCATTCACTTACTTTTTCGTAAGCGTTTGGTTTTTTTACCAGGGATGGATGGCTTTAATGATTTTGTTTGGTTTTTATCTTGTTGAAAAATAACAACTATTTATTCTGATCTTGATCGGCTGGCCGGTAGTTCAGCCGGTTGCATACCGTTGAACTTCATCGGGAACTCTCTAATATCAGCCCTGTGTCCACGGATTGACACGGTCATCAAGGAATGATGATTCAAGGAACATCGCAGGATGCGATTCATCAGGATGATGAAAAGGAACACAGGGACTAGGGAAAAAATGTGGGCGGGTCAAACCGCCCCTTTTTTTTGCCCGCAGAAAAGTAACAGCCTGTTCCTGAAATGCAAAAAGGCCCGCAAGGGGCCTTTTGGGGGGCTGCGACGCTATCAGCGTTCGAGATCTTTGATCTTGCCTTTCACGCCATCCCACTCTTCTGCATCGGGCAGGGATTCTTTCTTTTCAGTGATGTTCGGCCAGACTTCCGCCAACTCGACGTTCAACTGAATAAATTCCTGCATGCTTTCCGGGACTTCGTCCTCGGAGAAAATCGCGACGGCCGGGCATTCTGGTTCACACAGGGCGCAGTCAATGCACTCATCCGGGTGGATTACCAGGAAGTTCGGGCCTTCGTAAAAGCAGTCCACCGGACAGACTTCTACGCAGTCGGTGTACTTGCATTTGATGCAGTTGTCGGTGACGACGAAGGTCATTTCTAATTTTCTCCTCAGGCGGCGGCAGCGAAGCCCCTTGCAGCAGGGCTCGCGAGGTTTGAGAGCGATAGTCTGCAGACCAGGCTAAAAGCCCGCAGCATCCCAAACCGCGCGAGATTCTATCAGTTTGCAAGCGTCTGCGTTAGACCCGTGTCTTCAGTGCATAGAGCATTTCCAGTGCTTTTCGCGGACTCAAGTCATCTAGATCAAGCTTTGCCAGCTCATCCAACACCGGATGGGGCAGGCTGGCGAACATGTCGCTCTGTTGCGGAATCCCAGGCTTGTTTGCCGCCTTTGTCGGACTGGCCACGGCAATCTCGTGGGGTAGGGCGGCGGCTTCCAGGCGGCTCAAGTGCTCGCGGGCACGGGTGATGACTTCGCTCGGCACCCCGGCCAGTTGAGCTACCGCCAGGCCGTAACTCTGGCTCGCCGGCCCTGGCAATACATGGTGCAGGAACACGATGCGCTCGTTGTGCTCGGTCGCATTGAGGTGCACGTTGGCCACCAGTGGTTCGTTTTCCGGCAGCACCGTCAGTTCGAAGTAATGGGTGGCAAACAACGTATAAGCCCGTAAATGTGCCAGCCGCTCGGCCGCTGCCCACGCCAGGGACAAGCCGTCGAAGGTGCTGGTGCCGCGCCCCACTTCGTCCATCAGCACCAGGCTGCGGTCGGTGGCGTTGTGCAGGATGTTGGCGGTTTCGCTCATTTCCACCATAAAGGTCGAACGGCCACCGGCCAGGTCATCGCTGGAACCGATCCGGGTGAAGATCCGGTCTACCAGAGACAACTCGCAACTGGCCGCCGGCACGAAGCTGCCGATATGGGCCAGCAACACGATCAATGCGGTCTGGCGCATGTAGGTGGATTTACCGCCCATGTTCGGACCTGTGATCACCAGCATGCGGGTATCGTCGTCCAGCGACAGGTCGTTGGCGACGAACGGCGTGGTCAGCACTTGCTCAACCACCGGGTGACGCCCCTGGACAATGCGCATGCACGGCTCGCTGACAAAACGCGGGCAGTTCAGGTCTAGGTTCAGCGCACGCTCGGCCAGGTTGCTCAGCACATCCAGTTCCGCCAGGGCGGCGGCGGTGTCCTGCAGCGGTGGCAGCCGGCCAATCATGTCTTCGAGCAACGCTTCATAGAGCATCTTTTCCCGGGCCAGGGCGCGGCTCTTGGCCGACAGCGCCTTGTCTTCAAAGGCCTTGAGTTCCGGGGTGATGAAGCGCTCTGCACCTTTAAGGGTCTGGCGCCGGATATAGTCAGCCGGGGCCTGCTCGGCCTGTTTGCTGGGCAACTCGATAAAATAGCCGTGGATGCGGTTGTAGCCGACCTTCAGATTGGCCAGGCCGGTGCGGGCTTTTTCGCGCGTTTCCAGGTCGATCAGGAACTGCCCGGCGTTTTCGCTTAGCGATTGCAGTTCGTCCAGCTCGCTGTCGTAACCGGTTTTCAGCACTCCACCGTCGCGGATCACTGCGGGCGGGTTGTCGTTGATGGCGGTTTCCAGCAGTGCAGCCAGCTCCGGATAAGTGCTGGTGGTCACGGCCAGTTGCCTGAGGTGCGGCGCGTCCAGGTCTGTCATCGCCACTTGCAGCTCAGGCAGGGCGCCAAGGGCGTCACGCAGGCGTGCCAAGTCACGAGGGCGGGCGTTACGCAAGCCAATCCGTGCCAGGATTCGTTCGATATCGCCGATTTCCTTGAGCTGCGGTTGCAGCTTTTCAAAACCATAGCCGTCCAGCAGGCAGGTAATGGAGGACTGGCGCGCTTGCAGCACGGTCAAATCCCGCAGCGGACGGTTCAACCAGCGGGTCAGCAGACGGCTGCCCATGGCGGTCTGGCAACGGTCGACGACCGATTGCAGCGTGTTATCACGACCACCGGCCAGGTTGGTGTCCAGTTCCAGGTTGCGACGGCTGGCGCCATCGAGCACAACGGTCTCGTCCAGGCGCTCATGGCGCAGCCTGCGCAGGTGCGGCAGGGCGGTACGCTGGGTTTCCTTGGCATAGCTGAGCAGGCAACCTGCGGCACCGATGGCCAGGGTCAGGTTTTCGCAACCAAAGCCCTTGAGGTCTTGCACGGAGAACTGCTGGCACAGACTTTTCAATGCTGAGTCGCGCTCAAAATCCCACGGCGCACGACGCTTGGTCCCACGGCGTTTTTCCGCCGGCAGGTCTTTGGGCCAGTCATCCGGAATCATCAGTTCCACCGGGTTGACGCGCTCCAACTCCGCCAGCAGGTTTTCCCAGCCCTTGATCTCCAGTACGGTGAAGTTGCCGCTGGTGATATCCAGCACGGCCAGACCGAACAGCCGCTCGTCCCCTAGCACCGCTGCGATCAGGTTGTCCCGGCGCTCATCCAGCAGCGCCTCATCGCTCACCGTCCCCGGTGTAATGATGCGCACCACCTGACGATCCACCGGCCCCTTGCTGGTCGCCGGGTCGCCGACCTGCTCACAGATCACCACCGACTCACCCAGCTTGACCAACTTCGCCAGGTAGCCTTCCGCGGCATGGTAAGGAATCCCACACATCGGAATCGCTTGCCCGGCCGACTGCCCGCGCGCCGTCAGGGTAATGTCCAGCAACTTGGCGGCCTTCTTCGCGTCTTCGTAGAAGATCTCGTAGAAATCGCCCATGCGATAGAACATCAACTGATCAGGGTGCTGGTTTTTCAGGCGCCAGTACTGCTGCATCATTGGGGTGTGGGAGGACAGGTCGGAAGTGTTTTTACTCATCGGATACTTAGCGAGTTCGTTGAAAGTGATGGGGCAAAGGGGGCGCTTGGCCCAGCATTTTTTGCGATGGGCGCAAGGTTAACACGCAAGGTCAGGGGTCTGCAGTTCACAAGCGGCCAGGTATAAATGCATTTTTTATGCATTAAATATGCTAGATAGCATTTGCCATCCACCAAAACTACCTTCAGTATCCGCTTTATGCAAAAACGCAACGTTTCCATTGTCTTAAGAGAGCTGCTGGATCGCGACGGGATCTCCCCCACGGAGCTTCACCGGCGTACTGGCGTGCCTCAATCCACACTGTCACGGATTCTCAGCGGCAAGATCGTTGACCCGTCGGACAAGCACATCTCCCGCATCGCCGAGTACTTTCGCGTCAGCACTGACCAACTGCGCGGGCGCGCAACGTTGGCGCCTGCGCGGGGAGACGAGCGTGACCCGATGCATTCGGAACTCAAGGACATAAGCCTGTGGGACGACGATACCCCCATCAACGATGACGAGGTGTCGATCCCCTTTCTGCGCGAGGTTGAATTGGCTGCTGGATCAGGAAGATTCGTCATCGAGGAAAGCGAGAAGGCCAGCCTGCGTTTTGGCAAACGCAGCCTGCGCCACAATGGTGTGCAGTTCGACCAGGCTAAATGCGTGACGGTACGCGGCAACAGCATGCTGCCGGTGTTGCGAGACGGCGCGACGGTGGGGGTCAATGCCGGCAAGTGCGGGATTGGTGACATCGTTGATGGTGACTTGTATGCCATCAATCACAACGGTCAATTGCGGGTCAAACAGCTCTATCGCTTGCCTTCGGGGATTCGCCTGCGCAGCTTCAATCGCGACGAGCATCCGGACGAGGACTACAGCTTCCAGGAAATCCAGGAAGAACAGATCAGCATCCTCGGCCACGTTTTCTGGTGGGGCATGTACGCTCGTTAACCCTCTTCTGTAAGACAAAACCCGCCACCGAGCGGGTTTTTTTCACCTGCGCAAAACTGCCAATCCCCTTGCTTGCGGGCCTTAATACATCTGCGCATTAAATTTTGGAAATAAATGCATTTGTGCATTGACTGTATATGCATACATGCATATTCTTTGTCTCAAGCCAGCCAACAAGGCTTGGTGGAGGTGGCAAGGAAGCCGCCAAGGAAGACAGGGAAAGCACGTAATACCGGCATGGACGCCACCGAGCGGTGGCACGGATGCCAGGCAACACCGGCAAGGAAGCCGACGCTCTTTAGTTTCACGGTTTTACAACAGGCAGCGATGAATCGGCCTTAACGGTTCAGAGGGTTGGCAACTGACCCGGGTGTGCAGCGTAAAGCACCAAAAGCAGTTATCCGGCAGACAGGGATCGTGGTCGGAAAAACATTCAGGAAAGATCCGTACCGCGCCAGTAGCGCCCAAGGACCGCATTACTGAAAAGCCCGGGTAACCGGGCTTTTCAGTAATGCCTACCTACATATGCACACCGATTTATCAAACAACCGGCGACCTGCCGGTATCACTCATTCCAGGAGGCGTGACATGACAAGCGAGCAGCAAGTGTTAGCGGAAATGCCTATCTGGCTGGTCGTTGTATTGGCGGTAATAGGCGGCGTTTCCGGAGAAATGTGGCGCGCCGATAAAGAAGGCGCCCGCGGTTGGGCACTGGTCCGACGCCTGGCCCTGCGCTCCGGGGCCTGCATGGTCTGCGGGGTTTCGGCATTGATGTTGTTGTACGCCGCCGGCATGTCGATCTGGACCGCTGGTGCCATTGGTTGCCTGACGGCCATGGCCGGTGCGGACGTGGCTATCGGGCTTTATGAGCGTTGGGCGGCCAAGCGGATCGGGGTGAATGAGCCACCCAACCGCCATCCGGACCAGCAGTGATCGTTGCAAGAAGCTACTTGATGACACGTATCGAAAAACCTTCACAACTACTGTTCGCTGCTCAGTGCCTACCACCACCATCCCCGGCGGGGTGGTTCATGGAGCCCCGCGGCCCGACTTGCCCCGGCGCATGCTCAACGAGTTATCAGCAGCACCGCTGCCGGCGATAACGGACTGATTGCACTGCGGGCCTGCCAGGCTTATGGGCGGACCATCGTTCGTTAGCATCTTGTTCCAGTCTGCATCTTGCATGGGCGATACGCTCCTGTAGGGTAGGCATTCGCCCGCCCGCTCCTGGAGACGATCGTGAAGGAAATTACCCAACTTGCCGCTGAACTGGGCCGATGTTTGCAGGTGCTCAATGCCTATGTCACCACTGCCGAGTCCTGCACCGGCGGCGGTATTGCCGAAGCGATCACGCGTATTCCAGGAAGCTCGGCCTGGTTCGAAGCGGGGTATGTCACCTACTCCAATCGACAAAAAAACCGCCAGCTGAATGTGCCGCAAGCACTGTTCCCCAAAGTCGGCGCCGTCAGCCGTGAAGTGGTTGAGGCCATGGTCAAGGGCGCCCAGGAGAAAAGCCTGTCGCGTTTTGCTGTAGCCGTCAGCGGCGTGGCGGGGCCCGATGGCGGTTCGCTGGACAAACCGGTGGGCACCGTATGGCTGGCCTGGGGTGTTGGCGAGGACGTCACGGCCGAGTGCCAGCATTTTCCTGGCAACCGCGATGAGGTTCGCCGACAAACGGTAAAGGCCGCTTTAGAGGGGTTGTTGCGACGAGCTGCAGTAGAAATAGAAAATCAGGGGTAGGCGATCCCGGATCTTTGTGGAACAATACTGTCTACTTATACAGGTGTTGGCCGCCAGGCCTTATTGATTACGTGAGGACTTTAATGGACGACAACAAGAAGAAAGCCTTGGCTGCGGCCCTGGGTCAGATCGAACGTCAATTCGGCAAGGGTGCCGTAATGCGTATGGGCGATCATGACCGTCAGGCGATCCCGGCTATTTCCACTGGCTCTCTAGGTCTGGACATTGCGCTCGGCATTGGCGGCCTGCCAAAAGGCCGTATCGTTGAAATCTACGGTCCTGAATCTTCCGGTAAAACCACTCTGACGCTGTCGGTGATTGCCCAGGCGCAAAAGATGGGCGCCACCTGCGCGTTCGTCGATGCCGAGCACGCCCTGGACCCTGAATACGCTGGAAAACTGGGCGTCAACGTTGACGACCTGTTGGTATCTCAACCGGATACCGGTGAGCAGGCCCTGGAAATCACCGACATGCTGGTGCGTTCCAATGCTGTCGACGTGATCGTTATCGACTCCGTGGCGGCCCTGGTACCAAAAGCTGAGATCGAAGGCGAAATGGGCGACATGCACGTCGGCCTGCAAGCCCGTCTGATGTCCCAGGCCCTGCGTAAAATCACCGGTAACATCAAGAACGCCAACTGCCTGGTGATCTTTATCAACCAGATTCGGATGAAGATCGGCGTGATGTTCGGCAGCCCGGAAACCACCACCGGTGGTAACGCACTGAAGTTCTACGCTTCGGTCCGTCTAGACATCCGCCGTACTGGCGCGGTGAAGGACGGCGACGAAGTGGTCGGTAGTGAGACCCGCGTCAAAGTCGTGAAGAACAAGGTGGCTCCGCCGTTCCGTCAGGCCGAGTTCCAGATTCTCTACGGCAAGGGTATCTACCTGAACGGCGAAATGATCGACCTGGGCGTGCTGCACGGCTTCGTTGAAAAATCCGGTGCATGGTATGCCTACAACGGTAGCAAGATCGGTCAGGGTAAGGCCAACTCGGCCAAGTTCCTGGCAGACAACCCGGATATCGCTGCGACTCTTGAGAAGCAGATCCGCGACAAGCTGCTGACTCCGCCAGCCGATGTCAAAGCAAACTCGACCAGAGAAACCGCTGACGACCTGGCCGACGCTGACATCTGAGCTAAACGATGACCGTCGTACTGGATACACTTGTCGCCGTTCGGCGCACTGCAATGGACCTGCTCGCGCGACGTGAGCACGGTCGAGTCGAGCTGACGCGTAAACTGCGTCAGCGCGGCGCTTCTCCCGAGATGATCGACACAGCTCTTGACCGTTTGACGGAAGAGGGACTGCTTTCGGAAGCCCGTTATCTTGAGAGTTTTGTTTCCTATCGAGCCCGTTCTGGTTACGGCCCTGCGCGGATTCGCGAGGAGCTGAGCCAGCGTGGCCTGCAACGTGCTGATATCGATCTCGCCTTGCGTGAGTGCGGTATCAGTTGGCAGGCACAACTGGAAGACACTTGGCGGCGCAAGTTTGCCGGACATCTGCCGATTGATGTCCGCGAGCGTGCGAAACAGGGACGTTTTCTGAGTTATCGTGGATTCTCGATGGAGATGATCAGCCGCCTATTGAGTGGTCGGGAGATGGACGACTGAGTGTTGATAGATGCATATAAAAATGGCTCGCTATGAAAATAGCGGGCCATTTTTTGCTTCTGATTTTACGCGGGCTCTTGTACCCGTTGTTGCGTCTTCCCCTGAGCCTCGGCCCAGTTCTCCGGTAAGTTGATGTAGTCCACCAACTCCCGCAGTCGACCCTGGTAGCGGCCATTAAAATTGAATGCCAATCGCGTCAGGTGGCTGAAGTGCGATTCATCGTGTTCCTCGCCCGCGTAGGCGTGCTGATGGAAGTCATCACTGAGTCGCAGGTCCGCAAAGGCTTCTTGGATATGCGCTAATGCGCGATCACTCAGGGGATGATTCATTCGGATCACAAACTGACGCTTCAGCCAGCGGGTGGAGTGGAAGTTGGCGTAGAACTGGTTGATTTCATTTACCGCCTCCTCGGCGCTGTACACCAGGCGAACCAGTTTGAGATCGGTGGGCAAGATATAGCGATTGGCTTCCAACTGGCTGCGGATAAAGTCCAGGGCGCCTTGCCAGAAACCGCCACCCGGTGCATCCAGCAGCACCACGGGAACCAGCGGGCTCTTGCCGGTCTGGATCAGGGTCAAGACTTCCAGTGCTTCATCAAGGGTGCCGAAACCACCTGGGCACAGCACCAACCCATCGGCCTCCTTGACGAAGAACAGCTTGCGGGTAAAGAAGAAGTGGAAGGACAGCAGGTTTTCCGTGCCATCAATGGTCGGGTTGGCATGCTGTTCGAAGGGCAGGGTGATATTGAATCCCAGGCTGTGCTCCAGGCCGGCGCCTTCGTGGGCGGCGGCCATGATGCCGCCACCGCCGCCGGTGATGACCATCAGGTCTGAGCGTGCGAGGGCCGCGCCAACTTCGCGAGCCAATGCATAGAGCGGGCTTTCCACAGGTGTGCGCGCCGAGCCGAACACAGTGACCTTGCGCCGGCCCTTGAACTGTTCCAACACCCGAAAGGCGTGGTCCAGTTCGCGGATTGCCTTCAAGGTAATCTTGGCATTCCAGCGGTTGCGGTCATCCTGCGCCATGCGCAGCACGGTAAGGATCATGTCGCGATAAAGAGGAATGTTCGGGCTGCTGGGGGCAATCAGGTTGAGTTGCGCTTCGACCTGCTGCGTGAGGTCGGTCCCGTTGTCTTGAAAATGGCGGATCAGAAGGTCATTCGGTTCGTAAGGCATTCAACTTATCCTTCTTCACAGAACCCTGGGTGCCTACGAGAAATTCGTTGGCGCCACGACACTTGCATGTGTCGCTGCCTGCCTCGGCGGCGTTGCCGGGCACTACACGGGGTTCGTCGGGCCTCTGGTAGCGGAGGTGGGCGAAACCGGCTCTGTATATTCCCTGTGATTAAAAACCTTTGCACTGCAAGTCATGCGAGGGCAACCCTCTTTTGCCCTGGAAATGCTACAGGGTGGAGTGTAAACCGGACGGTGCAGGTCATCAGTCTGATTTGATCATGAGCCCATAAAGTCTTGGCTGGCAATAGCTTATTGGGTATTGGTCAGGGAAACGGGGGGCATTACAGGAGGGTGTATTGCGCGCCGCTGATCAGCCGCGCGCGACAGTAGAGCGTCTTACTTTTTCTTCTTTGCAGCGGCCGGTGCCGGGCAGTCAGCCTCTTGGAACTTCACCGAAGCCACCGGGCGATTGGACTTGTTCTCGGTAATTTCGTAGCGCATCACGGCGCCCTTGGCCATCAGCTCGCGATAACCCTTGTTCAAGCACACGCTTTGGCCCAGCTGGAAATACACTGCCTTGGGGTTGGCGCGCATTTGCTCAGCACGGTCAGGCATTACGCTGAGATGATCAATCAGTTGTAGCCCTTCTACGGTGTAGGCCACTTCCAGGGTTTTCTCATCAATCTCCCTTGGCAGGTCTTTGTTACTTTCCGCCGCGACGCTTTGTAGCTTCTTGTTCAGTTGAGCCTCCAGCAAGGACGCAGCTTGGGCGCCTACAGGCAAAACCAGCGCGAGGGCGATGGACGGGGCAACAAAACGCGACATAAGACGCAGCATCAAACTCTCCTGATTCGGTTACTGGTGCTATGACCAGCCACTGCGCTATGCGTTCAGTGGCGCGCGATTATAGGGGCGCCTTGGGGCCACGGCCAGGCGTATTGAACGGGCAAGGCTCTGGTAAACTGCGGCGACTTTCGCCTTCCTGAGTTCTATTCGTGTCGATTTTTTCATGTTTACGGCGCCGCACCCGATGAGTCATGCCGTCTCCCGCTTGCGCGCCCAGCGCCTGGCTCGCGCCATCAAACCGTTTGTCGCCCGGGGTTCACGTGCCGAGCGGTGTCCCGGCTGCAGGGTGATTCCAGAATATTGCCTGTGCGCCTGGCGCCCGAAAGTGAACGCCAAATCCGCCATGTGCCTGCTGATGCATGATGTGGAGCCGCTCAAACCCAGCAATACTGGCTGGCTGATTGCCGATGTGATTGACGACACCAGCGCATTTCCCTGGTCGCGCACCGAAGTTGAGCCGCAGTTGCTGAGTTTGTTGGCTGATCCGCAGTGGCAGCCTTACATCGTTTTCCCTGGCGAATTTGTCGCCCCGGAGCGTGTGGTTAACCAGGTCAAGCTGGAGCAAGGCAAGCGCCCGCTTTTCATTCTGTTGGATGGCACGTGGAGTGAAGCCCGCAAGATGTTTCGCAAGAGCCCTTACCTTGAACACTTGCCGGTACTGAGCCTGGAGCCTGAGCAACTGTCGCGCTACAAGCTGCGTCGCTCCAAGCGGGATGACCATTTCTGTACAGCCGAGGTGGCCGCCTTGTGTCTGGAACTGGCCGACGATCAGTTGGCCGGCGAAGTACTGGACGCCTACCTGGATGTTTTTAGTACCCACTATCTGGCGGCCAAGTATCAATTGGCACTGGACCCGACAGACATCGTCCATACTCGCTTGACACCTTATCTATAGCCGTCATGGCCAGACGACATTTGCATGATGGCACTGTGAATGGCGCGCCCGTTAAAGTGCCCTCAGGCGTAGTGCTTGACCACCCAGGCTACGCTGGGCATGCTTGGCGCCGATTAGGGCGCCGCCGTGGATTTGAGACGTCGCTTTTTTGCGTTTTTGACGTTGAACGCGCTCTGTGGTGACCGCTGCCTGGCGGTCACCTTGTGTTGCGTTGGCGAGCACCGAACCCATCGGTGTTCCCATAAAAAACAGGATCATTTAAAAAATGGCCACATACGAAATCCTGATTGCCGATGACCACCCTCTCTTTCGCAGCGCGTTGCACCAAGCCGTCACGCTGGGCCTGGGGCCCGATGTGCGATTGGTCGAGGTCGCCAGCATTGCTGAACTGGAAACCCGCCTCAGCGAAAAGTCTGATTGGGACCTGGTGCTGCTGGACCTGAACATGCCCGGTGCGTATGGTTTTTCAGGGCTTGTGCTCTTGAGAGGGCAATACCCGCAGATTCCCGTGGTGATGGTCTCGGCCCAGGAAGAGGCGGCAGTGGTGGTGCGTTCCAAGGAATTTGGTGCCAGCGGTTTCATTCCCAAATCCAGCTCCATGGAAGACATTCAGAAAGCTGTACGCAGCGTGCTGGACGGTAATGTCTCGTGGCCGCCGCAGGCATTCGAAGAGGTCAATATTTCCGATGCAGCCAAGGCCGCTCGCGATGGCCTGGCCAGCCTGACGCCCCAGCAGTTTCGGGTGCTGACCATGGTCTGTGAAGGCCTGTTGAACAAGCAGATTGCCTATGAGCTGAGCGTGTCCGAAGCGACCATCAAGGCTCATGTGACGGCTATTTTCCGCAAGCTTGGGGTGCGTACGCGGACCCAGGCGGCTTTACTCTTGCAACAACTTGAGTCAATTTCGAAAGATTGAGGCTTGATCCGTTCACGTTTTTTTGACTTTGCGTGCTCTAGCTTCCCCACTCCTTTTTGTTCAGTTGCCTACTCTATGTCGCCTTTCAAAGGTCAAACCGGTCTAAAACGTATCCTTAACGCCAGCGGTTACTCGTTCGATGGCCTGCGTGCGGCGTTCACCGGCGAGGCGGCGTTTCGTCAGTTGGTGCTGCTCAACGTCATCCTGATTCCGTTGAGTTTCTTTCTGAATGTCAGTCGTGTAGAGCGTGCGCTGCTAATTGCGGTCTGCCTGTTGGCGCTGATCGTCGAATTGCTCAACTCGGCAGTAGAGGCGGCGATTGATCGGATTTCCCTGGATCGCCACCCCTTGTCGAAGAACGCCAAGGACATGGGCAGCGCGGCGCAGTTCGTGGCGTTGACCATGATCACGGCCGTGTGGGCCGTGATTCTGATCTGACAAAAGTCAGGCAATACTCGGCAGCACGATCTCGTCGCTGCGCTGAATCCCGGCGGTGAAGGCGCGGCACAGTTCCAGAAACTCACGCATTGCTGAGGTCTGGTACTTCTGCTTGTGCCAGATGAAGTAGAACTGCCGCGCCAGGTCCAGGTCCGGGGTTTCCACTGGTACCAGGCTTCCGCGGCGAAATGCATCGCGCAGCGCCAGCCGGGAAATGCAGCCAATCCCCAGTCCCGACTCCACTGCGCGCTTTATGGCCTCGGTGTGTTCCAGTTCCAGGCGAATATTCAAGGCGCTGCGGTGATGACGCATGGCCTGGTCGAAGGTCAGGCGGGTACCGGAGCCTTGTTCGCGCAGGATCCAGGCCTCCTGAGTCAACTCTTTCATGCTCGCCTGGCCGCGCAGGGCCAAGTGATGCTGTGGGGCGCAGAACACCACTAGTTCGTCTTCGACCCAGGTTTGCACCTCGATGTCCGGGTGGCTGCAATCACCTTCGATTAGACCCAGATCAATTTCGTAATGCGCAACCTGATGCACAATATGTGCAGTGTTCTGCACATGCAGCTTCACCTGACTCTCGGGGTGCTGCTGCATGAAGCTACCGATCAGCAGCGTGGCGAGATAATTGCCGATGGTCAGCGTGGCGCCGACAGCCAGGGAGCCAACGCCGGACTTGCCGTTGAGCAGGTCTTCGATCTCCTTGGCCTGGTCCAGAAGGGCCACGGCCTGAGGCAGAAGCTGGTGCCCGAGGGCATTGAGGCTCAGGCGTTTGCCGGCGCGATCGAACAATTGGCAGCTGGATTGACGCTCCAGCTCGGTGATTGAGGTGCTGGCGGCGGATTGGGATAAGGCCAGAAGGCCAGCAGCGCGCGAGACGCTTTCCTGCTGGGCGACGGCGACGAAGACTTGCAGTTGACGTAGAGTAAATCGCATATCTATATAACCGATAACCCTTATCTTAATAATCCAGTTAACAGATATTGTCACCGCCATTAGAATGCTGTGCAATTGCGCATCTATTGGTGCAGACAAATTTCCAGGAGTCCCCCGTACATGAGCAACATGAACCACGAGCGTGTCCTCAGTGTTCATCACTGGAACGACACTCTGTTCAGCTTCAAGTGCACCCGTGATCCGGGCCTGCGCTTCGAGAACGGTCAGTTCGTGATGATCGGCCTGCAACAACCCAACGGCCGCCCGCTCATGCGCGCTTACTCCATTGCCAGCCCGAACTGGGAAGAGCATCTGGAGTTCTTCAGCATCAAGGTCCCGGATGGCCCGCTGACTTCCCAATTGCAGCATTTGAAGGAAGGCGACGAGATCATCGTCAGCAAAAAACCGACTGGCACCCTGGTGCTGGACGATTTGAAGCCGGGCAAACATTTGTACCTGCTCAGCACTGGTACCGGCCTGGCACCGTTCATGAGCGTGATCCAGGACCCGGAAACCTACGAGCGCTTTGAAAAAGTGATCCTGTGCCACGGCGTACGTTACGTCAACGAAGTCGCTTACCGTGAATTCATCACCGAGCACCTGCCGCAGAACGAATTCTTCGGCGAGGCCCTGCGTGACAAGTTGATCTACTACCCAACCGTGACTCGCGAGCCGTTCGAGAACGAAGGCCGCCTGACCGACCTGATGCGCAGCGGCAAGCTGTTCAGAGACATTGGCCTGCCTCCGATCAACCCCCAGGACGACCGCGCCATGCTGTGCGGTAGCCCGAGCATGCTTGATGAGACCAGCGAAGTATTGAACAGCTTCGGCCTGAAAGTTTCGCCACGGATGCGTGATCCGGGTGACTACTTGATCGAGCGTGCATTCGTCGAGAAGTGACTTCGGGTCACTTGTAGGCGCGAGAGTCGTACATGAAAAAGCCCGCGTTGCCTTCCCAGGCAACGCGGGCTTTTTCGTTTCCGGGGTTTACTCGGCCGCGACCACTTCCAACACACAAATCATCCCAGCCTCTGGATAGTGCCAACGCACATCCACATCCCAGAACTGCGCGCCATACTCCCGCTCTGACGTGGGAACCTGGTACGCCGGCCGTGGGTCTTGCGCCAGACACTGTTCAATCAACGCCACCAATGGCTCGTCAAGGCGCTGAGCATGGTCGTGTGCCTGTTGCAGGGCAGACTTCAGCCATTGCACGGGAATCAGCTGCGGCGCAGCGCTGGCGATGCTATTGGTCGCTGTATCGATAATGTCGGCGTAGGGCACATAAGGCTTGATGTCGAGAACCGGCGTACCGTCCAGCAGGTCGATGCCGGATATCCACAGGCGATTGGCTTCCACCTTGTCCAGTTTGACCACCGATTGCCCAATACCGTTGGGCCGATGGGTAGCGCGGGTAGCAAATACCCCCATGGACTTGTTGCCGCCCAGGCGCGGCGGGCGGACTTTCAGCCGGGGTTTGTCTTCCAGCGCCTGGTGGAACAGGAACAGCAACCACACATGACTGACCTGCTCCAGGCCTTGTACCGCTTGCCCCTGATCGAACGGCGCCACCAGCTCCAGAACGCCACGGGCGGCGGGGGCCAGTTGCGGTTGGCGGGGAATGGCGAACTTCTCCTTAAAGCAGGAACGGACGAAGCCGACGGGCGAAACACTGTAGGTCATGGTCTGGGGTCGAAGCGGGGTGAGGCGGGCATGATAACCCGAGCCGCCGGCTTCAGAGACTGAACCCGCCATCCAGCGGAATAATATTGCCGGTCATATAGGCACCGGCCGTGCTCGCCAGACTGATCGCCAGCGCCGCCATCTCTTCCTCACGGCCCCAGCGCTTCATTGGGATCAGCGCCGTGTCTTCAGCCAGGGCCTGCTCATCGTTGCCGATATGCTGAGTCATCTTGCTCGGAAAACGCCCTGGGGCGATCACATTGACGTTGATGTGCTGGCTCACCAACTCCCGCGCCAGAATCCGCGACAGCTGGTGTAGGGCAGCCTTACTTGGCCCATAGGCATATGCCTGCTCGCCAAACGAGGAGATCCCGGCGACCGAGCCGATATTGATGATCCGCGCCGGGTTGGCCGCCGACCCCGCCTTGCGCAGCAGTGGCAGCAATTGCTGGATGCAGTTGAACACCGAAGTCACGTTCAATTGCATTACCTTTTCCCAACCCTTTACCGGGTAGCTTTCCAGCGGTGCGCCCCAGGTGGTGCCGGCGTTATTGACCAGAATATCCAACTGGCCGATTCGCTCGCCCAGGTGCGCTGCCAATCGTTCGACACCTTCTTCATGGGCCAGGTTGGCGGCCAAACCATGGCACTCACCAAAAGTACTCAACTCGATTGCGGTTTGCTCGCAGGCCTCGGCGTCACGGGCGCAGACGTAGACAATGGCGCCGGCATCGACAAAGGCCTTGGCGATCATCTTGCCGATACCACGGGTGCCGCCGGTCACCAGGGCGGTGCGGCCTTGCAGGGAGAAGTAAGGGTGCATGGGCGATCCTGAGCGAAAGGGGAGAGGACTCACCCTAGTCGCCAGCCGCTGGAAGCGGAGCCACTATTTTTTAACGGAATGGAGGGTCATGCCTGCCTGCGGGGCCCGAAGGCCGCCGCAAGCCCATCAATCAGGTGCGCACGCGCAGCGTCAGGCCCTTGAGGAAGTTGCGCAGCAACTGATCGCCACAGGTGCGGTAGTTGGTGTGGCCGAACTTGCGAAACAGCGCGCTCAGCTCAGGCTTGGACACCGGGAACTCGGAGGCCTTGAGGATCGCGTGCATGTCGTCTTCCTTCAGTTCGAAGGCCACACGCAGTTTCTTCAGGATAATGTTGTTGGTTATCGGCAGGTCGATTGGCTGCGGTGGACGGCTTTCATCCTTGCCACGCTTGAAGATCACCAGGCCATCGAGGAAATGGGCCATGACTTCGTCCGGGCAGAACACGAAGCCTTCTTCCTCGTCCTTTTTGAGGTAGGTGAGCAGGTCTTCCTTGGTAACGTCCATGCCGCCGAGTTTGATGATCTCGACAACTTTGTTGTCGTTGATGTCGAGCATGTAGCGCACGCTGCGCAGTACGTCGTTGTGAATCATGTGGGCAATCCTGGTCATTCAACTGTGAACACCGCCCAGGAAGGCGGTGTCGAGAGGTTCGGAGGCAAAAAAGAGAGGGGTTAAAACTTCTCTTTGCCGGACAGATAGCGCCATTGGCCCACCGGCACCTTGCCGATGGAGACTCCGCCAATGCGGATGCGTCGAATGGCGACGACCTTCAGGCCAACGGCTTCGCAGAACAAGGCAATCACACCCGGTTGCGGATTTTTCAACGCAAAGCGCAGGCGGTTCTCGTTCTGCCAACTGGCTTTCACCGCTGGCAACTCCTTGCCTTTGTAAGTCATGCCATGGTTTAGGCGGTTCAGGCCATGGGCAACCATGTCGCCGGACACTTCCACCACGTATTCCTGTTCGATCTTGTTGGCATCGGCCGTCAGTTTGCGCAGGATTTTCCAGTCCTGGGTAAACACCAGCAGGCCGCTGGCATTGGCTTGCAGGTCGGAACTGGCGCTCAGGCGCAGAAAGTGCCCCTTGAGCGGCCGTTTACCGTAGCGGTGTTCTTCGGAGAGGGTCTCGGCGCTGATGGTCTGCATCGCGCTTTCGGCATCTACACCCGTCGGTGCATGCAGCAGGATCGTCACCGGTTCAGGGGCCGTGGCCTTGGCTTCTGGATCAAGCTCGATCTTTTGCGTCGTGACTTTGAACTGCGGCTCGTCGATCACTTCGCCATCCACCGAGACCCAGCCGCCTTCGATAAACAGCTCAGCCTCCCGACGGGAGCAGCCGACCAGTTCGATGAGGCGTTTGGAGAGGCGTGTGGGGTCAGTCATGACATGGGCCGTAGCAAAAGGGGGCAGCTATTGTACCTGTGTGGCGCCGGTTAATCCCGGCTCCATTTCATTTAGCCTCGGCGGGCCTGTTGCTGATCCTGGCGCAAACGCATGTGCAACAACGGATAAGGTTGCCCCATACCGTCATGCTCCGTACGTCCGATCACTTCGAAACCCTGTTTGAAGTAGAAACCCAGGGCTTGCGGGTTCTGTTCGTTGACGTCCAGTTCCTCGGCATTCATTGACTCAATGGCATAGCGCAGCAACTGTCGGCCCAGGCCTTGCCCGCGGTGTTGCGGATCAATGAACAGCATCTCGACCTTGCCCACCGCCACTCCGGCGAAACCGGTGATGCGCTGGCGCGAGTCCTTGGTGCAGATCAGCATCACTGCATCCAGGTAGCGGGTCAGCACCAGGTTTTTCAGCAGCTCGATGTAACTGTCCGGCAGAAAGTCATGGGTAGCGCGCACCGATGCCTCCCAGATGCGGGTCAACTCCTGATAATCGCTGGATTTAGGTGTATGGATAACCGAATGCTGACGCATGCCCGCAGCCCCTTGCCAATGATTGGCACTGATGGCAATACGATAGACCTAAAAAAGCCCCGCATCTTGTCAAAGAGCAGGGCTTTTCAATTTTTCACACCATGCTTGCAAAATTAGCCGCGCTTTTCAGCCCACAAGTCGTACTCGTCGGCATCGGTGACCGTGCACCAGACCTTGTCACCGGGCTTGAGGCCGCTGGCATCATTGATAAATACGTTACCGTCGATTTCCGGGGCATCGAAGAAGCAGCGGCCGACTGCGCCTTGTTCGTCGACTTCGTCGATCAGCACTTCGATTTCCTTGCCAATGCGCAGTTGCAGGCGCGCCGAGCTGATGGCCTGTTGATGGGCCATGAAACGCTCCCAACGGTCTTGCTTGACCTCATCCGGAACAATCGCCGCGTCCAGCAGGTTGGCCGGGGCGCCTTCCACCGGCGAGTACTGGAAGCAACCAACGCGGTCCAGTTGGGCTTCGGTCAGCCAGTTCAACAGGTACTGGAAGTCTTCTTCGGTCTCGCCGGGGAAGCCGACGATGAAGGTGGAGCGAATGATCAGTTCCGGGCAGATTACGCGCCAGTTCTTGATCCGCGCCAGGGTCTTGTCTTCGAAGGCCGGGCGTTTCATGGCCTTGAGGATTTTCGGGCTGGCGTGCTGGAACGGGATGTCCAGGTACGGCAGGATCTTGCCGGCGGCCATCAGCGGGATCAGTTCGTCAACGTGTGGGTACGGGTAGACGTAATGCAGGCGCACCCACACGCCTAGGCTGCTCAAGGCTTCACACAGTTCGGTCATGCGGGTTTTCACCGGCGCGCCGTTCCAGAAACCGGTGCGATACTTGACGTCGACGCCGTAGGCGCTAGTGTCCTGGGAGATCACCAGCAACTCTTTGACGCCAGACTTGACCAGACGCTGGGCCTCGTCCAACACGTCGCCCACTGGGCGGCTGACCAGCTTGCCGCGCATCGACGGGATGATGCAGAAGCTGCAGCTGTGGTTGCAGCCTTCGGAAATCTTCAGGTATGCGTAGTGGCGCGGGGTCAGCTTGATGCCTTGAGGCGGTACCAGGTCGATCAACGGGTTGTGATCCTGGCGCGGCGGCACTACTTGGTGCACGGCGTTGACCACTTGCTCGTACTGCTGCGGGCCGGTTACGGCCAACACGCTGGGGTGTATGTTGCGAATGTTGCCTTCTTCCACGCCCATGCAGCCGGTGACGATGACCTTGCCGTTTTCCTTGATGGCTTCACCGATCACTTCCAAAGACTCAGCCTTGGCCGAGTCGATAAAGCCGCAGGTGTTGACCACCACCACGTCGGCGTCCTGGTAGGTGGACACGATGTCATAACCTTCCATGCGCAGTTGCGTGAGAATGCGCTCGGAGTCGACCAGGGCCTTTGGGCAACCCAGGGATACAAAGCCAACCTTGGGGTTGGCCTTTGCGATGGTGGTGGACATGTCTAACCTCGGTATTGAATGACGCTGCCAGTCGTGCACGACAAGGCGGCGGACGGGCGCTTGATGCGCCTCTGATCAAAAAGTGCGCAATTCTAGCGACGGGCAACGCACTTGACCAGCTTTATGCAGGGAAATGCGACGAGTGCTGCGCTATGCTTCGCGCCGTTGCACTTGGATGAATCTGGGTGGTCAACAAATCGTCTGTAACTAGAAGTAAAACAGCGCATTCTGTGGACAGCTTAGGTGCCCGTACATAGGCGCGCTGTTTATAAAAGGCCTTAGGTCAAGGGCAGGAGTGATTGATGGGTCAGGCAAGTAGTCAGGCAGCAGGTGCCGAGCAATCCAACGCAAAGCCGATCGGTATGCTGGTGGCGGCAGTCGGGGTGGTCTACGGGGATATCGGCACCAGCCCGCTCTACACCCTTAAAGAGGTGTTTTCCGGGGCGTACGGGGTTCAGGTTAATCATGACGGTGTCTTCGGGATTCTGGCGCTGATTTTCTGGTCGCTGATCTGGGTCGTTTCGATCAAGTACGTATTGTTTATCCTGCGGGCCGACAACCAGGGCGAGGGCGGTATCATGGCCCTGACGGCGCTGGCCCGGCGGGCAGCGGCACCTTATCCGCGATTGCGTTCGGTGCTGGTGATTCTCGGCCTGATTGGTGCAGCGCTGTTTTACGGCGACAGCATGATCACCCCGGCAATCTCGGTGCTGTCAGCGGTAGAAGGCCTGGAGCTGGCCTTTGACGGTATTGAGCGTTGGGTGGTGCCGTTGTCGCTGGTGGTACTGGTCGGGCTGTTCCTGATCCAGAAACATGGCACCGACCGCATCGGCAAGCTGTTTGGGCCGGTGATGGTGCTGTGGTTTCTGGTGCTGGCCGGCTTGGGCATTCATGGGATCGTCCAACACCCCGAGGTGCTCAATGCGCTGAACCCGGTATGGGGGGTGCGTTTCTTTATCGTCCATCCGGGCATGGGCGTGGCGATCCTCGGTGCTGTGGTGCTGGCGCTGACCGGCGCTGAAGCCTTGTACGCCGACATGGGCCACTTCGGCCGCAAGCCGATTGCTCGGGCCTGGTTCGCGCTGGTGCTGCCGGCATTGGTGCTCAACTACTTTGGCCAGGGCGCGTTGTTACTGGAAAACCCTGAAGCGGCACGCAACCCGTTCTATATGCTGGCGCCAAGTTGGGCGCTGATTCCGCTGGTGGGCCTGTCGACACTGGCTACGGTGATCGCATCTCAGGCAGTGATTTCCGGTGCATTCTCCCTGACCCGTCAGGCGATTCAGTTGGGTTACATTCCGCGTATGCATATCCAGCACACGTCCAGCGCCGAACAGGGCCAGATCTATATTGGCGCGGTGAACTGGTCGCTGATGGTCGGGGTGATCCTGCTGGTGCTGGGCTTCGAGTCGTCTACCGCGTTGGCATCGGCGTACGGTGTGGCGGTGACCGGCACCATGTTGATCACTAGCATTCTGGTGTCGGCGGTGATGCTGCTGCTGTGGAAATGGCCACCGGTCCTGGCAATCCCTGTATTGGTCGGTTTCCTGCTGGTAGACGGGCTGTTCTTTGCCGCCAACGTGCCGAAGGTCCTCCAGGGTGGTGCCTTCCCTGTTCTTGCGGGGATTGTGCTGTTTATCCTGATGACCACCTGGAAGCGCGGCAAAGAGCTGTTGGTGGACCGTCTGGATGAAGGCGGGCTACCGCTGCCGATCTTTATCAGCAGTATCCAGGTACAGCCTCCTCATCGAGTGCAGGGCACCGCGGTGTTCCTGACGGCGCGACCTGATGCCGTGCCTCACGCCTTGCTGCATAACCTGCTGCATAATCAGGTGCTGCATGAGCAGGTGGTGTTATTGACGGTGGTCTACGAAGACATCCCGCGTGTGCCGGCCCAGCGCCGCTTTGAAGTCGACTCCTACGGCGAGGGCTTCTTCCGGGTGATCCTGCACTTTGGTTTCGTCGATGAGCCGGACGTGCCCGAGGCGCTGAAACTGTGCCATCTGGACGACCTGGACTTCAGTCCGATGCGCACCACCTACTTCCTCAGCCGCGAGACGGTCATCGCCTCCAAGCTTGAAGGCATGGCCCGTTGGCGCGAAGGGCTGTTCGCCTTCATGCTCAAGAACGCCAACGGCAACCTGCGCTTCTTCAAGCTACCGGTGAACCGGGTGATCGAGTTGGGTACCCAGGTAGAAATGTAAGCCCAACAAAAAGCCCCCGTTGCCTTGCGGCAGCGGGGGCTTTTTTGTGGGGCTGCGAGTGCATTCCCGGTTTCGGGTTACTCGGTCTTGCCCTGGCGCTTCTCTATGATATCCACCAGGCGCTGGGCCAGAGCCGGGTAGTTCTCGTCGAAGTGATGGCCGCCCGGCAGTTTCATGGCTTCGCCCACGGCGGTCTTGTCGGTGCAGCCGCTCTCGTCGACTTCTTCGGCGCCGTAGATGCACACCACCTTGGCTGCCGGCAGCTTGGCCATTTCCGGGCCGGTGGCTGCTTCTTTGCCGGCATTACCCAACCAGCCTTCGACTTCGATTTCGAAGCTGCCGGTACGGGCAAAGGCCAGCAGGATGATTACGTCGACCCGCTGCTGCTCGGCTTGCGGCAGGCGGTTGTAGATGGCCGGCAAGACGTCGGCGCCGAATGAGTAGCCGGTCAGCACGAAGCGCTTGGTGCCCCATTTCTGCCGGTAGTGCTGCATCAGTTCGCCGAGGTCTTTGGCGCTCTGTTCCGGGGTTTTGTGCTGCCAGTAGTAACGCAAGGTGTCGATGCCAACCACTGGGTAGCCGATCTTGGCCATTTCCCCGGCCACGTCGCGGTCCAGGTCGCGCCAGCCGCCATCGCCAGACAGGAACAGCGTGACGGTGTCCTTGGTCTGGCCGGCAGGTACTTCCACCACCGGGATCGCCAGACCGCCGTTGTCCGAACCGACCAATTGCTTGCGCAGTTCGTTGTTCAGTACTTGCGGGTAGTGAATGTCGTAGTCGCTGATACTGGTGGTGGCACGCGGTGTATCGCGTACGAAACTGGCGCTTTCATCGTCAGGGTTGTCGTTCCACGCCACCAGCCAGCTGCCGTGGGCGGCAGTCTTGGGTAGCGGGTCCTTGCAGCCTTCCTGGACCAGGGCGAAGCCGACGGAGATGGCATTGGCCTTGTCGTCGTTCTGCACGGCCAGCCAGCGCCAGGCTAGCGCTGCGCCAGGGCCGATGCCGCTGACGAGTGTCGCCGGGCCCTTGAGCTGGCTCAGGGCGGTTTGCAGGGCTTGTTCCTGCAGCTTGCAGTCGTCCTTGGGCAGGATCACCTGGACGATCTGTGCGGCGCCGCCCTGGCTGAGAGCGATCAGTTGATTGTCGGTAAGGGTTTCGTCGGCCATCACCGCGACGGCTACCCGTGCTTTCGGTGTGGTGCTCGGTGTTACGCGGGTCATGACCGAACCGTCGGCCTGGGGCAACTGCTCCAGGGTCGGCTGCGGGGCAGGGCGGTTCCAGAACCAATAGCCGCCACCCAAGACTAGGGCGAGCAGCACTACAAAGGCCAATACATACCGCCAGGAGCGTCGAATCATCAGCGTTTCACCAATCCAGTCAAGCCACCCGCAATCAGGGCGGCGGTATCGGCCAGTGCCACCAGCGGATCAAGTCCTGCGGGCACGGCCATGTAACGGGGTTCCCAGTCGGGCTGGAACTTGTCTTTGAAGCGGCGTAAACCTTGGAAGTTATACAGTTGCTCGCCACGGCGGAACACCATCGAGCCCAGGCGTTGGGTCAGGGGCGCGCCACGACGTGGTTGCAGGCCCGACAACGGCACCATGCCGAGGCTGAAGCGGCCGTAGCCATGGTTCTTATAATGCTGAATCAGGCCGACCATCATGAACTCCATGGTCAGTTTCGGCGCGTCGGGGTGGGCGCGCATCAGGTCGAGGCTGGCCAGGTCATGGCTATACGTCTCAAGCAAGTTGGCGAAGGCCACCGGGTGCCCTTCGAAGCGAATGATCGCGATGCGAAAGTGCTTGAGATAGTCGTTACTGAATCGTCCCAGGGAAAAGCCTTTTTCCCGCACGTTCTTGCCGGTCAGCCAAGCGTCGGAGATGACTTTCAGCTCATCCATCGGCGCCTGGCCCGGATCAAAGATCTCCAGGGACAGGCCGTCCCGGGTCCCTCGGTTCCAGGTGTAGCGCAGGTCTTTCATCTCTTTGCCCTTGGCTTCCAGGTCAAAGCGTTTCAGGTCGACCCGGGCTTCTTCGCCCAGCTTGATCGCGGTCAGACCGATGTCCATGTAGTAAGGCAGGTTCTCGGCACGGACCTGATAGAACACCGGGCGCGCGTGGTGAATGTCACACAGGTCGCGGAACTGCCAGATCATCTCGGCCCGTGGCTGGGTGGGGCCGATCGGATCATAGAGGGCCACCAGGCTGCGGCCGCGACGGGCGTACATCAGGAACGCCTCGTCATTGGGGTGAAACAGCAGCGCCTTGTCACCGGTCAGCGCCAGGCCACCGTCGGGTTGCGCCGAAGCCATCAGGATTTTGGTGGCGCGCTCCAGTTCGTCGGGTGTCGGCAGGTGGATCACCGGGCGTGCGGTGCGCAGCAGCCAGGTCAACGAAACAATCACCAGTACTACGGCGGCGCCCAGCAGCGAGCGCAGGCCACGCGGGGCGTTGGCGTCGAGGGTGAACTGCCACCACAGCTGATGGCTGTAAGGTACGTCCTGATAAGCAAACAGCAATAGCCAGATAGAAGCACCGAGCACGCAGACGCTGGCCACCAGGTACAACGGCGAGAACGGTAGTTCGGTCAGGCGGCTGGCGCGATAGAAGGAGCGTCGAAAGATGGCCAGCAGCACGGCGGTCATGGTCATCAGACTGGCTTCTTCCCAATCGAAGCCCTTGAGCAGGGAGAGCAGGGCGCCCACCAGCAACAGCACCATGGTCAGCATCCAGGCCGCCGACAAACGTCGACGCAGGCCCTGGGCCAGCAACAGACAGAGCACGCCGATCAGGCTGGCGCCGAAGTGCGAGGCGTCAATCAGACGGTGGGGAATCAGGAAGCCGATGTTTTCCAGGCGTGAGTCGATTTCCGGGGTGGCGCCGGAGAACAGCAGTACCACGCCGGACAAAAAAACCAGTACCGCCAAAACCGGTGCGGCCAGGCCCGAAGCGACCCGCAGGCTTTGTTGCGTCTGGAATAGGCGCTGGGCTTCATTGACCAGCAGGAATACGCAGGCGATCAACAGCGGCAGCACCACATAGATCATCCGGTACAGCAGCAGGGCGGCGGCCAATGGCGCTGCACCGAGCTTGTCGGCGAAGGCCGCCAGCAGAATCGCTTCAAAAACCCCTACACCACCCGGTACATGGCTAAGTACGCCGGCGGCGAGGGCCAGCAGGTAAACCAGCAGGAACGGACCAAAGGGTGGTGCTTCCGGCAGCAACAGATACAACACGGTGGCGGCAGCGGCGACGTCCAGGGCGGTGATGATCAATTGCAGGAAAGTCAGGCGGCGGCCGGGCAGGCGCAGGGTGCGGCGTCCGACCTTGACCAGCAGGTTGTCTGGATAAGGTTGCTCCGCCAGCCGGCGGCGATAAATACCGATGCACAGCGCTACCGACAACAGCAGAACGGCGCCGGCAATACCGCCGAGCAGGCTGGCGGGTAAATGAAGCGCATTAGAGGCGGCGGGCAAGTTGCTCAGGGTGGCCAGGGCGGCCAGCGGGGGCAGGGCGCAACCCAGGGCCAGGCTGGCGAACACCGTCATACGGGCAACTTCTGAAGCGCCGATGCCGTGCCGCGCATACAGCCGGTAACGCACCGAACCACCCGACAACATCGACAGGCCAATGGCATTGCCGATGGCGAATGCGGTAAAGCCGCCGTAGGCCAATGTTTTAGCGGGCAGCTTCACACCGGCATAGCGGGCGCCGGAAAACTCGTAGCCCAATAGAATAATAAAGCCGGCGATAGCGGCGGCGAATGCACCCAGCAGGGAAGGCTTGGGCACTTGCAGGATTGAGTCATGCAGTGCGTACAGGTCCAGCTCAAGCAGCAGGTGGCGACAGGCAATCAAGGCAATCGTGAACAGCAACAGCGTGACAGCCAATCCTATGGGGTGGCGGTACTTGCTCAACAGATCCAGCCAGCGCAAACGGGTGGGGGGGATCGGTTGTGTCGCTGTGACAGTGTCTTGTGGTTCAGACGAGTTGGCGCGCATCAATCACCTCGTGGATTGTGCGCGACAGGATGGGGGTATCCAGCCAAGTTACCAATCCCTATGGACAAAATAATTACAAATATTAACGCGGTTCACCGGGTCCGGCGACAGCGCGCATTAGTCTTAGAGAGTAGTCAGCATAGCTTGCTATGGAATGGACTCCACAAACCGCATCCGGTTTCATGAAGGATGCCATGCCATTGTTTCAAAAGAACTTTTTCACCGGATACAAAAAAGGCCACTCTTTCGAGTAGCCTTTTTTGATGTTTGGTTGCGGGAGCCGGATTTGAACCGACGACCTTCGGGTTATGAGCCCGACGAGCTACCAGACTGCTCCATCCCGCGTCTGTGTGGCGGCATTCTACAGAGCAGCGGCGAGGTGTCAACCGTTAATTGGTGGATGGGTCAAATAAGTGCGAATTAGTCGGTGATTGTCATCTACGAGCGGTAAGTGCTCGATGGGTAAGGTTTTTTGTAGGACAAGAAGGGAGGGGGCGACTGCGAAGGTAAAGTAGATGCGCACAAAAAAGGCCACTCTTTCGAGTAGCCTTTTTCGATGTTTGGTTGCGGGAGCCGGATTTGAACCGACGACCTTCGGGTTATGAGCCCGACGAGCTACCAGACTGCTCCAT